>JAWPMW010000001.1:0-600000 GCA_033344735.1 Gammaproteobacteria bacterium
GGACACGTGATATCCTGTCTGAACATGGGGGGACCATCCTCCAAGGCTAAATACTCTCTACCGACCGATAGTGAACTAGTACCGTGAGGGAAAGGCGAAAAGAACCCCGGAGAGGGGAGTGAAATAGAACCTGAAACCGTATGCATACAAGCAGTGAGAGCAGACTTGTTCTGTGATTGCGTACCTTTTGTATAATGGGTCAGCGACTTACTTTCAGTGGCAAGCTTAACCGTTTAGGGGAGGCGTAGGGAAACCGAGTCTTAATTGGGCGAATCAGTCGCTGGGAGTAGACCCGAAACCGGGCGATCTATCCATGGCCAGGTTGAAGGACAGGTAACACTGTCTGGAGGACCGAACCCACTTATGTTGAAAAATGAGGGGATGAGCTGTGGATCGGAGTGAAAGGCTAATCAAGCTCGGAGATAGCTGGTTCTCCTCGAAATCTATTTAGGTAGAGCCTCATGTATAACTCTAGGGGGTAGAGCACTGTTATGGCTAGGGGGTCATCCCGACTTACCAAACCATTGCAAACTCCGAATACCTAGAAGTTCAATCATGGGAGACACACTGCGGGTGCTAACGTCCGTAGTGGAAAGGGAAACAACCCAGACCGCCAACTAAGGTCCCAAAATCATAGCTCAGTGGGAAACGATGTGGAAAGGCATAGACAGCCAGGAGGTTGGCTTAGAAGCAGCCACCCTTTAAAGAAAGCGTAATAGCTCACTGGTCGAGTCGGTCCGCGCGGAAGATTTAACGGGGCTTAAGCTATGTACCGAAGTTGCGGATGCGTGTTTACACGCATGGTAGAGGAGCGTTCTGTAAGCCTGTGAAGGTGAATCGTAAGGTTTGCTGGAGGTATCAGAAGTGCGAATGCTGACATGAGTAACGATAATGCGGGTGAAAAACCCGCACGCCGAAAACCCAAGGTTTCCTGCGCCATGCTAATCAGCGCAGGGTTAGTCGGATCCTAAGGCGAGGCCGAAAGGCGTAGTCGATGGAAAACAGGTTAATATTCCTGTACCCGGCAGTACTGCGATGGGGGGACGGAGAAGGCTAAATCAGCCGGCTGATGGTTGCCGGTTTAAGTATGTAGGCAGAGGACTTAGGCAAATCCGGGTCCTTAATGCTGAGATACGATGACGAGCTCCTTTATGGAGTGAAGTGGTTGATGCCATGCTTCCAGGAAAATCCTCTAAGCTTCAGGTACTGTTGGTCCGTACCCCAAACCGACACAGGTGGGTGGGATGAGAATTCTAAGGCGCTTGAGAGAACTCGGGTGAAGGAACTAGGCAAAATTGCACCGTAACTTCGGGAGAAGGTGCGCCCTTGCTGGTGATGAGACTTGCTCTCTAAGCTGGTGGGGGCCGCAGTGAATAGGTGGCTGCGACTGTTTACTAAAAACACAGCACTCTGCAAACTCGTAAGAGGACGTATAGGGTGTGACGCCTGCCCGGTGCCGGAAGGTTAATTGATGGGGTTAGTCTTCGGACGAAGCTCTTGATCGAAGCCCCGGTAAACGGCGGCCGTAACTATAACGGTCCTAAGGTAGCGAAATTCCTTGTCGGGTAAGTTCCGACCTGCACGAATGGCGTAACGATGGCCACACTGTCTCCACCCGAGACTCAGTGAAATTGAAATCGCTGTTAAGATGCAGTGTACACGCGGCTAGACGGAAAGACCCCGTGCACCTTTACTACAGCTTTACACTGAACTTTGAACCTACTTGTGTAGGATAGCTGGGAGGCTTTGAAACTTGGACGCTAGTTCAGGTGGAGCCAACCTTGAAATACCAGCCTGGTATGTTTGGAGTTCTAACCTCGACCCATTATCTGGGTTAGGGACAGTGTATGGTGGGTAGTTTGACTGGGGCGGTCTCCTCCCAAAGAGTAACGGAGGAGCGCGAAGGTATCCTAAGTACGGTCGGAAATCGTACGGTTTGTGCAAAGGCATAAGGATGCTTGACTGCGAGACAGACACGTCGAGCAGGTGCGAAAGCAGGTCTTAGTGATCCGGTGGTTCTGAATGGAAGGGCCATCGCTCAACGGATAAAAGGTACGCCGGGGATAACAGGCTGATACTGCCCAAGAGTCCATATCGACGGCAGTGTTTGGCACCTCGATGTCGGCTCATCACATCCTGGGGCTGAAGCAGGTCCCAAGGGTATGGCTGTTCGCCATTTAAAGTGGTACGCGAGCTGGGTTTAGAACGTCGTGAGACAGTTCGGTCCCTATCTACCGTGTGCGTTTGAAATTTGAGGGAAGCTGCTCCTAGTACGAGAGGACCGGAGTGGACGAACCTCTGGTGTGCCGGTTGTAACGCCAGTTGCATTGCCGGGTAGCTATGTTCGGAAGGGATAACCGCTGAAAGCATCTAAGCGGGAAGCCTCTCCCAAGATTAGATTTCACTAGACTTTTAAAGTCTCTAAAGGCCCGTCGAAGACTACGACGTTGATAGGCAAGGTGTGGAAGCGCAGTAATGCGTGAAGCTAACTTGTACTAATTGGCCGTGCGGCTTGACCATATAACACTCAAGCACATTGAGTGACGTGACTAGTAACATTTACACTGACATACTTCTTGAATTGAATGCATTTCCAGAATTTGCACTGAAATTGTTCCAGACAATTTCTAGCACTTCCTCCATCCCTGGAGGTCGCGTTACCAGTTAAAAAACTGGAGGCATACCAAATTGCTTGGTGACCATAGCGAATGTGACCCACCCGATCCCATCTCGAACTCGGAAGTGAAACCGTTCTGCGCCGATGGTAGTGTGGGGTCTCCCCATGTGAGAGTAGGACATCGCCAGGCATTAATACAAAGGCTCTGATGAATACATCAGGGCCTTTTTTTATTTCTTCGACATTTAATATTCAAACGCATCGCCTTAAAAAATTTAGGTGTCTAATTAAATGCACAGAGTTCTAATTTTTCTAAGCTAATTTATTTTGGGTTTAATTAGTTTCAGAGGAATTGTGGTGTAATAATTTAGATTTATCTTGATATAGACTAATAGCACATAACTGGTGCATTAGATTAAACGCGTCATTATTAGACCGACAAAGAACTAGCGTCTATAGACTTAAAACTTAACACTGTCAGAATAGCGCTAGAAGAAAACAAGAATGTTGATTACTGTGCTTCCAAAAAACTTAGAGTGACTATAGATGGCTAGTTCAATTAGTGATGATTATCGTGAACACTTACTTCCAAAAAGGCTCATATTTTTTGATCTTGATGGAACGATTATTCCTTCTACTAATGCTTCTGGAAGGAGGATTGCGATTTCTTTATCAACTTATGAGCAGGTACGGACTTTCGCAAACCGTGAACTTCAATTTGATGGTGAATTGCCTGAGTTAAGTGAAGACAAATGCAGTGAATGGTATCGCACGCACGGGGGCCCTAAAGGACTTATTAAGCGTGTTCTTGAGGATTCACAGCTATCCAATGAAGTTAAAGATTGCTTGAGTGTTTACTTTAACGGTTTGTTTACACGACGCTTAACTCAATACCTTAAAGATGACCTAGAATACGATGTTGTCCCCGAAGAGAACTTGGAATTTTTACGAGAGCTCTCAACTATGGCGCAAATGGTACTTGTGTCTTATCGATATCAGACTCAGTTTGATTTTCTTAATTCTGTCGAAGAGCTAGGCTTAAGTCGAGGTGGAGTTTTTGGACCTAATAATGCTTTTGCAGTTGGGTCACCCGGTACATCATCGGATGGTTCAAAAGCACGCTTTGTAGGTGGAATGTGGCGTCATCAAATTCGAGCACAACGTCGACTCACTTCTGAAATAGGAAAAACTTACCCGCCTATCTGTATTGGTGACTCAGTAAGAGACATTCATTTTGCAGTTGATGTGGGAGGAGTATTTTTTGGTGTATCTGAAACTGGGGAAAATTCACAATCAACGTTAGTGAGTGAAATAAAAAAACAAGAAGATAGTTTGAGTTCACGTTCACGTGTGTTTGATTCTCTGAGTGATTCAGAATTAAAGCGACGTTTGATTGAAGAGTGTAACGACTATCGAGATGCAGTCAAAAATCTCTAGGAAGAATTAATAGTGTCGCATTCATTAGCGATGCTATTTATGAGCTAACTTTTTAGTTTTATTTTGACAACTGCTAGTCTGTAATTTTTCATTATCGATCGCTTTTTGAATAGCGTCTTCTATGTCTTTGAATTTATTTTTTTGTTCGTTGGTAGATTTTGTATTGTCGATTTGAGAATTAGAATTACCCATCACTTTCCTCATGATCTTTTCATAGAAAAATATAAGAACAACTATCTCACTTTTCTTTCTGTAATAACACAGCAAGATTTTGGCATTTAATATAAGCGTATATAACAATATTTTAATATAGTTAACTGCTATATTGTTTATATAGTTTCTAAATTAATAACAAGCATATGATCCTTAATAAAACGCTTTAAAAGTGTTCAAAAAGTGTATTAGATCAAAGCTATTGTTGCATAAGTTTTTTTTAGAGGAAAAGGTAATCACCTTGTGTATAGTCGTACTTAACTATGAAAACAATAACGATAAAATAAAGTGAATAATACTATGACTAATAATCCGCAGATGTTGGAGTCTAGCGTCTCTTTGCAATTTAATCCCCAAAACGTATTAGAAATCCGAGAAGGATGCAGTACTCCAGAACATTTATTGAAGAGTAGAGTGTTTTCTAAATTCCTACAAAAATACAAAATGGAATTTATTGCTAATTTAAGAAATAGAAAAGAAAATAAACTAGAAGTACAAAGTAAAATAAATTTTATTTTGAATTTAGGTGCTCGAGATATTTTAAAAATACTTGAGTCAGATAATGCACTTGAAGAAAGTGTCGCTGAAAGAAATATTGCAGTTGCAAAATTTATTGATGGAGGGTTTCATCATTTCAGAAATGTTACTTATTCGAGATTGGTGAGATTACATAATGAAGTGATTACTGGAGATGAAACTCCTGATTCAATTAAGGATCTGGTGACCAATAAGGCAGCAAGTCTTTCTGAGCTTGTATTAGAAACACGCCGTATTTTGCTAAAGAAAGTGGGACTTGAAACTGGTGTGCGTCGTTCAGCTGGTATGGATGCACATCCTAGTATTACGGCTGGAGAAATATCTGGTCATTATTTGAATTTGCCATCTGATTACGTATCGCTTTCATCAGTACCTTTAACTATTGCTGCAGATATTCGAACAGGCGTGGATTACCACACAGCTGCAAATAAACGTGCATATCCATTCTTTGAGTTAGATCATAATCCATTTAAACATGATGAATTCTGCCCAGACGATTGGACAGCTGTTCCTTTGCGGGTGGGAGCTTGGTTAATCGTTGCTTATTTGCATAAGTCAAATGGATTTATTGAGATTGAAGCAGGCCTATTAAACTTATTCCCGTTTGCGGAAGCTGAAGATATTTTAACTAATAGAAAACCTGATGGTGTATTTGTATTTGGTTGCCCATCTTCAAATATGGATGACCTTGGTTACTACTGGGATGAAGAAAATGAATTACTTGTCGGACTAGTGCCTGGCCTTGATGAATGCCAGTATTTCGGCTACGGCAAAAAGCCAATTCTAACCCTGCATAATGTACTTGCGATTCGCGCAGGTGATTTACCGTTACACTGCGGTTGCACACGTTATGTCTGCCATTTTGACGATAAAACTAATGAGCCATATATCACTGAAATGCTTGTGAAAGCAGATGATATGGGTCGTGCAGTATTGGAAAAAGGGGATGATGGCGTTGAAAGGCCCATATTTTATGGTACAGAAACCGGTGCATTTGTGCATGTCTAGATGGGTTTAGTGAGCATGCGAAAATGCAAATGATAGGCAGAGAAATCGGTTACAACAAAGAGTCTGGCTCAAATGCGAGACAAATTGTTCCTGTAGCAACCGTTGATGAAGTGATGACAGGGCATCAGCTAGATGGGCTGATGTACAATAATAATTTCAATATCATTGCAGAAGGGGAACAAACAATTTTTACTGATATGCCTGTCATGGATGCGATAGAACAATTCAGAAGGGGTGAACGCGTAGCAGCAGGTAGTACACAAACGCATCGTGGTAAAAAAGAAATTAGTTACTGGGCAAATCCATTCCCAATGTTGGAAGATAAAGATGGAACAGTTTTGCATCCTGACTTGCGCGAAAAGTTTTCTATTTTAGAAAAAGACTTCATTAGTTCCATGGAAAATTTAGTGGCCAAAAAAGAAATGCGCGTCGGTGTCGTTAATAGTCAGATGATGGCTGGATGCTATGAGCATGTCACTGATGATGATGTATCAAGATGTGGTTTTACCAATCGTGATGAAATTGAGCAGGAAGGTCCTGTGCGTCTTGCTCAACACATGATCGATATGATTAAAGAAATTGCCAGTGAAAAACGAGCACGAAATGGTGGTGATACTAAATCTGAAAGTGTCACCGTTGCGCTTGTAGGTGATAGCCGAACTGGTAAGTCTGAAACCGCAGAGAAAATGGAAGGCTTGTTAGATTTGCAGCTTGTGTAATGTAGTTAAATTCACTTTAATTTACAGTTGGCTCAAGATCCTCAAAAGTGCAGATTTTAGATAACTCGACTAATTCAGCACGAGTCTGGGCCAACATTTTGGACATGATATTACTTCGGTGAACTTCTATAGTTCTCTTGCTAATCCCTAATGTCTCTGCAATGGCTTTATTAGTGAGTGTTGCATGATCTTTAACTAACATGCGTAACACTTCTTTTTCGCGTGAAGTAAGCAACGCATATCTATTCTTTATATTTTGACGGGATCTGTCGATTTCTCTATTTTTCACGTCTATATTCAGTGCATTTCTGATGCTATCTAACAGAATTTTTTTTGCAAATGGCTTTTCAATGAAGTCTACAGCACCTAATTTTACCGCTTTGACAGACATGGGAATGTTTCCATGCCCAGTGATGAATATTATCGGTGTGTGTATCTTCGATTCAATTAAATGCTGTTGAAGGCTTAATCCGTTCATTTTAGGCATCTGAATATCAGCGATAATACAACCAGGCTGATTGTTGTACTTCTCTAGGAATTCGATTGCTGATGGATATTCTTTGACTTTGAAGCCTTCAACGGTAAGGGACATACAGATAGAATTCCTTACTGCTTCGTCATCATCAATCAAGTGTACCGTCGGAGATTCTTCTATATTACTCATAAGGACTTTGAAGGTATGCTGAAAATGATACGTGCGCCATCGGTGTAATCAGTATCACTCCATAGTTGGCCGTTATGAGACTCGATAATATATTTACACACGCATAGACCTAATCCTGTTCCATTTGGCTTTTTTGAGGGGATGGGAGTTATTAAATCATCTAGTAAGGAATCATCAATTCCATCTCCGGTGTCTGAAATGGTAAATTGGATTTGATTATTAGAAGTATTTGCACAGTTAATCACAAGGCGTTTGGAAAATTTCTTTTCCATGGCTTGAATGCTGTTAGTAATAATATTAAGCAAAACTTGTTGTATTTGTATCGAATCTGCATGTAATTCTTCGATGTTCTGCTGAATCTCTACATCAAGCGATATGTTTTGTTCAACAATATCGTGGTTTACCAACGATAGTGTCTCTTCTAGTAATTCATTAATATTAATTTGGCTGCGTGAAGGTAAGCGTTTTTCTGTAAATGCTCTAAATCTTTTTACAATCTCTCCTGCACGTATTGTTTGAGTTGCAGCTTTTTTTAATGCTTCTAACAACTTATTATCATCACTATGATATTTTTCTGCAATTATAAGCGCAGTATCGCAATATTGTGTGACAGCTGTTAATGGTTGATTTAGTTCATGGGCTAAACCAGAAGCAAGTGCGCCAGTGGCATTAATGCGGTCCATGTGAGCAATATTATTCATCAATATTCTCTCTCTATTTTCTGCATTTTTTCTCTGACTTATGTCAGTACATATGACTATAAATTCATTATTTTCAAAGCCGCTATTTTGCAATGTGCATTCAACTGGATATTCAGAGCCATCATTGCGTATATGCATGGCTTGGAATCTGATTGGAGCTGAATAAGATAAATTGCTTGTATTTATAAATTTATCAATGATGCTTATGGGTGCATGTTTAACGATTTTGCCCCACTCAAGTTGACTCAGTGTATTTGAACTATAGCCAAGATTTAGTTGAGCGGCTCGGTTGGCGTAATTAATATTCTTGCTTTCGGCGTCAATCAGGTAAATTTCATTGGATGAGATTTCTACGATGTCACCTAAGCGGTGAATGATTGAAAGACGTTTTATTTCTTTAATTCTTTTGGCTTCAATCAGTGCTGTTGTAGTTAATGCCAACTTCTTCAATTGTTGTTTTTGTTGTTCGTCTAATTCTCTTGGTTTGTAATCCATGACACACAGGGTACCTAATGCGAAGCCGTCACTAGTTACAAGTGGTGCACCTGCGTAGTACTGGAGGTTGGGTGCTTCCGTTACCATAGGACTGTTCTTAAAGCGTGGATCCATTGAAGCGTTTTGAACTTCAAATACATCGTCCTGCATGATGGTATACGGACAAAAAGCAATTTCACGATTTACTTCACTGATTCCATCTATGCCGCTGGATGATTTAAACCAGACCCGTTCAGAATCAACTAAACAAATAAAAGATAGTGGTGTTGCACATATGTTGGCAGTTACGCTGGTTATAGCGTCAAATGTACTTTCAGCTGGAGTATCTAAAATGTCCGTATCATATAAAACTGTAAGACGGTCATTCTCATTATCTGGGACTCTTGCATATTCCATTTCAGTCATATCTCTAAGCAAGCCATTTTGTTGACTATAACAATTGATTTTACTAAGAAAGCAATCAAACTAGTATAACTACTTAGTGTTTTAGCTATAGTGTACTGTGCATTGATTGGCCGATCATAACCCAATTTATGAGCGTTTCACGCTGGATATTTGGAATTGATTTTATCAATTATATCAGTGAGTTATGTGATCGATTCATTCTCAGAGTTGAAAAAAAATTTTTGAATAATTAAGATTGGTGAATTTGGGCCAGTTCAACTCAAAATTCCTAATTAAGACAATAACTTAGAATGTCCAATTTTGTTCATCATGTAAGCAGTTTATTCAAAAGATATTGCATGAATACCGCAAAGTAAAAATTTTCCCCTGTTTGAGCAGAGTGATCAAAATGATCCCGTAGCATTACATCTCTACTCTTATGATTTACTCCTAACAGTAAGAGAGTTTGCCGCTAAATAAAGAACAGAATCAGGGGAAAGCATGGTGGAAATGCATAGTAAGGACTAGTCTTTACTTTAAATATGATTTTCATTCCTGCATACCATTTATCTTTAAATAGATAGCTGTTGCCGTAAAAATATTGAGCTTCCTTTCAACTGGCCGATTAGACGTCATGAATTTTAACATTAAAGCCAGTGTGCATTTGTCATGACTATAGAAAACAGCAATCTCAGCAATAGATTTCATTTTGATTTGTCAGCTAGTTATTCGCGCAGTGTTACGCGTGAGTTAGCTAGCAATATTCTGTCAAATGATTCGCAAAGTCGATTCCGGTCTAATAATGAGAGCTTTTATTCGCCCTCTAGTTCGGTCAATTTATTGGAAAGAGCATTGAGTGATGGTTTGGGTAAGAAAGTCAGTTTGCAAGAGAATAATGACGGTCGATCGCCTGCTAAAATTATTGCAAAAAATGTTTTAAGTTTTGTGCGCCAAGAGCTTCGTGAAGCACGAAATGGCGGTGCATCTGATCAAGAACTGCTGGGAATTTTAAATGAAGCTCGTGAAGGCATTGAGCAGGGCTTTGCATCAGCTAAAGATGCATTGCGAGGCAGATTTGATTTGGAGCCGCGTTTGGAAAGACAGATAGAACGCGCATTTAATAAAATTGAACGAGGTCTAGAGCGAATAGATAATCGAATTACACAAAATGTCTCAACTAGTGATCAAGCGTTATTAACTACACCAGGATCAAACCCCAGTGGTAGCGAAATTAATCGCATTGAAGTATTGCAGAAAAATTTACAAGCTTCACAAGCTCAAACTAGACAAATAGAGTATCTAAAAACAAGAGATATACAACGTTCTAGTAGTTTTGAATTGAGTGTGAAAACCCAAGAAGGTGACACGGTCAAGTTGAGTATTGAAAAATCTTTTTCCAAGCAAGTGTCTAAGCAAGCCACATTTGATGAAAGTGGTTTTAACGTTAGTATTGATCGTCAAGTTGAGCGAGGCAAAGAAATCTCATATCAAGTTAGTGGTGATATTAATAAGCAAGAACAGGCTGCTATCGATAAATTGATAAAGAATGTAGATCGTTTGGCAGATAAATTCTATAGAGGTAATTTTGCTGGAGCTTTTCAAAAAGCATCACGAATTGGTATTGATACAGATCAGCTTGCAAATTTTTCGTTAAATCTACAGTCATCTAAAACCGTTGAAGTTACAAAAACTTATCGGGAAGTACAAGGTATTGCAACTTCGCAACAAACCTCTTCAGCGGTGGAGTCCATAGGCGAGTTTGTTGGTGACGTTGGCCAGGTTGCTAGTGAAGACGCAATTGCAAATGCGGTATCTGATCCAGTTCCTTTGACAACGGAATTATTCAAACAGATAGCTATTCGTGATGAAAGATATGCTCAGCTAGTTTTTGAGCAAAGTGTCGATGTGATTGATGATCTTGCAAATCTGGCTGAGCAGCAGTTAGCAAATGCGGCTTAACTCATTCCAGAAACAAATAGCAGCGATCCAGCTGAAATCACAGTTACAATAATTCGAGTAATAAAATAAGTTGTAGAAATAAACATTTCTCGCTTAAGCAAGAAGTCTACGCCGAGTAAATATATAAATGCGCCCACAAGAATTAGTACAGAGTTGCTGGGGTTGGCAAATAATAATGACATCCAGGCGAGAGCCGCGACGGCGTTACTGATGATGAATAAAGCTTTAGGTGTTTTGGTGTTATAAAAAAGATAGGTGCCTAAGTGTATTCCAGCAATGAAAGATATAATAATCAGGGCATATACAGAAACTATTTCATTCACAGGACCAAGTGGGCCAATATTATTAATCCCCGTATATATCATAGATGCACACGCAATGAACGGTAATGCTCCCACGTAAGTCATTAATATATATAGATTATTGCGCGCCAAGGGGTGCTCTTTATTGTTATTGTTATAGTATATTTTGCATACTAATCTAGAATTAAATTTACCGCCACAAATCTAGTATATTATTTTTCAGATATTTAGGACTTACTGTCGCTGCTAGCTGAAATTTTTAGAGGTTCTACTCAAATTATCTTTGATCATGACTAGAATCTAGGCGTAATAATTCATGTTATTCTAGATTTTATGTTTTCACTAATCACCACAATGTTTTATATGATGTCTGCATATATTGCATTTCTAATTGGTTCTTCGTCAGAATTATCATTGTACTTGATTGCGCTTGTTCCAGTTGGGTTTGTGACTGGTTATCTGCTTGATCGCTTGAGTAGTGTCAAGAAAATTTGGCTTGAGGATCAGCGAGTTATAATTCATACAGTAATAACAAAATATTTCTTATTCCTCCTGCTTGCAGGTGTATTTTGTGCAGCGGGTGTGTTGTTCGCGAATAGATAGTTGTATGCATAGCCACATCTTAGTATCAGTTAGTTACAGACCTGTTAAAGATCATTAACATGTCAATTGCATCATTAAGATATGTTTTAATTTATGAGTAATGTTATCCCCTTTAAAAAGCCTCGCATCAAAAAACTTGGCTTATGTCAGCATGGACATCATAAGTGGGCTGTTATCACTGATAATAAATTCGACACTAAAAAAGGTAAATTAGTGACAGTCTACAAGTGCTCTAATTGTGGCAAGCAAAAGATAAAAGCGCACTAATTCTTTGATTAATCGGGAGTAGTGGCTTATATTATTTGTGTAACTTACTGAATTTAATGAGATTAATCGTCTTTTCTAGTAGCCAGGCCTAATTCCAGTGTACGGTCTAAATCCACGTCTATCCCCTTATCCTAGCTTGCCACTGTAATCTGCACTGCATTATAATCTGCGGCCCTTTCAGCACATGGGCTGGAACGGCTAAGTAGCGATTTTATAAAGAAATTCAGCTCGCCAAAATTAAAAATAACGTAAATGCGGAATCCATATGCAGAATAATTACCCGCCAGCACAAGGCCTTTATGACCCAGATTATGAACACGACTCGTGTGGTGTTGGTTTTGTTGCTGATATCAAAGGACGTAAGTCACATGCAATTGTTGAAAATGGCCTAACCATACTAAAGAAGTTAGTGCACCGTGGTGCCTGTGGGTGTGAAGAAAATACCGGTGATGGCGTTGGTATTCTTATACAGATGCCGCATAAGTTTTTTTCGCGCGTGTGTATGGAAAGTAATATCGACTTACCAGAATATGGTCAATATGGTGCAGGTTTAGTATTTCTTCCAAACGATAAATCGCAATCCAAACAATGCCAAAAAATTATAGAAAATATTATTACCGAAGAAGGTCAAACAGTTTTAGGTTGGAGAGAAGTACCGACAGATGATTCTAGTTTAGGACCTACTGCTAAGTTAGGAGAGCCTAGCTTTAAGCAAATATTTATTGGTAAAGGACCTGATGCAAAAGATGAAGCTGCTTTTGAGCGCAAGTTGTTCGTCATACGTAAATTAGCTGAAAATGCTATTTGGAATTCAGACCTTTCTGAGTGTCATCATTTTTATATTCCTTCATTGTCGTATCGTACTTTTATTTATAAAGGCATGTTGACAGTATCTCAGCTCGAATTGATGTACCCGGATATTTTAGAGCCTGATTTTGAATCAGCCATAGCACTAGTGCATCAACGTTTTTCTACAAACACATTTCCCGCATGGAGATTGGCGCATCCGTTTAGATATGTTGCTCACAATGGAGAAATTAATACTGCGCGCGGCAATGCTAATTGGATGCGTGCAAGAGAATCACTATGTGAATCAGAATTATTTGGTGATGATTTAAGGAAAATTTTCCCGATCTGCATTGAAGGTGGTAGTGACTCCGCAACTTTCGATAACGTTATGGAATTTCTACATATGGGTGGAAGGCCGCTCCCGCATGCAATTTTAATGATGATTCCAGAGGCGTGGAGTGGGCATGAAATTATGTCGGCAGAACGTAAAGCATTCTATGAATATCATGCATGCCTAATGGAGCCTTGGGATGGCCCTGCCTCGGTTGCATTTACCGATGGTGAAGTTATTGGCGCGGTGTTGGATCGAAATGGTTTACGACCATCGCGTTATTATGTAACTAAAGATGACATGGTGGTAATGGCGTCAGAAGTTGGTGTTCTAGATATCCCGCCAGAAAATGTTTTGATCAAAGATCGTTTGCACCCAGGCCGTATTTTCTTGGTCGATACCAATCAAGGTCGCATAATAGATGATGAGGAATTGAAGCAGCAGTTTGCAACAGAGCATCCTTATGCTGAATGGCTAGAGAAGCATTTAGTTGAAGTCGAAAAATTGCCTAATCCTAAACAGATTCATGGCACTGACAAAGAAACGTTGTTATTGCGTCAACAAGCGTTTGGTTATACCCATGAAGATTTGCGTGTACTTATGGCGCCAAAAGCCGCCAAAGGTATGGAGCCTGTAGGTTCTATGGGAACAGATGCGGCATTAGCCGTGTTATCAAATAGATCACGTTTATTGTATGACTACTTCAAACAACTGTTTGCACAGGTGACTAATCCACCATTAGACGGCATTCGTGAAGAATTAGTTACTCAAGTTGCAGTAACAATTGGAGCAGAGAGAAATTTATTGAAGCCAGAGGCAGATAGTTGTCGGCAAATCAAATTAGCCTCGCCTGTATTAACGAATGAGGAATTGGCGCGTATACGTGACGTTGATTTACCAGGTTTGAAAACAGCAACTGTTTCTATTTTGTATCCTGTTGCTGAAGGTGGTAAAGGTTTAGATAAGGCATTACAAGTAGTCTGTAATCAGGTAGATGAAGCAATCGCTGGGGGTAATACAAATATCATTCTGTCTGATCGTGGTGTTGATCAAAATAATGCAGCAATACCAGCATTACTTGCAACTGCGGGCGTCCACCATCATTTAATACGTAATGGTACGCGAACAAAGATAGGGTTAGTACTGGAGTCTGGTGAGCCACGTGAAGTCCATCACTTCGCAGTATTAATTGGCTACGGTATCGGTGCTGTGAATCCGTATCTTGCATTTGAGTCTTTAGGAGACTTGATTGGAAAGGGCCATATTCCTGAGATGGAGCATGACAAAGCAGTTAAGAATTTTATTAAGGGAGTTAATAAATCTCTAACTAAAATCATGGCGAAAATGGGTATTTCTACAGTACAGTCTTATCGTGGTGCTCAGGTGTTTGAAGCCATTGGTTTGAATAAAGAATTTGTTGATAAATATTTTACTTGGACCGCATCACGAATTGGCGGTATCGGTTTAGAAGAAGTTGCAGCAGAAGTGGCTGTGCATCATCACAATGCTTATCCTGTTCGTCCTTCAAAATCGCCAGATCTAGAATGGGGTGGAGAATATCAATGGCGACGTGATGGTGAATATCACTTGTTTAATCCAGAGACTGTGTTCAAGTTGCAGCACGCAACTCGTACTGGTCAGTATAAAATTTTCAAGGAATATACCGACCGTGTAGACAATCAGAATGAGCACTTAGCAACGTTACGTGGTTTGTTCGAATTAAGTTCTGATAGAAAACCGATTCCTATTGAAGAAGTTGAGCCGATTGAAAATATCATGAAGCGTTTTTCAACAGGTGCTATGTCATATGGTTCGATTAGTCAGGAAGCGCACGAGACATTAGCTATTGCGATGAATCGTATTGGCGGTCGTTCTAATACTGGTGAAGGTGGTGAGGACCCCGATCGTTTTACTCGAGATGAAAATGGTGACTTGCGACGTAGTGCTATTAAGCAAGTTGCGTCTGGTCGATTTGGAGTGACCAGTGAATACTTGGTAAACGCTGACGATATCCAAATTAAAATGGCACAAGGAGCAAAGCCAGGTGAGGGTGGTCAATTGCCTGGAACGAAAGTTTATCCGTGGGTGGCGAAAGTACGTCATTCAACTGCAGGCGTTGGACTTATTTCTCCTCCACCGCATCATGATATTTACTCGATTGAGGATCTTGCTCAATTAATTTATGACTTGAAGAATTCAAACCCAGAAGCGCGTGTGCATGTCAAACTGGTCGCAGAAGTTGGCGTAGGTACAGTCGCAGCAGGTGTTGCCAAAGCGCACTCTGATGTTGTGCTTATTTCTGGTTATGATGGAGGTACTGGCGCTTCACCAATGAATTCATTAAAGCATGCAGGATTGCCGTGGGAATTAGGTGTGGCAGAAACTCAACAAGTACTAGTTCAGAATGGTTTGCGTGATCGTATAGTCGTTCAAACTGATGGACAGCTTAAGACCGGACGTGATGTGATTATTGCTGCATTGCTAGGTGCAGAAGAGTACGGATTCTCAACCGCTCCACTAGTGGTAATGGGTTGCATTATGATGCGTGTTTGTCACTTAAATACATGTCCCGTAGGTGTGGCGACACAAAACCCTGAGTTACGCAAAAAATTTGGCGGACAACCAGAGTTTGTAGAAAATTTCTTTAAGTTTATTGCGGATGAGGTGCGTGAATACATGGCGCAACTTGGCTTTCGTACTATTGATGAAATGATAGGCCAAGTTGAAGCCTTGAATACGAAGAAAGCAGTTGATCATTGGAAAGCTAAAGGCTTGGATTTTTCAGCAATACTTCATAAGCCAACACCACACGCCGGTACTGGTTTGTACTGTATGACTAAGCAAGATCACGGATTAGAGTTATCTTTAGATATGACAGCGCTAGTGCCGCAATGTAAAGAGGCTATCGAAGAGCGCAAGTCAGTCGATATTATTTTGCCTGTACAGAATACTAACCGCAGTGTAGGTACTATTCTTGGTTACAACATTACAAAGCGTTATGGCAGCGAAGGTTTGCCTGAGGATACTGTAAGAGCACATTTTAATGGTTCTGCTGGTATGAGTTTTGGTGCTTTTGTTCCTAAAGGCGTCACCATGACTTTAGAGGGTGATGCTAATGATTATCTTGGTAAGGGTTTGTCCGGCGCTAAAATAGTCGTATTCCCATCTAAGCATTCTAGTTTTGTGCCTGAAGAAAATATTATTGTAGGCAATGTTTGTTTATACGGTGCAACTTCAGGTGAAGCTTATATAAGAGGTATTGCTGGTGAGCGTTTTGCGGTTCGTAATAGCGGCGTTAACACAGTAGTTGAAGGTGTTGGTGACCATTGTTGTGAATATATGACTGGTGGGAATGTTGTTGTGATTGGTTCAACTGGTAGGAACTTTGCAGCAGGTATGTCTGGCGGGGTTGCTTATGTATTAGAAGATAAAGAAAAGTTTGATATTAATTGTAATCAAAGCGATGTAGGTCTTGAGGATTTGGTTGAAGAGGAAGACATTGAATTGGTTAAAAGCATGTTAACAAAACATGTTGAGTACACGAAAAGTACTGTGGCTAAGAAGATCTTGGATGATTGGTCTAGCTATCAAGGTCAATTTATAAAAGTTATGCCTCAGGATTACAAGCGTGTGCTAGAAGCTATAAAGCGTGCGAAAGCAGAAGGAACTTCGGTTGATGAGGCTGTAATGGAGGCTGCACATGGGTAAGGTTACAGGATTTATGGAAGTACGGCGTGGCAAACAACCGTATCGCGCTGTTGAGCAAAGATTGCTGGATTGGAATCAGGTCATGGCACCATGGCAGCCGGAGCCATTAAAAGAGCAGGCAGCGCGTTGCATGGATTGTGGAATTCCTTTTTGTCATCAGGGCTGCCCTTTGGGTAATTTGATTCCTGACTGGAACGATTTGGTTTATCGTGATCAGTGGGAGGCGGCTATACAACGGCTGCACGCGACCAATAATTTTCCAGAATTTACTGGGACACTTTGTCCTGCACCTTGCGAAGGTTCATGTGTATTAGGTATTAATGATGATCCAGTGCATATTAAAGCAGTAGAACTTTCAATTGTTAACAAAGCGTGGGAAAACGGTTGGATAAAGCCACAGATTGCTTCAGTAAAAACAGGGAAAAAAGTTGCTATTGTCGGTTCTGGTCCTGCAGGGATGGCGGCATCACAACAACTGGCACGAGCGGGACATGATGTTACATTGTTTGAGCGTGATGATCGTATTGGCGGTTTAATGCGTTATGGAATTCCTGAATTTAAAATGGAAAAGAAAGTGCTTGATCGTCGAATGCAACAAATGCAAGCGGAAGGTGTGACGTTTAAAACCAATGCCCATGTTGGAAACAATATTTCTGTTGAAGAATTGAAAAAAGAATTTGATGCGTTAGTGCTTACTGGTGGAGCATGTGATCGACGCGATCTTCCTGCTGAAGGAAGAGAATTAAAAGGTATCTATCAGGCAATGGAATATTTGCCTATGCAAAATCGGCTTTGCGAGGGTGATGCTAAGCCAGACAATTTTATTGATGCTAAAGATAAACATGTTGTGATTATTGGTGGGGGTGATACAGGTGCTGATTGTCTAGGCACTGCGAATCGTCAAGGTGCAAAGTCTGTGCACCAATTAGAAATTATGCCGAAACCTCCAGAGGGACGTTCACAAGATAATCCGTGGCCGGAATGGCCGCGTATCTTTAGAACAGCGTCTGCACATGAAGAAGGTGTTGACCGTGTTTATTCTGTATCAACCAAGCGCTTTATTGATGATGGAAATGGTAAATTAGAAGGATTGGAACTGGTCACAGTAGAAATGAAAAATGTTGATGGGCGTATGCAATTCGTTGAGGTTGAGGGTAGTAATAAAATTCTACCATGCGACTTAGCATTTTTAGCAATGGGTTTTGTGGGTCCTGAAAAACCAGGAATGTTAGAGCAGCTGGGTGTTGAATTAGATTCACGTGGTAATGTCATTGCAGACAAAAATTGGATGACAAGTGTTGATGGTGTCTTCACTGCTGGTGATATGCAACGAGGACAAAGTTTAATCGTATGGGCAATTTCAGAAGGAAGATCAGCAGCAAAAGGTGTGGATCAATACCTGATGGGATCTAGTGATCTGCCTTCGCCGGTTAATCCAATAAGTCTCTCATAAGGTTATAACGGCTACTTTATTAGTGTGGCCGTAACACTTCCCTGCCAATTTAGTTGATCGTATAAGTTGTTGTTAAATATAACTAAATTAATCTTTATAATCTTTACATATTGATTTCTACTCTGTTAATCGGTCGCTATTGTCGGCCAATAACAATAAGGGCCGTTTATGCAGGAACCTCCAATTCCGGTAGATGAAGCATCTAGAATTTCTAGTTTAGTAAAGTTAGATGTCCTTGATACTTCTCCAGAAGAACGGTTTGATCGAATTACGCGGCTTGCTAAGCGCATGTTTGATGTCCCAATTGTGCTAATAAGCCTGGTCGATACTAAACGTCAGTGGTTTAAGTCTAAGCAAGGCTTGGATGTTAGTGAAACATCTAGAAAAGCATCTTTTTGTGGACATGCTATTGCATTGCCAGAAACCCAAGATCCTTCTAGTAGAATATTGGAAGTGCCAGATACATTTTTGGATGAGAGGTTTCATGATAATCCATTAGTGATAAGCGACCCTTATATCCGCTTCTACGCTGGTTTTGTATTAAAGTCTCATGACGACTATAAATTGGGGACGTTGTGTATTATCGATAAAAAGCCAAAAAAATTGAGTGATGCTGAGCGTATGGCACTGTTTGATTTTGGTATGCTTGCTCAAGATGCGTTGCAATCTCTTAGGTATGAAGATAAAGATATTCATACTGGTTTATATAATCGAAGAGGGTTTCTTTCGGTTGCTGACTATGTTTTGGAGGGTGCAGCTAAGCAAGAACTACATACAACGCTTATCTATATTAAAAAATTAAATTTTTTAGCATTGGTCGAAGAATTTGGCAGCTTGGTTGAAAAAGAAATATTGGTGAATTTTGTCAATACACTGAAAGGTACTTTTAGATCTTCAGATATTGTAGCGCGTATAGGTGATAATGAGTTCATTGTTTTAACTTCTCATAATCAATCATTTAATATCGAATCTGTATTAATGCAGCTAAGAGAAAAAATGCAAGTTGCGAATTGCAAGCTGCAAAATAATTTTCAGGCACAGTATAAAATAGGTAGTTTTAGTTTTGCGCCAGAATATTTTAAATCATCCGGCAGATTAATAGATTTAGTTGATAAGAGAATGAATGAATCACTATACTCTGAATCATGTTCGTTAGTAGTTTGATAACCTTATTATTTAGACATGTTCGCCTGCTGCAGCACCCGAAGCCCATGCCCATTGAAAATTGAAACCTCCTAAGTGACCTGTTACATCTAATACTTCACCAATAAAATATAAGCCTTTTTGTTTGTTCGACTGCATTGTTTTTGAAGATATTTCATTACAGTTTATACCGCCTAATGTGACTTCTGCAGTGCGGTACCCCTCAGAGCCATTGGGCTTGAATTGCCAGCAGTGAAATTGCGCGGCTATATTTTTTAAATCTGAATTTTTAAATTGATTGATTGCTTTGTTGGCGAATCCAAAGTCTGGAAACCATAGATCTAATAACACTTGTGCCATATTTTTTGAAATAACCTTTGCGAGGATTGTTTTTAACTCGGATTTTGAGTTGGCGCATTTTCTTTCTTTAAGCATTTGCAATAAATTAATATTTGGTAATAAGTTGATTTCTATCTGGTCACCATCTTTCCAATATGAAGATATCTGCAAAATAGCTGGGCCACTTAATCCTCTATGAGTAAATAGTAAATTCTCTTTAAAGCTCATGTTGTTGCAAGATACATTAACAAGTAAAGAGCTACCGCTTAAGGTAGAGAGCTTGTCTAATGTGATT
Source organism: Gammaproteobacteria bacterium (assembly GCA_033344735.1). Taxonomy (NCBI): domain Bacteria; kingdom Pseudomonadati; phylum Pseudomonadota; class Gammaproteobacteria; species Gammaproteobacteria bacterium. The sequence goes on from JAWPMW010000001.1 coordinate 19,965, forward strand.
TTGTCTGCTGTAAAAGGGACAAGCGCGGCGCGTGTAGGTAAGACATCTAGCCCAAATTGTTGTGCAATTTTATAACCAAATCCTGTGGCGCCCATTTTTGGTATGGATAAACCACCAGTAGCTATGACTAAAGATTGGCAATTACTGAGACCTAAATTGGTTTTCACCTCAAAGCCATTGATTATCTTGTTTATATTGGTAACTTCGCAGCGGGTCCTGATTTTCACTTTAGATTTATGACATTCATTTAAAAGCATTTCTAGGATGTCTTTAGACTTATTATCACAAAATAGTTGGCCTAATTTTTTTTCGTGGTATGGAATATTATGTTTATTAACTAATGCTATGAAATCATGAGGCGAGTATCGTGATAAAGCGGACTTGCAGAAATCGGGGTTATTCGAAATGAAATTATTTGGTTCACAATAAATATTAGTGAAGTTGCAGCGCCCCCCGCCAGACATGAGAATTTTTTTGCCTACTTTATTAGCGTGATCTATGATTAAAACATCTCGTCCTCGTTGGCTTGCGATTAGAGCGCACATTAAACCAGCAGCACCTGCGCCGATAATAATTACGTCGACATTTATGGGTAAAGTGGTAGTGGACGAAATGATCATTTAACTGGATTGTTTAAAGACATTAGACAGTCTATTACATCAAATTAGGAGTATGTAGCATGCCTTATGTGAATATAAAAGTAACCCAGGAAGGGGTGACACAAGAGCAAAAGTCTCAACTTATAAAAGGTGCCACTGATTTGCTAGAGAATGTGTTGGGTAAGAATCCAGCAACTACTGTTGTAGTGATTGATGAAGTAAGCACTGATAATTGGGGAATTGCTGGAGAGCAAGTCACAGATCGCAGAAAGAAAGGGCTATAAAGAGATCTGTTTTTATTGTTTGATTAGTAGACTTTTGATTGCTTCTTCAACGTCATGCTCAGTGAATTGTTTATTAGGATTGTCTCCAGTTAAACGATAACGCTCCTTCCCTTCACTATCATAGATTAGTACTGCAGGAATCCCGATAAGATTAATTTTTTCAAAAGCAACCATAAGATTTTCATCCATGCGATAGTGATCAAATTTTGCATTCATTGTGTGCAAGAAGGTATTTGCAGCAGATAATGATTCTGAGTCATCTCTATCATCTAAATTCATGCTAGCAAATACGACGTCATCATCATTGTAGCGATTGTGCATTTCCACCATTTCTGGAAATCTCTCTATGCAGCTTACGCACCACATCGCCCACATATCAACAACAACTACATTGGGAATATGCGATTCTAACTTAGCTGTCCATTGCTGATAATTTACTGGCTCCATCAAAGAGCTGTCGTCAGCGCTGAGTGTTGAAATACAGACAAACACTAATAGCGCTGCCGTGTTTGATAGCGTTGATTTAATTAACATATTTTACAGTGCATCCGTGCGCGCGTGTTTCAGATGGATTAACTTGCCCATTACTGAGTGTGGCTAGAATAGCATTTTCTACATAGAATTCAGTTGGTTCACCATTGATATGTTTTATGGTCCCATCTTTGTTCATTTTTGCTGGGGAGTTGTAAAGTGCCCCCGTGTAAATCAATTTGCGTTGTTTATTGAAAACAAAATATTCAGGTGTTCGAGTGGCACCTAATGCTCTTCCAAACGCTTGGCTTTCGTCATATAAATAATCAAAGTTATAGCCAACTTTTTGCGCATGTTTCACCATGGCGGGTAAGCGGTCGTCATCACGATGGTTCATACTCAATCCAATAATACGAACGCTGTCATTGTTGAATTGTTGGCTAAGTGCAACAAGGCCGCTATCCATTCCTTTAACCCACGGGCAATGGTTAGCTAATGACACAAATACGAGAATGTCATCATTAAGTTGATCTGAAGAAATTGTGTTGCCTGAAATTGAAGGTAGGTTATTAAATTTAGGCAGATCATCGCCTATGTTGAGAATCGAGTTGTACTGGCCGGCAGAAACAAATGGCGCTAGCAGAAGAGATATTAGTATAAAGAGAGAGTGAGCTGTGATTTTCATATTAGATCCTCAAATTTAATAGTGTAGACAAGTAGATTTGAAAGTGGTTTCTTGCCAACCTTATTTATTTTCTTTGGCAAGCGCTATCAAGAAAATGTTATCAGTTATAGAATGAATGATTAACATATAAATTTTAGTGAATTTTAAGTAATAGCATGTCAGATAAGAAAATAATCATAATAGACTTCGGAAAAATATCTACTCCTTACTGTGGGTTGGCAGAAGTGGCTTTGAATTATGCGCAAGCCTTAGAAGGGCTAAAGTCTGTTGATTTGGAGTTTATATATATCGTTCCTAAGCCATTGCTGAGTAAATTTTATAAGCAAGTAGGTGTCAAAGCGATATCACCAAAATACTCAGGGTTTAACCGTCTGTGTTATTACTTGAGTGGTCAAAGGCATTTTTTATGTCATCTGCCAGAATTTGATTTATACCACTATATTCATTTCTATTCTCCGTGGGGTCCGAAGGCTAATGCTTCTAAACCAGTTTTATTGACTGTGCATGATCTACATGCATTGGAAAGGAAAAGATCTGAAAAAAGATTGCGACGCAAACTTAGTGAGGTCTCACATGTTGCATTTATTTCGAAATTTGCAGCGCAAGAATACGCTACACACTTTGCATCACTTGGAAAACAGACACGCATTATCATGAATGGTGTAAAAATACCTCCAGTAGTTGATGAAAATTCTAGTGATAAATGGAAGCAAAAATATTCAGATTTTTTATTTACGATAGGTGGTTTGAAGCGTAAAAATATTCATAGTTTATTGGGTATGATAGATAAAAATAATCATATTGACACTTTAAAAGATCTTAAGCTGGTTGTAGCAGGCGGTATTAAAACTAAATACAAGAAAGAACTATTAACTGAGATCGAGAAGAGAGGCATTCAACAGAAAGTTATTTTCTTGGGCTCGGTTTCTGAACAAGATAAATATGAACTCATGCATGCTTGTCGTGCATTTGTATTTCCTTCTCTACAAGAAGGCTTTGGTTTGCCAATTATAGAAGCGCTGCATTTTGGTAAGCCTGTGTTTTGTTCTAATAAAACTAGCCTTCCGGAAGTGGGGGGTGAGATGGTTTACTACTGGGAGAAATTTGATGCAGAATATATGTCTTCTGTGTTACAGCATGGATTGCAAGACGATATAATGCATGAAGCTAAAAGTAGTGAACGTAAAAAATATGCCTATAAGTTTAACTGGAATATAAATGCTCAACAGTACATGGAATATTATTCGCAAATCTTAGGGTGAATGCTTGAGTGTTCGGTATGTTACTTTCGTAAGTACTTCCACTTTCGTGTGCTCAGGCTGCGTTTTAAGCGTGCAATTTTTTGTTCTAGGAAAGGTTTTTTTGGGGCAATGATTTCTGTTCCTGAATAGAATGGCCAAAAATCAAGTTTATGGTCTTGCATGCGTGCATGACAAGCTTGATCATATTCAGTAGGAAATACTTCTGTTGCTAATTGTCCTCCTGGGTGCAGATGTTTATTGACAAAAGTCATTTCCATTACATCAGGTACTTTGTAGCCATCAACGATGAACATGCTGGCGTAATTGTTAGCGTGAACATTCCAGCAATGAAAATGCTTGGTTATTTTTTTCATCACAGTAATTTTTTGTTCTAGTGATACTTGTGGATACATAGTGTTAATGCCAAGCCCTGATAAATCGTGAACTTCAATAGCGATTTGGTTGCATTGTAATAACGCAGTTTCAGGCATATTTAAGAAGGTTAGCCATTCTGCACCTTCAACATCCATTTTTAAAAAGATACGTTTATCTTGGTCGGAATTACGAGTGATATGTGACGTAAATGTGTCGCAATTATCAGTTTTTTCGTGGCTTATGCCTTCCTGAGTGAAACTAAACCCACGTTTTTGTGGTGGAGGGTCAATTGAAAAGTCATATTGGCGAACGTCCGCGCCATAATATTTATGAAAATGCTGATCGAAACTGTCGTTATCTTCAATACCATAAGAATATAAGACTGTCTCAGTTAAATTCTTGTCATCCATAATGACATAGCCGCCGTCACCTGCGCAGCCCATGCGAATTTTTTTAGCGTGGTCTACCTGTCTTGGTCGTAAGGTTTCTAATAATTCATTAATTTTCATGCGGTTGAAGATAGGCTGATAGTGGACTTGTGAAGTTGGTAGCTAAAGTGTGTGATAGTCTTGCATTATATCATTAGTACCTAGTGACTGATTTGCTTTATTGCTTGCTGGGTATATTAAATTTAGATGTAGGAGCTGGCCTTAAAATGACTCAATCAATCTTAAAATTATGTGCGCTGATAATATTATTAAATTTTTCAATCACGAATGCAGAAACATTATATGTGGGTGAAGGTGAAAAGTATGGGTCAATAGATGAAGTTCAATCTGTAGTGTCTGACGGCGATATTATTGAAATTGTTCCTGGAGTGTACCGCGACTGTGCTTATTTTGGATCAGATAATATTGTCGTGCGCCCAAAAGGATGGCCTAAGAAAAAAGAAAAAGTTCGTTTTCAAGATGTTGCTTGCGAAGGTAAAGCAATATTTGTGATAGCTGGTGATAATGCGTTGATTGAGGGAATAGAGTTTGTTAATGCGAGGGTGCCAGATAAAAATGGAGCAGGTATACGCTTTGAAGGTGCTAACCTTACTATAAATGATTCATATTTCTTGAATAATGAGATGGGTCTTCTGGCTAGTGAAAATAGAGACTCGGAAATAGTAATTCGTCGCAGCGTATTTGAATTAAATGGTAAAGAGCCACCTAGATGGGGGCATGGAGTTTATGATGATGGTGCTAAAATGTTACGTATCATTGATTCGTTGTTCATTAAACAAAAAACTGGCCACCATATTAAAACACGAGCCTATAATGCAGAAATTTTAGGTAATGAGATTTCAGATGGTATGGATGGTAATGCGAGTTATTCGGTAGATTTCGCTAATGGTGGCAATATATTAATTGAAAATAATATAATCCAGAAAGGTCCACTGAGTGATAATACAACTACTGCTATATGTATCGGATGTGAAGGTGGAAGGAATGAATCTCAAAGTATTATTGTAAGAAATAATGAGTTCACAAATAACACAGCTAAAAGAGTCGTGTTTTTGAGGAATTTAACTAGCACTAAAGAAGAATTGGAAAATAATGCATTTAAAGGAGGCAAGACCACTTTAGTTGAACATGATTATCCAGAGTAATGGCTAATTTAGTTTTTTTCTAGGCTGTAGTAATGCCATAAAAACAAACTGCCAGCACTGCGCCAAGGCGCCCAATGCTCAACTATCGAGCGTGCTACTTTAGGGGTGGGCCTTTGTTCTAATTGCTTTAAATTTTGCAGTGCGGCCTGCAGAGCAAGATCGTTAGCCGGAAAAATATCTTTTCTTCCGAGAGAAAACATTAAGTATATTTCTGCGCTCCATTCACCAAAGCCATGCAAGTCAGTGATTGCATTGATTGCATCCTCATCATTTAAAACATCAAGATTGTCGGGGTCGAAATGACCTTTTTTGATAGCTTTTGCTAATCCTTTGATGTAATCCACTTTACGTTCTGATAAGCCAGCTTTTCTCAGTGTGCTTTTACGTTTGGCGAGTACATTTGTTGGAGTGACTTCTCCTAATGTGTCTCTGACTCGCTGCATAATCGTGCTTGCCGCTTTTGTTGAAAGTTGCTGATTAGCTATGGTAATAACAAATGTTTCAAAACCAGCTGGCTGAACTCTTGGTTTTGGGTATCCATAGATTTTTAAAGCATGCTTGAGGTCGGGGTCATGTTTGGCGATGTTATCAAGTGCATTTTTAATTTGATTTTTATTCATGTCATTCAAATGAAAGATTATTTGATGTATTCGTGTCTAGTGATGTATGAATATTAAATTTCAAAAAATGTTTGGTAAGATAATATTTTTGTTATTGATGTTAGTTACTGTATCACTTCCGGTAATGTCGAAGCTGAATATCTTTAACATTGGAGCATTTTCAAATAGTGACATCTCTGGTTGGGATCAGAAATCATTTAATGGTGAAACATTATACGAAATTGAAAATCAAGAAGGGTTGCGTTTCTTGAGAGCTATCTCTGATATGTCTGCGTCGGCGTTTTATAAAAAAGTCAAAGTAGACCTGAATAATGTGCCATATCTGAATTGGTCTTGGAAAGTTGATAAGCCTTTAAAACGCTTAAATGAACAGACGAAAGCAGGTGATGATTATGCGGCTAGAGTATATGTCATTGCTAGGCAAGGTCTAGCTCCATGGAGGACCAAAGCATTAAATTATGTTTGGTCTAGTAATGCCGTAGTGGGAGAGGCATGGCCCAATGCGTTTACAGATAAAGCTATAATGATTCCACTACGCACAAGATCTGAAACTGGAGAGCAATGGAGAGCTGAAAAAGTTAATGTGAAAAAGGATTTTAAAAAATATTTCGGTTTAGAAATCGATGAGGTAGATGGAATTGCTATAATGACTGATACAGATAATTCGAAGTCAAGCATTACAGCAGCTTATGGTGATCTATTTTTCTCAGCAAACTAAATTGCATAATTTTAAAACTTAACCACTTTAAAGCTGTTCTTTAATATTTTGCAACTGTCCAAGGCTTTCTGAAGCAATTTCAGACATTTAGTGCTAGTCCCAGATTATTTATCAGTAACTACTTCCATCACAGAGGTTTCTGGATGATCAGGGTGAAAACGGACTACTACTTCGCTGCCACGCGGATGTCGTTCAATATACTTTGCTGCAATCTCTTTTGATGGGGTCCATGTTAATAATAGTGATGAATGAGTATATTTCTTGTCATATGCATGATACTGGTAAGAAAAGCGTGCTCTATATAGCCTTTTAGTCTTGCTAAATATGCTTTTTGAATCTTTATAGTCTAACTTGGATTCTGTGACTTCCCCTTTTACGGCTTTCCAGTAGTCGGTATCACTTGTAATATTTTCTGTTGCAGAGGATTCAGATAAATTCTTAGTTATATTCGAATAAATATAAATTGCAGCTACTACGAAGCTTGCAATAATTAGAGTAATGAAAATTGAAAAAGCAGTTATAGTTTCCAATGTTTGTTACTCTAGATTAGTTACATACTTTAAAACTTGTACTACTTCTTTGGGGGTTTTAGCCCATGCCATGGCAGCAGCGTCCACCTCTTTTAAAGGGTGAATGATATTTTCATCGTGTAGTGTTATGTAGGGCTTAGCTAAAGCAGCACAGTAACCAGCATCAAATGCGGCATTCCATTGTTTGTATTTATCGCCAAATCTGATAACCGCAATATCACACATTTCAATTAATGTTTTAGTACGAATGCCATTTACTTTTGAAGATTTATGGTCTCGCCAAAACCCTTCGCTGGATGGGTCAAGCATATCACCTGCAGCATCGCTGGCCTCATGGTCAGTGACAGCAGATGAGAAAGTCACTGGTAAACTGAGTGATGTTGATCCTTCCTTGATTTGATCTCGCCAATCAGTGTGAATTTCACCAGATAAATAAACCGTCCAGTTCATTATTTTTGTATCTCCATGATAGATATTAGAGCAATTATACTCGGGATTAATAATTTTGTGATATACGTTGATTTATATATTGGTGACATTCGTCGTATGTTCCTCTGAATACAATAGAATCTTTGCGTTTTTCTAGCTGCGAGGAATACATTGGATCGTAATATTCTTTGAGTAAAGGTTCTAACCAGCGTATATGATGAGAGGTATCAGCGTTAATCTTATGTTGTTTTAATGCGAATTGCAGATTGTTATCGAGCTGTTGCCACTTCTCCATTCCAAGTCTTTTGCGAATTCTTAGTAAACTGTCTTTCAGATATTTAGAAAATTCTTTGAAAGCCAGTTCGTGGTCATTAGTTACATCAATGAATTCCTGCTCCATATCAGTAACATATTCTTTAAGAAGTTGTTGCAGTCTCTGTTGAATAGGCGTTTCTATAACAACTAATGGAGAACTGCGCATTTTTGTATAAATGTTTTTGGGGATGTCTACACTACCAATAAAGCGGCTTTCATCTTCAAGGGTAAGAGTGCGGTGTCCTTCATGATCGGCTCTAAGTAAATCAATTGATATTTGGTTTTCAAAATTAATTTGGCTGTTTGGAGGTGATGCGTGGGCACCGAAACTAGAACCTCTATGATTGGCTGCCCCTTCTAGGTCAATGCCATTTTTTAGCTGTTTAATTAATTGAGTTTTTCTAGAACCAGTCAATCCACCAATCAAAGTGAAGTCAAATTCGCTATCAGCAAATTCTATTTGTTTCACTAAAAAACGTCTAAGCGCCTTATATCCGCCCTGAACTCTAGGAATTTCGATATCAGCTTCATGTAGCCATTGCTGAGAAATTTTTGAGCGTAGCCCGCCACGTAAGCAGTATAGATAGGTAGTATTGTGTTGTTTGGTAAATTCAATCCATTTATCGATACGTTGTTGCTTAGTGTTGCCACTGACCAACTCATGGCCAAGTTTAATTGCGTGCTGTTGTCCTTTCTGTTTGTAGCAAATGCCCACGCGACGTCGTTCTTCATCATCCAGAAGAGGTAGATTTGTTGCGTGTGGAAAAGCGCCCTGATTGAATTCAACAGGCGCGCGTACATCTAGTAAGCCAGGATTGCTGAGTAGTATTTTTCTGTATTCGCTTGTCTCTGGGAGTTGCATATTTTTATTTGTTAGGCACCTGATGATATCTCTATAGATTAAATTATACAGATGATTTTTATAAAATAAGTAGATGTTATATCTATTAGCTAATAAGGTAGTAGTTTGTTGCCCGATTAAATCTATCCATGATATGAAGTTTTTATTCTTGCTTGCTGTTATAACTGTTTGCTGCCCACAAAGCTATGCAGGTTCTGCAATAGATGCTTTGAACCAAATAGATGCGTCAGCGCTATTGGTTGTAGATGGTAATGGCAAGACGTTGTACTCCAAGCATGCCGAGCAAATGCTGGTTCCAGCATCGACCATTAAGGTGCTAACCGCGCTTATGGCGCTAGAGCATTGGGGTCGAAATCATAGGTTTGCAACAGAATTTTATTTTAACAGGAAAACAAATATTCTGAGTGTTAAGGGCTTGGGCGATCCTTTTTTGGTCTCTGAGGAGATTGATATAATTGTCGAGAAAATTAAAGAGCTGGGGATTCAGTCGCTAGAAGGCATTCAAGTAGACATAAGTTATTTTAGTGAAGGAATTAATAGTGATCATCAAGTGATATCAGGCAATCCTTATGATGCATTAGCTAGTGCTTTATCTGCCAATTTTAATACTATAGCAGTCAATGTTTCAGGTAATAGTGTCACGAGCGGTGAAATCCAAACACCTATTACTCACATGGCCAAGTCGCTTGCTAAAGGATTACCGAATGGTAAGCATCGGATCAATCTTGGTAAAGCACAGCGTGGGCCGCGCTATTTTGTGGAAGTCTTGACTGAGAAATTACGCCTCGCTGGAGTTCAGGTGAATCATACTCAAGCAATTGAGAGCGAAGCTCTGGAGTTGGCATTATTGTTCACTCATTACAATAGTCGCACGTTAGACCAAGTGGTTACCGCAATGCTTGAATATTCAAATAATTTTATAGCCAACCAGCTCTTCTTAATGCTCGGCGCCGAAAAATTTACTGCGCCTGCAACTCTGGATAAATCTAGAGAAATGCTTAAGGCATTTGTCGCTAAACAATTTAATTGGCAGCAATATGAAATCCATGACGGAGCTGGATTATCTAGGAAGAATCAATTGAGTGCACGTCAGCTTGCTGAGATAGCAAAACAATTTGCGACTTATCGAGATTTAATGCCTATCCAAAAACGTCAGATTTTAGCTAAATCTGGGACATTGAGCGGTGTGAGTTGCTATGTTGGATATGTGTTTCGAGGAGATACTTGGCTCACATTTGCTTTAATGATTAATCAACCGGTTGAATATCGATTTCGTGAGCGTCTGGCGGAAGAGTTGTTGACCCTAGAGTTTTGAAGTTTGCCATTTAGCAAAATTTTGTAAGTAATTGTTTTTTATATAAATATTTACAGATGAATGAGACGGCTGATGTATCATTGTAAATACACGGTAAATTAGCTGTAAAAGTCTTTAGTGTTAGTTCCTCACATGTAGTATTATCGCGCGGCCACAGGGAGCGGGCGTGCCCACCTTGATATCCAATTATTTACTATATTTTTAAAGATTACTGTTATGACTGATTTATCCAAATACCGAAACATCGGAATTTTCGCACACGTTGATGCTGGAAAGACAACCACCACTGAACGTATATTAAGTCTCACCGGAAAAATCCATAAAATTGGTGAGGTTCACGATGGTGAAGCGACTACTGACTTCATGGATCAAGAGCGTGAGCGTGGTATTACAATTCAGTCGGCTGCAACAAGCTGTGAATGGGCAGATCATAGATTAAATATTATTGATACTCCGGGACACGTTGACTTCACTATTGAAGTGTATCGCTCATTAAAAGTTTTAGATGGTGGCGTGGGTGTTTTCTGTGGCTCTGGTGGTGTTGAGCCTCAATCTGAAACAAACTGGCGATATGCTAACGAATCAGAAGTTGCGCGAATAATTTTCGTTAATAAGCTAGATCGTTTAGGTGCAGATTTCTATCGCGTCGTTAAGCAAGTGAAAGATGTGCTAGGTGCAAAACCTCTAGTTATGACATTGCCTATTGGTACTGAAGATGAATTTGTCGGCGTGGTTGATTTATTAACTCGCAAGGCCTGGGTATGGGACGGATCAGGTGATCCAATGAAATACGAAATCCAAGATGTCCCGGCAGATATGGCTGACGATGTTGAAACCTATCGCCAAGACTTAATTGAAACTGCGTTGGAGCAAGACGATGATGCGATGGAGAAATACTTGGATGGTGAAGAGCCAAGCGATGAAACTATTAAGGCATGTATTCGTAAAGGTACTATCAACTTAGATTTTTTCCCAACTTATTGTGGTTCTGCATTTAAAAATAAAGGTGTCCAATTAGTGCTTAATGCAGTGGTTGATTACCTACCTTCTCCAACAGAAGTTCCACCTCAGCCTGAAGTTGATTTGGAAGGTAATGAAACCGGTGAAGTTGCGACAGTAGATGTTGAGGGGCCATTGCGTGCACTAGCATTTAAAATTATGGATGACCGTTATGGTGCATTGACCTTTATTCGTATCTATTCGGGTAAATTGGCGAAAGGCACTACCGTCCTTAATACTTTCACGGGTAAAACTGAGCGAATTGGCCGTATTGTTGAAATGCATGCAGAGTCGCGAGAAGAATTAGATTCAGCATCAGCCGGTGATATCGTTGCCGTGTTAGGCATGAAGAATGTGCAAACAGGTCATACACTTTGTGACCCAAATAAACCTGCAACACTAGAGCCGATGGTGTTCCCTGATCCAGTTATTTCAATGGCAGTGGCACCTAAAGATAAGGCAGCCTCTGAAAAAATGGGTGTTGCTTTAGCAAAGATGATTGCAGAAGATCCATCATTCTTAGTGCAAACAGATGAAGAAAGCGGTGAGACCATTCTTAAAGGCATGGGTGAGTTGCATTTGGATATCAAGATTGACATCCTAAAGCGAACACATAATGTTGAAGTTGTTGTTGGTAAGCCACAGGTAGCCTACCGTGAAACAATCACTCAGCGCTTAGAAGACACTTATACGCATAAGAAGCAGTCGGGTGGCGCTGGTCAGTTTGGTAAAATTGATTACATAATCGAGCCTGCTGAAGTGGGAGCGGGTTGGCAGTTTGAGTCTAAAGTAACAGGTGGTAATGTACCGCGTGAATTTTGGCCGGCAGTAGAAAAAGGCTTCAAGATAATGATGGATGAAGGTGTATTAGCGGGTTATCCATGTGTGGATGTTCAGGTCACATTGATGGATGGAGCCTATCATCCGGTGGATTCATCGGCGATAGCATTCGAGTTAGCCGCAAAAGGTGGCTATCGACAATCTATGCCAAAAGCAAGTCCGCAATTAATGGAGCCAATCATGAAAGTTGATGTGTTTACACCTGAAGATCATGTCGGTGATGTTATTGGTGACTTGAATCGTCGTCGTGGCATGATTAAATCTCAAGAGCCAGGCGTTACTGGAACGCGCGTTAAAGGTGATGTCCCCTTAGCAGAGATGTTTGGTTACATAGGTGATTTAAGAACAATGACGTCAGGCCGCGGACAATTCTCTATGGAATTTTCACACTACAATGCATGTCCGGCCAATGTCGCAGAGCAAGTGATTAAAGAAGCTAAAGAGCGTAAAGAAAACAAGTAAATTTAGCTTTTTGTTCAAATCGAGTCCTGACCAGAAAGCCTGGTTGGGACTTTTTTATTTGTGAATTACTGTAGGCGCCGAAAAGCGTTTTTCTTCTTGCCAGAAAATGCTGTTGATTTGGCAGCTCTTGTCTTTGTTGTATAGCCAACCGAAGTATTGTCAATATTGGTTTTGTATTCGCCACAATTGTTAGGTGTTCTTTGAGGATGGTTTAGCCTTCTCAAGGTTATTGTGGTTTCGTCTCCTGCATCTCCAAGATATTCTAAAGCAGTGTTCTTCAGTAGAAACTTTTGATTTTCAATCCAATGTGCATAAGTCTTGCTGGATGTATTGGAGTAAGCGGTAGATTGATGTGGCTTCTTAGATTCGACACCGTCTTTGACATGCAGATCATTCATGGTTTTTTCCAGAAGAAGTTCATAGGCTTCTCCAACCATGTTGACAGGGTCGTGGGGGTTGTGATCTTTCATGGTTGCCTCCGGGATAAAAGTTAATTTAAATTGCCGGCAATACTCAACATTAACTACGTATATCTGCGAAGAAGCAAATAAAAAGTTGTTCTATACGAAATAAGTAGTTCTTATATTTGAATGCTATTTGTAAAAATGACTAATAACTCTCATCGTGTTAGGCGAGAATGGTTTAGAGTTCCACCTAGGCATCAGTGTAATGCCATATAAATAATAAAATATTGATTTCATGAGTATTGCTTTTGATTTCTGTGCAATGATTTGAAAGAAGGAGAGATGCCATGTCGGGTTCATTCCAATATGGGTTTAGATCGCGTTTTTACGGGTTATTTTCACAATTACCCTGGTCATTGTTTGTAACAGCTATTGTGCTCGTGCCAGTAGTTTATTTAGCCGAGCCCGCAACACGAGAGTTAATCATTCATATTGCCATCTACTGGACGTTGGTGATGAGTGTGGTGATGCTGTTTAAAGATTTATATACACAACGATATTTGTTTGAGTTCTCAATAAAACGCTGTGGTATTTCAGTTCAGAAAAATCCTAATACCATGGTTGAATATACATGGCAGCAAGTCAGGGCGATTCGTTCATTCCATAAAAAAGATAAATTTTCACGACGTACTTTAGACGGGAATGGGGTACTGCTTAAATTTGATGATGGCTTTGAATTGCCGGTATTTGAGCAAGTATCCAATTATGATGAATTTAATTCCATCTTAAAAAGAATTTCAACGTGATCAGTTATTAGCTGAACATATCTCTCGTAAGTATTTAATAATTTCATCGGACTCATACAGCCACATTAATTGTTGGCCCTGTTCGATGCGTAAACATGGAACTTGAAACTTTCCACCTTGATTGACTAAAGTTGTCATTTCATCCGCCTGTTTTTTAACGTCAACTCTAGCAATGTTTAACCCAAGTCGTTTAACTTCTCGGCGTACTTTGACGCAAAAAGGACAAGCGAGCATCTCATATATTTTCAAGCCGCTGGTTTTTTGATCAATGATGGTTTGTTGTTCTATGCTGCGTGCTGGCCCACTTGGCGAGGTCAACTTATCAATTCCAATTATTAGTGCCCCAATGGCTTTTCTCGCGAGTCGAATAGGCATATTAATTTATATTCTGTTTAACTGAAGTGAGTAGAAAATTTTTGACTGTTATATGAAATAATACATTCTAAAATTTAATAAGAATACTTATCTATCTGGGTGTGTTAGTGAGGCGTATATGACAAAAAAGTACCGTAAGGCAATCACGATTGCTTTAATGGCGATTATTCCATTATTTTTTGGATCAAAATTTTTCAAGTCTCTAGGTGTCTCATCTGAGGCTTTGGGCTCTTCTACAATCACAGAGTTGTACCAGAATCGACAATCTGGTGTGATGGTTAAATTCGAGGGCGTCATAGTCAAGATACTCTCTGATGATAATGATGGTAGTCGTCATCAACGTTTTATTGTGGAGTTAAGTGATCAACATACGGTATTGATTGCGCATAATATTGATGTGGCGCCACGCGTACCAATCAAAAAAAATAAATTTGTGACTATTTATGGTCAGTATGAGTGGAATGATAGAGGTGGTGTAGTCCACTGGACGCATCGGGATTCATACGGAAATCATGAAGAAGGCTGGATAGAGTTCCAAGGCGAAGTTTATCAATAATTGAATTGCTTGCTGAGAATTTAAATGTATTTATTACGATTGCAAGAAGTGTCACTAGAGTTTGGTGATGCACCAATATTAAAAGAAGCGAATTTCTCTGTTAATCCCAAAGAACGTGTTTGTTTGATAGGTCGTAATGGTGCTGGAAAGTCTTCTTTGTTGAAGTTAATTACTGGTGAATATGCGTCCGATCATGGTGAAATCCAAAAACGTCGTCATTTACGTATTAGTCAGTTAGAGCAAACCCTGCTGGCGACTTCTACCGAAACTGTGCGAGATGTAGTTAAGCAAGGCATGGCTGAGCAACAAGCCTTGTTAGATGAATATCATCGGCTCTCTAATTCTGAACTCAATAAAATAGAACTAAAACAGTTAGAAGATTTACAACATCAAATTGATTCCAGTGGTATTTGGAATATCGATCAACAAGTTGATACCGTAATTTCGCAATTAAGTTTACCAGGAGGGAGAAAGCTTAATGAGCTTTCTGGAGGTTGGCGAAGGCGTGTTGCGTTAGGCAAAGCATTAGTATCAGAGCCAGAATTGCTGTTGCTCGATGAACCAACTAACCATCTCGATATTAGCACTATAGAATGGTTAGAGCATAGAATTCGAGGTTATGGCGGCAGTGTAATTTTTATTACTCATGATCGAATATTTCTGCAGAAACTAGCGACTAGAATTGTCGAAATTGATCGCGGTAATTTGGTGAGTTGGCCAGGCAGCTATAATAATTATCTTAAGCTTAAAGAAAAAGCGCTAGAAGAAGAATCAATTCATAATGCTTTATTTGACAAAAAATTAGCCCAAGAAGAAGAGTGGATTCGTCAAGGAATAAAAGCAAGGAGAACGCGTAACGAAGGGCGTGTACGTTCATTAATGGCGATGCGTGAAGAGCGCGCTAAACGGGTGAAGTTGCAAGGTAAGGCTCGCATTGATATTGAACAGGGTGAACGTTCGGGGCGTAAAGTAGTCTCCGCGCGTAACTTGACGCATGGATATGAAGGTCAGACATTAATTGAAAAATTGAATCTGAAAATCATGCGCGGCGATAGGATTGGTTTGATTGGTAATAATGGTGTTGGTAAAAGCACCTTGCTTAAAATAATTTTGGGCATGATTCAGCCGGATGAAGGCTCTGTTAAGCTTGGTACCAATCTAGAGGTCGCTTACTTTGATCAGGTTTTACGTGATTTAGATTTGAATAAAACCATTGCGCAAAATGTCGGTGATGGTAAAGACTATATTGAGCTTAATGGTAAGCAGAGGCATGTGGTTGGGTATTTGAAGAACTTCCTATTTTCACCTAAGCGCGCGATGACGCCTGTAAGAGCTTTATCTGGTGGTGAAAAGAATCGTGTTGCATTAGCAAAGTTATTTATTCGTCCTGCGAATTTATTGGTGTTAGACGAGCCCACTAATGATTTGGATGTTGAAATGCTGGAAGTGCTAGAGCAACGCTTGGTCGAATACACAGGTACATTGCTTATAGTTAGTCACGACCGAGTTTTTCTTGATAATGTTGTCACAAGTGTTCTTGTGTTTGAAGATCAAGGTAGTGTGCAAGAATATGTGGGGGGCTACAATGACTGGGTCAAGCGTGGTAAATCGTTAACCGAAGCCGATGTGCCAGATGAATTGCGTAATGATAAGAAACAAAATAACCAAGTACAGTCTGACAATACTGCTGAGAAGAAAAAGCTAAGTTATAAACTACAGCGAGAGCTAGATGAATTGCCATCACTGATAGAAAATCTTGAGAACGATATCGATTTTTTACAAGAGCAAATTGCGCAACCATCTTTCTATGATCAAGACTTTCAAGAAACGCGTGATGTGCTGGATAGTTTATCAAGAAAGCAAAATGAACTCGATAAGGCTATGAATCGTTGGGTTGAATTAGAGCGGTAATATAAATAGCAGATAAAGCCGTCTAAAATGCTAATGCAAGGAGTATTTGTGCGTAAATAATTATTAATCAAGCCGATAACTTAGCAAGATACTAAGAATTATAATTTGCTAGTTATATGGAAACAAACATTGATGAATCTCTGCTTGCATTGCTAAAGCAATGCAAGGATCTACCTACACCGCCTGCTGTTGCCACTAAAATAATAGAGCTGAGTAATAAGCAAAATACCGATCTAGATACTTTGGCTACAATTGTAGCGATGGATCCCGCTTTAAGTGCAAAAATTTTAAGTATTGCAAATTCATCTATGTACATGCGTAGAATCGAAGCTGACTCCATAGAGCAAGCTGTAGGTATGTTTGGTTGGTCAGGTACGCTCAATCTTGCATTGGGGTTTGCTGTAGTAGGGTCGATACGTGGAGCCCTAACTTCAGGCTTGGATTATGATTATTTCTGGTTGAGATCGCTAGCAGCTGCCACTTCGGCTCGCGCGCTTGGACAAATGGCTTCTTCTAGAAATGCCGAAGTATTATTTTTGCCAGGGCTATTGCAGGACATAGGTATGCTTGCATTAGATAGCGCTGTTAAAGATATTTACACTGGTCTAGGAGAATTACAGCAAGACCATGCTTATATTCAGCAGTTAGAACACAAAAAAGTAAGTACAGATCACGCTACGATTGGTGAGTGGTTATTAACTAATTGGGGGGTACCCATAGATGTTAGCGGGCTTGTCGGTTTGAGTCATAGTTCTAATTTTACGACTGATAATAATGACCTATTAATTTATCAAAAGTGCGTTTATTTATCAGGGTATTTAGCTGATTGTTTAATGATTGACGAAGAGCGTAAAACATTTGAAGCAGTAGCATTTCTAATGCAAAAAGAGATGAATATTTCAATGAGCGATTTTATTTCTTTATTGGGGCATGTCGCTAGCCAGTTCCTAGAAATGGCTGCACTTTTTGATTTGCAAGTGAAGAATTTAAAGCAAATCCAATCTATTACTGAGTTCGCATCTTTAATGTTGCTTTCTGAGGACTAGTCAATATTCACCACAGAGGCAGAACTCAAGTATTATTTATAATTATTACAAAAGTGCAATATCTTCTCGTTTTTTCTAACATATCTTATGGTGGCTTATTAAGTTATTTCATTTAAATTTCATATAAATTTAATACTAATTTTGTCATTGCTTATTTATGATGACTGTCAGGTTAATTTATTTTATAGGAATACAAAATGAAGGTTTGGGGACTTTTAGCGCTACTTATTTTATCAGCGTCATCTCTGGCAAACGCTGCACAAGTGACGCCAGGGCAGTATTTGCTACTAGATCATCCTGACGGTGCACTATTTAAATCAGATGGTGTGCCTTATGGTCTACGATTAGATGACCAAGCAAATTTTGGCACAGGTGGGAATGGAAGTGTCGGAGCAAAAACATTTAGCACTCAAGCCAATGGTGTGTCAGCAATACTTGACTGGGATGGAGGCACAACCGCGACAATTACCGGCACATTAAACCGCAATTCTAATGATTCTGTTTGGGATGTTGTTTACACGCTTACAGGTGTGAGTGCAGTGGCTGGTGCCAATGGTGGATTCGTAGCAACAGCTGGAAGTGGAACGCTAACAAACGGCTCTGATCAAATCATACTAGCAGGTGTGCTTGATGGCAGTGATGTATTTAGAGCGTTTGGTGATGGTCATCGACTGCCTGGAAATTCCGAGCAAGTCGCTCGTGGGTGGCTTTCACCAAATGGATCTACTAACGACTGGTTGGTGCAGTTAACACCCGTACCGGTACCCGCGGCATTGCCATTGCTAATTTCTGCTCTAATGGGATTTTCGTTCTTCTCACGCAGAAGACGTATCAATGATTAAGCTTTATAGGACTTAATAGTCAGCTCTCAAGTTTAAAAAAGCCCCGCTGTGCGGGGCTTTTTCGTTTATTTGTCATAATTATCTGATTTATCAGCTAGAATGCGGAACTCATGTAAGTGTGACGACTCTTACACATTAGTCACATCTGCCTATTAATTATTATTGGAGCCTGATATATGCATTTTAAGCCGCTTGCTTTTTTTATAATGATTTTTTTCGGGTGGTCTTCATTGCTGCTTGCCGATGATGGAGGTAAATACGATAAAGAAACGATAATTAGCGAGGCTGAAGGGTATTTAGGCTCAGGCGCAGAAGGCTTAGCTTCGGTGATAGAGAAAGTTTTCGAAGATCATGGGCAGCCTGATGGCTATATTAAAGGCAGGGAAGCGGCTGGTGCGGCAATCATTGGCCTGCGCTATGGAGATGGAGATATTTTTCTAAAAAACGGATACAGCCGACAAGTTCATTGGCAAGGTCCATCTGTTGGTTTTGATTGGGGTGGAAATGCAGCAAAAGTATTTACCCTTGTCTACAATCTGCCTAGTGTTGAAAGTGTTTTTCAGCGTTTTCCTGGAGTTGATGGTAGTTTGTATTTTGTGGGTGGAGTAGGCTTGAATTATGTGCAGCGCGACGACGTAGTGCTAGCCCCTATTCGCTTAGGTGTGGGGTGGCGCGCAGGAGCAAATGTGGGATACTTGAAAGTAACACCAGAGAAGACGTGGAATCCATTTTGATTTAATGCCTTGTTAACCTAACTGGAAATGATTCCATCAAGAGGATGCGCACCTCTGGAAATATAAAATAATAACAATAAGATATTGCTATGCGTTGGAAGACTGGAAGAAGAAGTAGAAATATTGAAGACCGGCGAGGTGCCAGATCATCTTTCCCGGGAATGCCAAGAGTTGGCGGTCGACGCGGTTTAAAACGTGGAGGTGGTCTTAGCGGCGGTGTTATATTAATTATTATTGTAATCGGGTTGCTGACAGGACAAAACCCATTACAAATGTTGGGTATGATCACCGGCGGTAGTGGTAGCTCATATCCAACAATTGAGTCTTCCGGCGTCCCGCTTAATCCTTCAGCGAATGATCTGGAGGCTGATTTTGTATCTGCAGTTCTAGCAGATACTGAAGACACATGGCATTCCTTATTTGCTCAAGCAGGCTCAAATTACCAAGCGCCGCAACTGGTTTTGTATAATGATGTTACTCGAACTGCATGTGGTTTAGGTCAGGCTGCTTCCGGACCGTTTTATTGTCCAGCGGATTCTAAAGTGTATTTGGACTTGGGTTTCTTTAATGAATTGAAGCGACTTGGTGCTCCAGGTGATTTTGCAATAGCTTATGTTATTGCTCACGAGATTGGTCATCATATTCAAAATTTAGTAGGTACCTCTAGCAAGGTTTATCAGCAAAGAAAACGTAGTAGTAAAAAAGATGGGAATGCACTGTCTGTGTTACAAGAATTGCAGGCTGATTGTTATGCAGGTATATGGGCGCATCACGCTCAGCGTGAGCGCAATATTTTAGAAGCTGGGGATATTGAAGAAGGCCTAACTGCAGCTGCATCTGTTGGAGATGACCGCTTGCAGCGTCAAGCAGGCCGCGCGGTACAACCAGAAGCATTTACTCATGGAACCTCAAAGCAGCGAATGAATTGGTTTCAAGTCGGGTTTAAATATGGCAGTGTAGACAGATGTAATACTTTTAAGTAAGTCGCTTGTTTAGTGCTTACTTTTGTAGCTCGTTATATGTTTAGAACTTATAGTGGGTTTGAATGTTGTAATAACTATCTTCATCTAATAATTATCGGAGAGTCAAAATGGCAGTAGCAAGAGTTACAGAAATTAAATCTTCTTCTAAGAAAAGCTTTGAAGATGCAATTCAGGTTGGAATTAAACGGGCAAGTAAAACTTTAGAGAATATTAAAGGTGCTTGGGTTCAAAACCAAGAAGTTACAGTAGGTAAAAACGGAAATATTGATGAGTATCGTGTTTCGCTTAAAGTGACTTTTGTTTTGAAATAATATTTTTAATCAGCACAAAAAAGCCCGAGCATGCTCGGGCTTTTTTGTTTGTACAGATAATATTATTTGGCAAAAGCGCTTTTTAGTACACCGATAATAGCCATTAGCACACCGCCGCCAACACCGCCAGAAGCAACGCTGCCTAGAATTCCTGCTATATCAGTCGTGCCTGCTCCAGCATCTATTCCGAGCATTCCCAATAGCGCACCACCTGCGCCGCCACCTAGAATACCTACAATAGAATTTCCCATTGTACCTAGGCTCAATTTTTTCATTAAGCTGCCAGCAACATTGCCACCAACGGCGCCACTAATGAGATTAATGATGAGTGGAAGCATACTTTCCATCTTGATTCTCCTGATTGTTTTTTTATTTTAGTTATAGTTGGCGCATGCGTATTGGTTACGCTGTATGCGCTATATGCCATTATAGAGACAAAGCACCAAAATAGGTCATAAAATAGAAGAAATGCGTTGATCTTAGGGTTATTTGTATAATATTCAATAGCTTACAACTTTTTAAGTTTGACTGAATAAAGAGTTAATTTTAAATGAAAACAGTATTTTTGGAGAATAACATTGCTTAACAATGAGTATTATAGTTCGCACGCTAGTAATGATTTGCAACAGGCGATGAAAATATTACCGCAAACACATTTATGATTGGATTTGAAAAAGATATGTTTGTACCTTCCGCTGGCCTTGTTTATTAGCAGCAATAAATTTCGTGTAGTGAACTCAAAATACTGCCTTAGTTGATGGGACATTTTGCAATGTTGGGTTTATTTGAAGAAGACCTTCAAGCAATTGATAGCCTTTTTTTAGAGCTGCTAGCTAGCTAGGAGATGGATGGAATCTTATTATTGCAGTGTTATACTGCGCTCCCAATTTAAAAGGTGGTAATTTTATGTTTGGTTCTCGTGACAGTATTGAGCAAGTTGAAGAAGGAAATGAACTTGCCCCCAAATTTGACGAAAATGGCCTAATACCGGTCGTCACTACGGATATTACATCAGGCGAGTTACTGATGATGGGATATATGAATGCTGAAGCATTCACGAAAACGATTGAAACTGGTGAAGCGCATTATTGGAGTCGTAGCCGAGATGTATTATGGCATAAAGGTGCAACCAGTGGTCTTGTGCAAAAAGTAGCAGAAATGCGTATTGATGATGATCAAGACACGGTATGGCTGCGAGTTGATGTAGCTGGCGGTGCGAGCTGCCACGTTGGTTATCGATCTTGTTTTTATCGTTCAATCCCAATTGGGAAGCCTAGTACTGATGCGCCGTTGACATTGACTTATCACGAAACTGAGAAAGTATTTGACCCTGTTAAGGTTTATGGGGATGCGCCAAATCCTACCAAACTGTAATACTCTTCTGAGTACAACATAAACGTGAATAAATAAATATTATGAGTTATTTGGTTCAAGAGATTTCACTGTTCCTATTAGGCGCTTTTATTATTGGTGTCGTTTACGGGTGGATAGTGCGTGGTATTCGTGCGCAGCGTGATCTGAATAATGTACTCGATCGTCATGAGCAAGAGATTGCGCAATTACGAAATGAAAATGCGTTGCTTGCTGACCGTGTTGAACAACTGGAGTTGATTCCTGCGAGTGGTGCGGGTGAAGATTGGCAAGATGAATACCCGTTAAATGAAATTAAAGATATAGAAGCATCGACGTTATCTAAACTAGCAAGCATACAAGTAAATACAACCAAAGATTTATGGAAGTTATGCAATAATGAGGATGCAGTTTATGATCTTGCTGAAAAAATTGGCGTAGAAGATTTTGCAATTCAACGCTGGGTATCAATTTCGCAGTTACTTCGTGTTGCTAACATTGAAGCGGATGATGCAGTGCTATTGGAAGCTACTGAGATTTATTCGTTAGAGGATCTTTCTAATCAAAAGCCAGTAAGGCTAGGTGAGAAGCTGGCTAAAAATAACGAACGCGAGAAAATTCTCAGTGAATTGCCAGATGAGTCAAAGTTGTCAGGTTGGATCGAGCATTCGCAGCACATTCTTAACTTAAATAGTTAGTATCGATTAACCAGGCTTATAGTTTATCGATATTGCAACACTGACACCAAAGCCGATGGTTTCATCTTCTGCCCACTCACCATTTCCGATATTAAAATCACGTCGATCTAATTCAAATTGAGCGCGTGCATGCGCATGCTTGTTATCAGTTACTTTCCATTCTAAGGGGAAAGTTATTTGTTTTTTCTGGTCACGTATCTGGAGAATGCCAATAATATTGTATCTGTCATCTTCAATGTGTGAAATGTGTGTGCTGTTAAAGCTGGCTTGTGGGAAATTATTAAAATAGAACCAATCAGAATCAGCTAGTGCTTGATCTCTATCTCGACTGTTAGTGTTAATTGAAGTTACATCTATAGTGCAATTAATATAGCTATTTTCTAAGTCTTGCAGATCTATAGAAATAGTTGATGTGGACTTGCTAAATACTCCATTAAAAGCGACTTCGTCATAGCTTGCGGTAAATTGAATTGATTTGTCATCTTGGATAGATGTCCATTGCTGCGACGCAAAACAAGGTATGAAAAGTAGATGGCAAATAAACAGTATGAGTGCTCTCATGTTTTATAGCATACGTTTTAAAATATCATTTTTTCGTATGAAATGATGGTGCAATGCAGCAGTAATATGTATCAGCACAACCGTGCCTAATGTGCAGACTAAAACAAAGTGAGTAGTTTTCGCTAATTCTTCGGTGTTAATGTTGGGTTTTGTGATTGATGGGATTTCAAATAAACCAAACCACTGTAAAGGAAAATTAGCTGCCGAATTAATTACCCATCCGCTAAGTGGAATGCATATCATCAAAGCATACATGAGTAACTGTCCAAACAAGACAGTTTTTCTCTGTGATTTTGAAAGTGCCTGCGAAGGCTTTGGGGCCGGATTGAGTAATCGCCATAGGATACGAACAGTGACTGTGGCTAGTAACAGTATGCCTATAGACTTGTGAATCATAAACATTTCTAGTTTTACTGGTGATAAGCGCATGTTGATCATAGTGGCGCCAAGCGCAAACATAAAAATGATTGCAATGGCCATGAACCAATGAAGTATGCGGCTTACTAGGCCCCAATGTTTGGCGCTATTTCCCCAGCTCATTCTGCTATTTTTTGTCCTTCGACTTCTAAACGAATCTCGATGTCATCGCCTAATGCTGGAAGACCATATGTCATACCAAATAAAGAGCGTTTAATTTGTGTTGTCGCGGAAAATCCAGCTGTATATTTGCCCGAAAAAGGGTGTTTTCCAGATTTATTGTGCATAACATTTAATACCACTGTTTCAGTTTTTCCAAGTATAGTTAAATCACCGTGTACATTCATTTTGCTATTCTCTAGTGGTTCCACATTGGTGCTGGTGAAAGTCATAGCAGGGAAGTTTTCTACATCAAAGAAATCTTCATTTTTCATGTGGTCGTTCCATTTCTGATCGTCCATATCAATGCTGTCTGTATTGATGGTGACTTCTATGGTTGATGCTTGGGGATTTTCTGGATCAAATGAAAACGTACCGTCAAATTTTAAAAACTCACCCTGCGATTTTGAAAAGCCTAGGTGATCACAAAAAAATAATATTTGAGTATGTACTGGTTCCAATTGGTAATTTGCAGCAAAGCTAGTACTGCTAATGAATCCTAGGATTAGTAAAAATAATAATCGTTTAACTGTTGGGATCATGGGGTTTCTCGTGGCTTTAGATGTGTTTAACCAATTTTACTATCTGAGTAATTGAAGAAGCTAGTATAAATAGCGAAATGTCGTTGACTAAGACTAGTAGAATACGTAACTATACTGCCTTGTTTTAACGACTGTATTACAGCATCTATAGGTTTCAGGGTATGAATAATGCGTTAGAAAATGGGCAGGCTATTAGGGTAAGCCCAGATCAAGCAACTGTCTGCTGTCGAGGAGCAAGTGGAGCGCTTGGACATCCTGCGGTTTATCTTACTTTTGCCGACCAATCGACGGTGCAGTGTTACTATTGTGGGTGTGTGTATACACGAGCTCATGCCGGTAACGAGCATCCATGTAAAGCAGAGTAGTCTCTATTCTATATGGGTTACTTATAGAAAGATAAATTTCTCTTATAGTCTTTAAAAAAGAAGTAATCTACCACTCGAAGAGCCACAATTCGTATAACACAAGAATTTACAAGATGGTCATTATAGGCTGTCTAACAATTTACTATTTGATAACTTAATAATCAGGAACGTAATTAATGTCTAATAAGATAAGTATTATGCTTATATCTGGTAAGCGTGAGCAGCTTCAAATGGCTGCTATGGTTGCATCAGTTGGCGCAGTAAGCGGTAATGATGTCACAGTTTTTCTCTCAATGAATGCTTTGGAATTTTTTAAAAAAGACAGTGATCTAAAGGCGCCAGCCGATGGCCCAATGGGCAGCTTACTAGAAGAGAAAAACGCACCGGGATATATGGAACTATTTGAATCAGCAGTTGAATTGGGTGATGCAAAAATTTACCCATGTTCAATGGCGGTAGATATTATGGGTCTAAGTAATGATGATCTTGTCGATTATGTGTCAGAGTCTCTAGGACTGACAAAGTTTTTAGACGATGCATCTGAAGGCCAAGTGTGGACATTTTAATTAAAGGAGATTGAGAGATGGCGGATAGAAAAATAGTAGATGCAAAGAATACATTTTGCCCTGGTCCTTTGATGGAGCTAATCGCAAATATGAAACAAGCTGAAGTTGGAGATGAATTAGTTGTATTGTCTACGGATGAGGGCTCAGCAAATGATATCCCTGAGTGGATTAACAAAGTAGGTCATGAAGTACTTGAAAGCTCAGAAGATTCAGGTGTCTGGAGCATTGTGGTTAAGAAAACCAAGTAACTTGATTTTTGTAAAATAAATATAAATTCTAAAGAGAGGTTGAAATGAAAATCTTAATCGTCGGTGGCGGAATGGGTGGAACCATCCTTGCTAATAATCTGGCTCGTAAAATGAGGCACGACTTAAAATCAGGTAAAGCTAGCATTACAATGCTATCAGCATCTGATAAGCACATGTATCAGCCCGGATTGCTGTATGTGGCAGTTGGAAAAATGAACCCAACTGAACTGTATCGTGATCAGGTTAGTTTGTTGGAGCCCAGTATTGAATTTAAAGTAGACCCCGTCGTTGAATTTAATCTAGATGATAATAATGTTAAAGCTAAAAGTGGAAATACTTATAACTACGACATCATTGTGATTGCAACAGGTTCACGTACACATGCTGAAGGTACGCCGGGCCTTGCAGAATACGCTGAACAGTTTTACACCGAAGCTGATGCAGTAAAAATGTATAAGAAACTAGAGTCTTTTGAAGGTGGGAAAGTTGTCGTTGCTGTTGGTGTGCCGCATAAGTGCCCAATGGCCCCGCTTGAGATTACTTTCATGTTGGTTGACTATTTCAAGCAACGCGGTATCTGGGACAAAGTTCAGCTTCATTACACATACCCTATTGGTCGAACTCACAGTCTAGAGCCTGTTGCTAAATGGGCAACGCCAGAGTTTGAGCGTTTGGGCATTACCTATGAAACTTTATTCAATATGAAAGAAGTGAATGCTAATTCTGTTCTGAGTGAAGAAGGTACAGAAGCTGAATATGACTTACTAATAACAGTGCCTGCCCATAAAGGTATGCAAGTGATCGAAGACGCTGGTTTGGGTGCTGGCGGGTTTATTCCAACAGATCGTAAACGTCTAAACATGGAAGGGCGTGAAAATGTTTATGTTCTTGGTGATACAACTAACTTGCCAATCAGTAAGGCAGGTTCTACAGCTCACTTTGAGGCAGAAGCACTTGCTGAAAATATTGCCTCAATGGTAACTATTGGTTCTGCAACACGTGATTATGACGGTAAGGTATTTTGCTTTATTGAGGCTGGCGAAGGTAAAGCCACTTACGCAATGTTCAACTACCAGAATCCACCTGATCCAAAAGCACCTACTGCGGGTATTCATATGTTCAAGACTGCCTACAATAAGATGTATTGGGCTAGTGCTCGCGGTTTACTCTAAAGGAGGAATGAGCAATGGCACAGTTAGGAGATATTAGTAAAGAAGCCGAGCGCTTAGCCGAAAGTGCTGGTGATGCACTGACGGACGATATCGTTGGGCGTTTAGCGGAAGTGGCTGGTGATGGTCTAGTGCTACTTGATCAAGCGAATCGCAGCAATTTAGATAAAGCCTTGCCTGCGATCAGCCGTATGGTTGAAAACGGTGATCTGGATCGTGTGGTGAATTTGGCACGCGTTATGGGTGCTGCAGGCGATGCGATGACTGATGATATTGTTTCACGAGTAGCAGAAACCGGTGGCGAATTAATGTGTATCGCTGATCGACTTGCACGTAGTGAGGGGTTGCTACGTCTGTTGGACTTGCTGGAACGTGAGCACATCATGAACTTGTTACTAGAGTTTGCAGAAGCCGCTGCAGCAGCTAAAGCGAGTCATGAACCTGCTTCAAAAGGGGGGGTTATGGGCATGATGGGAACAATGCAAGATCCAGATGTACAAGATGCGCTGAAATTCTTTGGCGCAATGTTTAAAGAGCTCAAGAAAGCTTGATTGAATACCTATGTTATATAAAAAGTCCAGTTTTATCGCTGGGCTTTTTATTTATTTAATTTCGCCCACGTATCTCTTAATGTAACAGTGCGATTAAATACTATCTTTCCATCTTCACTGTCTTGTTTATCTCGCGTGTAATAACCGTTGCGTTCAAATTGATATCCTTGTTCGGCTTTGACTTCAGACATACTGGCTTCTGCAAAGCAGTTGTCCAATATTTCTAACGAATCTGGATTAAGGTTGTCTAGCATGTTTTCGCTAGCACCAGGATTAGCAGTGTTGAATAATCTGTCATAGGATTTTACTTGAACCGGCATAGCATCTGCGACAGATACCCAATGTATTGTGCCCTTAATTTTTCGACCATCGGCTGATTTCCCACCACGTGTTTCAGGGTCGTATGTGCAACGTAGCTCAACAATATTACCATTAGTGTCTTTGATGACATCAGTGCAAGTAATGTAATAGGCGTAACGTAGGCGTACTTCGCGACCAGGTCCTAAACGAAAAAATTTCTTGGGAGGGTCTTCCATGAAGTCAGCTTGTTCAATGTATATTTCACGCGAAAAAGAGATGTTGCGTTTCCCTAGTTCAGGACGTTTAGGGTGGTTAGACGCTTCTAGTTGTTCTATTTGTCCTTCAGGATAATTTTCAATCACGACTTTAAGAGGCTGGAGTACACACATAGCCCTTGGTGCGTTGTAATCTAAATTTTCACGTACGCAATTTTCTAGTACACCGACATCAATTTGTGAATCTTTTTTGGTTATCCCTATACGTTCACAAAAATCTCGAATCGCAGCTGCAGGATATCCGCGACGACGTAAGCCAGTAATAGTTGGCATTCGTGGATCATCCCAGCCTTCCACATGATTTTCATCGACAAGCTGATGTAATTTGCGTTTGCTGGTTATGGTGTAATCTAATGATAAGCGTGCAAACTCTATTTGCTGTGGATGGCATGGAGTTTTTATTGTGTCTAATATCCAGTCGTATAATGGTCTATGGTCTTCAAACTCTAGAGTGCAAAGAGAGTGGGTGATGCCTTCAATTGCATCAGAGAGACAATGTGCATAATCATACATGGGATAAATACACCACTCGTTATTGGTGCGATGGTGGTGTGCGTGTTTAATGCGATACAAAGCCGGGTCACGCATATTGATATTGGGTGAAGCCATATCAATTTTTGCGCGTAATACGCATTCACCTTCTTTGAATTCACCTTGGCGCATGCGTTTAAATAAGTCTAAGTTTTCTTCAACTGAGCGATTTCGGTAAGGGCTGTCTTTCCCTGCTTCAGTTAGAGTACCTCGGTAAGTTCTTACTTCTTCAGCGTTTAAATTGCAGATATAGGCTTTTTCTATCTCGATCAATTTCACTGCATATTGATATAGCTGCTCGAAATAGTCAGACGCAAATAATAAATTGCTCCAATTATGACCTAGCCAAGTGACATCGCGTTTAATTGACTCTACATACTCTTTATTTTCTTTATCAGGATTGGTGTCATCAAAACGTAAGTTACAATGGCCATTAAATTCTTGTGCAATTCCAAAATTCAAGCAAATAGATTTCGCATGACCAATATGTAAGTAACCATTGGGCTCTGGCGGAAATCTCGTCATTATAGACATTGAATTCTCTTCAATGTCTTTACGAATCCAGTTGCGAATAAAATTGTTAGAAGGTGTACTTGTCTCTTCTGTCATAGTCTTTTATATAGTTAATGCTTTATGGGTCTAGAGGTTCTACTGTTGCCTCTTTGAGTAATTCTTCTTTGGCCTTCTCTGCTGCTGCCGCTTCTTCTTCAGCAAGCTTTTCTGCGGCGATGCGTTCTGCCTCTTGTTCAGCTTCGACCGCCTTGGTTGTTGCGCTGGCAACTTCGCTGAAACACTTCTTGCTTTTGTTTCCCCCCATACTGTCAAAAGGTATGGCTAATACAGCAGGTCCAAGGGCAACAGTTGCAGCACTTTTTAAGAGTTTCTTAAAGACTGATCCTTTGTCTAATGAAAAACTTGGGTTTTGCAGATCACCTACTACGCGTATGTTGGCTCCTAAAGTAAAAAACTCAATGTCTTTCGGTTTGGGTATTAGTAATAAGTTTAAACTTTCCATGCTTAAGTCTATTGAACCATTAGTTTGCATGACAATATTTTCTGTATTAAGTAATGTGGCTTCGCTCGTGAAAACACCTTCAGTACCGCTAAACTGAACAAATAGGCACTCAACCTTAGTATGCTTTTTTTTGGGCTTTCCAGGCATTAGTTCAACTAATAAGTTTTTTGCAAGTAGGTCGATGGGTGCATCAGCGAGTGAGCCCTCAGTCATCACCGCTGTGATTTTCCCATTGGCATTTTTAGCCAGTTGCTGGCTGCTAGTTCCAAAGGAATTCACGTCAATTGAAGCGTCGATTTTTCCCTGCAGCGTTTCACTTGCCTCAATGTCACTTAACAACTGGCCGAGGTTAAAATTTTCGGTAAATAAGCTATGAGAAAAAATATCTTTATTCGCATCAATTAATGCGTTTGCACGCAAATTTGCATCTAAGTAGTTAAGAGATTCAATGTCTAACATGGCGGTATTGTTTTTCGCAACTGCTTTTGCTTTGACATCTTTTAATGTGGCTTCTTTATAAATTAGATTATTAATCGTTAACGAAATGTCTGTATTGGCTGAATTTAACCAGTCCAGATCAATTTTATCGTCTGAGAACAGTTTAGATCTTTCTTCTTTTTCACTGTTTTCTTTTTCATCTGATTGTGTGGTTGCTAGTAAGTGTTCTACATTTAACGATTCTGCAGTTATGTTGGCCCGAACATTGGGTGGTGATGAGAACTCTATATCACTATTACCTGCTAACTGTGTGTTGTCGAGAACTAGATTTACATCCTTTAGGCTTAGAGTGTTGCCAGCATATTTCATGTTGGTCTTTAGAGAAAAGTTTTTAGAAGTTGGCAACGATTGCTTAATGACGCCTTCGAAGCTTTGAATATTTTTACCCTCCGATGTCAGTGCAAGATCAATCGTTGGCTGACTTTCTTTGTCTAACACGATCGATCCGAGTGCTGTCGTAATTGCATCTTTGATGGTGATTTTTGATTCTAGATCGCCAATAGTAATAATGCCGTCAGGATTAATGATGCTGGTTTTTACTGAAAACTCATCAATATTTTCTGCCGCAATCGCCTGTTGAACTTCATTTAGCCAGGCAGGATTTTTGCCGCTGATATCAATTGCAACTGCAATTCGAGTAGAGTCACCTGCAATAGTGACTTCGCCGGTGGTTAATATTTTACTGTTGTCTATTTCAATGTTTGAATCTATCGAATGTGCTCTCCATGATTTACCATCACTTTCAACTGATGAAGCCAATTCAAAATTGTCGACTATTTCTGAGGGGAAAAATGTTTGATAATTGTTGAGCCATGCGGGTTCAGTGCCAGATGCGTTTACAGATAAATTGACTCCAGATATGGCGTTAACCGATGCAATATCGCCTTGCACATTAATAGCTGTATCTTTTAATTTTACTTCAACGTCAATATTTGAGGCATTCAATTGACCAAAGCTGCCCACGAGTTGAGTGCTGAGAGTTACTTTTTCGGTGTCAGGTAAAGGCAGTTGTTTAGCGAGTAAGAACTCTCTAATGTTAGTTGCGTTTGTGTTGATTTTTAAATTGAGATTGCCTTCATTGGCAATGTTCAACATTCCGCTGATAGCACTATTGAAAGGAACAGCATTGATATCTGCAGTAAGATTGCAATCATTGCCTTGCAATAGATGTCGAATGCGACACATCTCGCTGCTTAACTCTAACGGCTGATCGTCAAATCGACTTGATGCCTTAATCTGAATAGTGTCTTTATTTTTCGGATGAAGTTCGAAAGACTCTAATGAATAGACAAATGATTTTTCTGTTTGCTGGTCAGAATAATTAATTTGTAAATTCTTAATTTTCACATCAATTACATCAAGTAGTGCAGTGCCTTTGCCGCCTGTACTTTTTTCTTTTGGAGCTTCTTGAGTGAATTCTAGATTGGATTGACCTTGCTGATTGCGTTTTAAATTGATGACTGCATTATCAAATACAATGTTCTCTATCGAAATTACTCCACGTAATAGATCGAGTAATGCAACGCCAAATTCCAATTTTTCTGCTGTGAGTAAATTGCTATCTTTATCCCAGTCCGCGCTAGCGACACGAACCCCAGAAGTCTGGAGTGTGGGATGAAGTGAGCGAGTTAAAGTGAATTGGCCATCAACGATAACATCTCGCTTTAATGTATTTTGTAAAGCATCAAGCGCATTTTTTTCAATTGTCTTGTCGTCGATTAGCTTATATGCTGCAGCAGCTGAGATTAATGCAATGATAATAATGACCGCAATTGCAATCAGGATTTTTTTTATTAGAGACACGGTATTAAATACCTTTATTAGGTTAAGAGTCTACTTCGTTAAAGCTATTGTAATGCTTGATTACCTTTTTAACATAGCCCTGTGTCTCTTTGTAGGGAGGAATGCCATCATATTTCTTCACTGCATTTGGCCCAGCATTGTAAGCAGCTAAGGCCAGTTCAAGGTCAAATTCAAATAGTTCCAACATTTGTCTGAAATAGCGAGTACCACCACGAATATTATCTTTGGCATTAAACACATTATGCACACCCATCAACTCGGCGGTCTGGGGCATTAATTGCATTAAGCCTTTTGCGCCAACACGAGAGACAGCATAGCGGTCAAAGCAGGACTCAACCGTAATAATAGCCTTGATTAATTGCTGGTTGACACCATACAAGTCAGAGTACTGTTGTATAATTGGCGCATGATCTTTGGCGCGGTTGCTGATGGAGCCAGTACAAGACACAGAGGCAGTTGGCCGCCCTATTGTCGCAATCAGCTTGTAGTTTTTAGCAGGCAAATTTTTATCTGAGTACCACGTGGTACCATCTTCGTGTTTGTAGACAAAATATTCAGCATAGCAATTAATGCTAAAAGTTGAACTGAGTGCTAATAAGCCACTAAACCAAAGTTTTTGCATGTGGCTATAAGTATTTTTTGATCTAACCATGATTGTTATCGAATTTAAGTATGGCTATTGTACCTAGAGTTGGAGTAATTTCTCAGACATTTTGTGAACATAAAGTGTCCGTTTATCTTTGAATATAATGCTACATTTTACAGAAGTATTAAGCCTGCTGGATAATAATCAATACTATTCTGGCCAGGCATTAGCAAAACGATTTAATGTTACACGCGCCACCATCCATAACTGTATCGTCAAGATCGAGTCTTTAGGCATTGCTATTGAGCGAGTTCGAGGTCTTGGTTATCGCTTGGCACATCCTCTTGACTTGTTAAACCGATCAGAAATCCTAAAAAAAGTTTCTATTGAATCCCGTGATGAACTAAAAGATATACACTGTTTGCAAAAAGTAGATTCGACAAACCAATTCGCCGCGGAATTAGGGTTACCACAAGAAGGTCGGTTTTCAGTGGTGTTGTCAGAAATGCAATCAGCGGGTAAGGGTAGGCGAGGGAGACATTGGGTCTCACCATATGCTGCCAATATCTATATGTCAGTATTATGGCC
Source organism: Gammaproteobacteria bacterium (assembly GCA_033344735.1). Lineage (NCBI taxonomy): Bacteria > Pseudomonadati > Pseudomonadota > Gammaproteobacteria > Gammaproteobacteria bacterium. The sequence continues at coordinate 52,494 of JAWPMW010000001.1, forward strand.
ACTACAAAGACCATTGAATGAGACAGGGATGTTGAGTCCCCTTTTAGCAATAGGTATGTTGAATGCATTAAACAGTCTTGATGTTGCAGGTCTTGGTTTGAAGTGGCCCAATGATATTTATTGTAATGGTAAGAAATTAGCGGGTCTGTTAGTGGAATGTTCAGGTGAGATTAGTGGTGGCTGTAAAATGGTTGTAGGCATGGGTGTGAATATTTATATGTCGCAGGTTGAAGGTGTTCAGATTGATCAGCAATGGACAGACATTAGAAGTGAGACGCCACAGTGGCAATTTTCACGCAATGATGTTGCCGCTGAATTAATTAATCATTGCTACGATAGTTTGGTTCAGTTTGAAAAAGACTCCTATAACCGTCTAAATGATGATTGGTCACGCTGGGATATATTGAAAGACAAACGAGTTGACTTGCATACGGCAAATTTTGTTCAATCAGGAATGTCACGTGGTATAGATAATGATGGTTGTTTGCTGTTGGAAACATCAAAGGGAGTGGAAAAGTTCTCTGCTGGTGATGTTAGTTTGCGGGCAAGCAAATGAAGTTATTATTCGATTTCGGTAATACCTGTTGCAAATGGGCATACCTTGAAAATCAGCAATTACAGAAAGTAACTGCATACTCTTACAAAAGTGAAAGTTCAGCTGATCGTGTGCATGAAGTCATTAATCATGTTCCATTTGCGACAGTAAAAGAAATACATGCGGTGAGTGTGCTTGGTGGCAATTTTGAACAGAAGTTTTGCAGTCAGGTTCTCAAACTATCTGAGATAGAAACTAAATTTCATCTGTCAAAGCTAAATGGCTTTGGTGTGTTATTGGCTTATTCTGATCCATTGAGTTACGGTGCAGACAGATATGCGGCATTAGTCGCAGCACATCATAAAATGCCAGGGGCAAAAATTATTGTTGATTGTGGCACTGCAACTACAATTGATGTGATTGATAAGCAAGGCCAGCATTTAGGGGGATTAATTATCCCGGGTGTGGAGCTAATGTGTTCGGCGTTAGTTAAAAAAGCATCTGGTATTTCAACAGAGAAGCAAACTAATTTAACGCACTTGTTCAATGATAATACTGCAGACGCATTTTATTCTGGCAGCGTTCTTACACATAGATATGGAGTGTGTGCAATTATTGAGGAGATTCAGCATGAGATTGGTCAGCATGCCACTATTCTAATTACTGGAGGGCAGAGTGATATGATTAGCCACGCAATTGAACAATATTTGGATTGTCCTAATTTGGTGTTAGAAGGCTTGGCAATCATGCAAGGTTAAATACATGAGAACAATTGTTTTGCTGTTAATATTTTTGAATTTAGCTTTTTTCTATTGGGCAAGTGAATATGGCTCTAAGAAAATCGTGCTAGATAATCCTAAAGAAGTGCCGGGATATAAGCCTATTAAATTACTTTCAGAATTAGAAAAAGAAACGGTTAAAAAAGATAATCCAGTAATTGTAAGCCCACCATCAGAACTTGAGTCACAAGCAAAGGAAGTTGTAAAGGCTCAAAAATGCTTCTCTTTAGGGCCACTGGAAACTGACGAACAATCAAACACTATTTATGATGCTTTATTAGGTGCTGGAATTCGGGCAAAGCAAAGAACCGTCAATCAGCGTCAACCTAAAAGTTACTGGGTGTATTTGCCGGCATACGAATCTCAAGCAGAAGCCCAGAAAGTGGTTAACTTCCTTAAGGCGAATAAAGTAAATGAGTTTTATATTTGGCTGGAGCCACCACAGAAAAATGCTGTTTCTTTGGGATTGTTTAAAAAACTTAGCACTGCGCGAGAAAAGATGGCGCAAATAGAGGAATTAGATCTAAAGCCTAAAATGGAAGTCAGATTTGACGAGTTTAATGAGTATTGGATAGATTTTAATCACTATGATGAAGATCACCAACCCAAAATTATTGAAGAAATGTTAAGAAAAAATGACCGCATGTTGATATTGGAGACAAAGTGCTCATAAGGCATTGATTGGATCCGCAGATTTCTCTAGACTGCACACCCTGTTAGATTCAGGCGTCTGATCTCAGATGCTAACACAGCGTTCAAATAGGGCCGGCGTAGCTCAGTTGGTAGAGCAACTGACTTGTAATCAGTAGGTCGAGGGTTCAACTCCTTTCGCCGGCTCCAAATTTTAATTACCTGCTTATTTCCAATCAATTTATCCTATTTATATTACCGCTACTGGTTAGTAAGCTGATATAAATCATCTTCATGAGCTCCATAAATGCATAGAATTATGAGCTTTAGAGGAGCGGTAGTGGATAAAATTTGGAGACGATGGCTACTAAGATTCCAATTGAATATGATGAGCCTTATATCATTGATACAAACTGAGGCAATGCTCCAAGATCATATGATAAAATTTTAAATTCTGAGGTGAAAAATGTACTACATTGTTGAGTCAGCTAAATCATTTGAGCAAGCGGTTGCCGATCTGGATGTAGCAGTAAAAGAGCATGGATTTGGAGTCTTACATATACATGACTTGGGAAATACATTGCGTAGTAAAGGCGTCGACTTTGGAGAAAATTGTAAGGTTTTCGAGGTATGTAACCCCATGCAAGCTGCGAAAGTATTAGCAACTGATATGAGACTAAATATGGCATTGCCTTGTAGAATTTCAGTGTTTACCGAAAATAATAAAACGAAAATAGGCTTGATTAAGCCAGAAGAAATGTTATCTGCTTTATCGAATAATCAGTCTTTGGTTGATGTAGCTAAAGAAGTTGAAGAGAAAACTAGACAAATGGTAGATCAAGCCAAATAATTTCTATAATCAGTTAACTAACAAAGAATAAATAATGAATAAATTTAGTTTCTATTTATGCGTATTCTTTACCTGTTTTTTATCTAATCCATTCGTTTTTGCAGAATTGGCCGATGGTGACTCTTTTTTAAAATATATTCAGATCACTGATCATGAAAACGTAAATTCTGTTACTGGATACTACGATGGATATATAAATGGAGTTGCAGATTCTACAGTAAACGTAAATTGGTGTCCGCCATATGATTTTAAAGGGAGCCAATTACTAAAAACAATTACCAGGTACTATAAAGAAAATTCTATGGATTCTGGGGAGGTTTCTGCTGACGCTAAAGATTTAATTTTATATGCCCTGATGGATACTTATCCTTGCAGTAAATGATAACAGTCTGCAAGTAGGGTTCCCCTACACATAAGCTTCAAAAATTTCAGAGCCAATTATTTGAAATTCTTCACATTATCTTGCTCTATATCTCAGTATTAATAGTAATCATCTAAATTTTATTCCACTATCGTAATAATGTTTTATTGCTTATCTGTTATGAATTCAGTGACTAAAAATTCACTTAAATTAATCAATCCCGTAATTGTACTAACCATTGTTGGATTGGCACCCACACTAATTAATGCGGATGATAGTAAGGCGAGCGCTCAACATATTGTCTCTACTATGCCCGCGAATAGCTGGCTTGAAGTCCCTAACACTCAACTGGCAGATGTTGGCGCAGATGCTGAGAAATATGCTGATTTACAGGGATATATCGGCATCGATGGCGTTACCGCATATAGCGGTGGTGTTTTTGATAATAAGCGCAACCGCCTAGTAATATGGGGAGGAGGTCACTGGGACTATATGGGTAATGAAGTCTATGCGTTTGATGTGGATACTTTAAGTTGGGAAAGATTAACGGATCCAAGTGATCCGAATTATTGTGAGGAGACAAATAGTGACGGTACTCCTAATTCAAGACACACATACAATGGAATAGCGTACATTGATCATGCAGATCGAATGTTTGGTAGTGGTGGTGCATTGGCGTGTAGGGCGGGAGGATGTGGCGCTAGAAAAACATGGGTGTTTGATTTTGATTTAAAACAATGGACGGATATGAATCCGAAGATTACTCCCGAAACTGATTGTGAGAATTTATCGGCATATGATCCTGAGTCTAAAAAAGTCTGGTGGTTCGATCTAGAAGGTCTCTGGTCATACGATTACGATAAAAACAGCTGGACAAAACATAATGAAGATTTTATTTCTCGCCGTACAGCAGTAGTAGATACTAAACGAGGGTTATTGATCGCGATAGGAGAAGGCGAGGTGGTGGCTTACGATATTCGAAATCGCAATTTCACTCAAAAAGTTTGGAGTACTAAGGGGGCTGACGAGCTAGTAGAACAATGGTCTCCAGGCGTAGCTTATGATCCTGTGACTGATCGCATTGTTAGTTGGTCTGGCGGTGATTCAATTTATACATTGAATATAGACACTAAAGTATGGACGGAGCATCAAGCAAAAGGTGGCCCTAATTTGGATGCACTCAATTCTGTTTATGGTATATGGCGGTATGTATCTAGTTTAAATGCATTCATAATTATGCCGGGTACATTAAAGAATGTTTATTTTTACAAGCTACCTGAGAGTGGTCTTTAAATATTCAGGTGAATAAAAAATTCTTGATTGGAATTATGGGTGTTTATTTCATTGCGACACATGACCCCAGTATGAGCACAACAGAGTCTCTATTTTTTCTTGAGCTGTGTACGTAAGGCGCAGTATTTGTCACTGAGAATTTCATGGTGTCAATATTCATAATGAAATCACCATTTGTGTTGCAAGCAAGTATTTTGTCTAGCATTGGTGCACAAGTTTCGTGTTCATATTCAGTGTCATACTCATATACTGACCATTTTGTGCCTTTAAGTTTTACTAGGTAAGTTGCATCAGGGGTAAATCTTTCTCGAATCCATCTACCATTTTTATAATCGTAGCCGCTGGACTCTTCTGTTGAACATAAATAAGTTTTATCTTTTATAACAGCTGGGCTTTCTTGCGCTGTGTCTTCTGCGCTGATCGTAGATGAAAATAGCAATAAAATTATCAGTATTAATTTCATTTGAATACACTTAGTTAGAGTTTTGATTGGCTTATGTATCTTTGTTTCGTTATGGGATATAGCAATATCAATTAATTAAGAGGATATCAGATGTGTACTAGTATATATCTTAAATGGCTTTATCTTAAGACGAAATATTAGTGTAAAAGCTGTTTCCGAATGGGGTAAAGCCCCAGAATTGGGGCTTTATAAAAAATTAATTAAGTTGGGAGAGTGTCTTAATTGGGTTGCGTTGCTAGGTGGTAATCCGTATTAACTGAAGTGATATTTTACTCGGGACAGACTAATAAAGGTTTTTCATACTTGCCGCCCCATTTACATCCCTGGCTGTTTGCATAATCAAGCAACTGTCTCACTTGATCTAGTTGCGTGTGTGTGGGTTTAAATGGCGACTGAGTTGCTTGTGCTTGGGTTACGCTTTGCTCTAGGTTGGCTAGCTTTTCCTCACGTATTTTTTGCTTGGATATTTTCACGTTAGCTGTATAAGGTATCTCAGTATATTCTGTTGTAGAACTGTTATTTGATGCGTCTGAATGATTACAGTCTTGTTTATACTGGCCATAGGCCAATGAGCCATTACAATTTGCATTCGCTATTTCTATAGCACCTAAAATGAATATGAAAGCAATTAATGTCTTTTTCATGGTTCTCTCCTTGTCTTGATGCTTAAATGCTCTGCTCATATCTTTTAAGTGTGTATGTTGAGAGTGTATGTATCTTGCAGTTGAAGAATTAATATTTTTAATTAAGTTTTTTACTCGTTGTAAAATACTATCTTTAAAATCAATAAGTGAATAAATGGTTAATCCGATATTGCCCCATAATGTATGAGTATTGAAAGCAACTATACCTTTAACAATGCGCCTTTCTTGGCACCATGATTTCTTATAATCATCGTCAAAATGTCCGAAGCTTAATAATTTCGAGTGATCTGCTTCAATAACATGTTCAATTAAATGTAATAGCAAGATAGAGCCGACAGAATGTTTGGCATATTTTCTATCGTAAGCAGATTTTGCGAAGATAGCTTTGTTGTTTGCAACTATGCATAATTCAACGCTTGCGGGTTGATTGTCGATGTATAAAACTCCGAAGCGCAATGTGTTTTTTTGTGCGCATGTGCGAATTAAACCTAGTGTAAAATCCGGGAAATATTCGGGTTCTTTCCAGCTGTTAGAGTAGACTTTATTGAATAATGAAATGGCTTTGTCTGTATCATTCTCTTCGGTGAGAATTTCAAAATGGGTATCATGCTTTTCTTGTAAACGCTTTTTCTTTCTTAATATGCTTTTTCTAGTTGATTTGGATCGATGGGCTAAATACTGCTGATAATCTAAATGCTCAGTATTTTCAACCCAGTTGCTACAATAGTCATAAGTCAGTGCTTTGTACTCTTGTGTTTTATTAAATGTTTGATTCAATGCTGACAAACTTTCCGAGTCGCTAGCGAATAAATTTAGATCTATCAGAGGTCTTTTTTCTCCTTTAAATTGATTAACTAATGAGTCAAAAATTTCATTCAAGTTGTTAGTATTATTTGGATAGAGAAATGAATGTGAATGGCATTGATAATTGGTTAGTCCTGCAATGGCATGATCTTTTACCCACCAGCCTTTTATTTTTGCGCCGTTCTGTGCTGCTGACGTGGTTACGAGTAATGCTTTAGGAGTTGAATTTATGTCGTTGGTTTCTACGCCATACAAGCGTAATGTCGAGTTTGATTCTAATGTAGTGTCGATAATATTTTCTAACCAGGCTCGGCTATAGAAAAAATTTTTCTCAGCTATTTGTTTGAAAAACTGTTGGTAAGTAGAAGGTAGTGAGTCGAAGCTGTTATAGATGTTAATTTTTAGCTGACTTAATTTTTGACTAAAATCTGCGGTTTTATATCTCGAAGAATTTGTTGGGCTTGATAAGCCTGTAAAGTTTTGGGATATGGTTCTCTCTTTCATCATAGAAAATCATGGTATTAAAATAGTATAAGTATAAAGTTACTTTAGATATGGTCTGATTTCAGAGAATTGCAGCAAACTTTAGGCTTAATTATCTTCACATGGAAACTCCTCAGAGAATGCCGTGACGGCTAGGCTAGCAGCAGTGAAATGTAATTTTTCTGGGTTCATCATTAAGTAGCGGCGAAATACACGTCCTAATAGACCGCTGGAGACACCAGTTGGCATGCAATACACGGAGTTGTCTGCTTGAATGGCTTGTAGCGCATAGCTAAAGCCGTCGCTGTATGAGCTGGCGATTAGCGCGCATTGCACGTTGTCATTACAAAATGCTAGTGCCATGGTGCCGCTCATAACTTTTGCCTCTGCTGTACTAAAGCAAAGAAATACTAGTAAACATAAAATTATTTTTTTCATGTCTTTGTATGTAGTTTCTGTGAATAATTTTCTTTGAAGATACGCTAATAATATATTCAGCACTGTTTAATGCATCACTAAACACATAATTTTATGTGGTTTGTTTGCTTGTATGGGTTGTAGGAATGTGATTTGATCTACATATATATTGTTTCCTGGATTGAAATTGATGATTAATAATCGGATTGTATTGTTATTTGTAGTCTTGATTGGTGCTTGTTCTATGCCAGTAAAAGAAACAGTAATACAAGAAGCTAATCAGGTCGATCTAGAGAAAACTCAGTTAGATGGAATATGGGTTGGCAGTTTTGATATCAGAGGTCGTGGGCCATTTGATTTCTTTGCAATTCATGTTGGTGGAAGATCGACTGCGGTTAGTTATAAAGCCAAGGCCATGTGTTTTGGCCAGGTTAGTCAGAATGAAGGCTATTACTATGCAAAATATAATTTGTATGCCCTGGATGGTTCGCATTTTGATTATGCTAGGCTAACTGGAGAAATTAAGGATAATCAAATTCAGTCGCATTTCACTACATTGAATGGCGGCGATACAGGCAGGCTGCAGCTTAGTTATAGTGATCTGTATGAACAACCTTCTTCTTTAGAGTTGTTAGAAGGCGAGTGGAGTTTTACTGATCGAGATAATTTGGAGTTTAATTTTACCATTAAAGATGGCGTTATTAATGGAGCAGACTCTGATGATTGTAAGTATCTCGGAAACGTTTCTTTAATTAACCCTCAATATAATGCTTATGAAGTCATATTGAATATTAGTAACTGCGCTTCAGTGAATGGCGAATACCATGGGTTAAGCTATATTGACAATAAACAAGCTATTTATTTTCGTGTAGATATAGGAAATGATCTCTATGGGTTCCATTATGATTTTGAAAAAAAATAATGGTTCTTAATTATTGGCACGCCATTGCTGCCAAAGTTTTTTTGCGGGATGATCATTCAAAGTATCGTCAAGCAAAGTTACTAGCATGCACCCATAATCTAATTCCCAGATACCTTCTCCAACATGAAAGGGATCTTGGCTAAGTTCTTGTGCGTACTCTTGTATCGCATTGTCTAATTGTCTGATGCAAGAACATAGATAACTTTCAGGGGCTAATTTTTTGATGTCAATTATTAAATGCCATGTATTGTCAGGCATAGATAATAGTAGCGGCAATTGCGCTTCTAGAATATCGATGCGTTGATTCAGCATTGACTGAAAGTTGTAACTGAGTCGCCACGCCCAATGGCGAAGTACTCAATGCCTTGGTTTTTTAAATACGCAGGATCATATAAGTTACGCCCATCAAAAATTACTGGGTTGTTAAGTGTAGATACAATATGGTCGAAGTCAGGGCTGCGAAATTCTGTCCATTCAGTCACAATAATAAGTGCGTCTGAATTTTCTAGTACTTCATTTGAGTTTGAGCACAACGTTAGATCGTTGCGTTTTCCATAAATGCGTTCACATTCATCCATTGCGACAGGGTCATATGCGCGAATCGTTGCGCCTGAATTCCATAGCTGTTCCATTAAGGTTCGACTCGATGCTTCACGCATATCATCTGTGTTGGGTTTGAATGCCAGTCCCCATAAGGCAAAAGTTTTACCTTTTAAATCACCATTAAAACGCGAGTGGATTTTGTTAAACAATGCTTGTTTCTGTTTTTGATTTACGCGGCCCACGGCAGAAATAAGAGTTGTTTCAAACTCCGCCTTAGCCCCAATATGTTGAAGGGCTTGTACATCTTTAGGGAAGCATGAGCCACCATAACCGCAACCAGGGTATATAAAGTGATAGCCGATACGAGGATCAGAGCCAATTCCTAGTCGCACTTGCTCAATATCAGCGCCAACTTTTTCAGCTAGATTGGCTAGTTCGTTGATAAAGCTGATTTTGGTCGCTAGCATAGCGTTGGCAGCATACTTGGTTAACTCTGCTGAGCGTATATCCATCACTTTGACGCGATCATGATTGCGATTAAATGGCGCATATAGATTTTTCATTAAATCGCTTGCTCGTTCGCTATCAGTACCAACAACAACACGATCCGGTTTCATGAAATCATCAATGGCAGCGCCTTCTTTTAAGAACTCAGGATTAGATACCACATCGAATTGCCCTTGCCTGCCATTTTTAGTCAATGTCTGATTGATCTCTTTTCTTACAATATCCGCTGTACCTACAGGTACAGTAGACTTGGTGACAACTACACGATAATCATCAAGGTGAGAGGCAATCGTATTGGCTACTTCCACCACATGACTTAAATCTGCTGATCCATCTTCATCGGGAGGTGTGCCGACAGCAATAAATTGAAATAATCCATGATTGACGCCCCGTTTAGCATCTTGAGTAAATTCAATGCGGCCAGCATCTAGATTTTTTTTGATCATTTCATCTAGGCCAGGCTCGTAAATAGGAATATTGCCTTGTTTTAATTGGTTGATTTTTTCAGCGTCAACATCAACACATAGCACATGATTACCGACCTGGGCTAAGCAGGCGCCTGTGACTAGGCCAACATAGCCTGAGCCGTAGATAGTAACTTTCATGAAATATTTTTAAGTTAGGTTAATTTCGTAGCTTAGTTTGTGAAGCAGATAATAAAAGATAACGTTATGCAGTGCAGTAATTCCCAGTCTGGATCAGAATTTCTCTCAAATCGAGATGCAAATTATGAGCTCAAGCTCGTGAATATCTCTTTTGGAGTCGAAATTTCAGCAAGAGTGCATATAAATATGATCTATTGTTGAAGTTACAAGATAATTACACCAGATATTACCACTATCTTGTTGACACTTGGCTTGTATCTATTTGACAATAGCCGGCTTTGTGCACGGAGGGGTACTCAAGCGGTCAACGAGGGCAGACTGTAAATCTGCTGGCTATGCCTACGTAGGTTCGAATCCTACCCCCTCCACCAGCAAGTGAGAGTGCGGGTGTAGTTCAATGGTAGAACCCCAGCCTTCCAAGCTGATGATGTCGGTTCGATCCCGATCACCCGCTCCAACTATATGCTGATACAAGATGTGATAGCAAATGGCTGGTTTGAGTTTTAAGTGCTATGTGCATAGTAGTAGAGAAGTTGGATTAGCGTCCAATGGATGGGCAAGGAAAGGAGAGGCAAAGAAAGGTTTGCCCATATAGCTCAGCGGTAGAGCACTTCCTTGGTAAGGAAGAGGTCTCCGGTTCAAGTCCGGATATGGGCTCCATATAATACTGGGCCCAGAAAACTGTATTTAGTATTGTTTATTTAAATTTAAGAGGTATCGGACGATGTCGAAGGAGAAGTTTGAACGCAATAAGCCCCATGTAAATGTGGGGACCATAGGTCACGTGGATCATGGTAAGACGACGTTAACGGCAGCGTTAACGAAGGTGTCAGCGGAAGCCCAGGGTGGCGAGTTCAAGGACTATGGCGATATCGACAATGCGCCAGAAGAAAGAGAGCGCGGGATCACGATTGCTACCGCCCACGTCGAGTATGAGACAGACAAGCGTCACTATGCTCACGTCGATTGCCCAGGACACGCGGATTATGTGAAGAACATGATTACGGGTGCGGCGCAAATGGACGGCGCGATTTTGGTGTGTTCAGCAGCCGATGGGCCGATGCCACAAACGCGAGAGCACATATTATTGTCACGCCAAGTGGGTGTGCCATACATCGTGGTGTACATGAACAAAGCGGATCAGGTAGATGATGCGGAATTATTAGAGTTAGTTGAGATGGAGATCCGCGATTTACTGTCTAGCTACGACTTTCCAGGGGACGATACGCCAATTGTCACCGGTTCAGCACTGAAAGCGCTTGAAGGTGATACGTCAGACATTGGTGTGCCATCGGTATTAAAGCTATTAGAAGAAATGGATGCTTACATTCCTGAGCCAGAGCGAGCAATTGATGGTGATTATTTAATGCCTGTTGAGGACGTGTTTTCAATTTCAGGTCGTGGCACGGTAGTGACCGGCAGAATCGAACGCGGCATCGTAAAAGTGGGCGAAGAAGTCGAGATTGTGGGAATTAAAGAGACGGCTAAGACAACGTGTACAGGTGTAGAGATGTTCCGTAAGCTGCTTGACGAAGGGCGTGCGGGAGACAATGTGGGAATTTTATTACGCGGCACGAAGCGTGATGAAGTGGAACGTGGGCAAGTGTTATGTAAGCCAGGCAGTATTACCCCTCACACGAAATTTGAAGCAGAAGTCTACATTCTGTCAAAGGATGAAGGCGGAAGACACACACCATTCTTCAATGGTTACCGCCCACAGTTTTACTTCCGAACAACGGATGTAACAGGTGCATGTGAGTTACCGGAAGGTGTCGAGATGGTGATGCCGGGTGATAATGTGAAGATGGAAGTGAGCATGATTGCGCCGATCGCGATGGAAGAAGGCTTACGCTTTGCGATACGCGAAGGTGGCCGTACCGTGGGTGCGGGTGTTGTATCTAAAATTATTGAATAATCGGTTGAACGTTAAGAGTAAAATAGGCCAGTAGCTCAATTGGCAGAGCGACGGTCTCCAAAACCGTAGGTTGGGGGTTCAAGTCCCTCCTGGCCTGCCAATACTGGCAGAAGAATTTAAGGAAACAATAAAATGGCCGAAACGGCTGAACAGACAAATAGCGTAATGGATACTGTCAAACTGGTGTTGGCTGCAATTCTTCTGCTAGTTGGGTTTTATGGGTTTTATCAATTTGCAGATCAGCCTTTGTTATACCGTGTACTTGGTATACTGCTGTTTGTAGTTATTGCTGCGGGTATCGCATTAACCACTACTAAGGGTCGTGCGCTTACCAGCTTTATGCAGTCTGCGCGAACTGAAGTTCGCAAGATGGTATGGCCGACTCGTGCTGAAACACTACAAACAACCTTGGTTATCTTGGTGGTAGTGATTCTGGTAGGATTATTCCTCTGGTTACTGGATACATTTCTGGGCTGGATCATGAGCATGATCATTGGATAATCGAGGATTAGCGATATGGCATTAAGGTGGTATGTGGTACACGCTTATTCTGGGTTTGAAAATCAGGTCAAGCGATATTTACATGAACGTATTGAGCGTTTGGAAATGCAAGACAAATTCGGTGAGATTTTAGTGCCGATGGAAGAAGTGGTAGAAATGCGAGAAGGCCAGAAGAAGCGTAGTGAGCGTAAATTCTTCCCTGGATACGTGCTAGTGCAGATGGATATGGATGATGATTCATGGCACTTAGTTAAAGATGTACCAAAAGTATTAGGATTTATTGGTGGAACGACTGATAAGCCAGCGCCGATACCTGATCGTGAAGCCGATGCGATATTGCAGCGCATTCAAGACGGTGTCGATAAACCGCGTCCGAAAGTATTATTCGAGCCGGGCGAAGTAGTACGCGTCACCGATGGGCCATTTAATGATTTCAATGGCATTGTCGAAGAAGTAAATTACGAAAAGAATCGTATGCTAGTCGCAGTTCAGATATTTGGTCGTTCAACTCCAGTTGAATTAGAATTCGGCCAGGTAGAAAAAGGCTAAAGAATTAAAGTTTTTAGAAGTTTTAATTAAAATTTCTGGTTTTTAAACATTACACGGGGAGCTAAGGGCGAGTACCCAAGGCGTTTGCACCCGTAAGGAGCTAAAAATGGCGAAGAAAATCGAAGCTTACATTAAGCTTCAGGTTCCGGCGCAGGATGCTAATCCTAGCCCACCTGTAGGACCTGCATTAGGTCAACATGGCGTGAACATTATGGAATTCTGTAAAGCATTTAATGCGCAAACGCAGAGTTTAGAAAAAGGCATGCCTGTACCTGTAGTGATTACTGTTTATAACGATCGTAGTTTTACCTTCATTATGAAGACGCCTCCTGCGTCAATTCTTCTTAAGAAGGCAGCGGGGGTTCCAAAAGGATCCGGCACACCTAATACAGATAAAGTCGGCAAAGTCACTCGCGCTCAGCTTGAAGAAATTGCTAAAACCAAAGAACCAGATCTTACTGCGGCAGACTTAGATGCAGCGGTACGTACGATCGCGGGTAGTGCTCGTAGTATGGGTCTTGAGGTAGAAGGAGTTTAATCATGGCTAAAGCAGGAAAAAATATAAGAGCAGCTCGCGAAAACGTAAACTCTGAGCAAGCGTATACGCCAACAGATGCGATGCAGCTAGTGAAAGATAATGCGCGTGCGAAATTTGTTGAATCTATTGATGTTGCTGTCAATCTTGGGATTGACCCTAAAAAGTCTGACCAAGTGGTGCGTGGCTCAACTGTGTTGCCAAACGGTACAGGTAAAACAGTTCGTGTTGCTGTGTTTGCGCAAGGCGATCAAGCAAAAGCAGCAGAAGCAGCAGGTGCAGATATAGTCGGTTTTGATGATCTTGCTGATTCAGTTAAAAAAGGCGAGATGGATTTTGACGTTGTGATAGCAACACCAGATGCAATGCGAGTGGTAGGTCAATTAGGTCAAATATTGGGGCCACGAGGATTAATGCCTAACCCTAAAGTGGGCACTGTGACTCCTAATGTTGAAGATGCTGTGAAAAATGCAAAATCAGGTCAAGTTCGGTACCGCGCAGATAAGACTGGGATTGTTCATTGCAGTATCGGAAAGGTAGATTTTGATGCGCAAAAATTAGTAGAAAATTTAGAAGCTTTGATAGGTGATTTAATTAAGGCTAAACCATCATCAGCTAAAGGTGTTTACTTAAAGAAAGTTTCTGTGTCGTCAACTATGGGTGTTGGCGTGATGGTAGATCAGTCAGCATTGGCATAGAGGAAGAATAGTAAAGATCATGGCGCATGTTTCGCGTCATTAAAAGACTTTGGGCTGTTTCAAGATTGTTTATTGGTTTTGAACGGCCGTCAAAGACCGTAGGAACGGCGAGTATGTCGTTTAAAAGAAGGGATCGGAATCCTACGTAGACGGTGGCTCCATTCAGAAATTGCTTCTGGGTTGGAACGCTGGAATTGTGTTGATAAGAAATTATCGACGAGTGTAACTCTTAAATATGTTCAGTTAAGTAACTGGGTCATATTTAGGAACAACTTAGGAGGACCATACTGTGGCACTAAACCTGGAAGGCAAAAAACAAGTTGTCTCTGAGGTTGCTGCGGTTGCTGCTGAAGCACATTCGGCGATTGCTGCCGAATACCGAGGACTCGGTGTTGAAGCTCTAACTGATTTGCGAACCAAAGCACGCCAAGGTGGCGTGTATGTAAGAGTGGTTAAAAATACTCTCGCTAAGCGCGCATTGGAAGGAACGGAATTCGAGTGCATGCGTGAAGGTTTGGTTGGCCCGATGATTCTTGCATTTTCGCAAGAAGATCCAGGTTCAGCTGCTCGCGTTATCAAGGACTTCAGTAAAGAAAACGAATTGCTTAATGTCAAAATGCTATCCATTGGTGGCCAGCTTCTAGAAGCATCTGAGCTGGAACGATTGGCAAGTTTACCGACGAAGGATCAAGCAATAAGTATGTTGATGGCAGTAATGAAGGCACCGGTCGAGAAATTCGTCCGTACCTTGGCAGAACCGCACGGAAAGATGGTGCGAACTGTTGCTGCTGTACGCGACCAAAAGCAAGCTTAAAGTTAAGTCACTTAACGGTTTTAAAATTTTTAGGAGTATTTAGAAATGGCTGTATCACAAGAAGATATTTTGGAAACAATTTCCAATATGACGGTTATGGAAGTCGTTGATTTGATTTCTGCAATGGAAGAAAAATTTGGTGTATCTGCGGCAGCTGCGGTAGCAGCAGCACCTGCAGCTGCTGGCGGTGACGCTGGCGCAGCAGCAGAGAAAGACGAATTTGATGTTGTCATGAGTAGTTTTGGTGGCAATAAAGTTGCAGTAATTAAAGTTGTTCGCGCAATCACTGGCTTAGGATTGAAAGAAGCCAAAGAAATGGTAGAGGGCGCGCCTTCTACAGTGAAGGAAGCGGCATCTAAAGACGAAGCAGAAGACATAAAGAAGCAGCTTGAAGAAGCTGGTGCTGCAGTAGAACTTAAGTAATTCTACTTCACTTTACGTGCTTAAAAGCATCACGATGAGAACACATGTTATGGATGTATTCATAGCATGTGTTTGCTCGTGGGTGCTTAAGTTATTTCGTTAGACAACAAAGATTACTGAAAAATATTTAGTCGCGGTGAAAACCAGACAGATGTTTTTCAGTAATCAGTTTAAAGCCCGGATACGAGGAGGCTAAATGCAATACAGTTTCACCGAGAAGAAACGAGTTCGAAAGGACTTCGGTAAGCGACCACAGATTCTTGAAGTGCCTTATATGCTTCAGATTCAATTGGCTTCTTATCGACAATTTCTGCAATTAGATGCAAGTGCAGACAATAGAGCGGATACCGGATTGCATGGTGCTTTTAATACCGTATTTCCGATTGAAAGTTATTCTGGGAATGTCATCTTAGAATACGTGAGCTACCGACTTGGTAAGCCGGTATTTGATGTTAAAGAGTGTCAGCTACGCGGCCTAACTTACGCGGCTCCTTTACGCGTAACAGTGCGTTTAGTTATCTATGATAAAGACGCGCCAGCAAGTCAAAAGAAAGTTAAAGACGTAAAAGAGCAAGAAGTTTACATGGGTGAGCTTCCACTTATGACAGATACCGGAACCTTTGTAATCAATGGTACAGAGCGAGTAATTGTTTCTCAGTTGCATCGTTCACCTGGTGTGTTCTTCGATCATGATAAAGGTAAGACACACTCATCTGGAAAATTATTATATTCCGCACGAATTATTCCTTACCGTGGTTCATGGTTGGATATGGAATTTGATCCTAAGGACTGTTTGTTTGTGCGTATTGACCGCCGCAGAAAACTAGCAGCGACTATTTTGATGCGTGCATTGGGCTATGGCACTGAAGAAATTCTTTCTATGTTCTTTGATACGCATAAAATTAAAGTCTCTAAGAAAGGTTTTGAGCTTGCGCTAACTCCCGAACATCTGCGCGGTGAAATTGCGGCGTTTGATATAGAAATCAAAGGAGAGGTGCTGGTAGAAGCGGGTAGACGTATTACCATGCGCCATGTACGCCAACTTGAAGAGGCAAAATTAAAGACCTTGGTTGTCCCTCAAGAATATTTCATGGCTAAAGTTATTGCTCATGACATTGTTGATGAAGAAACAGGTGAGCTAATTTTCCATGCCAACGAAGAGCTAAGCGAAGAAAATATACATAAGCTTGAAGAAAGCGGCGTCAAAGAATTTGAGATTTTATACACCAACGAAATTGATCGTGGCCCTTATATTTCTCAGACATTGGCAATTGACACAACCACAACTGAACTAGAAGCGCAGGTGGAAATTTACCGCATGATGCGCCCTGGTGAGCCACCAACTAAAGAAGCAGCTCAGTCACTATTTAATAACTTATTCTTCTCGCCAGATCGTTATGATCTTTCGCCGGTTGGAAGGATGAAATTCAACCGTCGCCTGGGTCGTGAAGAAACCACTGGTGAGGGCACATTAAGTAAAGAAGATATTCTTGATGTGATGAAAGTGTTGATCGATATTCGTAACGGCAACGGCATGGTGGATGATATTGACCACCTTGGTAACCGTCGTGTACGTTGTGTCGGCGAAATGGCAGAAAATGTATTCCGTGTTGGTTTGGTTCGAGTTGAGCGAGCAGTTAAAGAGCGTTTAACACTGGCAGAATCTGAAGGTCTGATGCCGCAAGAAATGATTAACGCTAAGCCTGTTGCCGCAGCGATAAAAGAATTCTTTGGTTCCAGTCAGTTGTCGCAATTTATGGATCAAAACAATCCATTATCAGAAGTGACACACAAGCGTCGTATTTCAGCGTTAGGGCCTGGTGGATTAACCCGTGAACGTGCTGGTTTCGAAGTGCGTGACGTGCATCCAACTCACTACGGTCGAGTATGTCCCATTGAGACACCTGAAGGTCCAAACATTGGCTTGATTAACTCGCTTGCGATTTATGCGCGCACTAATGATTACGGGTTCCTAGAAACACCGTATCGAAAAGTGACAAAAGGTAAAGCGACGGGCGATATTGACTATCTATCTGCAATTGAAGAAAGCCAATACGTAATTGCTCAAGCTAACGCGAGTCTTAACGAGAAAGGTCAGTTAGTAGATGAATTGGTTTCATGTCGACATCTCAATGAATTTGCATTGTCTACTCCAGACAAGGTCGAATACATGGATGTGTCGCCAAAGCAGATCGTTTCAGTTGCCTCATCATTAATACCATTCTTAGAGCATGATGACGCTAACCGTGCGTTAATGGGATCAAACATGCAACGCCAGGCAGTACCAACGCTACGCGCAGATAAGCCGCTAGTTGGCACAGGGATTGAGCGCGCTTTGGCGATTGACTCTGGTGCATCAGTTGTTGCAAAACGTGGCGGTGTTGTAGATACCGTTGATGCAGGTCGTGTTGTTGTGCGAGTAAACGATGAAGAAACTCAACCAGGTGAAGCCGGTGTTGATATCTATGCGTTTACTAAGTACACGCGTTCTAACCAGAATACATGTATCAACCAAAAACCATTAGTAAGACCAGGCGATGTTATCGCACGTGGTGATGTATTGGCTGATGGGCCTTCTACTGATATGGGTGAACTTGCATTAGGTCAAAACATGCTAGTCGCATTCATGCCGTGGAATGGGTACAACTTTGAGGATTCGATCCTTATTTCTGAGCGTGTGGTTGAGGAAGATCGTTTCACTACTATACATATTGAAGAAATGAGTTGTGTAGCACGTGATACTAAATTAGGCGCCGAAGAAATTACTGCAGATATTCCAAATGTCAGCGAAAGCTTATTGGCTAAGCTAGATGATTCGGGAATTGTCTATGTTGGTGCAGAAGTCAAACCGGGTGATATCTTGGTTGGGAAAGTGACGCCAAAAGGTGAAACTCAATTAACGCCAGAAGAAAAACTACTAAGAGCTATCTTCGGTGAGAAAGCATCTGATGTAAAAGATACCTCTTTAAGAGTGCCTTCAGGCATGGAAGGTACTGTCATTGATGTGCGTGTATTTACTCGTGATGGCGTAGAAAAAGATCGTCGAGCGCTACAAATTGAAGAAGCGGAAATCGAGCAAGTTAAGAAAGATATGCGAGATCAACTGCGAATTCATGAAGAAGATATTTTCAGTCGAGTCGAACGTTTGATAACTAATAAAGTTGCAGAAGGTGGCCCAGATGGATTGAATTCTGGTGAGAAAGTCACAGCGAGCTACTTGCAAGGTTTATCTCGCGATCGCTGGTTTGAGATTCGTATGCGCGATGAGAGTGTTAATGAAAGCTTAGAACAGCTCTCTCAAAGTATTGCCAATCAACGTGAAATTGCTGAAGAACGTTTAGTTGAGCAACGAGAAAAAATTACTGCTGGCGATGATTTAGCGCCAGGCGTATTAAAGATGGTCAAAGTTTACTTGGCTGTTAAACGTCGCATGCAACCAGGTGACAAGATGGCCGGACGTCACGGAAATAAAGGTGTTGTTTCAATGATTGTTCCAGTTGAGGATATGCCGCATAAGCCAGATGGCACGCCAGTTGATATCGTATTGAATCCATTAGGTGTCCCATCTCGGATGAACGTTGGCCAGGTGCTTGAGATTCACTTGGGTATGGCTGCAAGAGGTTTGGGTCTGAAAATACAAGGCATGATAGACAACAACGGCAAGCCTGCAGAGTTACGCAGCTTCTTGGATGAAATTTACAACCAAGACGAAGGAACTAAAGTAGATTTGAAGCAGTTCAATGATGAAGAGATCATGACTTTGTCGAAAAATCTACAAGGTGGTGTGCCTATGGCAACGCCAGTGTTTGATGGGGCTGAAGAACATGAAATCAAACGTATGCTTAAGTTGGCAGACCTGCCTGAAGATGGCCAGACTGAGTTAATTAATGGACGTACTGGCGAGCAGTTCGAGCGAAGAGTGACTGTGGGTTACATGCATATTTTGAAACTAAATCACTTAGTGGATGACAAGATGCATGCGAGATCAACTGGACCATACAGCTTGGTTACACAGCAACCATTGGGTGGTAAAGCACAATTCGGTGGTCAACGATTCGGTGAGATGGAAGTGTGGGCACTGGAAGCGTATGGCGCAGCATATACGTTACAAGAGATGTTAACAGTGAAGTCGGATGATGTGGCGGGACGTAACAAGATGTACAAGAACATCGTCGACAACGACCAGCAAATGGAAGCTGGTATGCCGGAATCATTTAACGTTCTAATGAAAGAAATACGTTCACTCGGCATTAATATCGAGTTAGAGCAGAATGACTAGAACAAAAATTAATAGAACGATTTTGCGATTTAAATTAAACCTTTCGTAGACCCTGC
The DNA here is from genome assembly GCA_033344735.1 of Gammaproteobacteria bacterium. Lineage (NCBI taxonomy): Bacteria > Pseudomonadati > Pseudomonadota > Gammaproteobacteria > Gammaproteobacteria bacterium. The sequence goes on from JAWPMW010000001.1 coordinate 72,100, forward strand.
AGGAGACACGATGAAAGACTTATTGAACTTATTAAAGCAACAAGGCCAGTCCGAAGATTTTGATTCGATCAAAATAGGGCTTGCTTCACCTGACATGATTAGGTCATGGTCATTTGGCGAAGTTAAAAAGCCAGAGACGATTAACTACCGAACATTCAAGCCGGAACGTGATGGGCTTTTCTGTGCCAAGATTTTTGGTCCTACCAAGGATTACGAATGTTTGTGTGGGAAATACAAACGTTTAAAGCATCGGGGTGTTGTTTGTGAAAAGTGTGGCGTAGAAGTTACTCAAACTAAAGTGCGTCGCGAGCGAATGGGCCACATAGAGCTAGCGTGTCCCGTTGCGCATATTTGGTTCTTGAAGTCATTACCTTCACGAATTGGTTTGCTATTAGATATGACCTTGCGTGAAATCGAGCGCATTCTTTATTTTGAAGCGTTTGTTGTTATCGATCCTGGTATGACAACGCTTGAGACTAAACAATTGCTTTCTGAAGAAGCTTACCTTGATGCGATAGAGCAACATGGAGATGAGTTCCGTGCAGTCATGGGAGCGGAAGCAATTTATGAATTAATGCTTCAGATTGATCTTAAATCTCAGAAAGTTGAATTGCGTGAAGAAATTGAAAATACGCGTTCAGAAGCAAAATTAAAACGTTTTTCTAAGCGCCTAAAGCTGGTTGAGTACTTGCTCGAATCGGGAAATAAGCCTGAGTGGATGATTCTATTGGTGTTGCCTGTGTTGCCACCTGACTTACGTCCATTAGTACCTCTTGATGGAGGTCGTTTTGCCACATCTGACTTGAACGATTTATATCGTCGAGTGATTAATCGTAATAATCGACTAAAGCGTCTATTAGAATTAAATGCACCAGACATTATTGTGCGTAATGAAAAGCGCATGCTACAAGAGTCTGTTGATGCATTACTAGATAATGGTCGCCGAGGTAGAGCGATTACTGGTACCAATAAGCGCCCACTGAAATCACTTGCTGACATGATCAAAGGTAAGCAAGGACGTTTCCGTCAAAACTTGCTGGGCAAGCGTGTTGATTATTCTGGTCGTTCAGTAATTGTATGTGGCCCAACATTAAGGTTACATCAGTGTGGACTACCTAAAAAAATGGCGTTGGAATTATTTAAGCCATTTGTATTCAGTAAATTAATGTTGCGAGGCATTGCTCCAACAATTAAAGCATGTAAGAAAATTGTTGAACGTGAAGGTGCTGAAGTTTGGGATATCTTAGAAGAAGTTATCCGCGAGCATCCTGTTATGCTTAACCGCGCACCAACACTTCACCGTTTGGGTATTCAGTGTTTTGAGCCTCAGTTAATTGAAGGCAAAGCCATTCAATTGCATCCATTAGTATGTGCAGCATTTAACGCTGACTTTGATGGTGATCAAATGGCAGTGCATGTACCATTGTCTATTGAAGCGCAATTAGAAGGTCGCGCATTGATGATGTCGACTAACAATATTTTGTCTCCAGCAAATGGAGAGCCCATTATTGTACCTTCACAAGATATCGTACTTGGCTTGTACTACATGACACGTGAGAAAGTTAATGTGCATGGAGAAGGTATGATTTTCTCTGATGTAGATGAAGTGCGTCGTGCATTTGAAACAGGTGCGGCAGATTTACATGCGAAGATTAAGATCCGCATGGCTGAAATGACTATTGCAGAAGATGGTACGCAAACAGAACAAGTAGTGATTCAAGACTCATCTGTGGGGCGCGCATTGTTGCTTGATATTCTCCCTAAAGGATTATCCTTTGATCTTATAAACCAAGACCTCAATAAGCGTGCAATCTCAAGATTAATAAACGCTTGTTACCGTGAGGTTGGATTAAAAGAAACAGTGATCTTTGCTGACCAACTTATGTATACCGGATTTAAATTTGCAACGCTTTCCGGTGTGTCATTCTGCGCGGACGATATGGCGATACCCGACGAGAAAGTCAGCATTCTTGGTGCAGCCGAGCAGGAAGTAAAAGATATTGAAACACAATATGCTTCGGGCTTAGTGACAAAGGGTGAGCGTTACAACAAGGTTGTTGATATTTGGTCGCACACCAATGAGAAAGTCGCAAAAGCGATGATGGATAAATTAGGTAAAGAACAGGTCAAGGATGCTGAGGGTAATACAGTATCTCAACCTTCGTTCAATTCTATTTTTATGATGGCCGACTCTGGTGCGCGGGGTTCTGCTGCACAGATTAGACAGCTTGCTGGAATGCGTGGTTTGATGGCAAAGCCAGATGGTTCAATTATTGAGACACCAATTACGGCAAACTTCCGCGAAGGGTTAAATGTACTTCAGTACTTTATTTCTACTCATGGTGCACGTAAAGGCTTAGCTGATACTGCGCTTAAAACTGCAAATTCAGGGTATCTGACTCGTCGTTTGGTTGATGTGGCTCAAGATCTTGTAATTACTGAGCATGATTGCGGAACTGAGAATGGGATTATTATGAATCCCATAATTGAGGGTGGAGATGTTGTTGAGCCGTTGAGTGAACGTGTGCTTGGTCGTGTAGTGGCCAAAGATGTTCTTGATGCAACAGGTAAGAAAACACTTATCCCACAAGGCACATTGCTTGATGAAAAGTGGGTTGCACAGTTTGAAGAATTAGGTGTTGATGAAATTCTTGTTCGAACACCAATTACTTGCGATACCCGTTACGGAGTTTGTTCAAGTTGTTATGGTCGTGATTTAGCGCGCGGACATTTGATTAACCAAGGTGAGGCAGTCGGTGTGATGGCAGCTCAGTCTATTGGTGAGCCGGGTACACAGTTAACGATGCGTACTTTCCATATTGGTGGTGCGGCAAGTCGTGCAGCGTCAACAAATAGTATTGCGCCAAAAGCCTCAGGTACAGTTCGTTTTCATAATATTAAATTAGTTAAGCATCATGATGGACACAATGTAGCAGCATCGCGTTCTGGTGAAATTGGTTTAATTGATGAGCATGGTCGTGAGCGTGAGCGTTATAAACTACCTTATGGAGCATCTATTTCAGCGAATGAAGGGGATGCTGTTGAATCGGGACAAGTAATAGCAACATGGGATCCACACACTCACCCAATTATTGCTGAGGTTGGTGGACGAGTTAAATTAGTCGATTTCTCTGATGGCGTGACTGTAAATAAGCGATTGGATGAAGTTACCGGTTTGAGTTCAACTATTGTTGCCGATCCTAAGAGTCGTCCTGCAGCAGGAAAAGATCTGCGTCCAATGGTGAAGTTAGTTGATGACAAAGATAATGAATTAACGCTACCTGATTCAGATTTCCCAGCACAATACGTGTTGCCACCAGAAGCAATTGTAAGTTTAGAAGATGGTGCGCAAGTAGGTGTAGGTGACATTATCGCGCGTATTCCTCAAGAATCTTCAAAGACTAGAGATATTACTGGTGGTCTGCCTCGAGTTGCTGATCTTTTTGAAGCGCGTAAACCTAAAGAGCCAGCAGTGATGGCCCTTGAGTCAGGAATTATTAGTTTTGGTAAAGAGACCAAAGGTAAACAACGTTTAGTTATCACCATGGATGATGGTGAGACAGTAGAAGAATTAATCCCTAAGTGGAGACATGTCGATGTGTTCGAAGGTGAGCATGTAGATAAGGGTGAAGTGGTTGTCGAAGGTGAACGTAGTCCCCACGATATCTTGAAGTTACTAGGAGTGAGTGCATTAGCAGAATATCTAGTACAAGAGATTCAAGACGTTTATCGCTTACAAGGTGTGAAAATAAATGATAAGCACATTGAGGTGATTATTCGCCAAATGTTGCGCAAAGTTGAGATTTCAGACCGAGGTGATACCAACATGTTACGTGGAGAGCAGGTTGAGCGAGCTCGTCTGTATGAAGTAAATGAGAACATGGAGGCTCGAAACAAAGAGCCTGCGACTTTCCAAAATGTCTTATTAGGAATTACAAAGGCTTCGTTGGTCACTGAATCCTTCATTTCTGCGGCGTCTTTCCAAGAAACCACACGAGTATTGACGGAATCAGCGGTACGTGGATCCAATGACTATTTACGTGGACTGAAGGAAAATGTCATTGTCGGTCGTTTGATCCCGGCAGGAACAGGGCTGACGTATCATCAAGAGCGACGTAAAACTCGTCAAGAATTGAATTTGGGAATGCCAGAAATGCCTGATTTGCCCGATATTCAAGAAGAACCAGCAATGATTGAGGAGACGTCAGAGGCCGAATCGACCGATCAGGAAGATAATACTTTAGAAACATAGTGTTGTTGGGTTCTGTTCTCCTTGACAGGGTGCAGCCCAACTCCGTAAAATCTCGCCACCCTACGACAGGCCGAGCCAAAAATCGGCCTGTCGTTTATTTTATGCCGGAGAAAATTTAAGAATGGCAACAATTAATCAGCTTGTACGCAAGCCGAGAAAAAGAAAAATTGAAAAAAGTAATGTGCCAGCGTTAGCCGCTTGTCCTCAGCGACGCGGTGTGTGTACTCGTGTGTATACAACTACGCCTAAAAAGCCAAATTCAGCACTGCGTAAAGTAGCACGCGTGCGTTTGACTAACGGTTTCGAGGTTTCTTCATATATTGGTGGAGAAGGTCATAACCTACAAGAACACTCGGTAGTATTGATCCGTGGTGGTCGTGTTAAGGATTTACCCGGTGTTCGCTACCATACAGTACGTGGAAGTTTAGATACTCAAGGGGTAGCAAATCGTAAGCAAGCTCGCTCTAAATATGGCGCAAAACGCCAGAAGTCATAATTTATAGCGATCATTAAACATAATTTTAGCAATCATAATTACAAGTAAAGCGAAGAGAAAACATGCCTAGACGTAGAGAAGTTCCTAAACGTGAAGTGTTACCTGATCCGAAATATGGAAATGATCAGCTCGCTAAGTTTGTAAATATTTTAATGGTTAGTGGTAAGAAATCTGTAGCCGAAAAAATCGTTTATAAAGCGATTGATGAAATTTCTACTAAAAAAGGCACAGATGGATTAGAAGTATTTTTAGAAGCACTTGATAAAGTTAGACCTCCTGTTGAGGTGAAGTCACGCCGAGTGGGCGGTGCAACATATCAGGTGCCAGTTGAAGTGCGTCCGGTACGTCAAGCAGCTTTGGCAATGCGATGGATTGTAGATTCTGCACGTAAGCGTGGTGAAAAATCTATGGTGAATAAATTAGCCGGTGAATTGATTGACGCTGCTGAAAGCAAAGGCTCAGCAATTAAGAAGCGCGAAGATACGCTTAGAATGGCAGAAGCGAATAAAGCATTTTCTCACTACCGTTGGTAGTAAATGCATTAAGCAGAAAGTACCAAAATGGCTCGGAAAACGCCCATCGAACGATATCGGAATATCGGAATTATGGCGCATATCGATGCTGGCAAGACGACAACGACTGAGCGGATATTATTTTATACCGGTGTTTCTCACAAAATAGGTGAGGTGCATGACGGCGCTGCCGTAATGGATTGGATGGAGCAAGAACAAGAACGCGGCATCACCATTACATCAGCAGCTACGACCTGTTTTTGGACAGGGATGGACCAGCAGTTCGAGCAGCATCGAATTAATATTATCGATACTCCTGGCCACGTAGATTTTACGATTGAAGTAGAAAGATCACTACGTGTACTTGATGGTGCATGTGCTGTCTTTTGTGCGGTAGGTGGAGTGGAACCACAGTCTGAAACGGTCTGGCGTCAGGCAAATAAGTACCACGTTCCACGCATGGCGTTTGTAAATAAGATGGATCGCACTGGTGCGAACTTTCTTAGAGTGATCGAACAGATTCGAGATCGGTTAGGTTCAAATGCAATACCGATGCAGTTGCCGATAGGTGCTGAAGAGAATTTTAAAGGGGTAGTCGACCTGGTACGTATGCAGGCCATATATTGGAATGAGTCTGATATGGGTACTACATACGAGGCTAGAGACGTTCCTGAAGGTGAGTTGCTAGAAGAATGCCAGGAATGGCGGGAGCAACTGCTTGAAGCCACTGCAGAAGCTTCCGAAGAATTAATGGATAAATACCTTGAAGAAGGAGATTTATCCGAAGATGAAATTCATCAGGGAATTCGCATCCGCACACTAGCTGGAGAAATTGTTCCAGCATTTTGTGGGTCTGCTTTTAAGAATAAAGGCGTGCAGGCTATGCTGGATGCAGTTGTGAGATATATGCCGTCGCCATCAGATGTGCCGCCGATAACTGGCATACTTGATGATAAAAATGAAACAGAAGGCACACGAAAGTCTTCTGATAAAGAACCATTTGCAGCGTTAGCGTTTAAAATTGCCACTGATTCATATGTAGGCACGCTAACATTTTTTAGGGTTTACTCCGGTATCATAAAAACTGGGGATACTGTATTTAACCCAATTAAAGGGAAGAAAGAACGCATTGGCCGGTTACTACAAATGCACTCTAATTCTCGCGAAGAAATTAAAGAAGTGTATGCAGGTGATATTGCTGCTGCGGTCGGGCTAAGAGAAGTGACGACAGGAGAGACATTATGTTCTCCTAAAGATGTCATTACCTTGGAACGAATGGAATTTCCGGAACCGGTAATTTCAGTGGCGGTGGAGCCTAGAACAACAGGCGATCAGGAAAAGATGGCGGTGGCTTTGCAGAAGTTGGCGCAAGAAGATCCTTCTTTTAGGGTTAGAACAGACGAAGAGTCTGGCCAGACAATTATTGCCGGGATGGGCGAGTTGCATCTCGATATCATTGTCGATCGCATGAAACGAGAATTTAAAGTGGATGCCAATGTGGGTGCACCACAGGTGGCGTTCAGAGAAACCATCCGTTCTACAGTTGAACATGAGAATAAATTTGTTCGACAGTCAGGTGGGCGTGGTCAGTATGGTCATGTTTGGCTGAAGATAGAGCCACTAGAAGAAGGTGGCGGATTTGAATTTGTTAACGAAATTGTTGGCGGTGTAATTCCTAAGGAATTCATTCCATCAGTGGAGAAAGGCGTTAAAGAGTCATTGGAAAGCGGTGTGGTTGCTGGCTACCCAATGGTCGACATAAAAGTCACGCTATATGAAGGCTCGTTTCATGATGTTGATTCATCAGAAATGGCATTTAAAATAGCCGGCTCGATGTGTTTCAAAGAGGGTAGTCGAGAAGCAAGCCCCGTGTTATTGGAACCCATTATGAAAGTTGAAGTAGTAACGCCAGAAGATTACATGGGCGATGTGGTTGGAGACCTTAATCGTCGCAGAGGGATTGTTAGTGGTATGGATGATGCACCTGCAGGTAAAATCGTTCGCGCTGATGTACCTCTAAAAGAGATGTTCGGGTATGCCACTGATTTACGGTCAGCAACTCAGGGCAGAGCAACATATTCAATGGAATTTGAAAAATATAGTGAAGCACCTTCAGTAGTTGTAGAAGCAGTAACTAAGGGTCACTAGAAAGAGTTTGTTTTTAATTTAATATATAAATATTTAAGAGGTATCGGACGATGTCGAAGGAGAAGTTTGAACGCAATAAGCCCCATGTAAATGTGGGGACCATAGGTCACGTGGATCATGGTAAGACGACGTTAACGGCAGCGTTAACGAAGGTGTCAGCGGAAGCCCAGGGTGGCGAGTTCAAGGACTATGGCGATATCGACAATGCGCCAGAAGAAAGAGAGCGCGGGATCACGATTGCTACCGCCCACGTCGAGTATGAGACAGACAAGCGTCACTATGCTCACGTCGATTGCCCAGGACACGCGGATTATGTGAAGAACATGATTACGGGTGCGGCGCAAATGGACGGCGCGATTTTGGTGTGTTCAGCAGCCGATGGGCCGATGCCACAAACGCGAGAGCACATATTATTGTCACGCCAAGTGGGTGTGCCATACATCGTGGTGTACATGAACAAAGCGGATCAGGTAGATGATGCGGAATTATTAGAGTTAGTTGAGATGGAGATCCGCGATTTACTGTCTAGCTACGACTTTCCAGGGGACGATACGCCAATTGTCACCGGTTCAGCACTGAAAGCGCTTGAAGGTGATACGTCAGACATTGGTGTGCCATCGGTATTAAAGCTATTAGAAGAAATGGATGCTTACATTCCTGAGCCAGAGCGAGCAATTGATGGTGATTATTTAATGCCTGTTGAGGACGTGTTTTCAATTTCAGGTCGTGGCACGGTAGTGACCGGCAGAATCGAACGCGGCATCGTAAAAGTGGGCGAAGAAGTCGAGATTGTGGGAATTAAAGAGACGGCTAAGACAACGTGTACAGGTGTAGAGATGTTCCGTAAGCTGCTTGACGAAGGGCGTGCGGGAGACAATGTGGGAATTTTATTACGCGGCACGAAGCGTGATGAAGTGGAACGTGGGCAAGTGTTATGTAAGCCAGGCAGTATTACCCCTCACACGAAATTTGAAGCAGAAGTCTACATTCTGTCAAAGGATGAAGGCGGAAGACACACACCATTCTTCAATGGTTACCGCCCACAGTTTTACTTCCGAACAACGGATGTAACAGGTGCATGTGAGTTACCGGAAGGTGTCGAGATGGTGATGCCGGGTGATAATGTGAAGATGGAAGTGAGCATGATTGCGCCGATCGCGATGGAAGAAGGCTTACGCTTTGCGATACGCGAAGGTGGCCGTACCGTGGGTGCGGGTGTTGTATCTAAAATTATTGAATAATCCTGGCTAAACAATCCAGGTTAAATAACAAAAGAGTAAATAATGTCAGAAAGTCAGCGTATTCGAATTAGATTAAAGGCGTTTGATCACCGTTTAATTGATCGCTCAGCGAGTGAGATTGTGCAAACAGCAAAACGTACAGGAGCTCGTGTAAAGGGTCCAATCCCTTTGCCTACCAGAAAGGAGAGGTTTACTGTGTTGATCTCCCCTCACGTAGATAAGAACGCTCGAGACCAGTATGAAATTCGCACACACAAGCGGATTATGGATATTGTTGACCCGACAGACAAAACAGTAGATGCCCTAATGAAGCTGGATTTAGCAGCTGGGGTGGATGTTCAGATTAAACTGAATTAATTGTAATATAGCGACCGCCTAGCTTTTATTTGTTACTGAAATAAAAGAATAAATTTTAAAAAAAGCGGTTTCCTATTGCGTTAAATTCTGTAATAATTCGCGGCTTCCTGTGGCCCGGACAAGCATTGCTTGCCCGGGCCACATTCGCGATGCCTTAAAAAAAGCAGAATTAAAGAATATTGCGTAATTTTAGCAATTGAACGAGTAAAACAGAGATTAAATCGATGCCTTTAGGTGTAGTTGGTAAAAAAGTGGGTATGACCCGTGTATTTACAGAAGATGGTGCTTCTGTACCTGTGACTGTGCTTCACGTCGATAGCAATCGAGTAACTCAGTTAAAACAACAAGAAAATGATGGTTATAGTGCAGTTCAGGTCGCTTATGGAGCGCGAAAGCCGTCACGTGTAAATAAAGCGCTGACAGGTCACTTCGCTAAAGCGAGTGTGACATCAGGTGAAGGCATGTATGAATTCCGGCTATCAGACTCTGAAGAGGTTGAATTAGAGTTGGGTGCGCAAATTAGTGCTGATATGTTCGAAGAAGGACAGAAAGTGCAAGTGACTGGTATTTCAAAAGGTAAAGGGTTTGCTGGAACTATCAAACGCCATAACTTCCGTGGTCAAGATGCTACGCATGGCAACTCAATTTCACACCGTGTGCCTGGTTCAACTGGTATGTGTCAAACCCCAGGCCGAGTATTTAAAGGCAAGAAAATGGCGGGTCATATGGGTAGTGAACAAGTCAGTACTAAAAATCTTACAGTTGTAAGAGTAGATACAGATAGAGATTTAATTTTAATTAAGGGTGCTGTCCCTGGTGCTAAAGGCGGTCGAGTAATCGTAAAGCCAATTATAACTGCATAATAATAATCGAATAGAAATATGAAACTTGATGTAACTAACGGTAGCTCAATAAATGTGTCAGATGACACATTTGGCCGTGACTATAATGAGACGCTTGTTCATCAGGCAGTAACTGCATATTTAGCGGGTGCTCGCTCTGGAACAAAAGCTCAAAAAAACCGCTCAGCAGTAAGAGGTGGTGGTGCTAAGCCTTGGAGACAAAAAGGTACTGGTAGAGCGCGTGCCGGAACATCGCGCGGTCCATTATGGCGCAGTGGCGGACAAACATTCGCAGCACAGCCGCGTAGTTATAAGCAAAAAATGAACAAGAAAATGGTGCGCGCAGCTTACGCATCAATATTTTCAGAGTTAATTAGGCTTGAGCGTCTGCATGTTGTTGATGACTTTACTGCCGAAACACCAAAGACTAAAGATATGTTGGCGAGATTAAGCAAAATTGGTGTGAGCTCTGCATATATTATCGTTGGAACTGAAAAGTCAGATGAAAAGCTATATTTATCTGCACGCAATTTACATGATGTTGATGTTGATGAAGCATCAAGTATTGATCCGGTTAGCCTGATTAAATTTGAGCATGTAGTAATTACTGAAGAAGCGCTTAAAGAAGTTGAGGAGTGGTTGAAGTGAGTCAGTCAATCAGCATGGAGCGTCTTACCCAGGTGTTAGTTGCACCGCATGTATCAGAAAAATCTGCATTACTTGCAGACACTGCAAATCAACACGTGTTTAAAGTGCTTCCTAGCGCGAGTAAGCAAGAAATAAAAAGTGCTGTAGAGCAATTATTTCAAGTTAAAGTCGCCTCGGTTCGTGTTGCAAATGTTCAAGGTAAAAATAAACGTTTTGGACGTGTGATGGGTAAACGAAGTGATTGGAAAAAAGCATATGTAAGGCTCGAAACTGGGCACGACATTGATCTAACTGGAATGGAATAAAAATGGCAGTCGTAAAATCAAAACCAACCTCTCCAGGACGTCGATTCCAAGTACGGATCGTCTCAAAAGATCTGCATACTGGTGAGCCGGTTAAAGCATTAGTAGAAAAGAAATCAAAATCTGGTGGTCGTAATAACTTGGGACGCATCACTACACGTCATCGTGGTGGTGGTCATAAGCAACGTTATAGAACAGTAGATTTTAAGCGTAATAAAGATGGTATCCCAGCAATTGTAGAGCGTTTGGAATACGATCCAAATAGGACGGCACACTTAGCATTATTAAAATATGCAGATGGAGAGCGACGGTACATCATTGCTCCTAAAGGTATAAAAGCTAACGACTCAATTATGTCTGGCGCACAGTCACCAATTAAGCCAGGAAATACTCTGCCACTAAGAAGTATTCCGGTAGGTACAGTTGTTCACTGTATAGAGTTAAAGCCAGGAAAAGGCGCGCAAGTTGGTAGAAGCGCAGGTGCTGCTATACAACTTGTAGCAAGAGAAGGTGCGCATGCAACTTTGCGCTTACGTTCGGGTGAAATGCGCAAGGTGTTATCAGATTGTCGTGCAACAATAGGTGAAGTAGGTAATTCTGAGCATAATTTACGTAAATTAGGTAAAGCAGGTGCTAGCAGATGGCGTGGTGTAAAGCCTACTGTTCGTGGTGTTGCTATGAACCCAATTGATCACCCTCATGGTGGTGGTGAGGGAAGAACTTCGGGTGGTAGGCATCCAGTATCACCTTGGGGTATGCCAACTAAAGGCTTTAAGACACGTAAGAACAAGCGTACTGACAATATGATCGTACGTCGTCGCAATAAAAAATAAATAAACTAATTTAAGTAATAACGAGGACATAACGTTGCCAAGATCATTACGAAAAGGCCCTCATATAGATCACCATCTTGCTAAGAAAGTGCAAGTGGCTGTTGAGAATAACGATCGCAAGCCAATTAAAACATGGTCGCGGCGGTCAATGGTTTCACCGGAAATGGTGGGATTAACTATTGCTATCCATAACGGACGTCAACATGTTCCTGTATTGGTTTCAGAAAATATGGTGGGTCATAAGTTAGGTGAATTTGCAGCTACGCGTGTATTTAAAGGGCATTCAGGCGATAAGAAAGTTAAATAGTAAAAAGAAAAAATTACGAGTTAAATTATGGAAGTTTCAGCAAAGTTAAAAGATATCAGTATATCAGCGCAAAAATGTCGTCTGGTTGCTGACCAAATACGTGGCATGGAAGTGAGTCGCGCAGTTGAGCTTTTAGAATTTAGTTCAAAGAAAGCGTCTGGCATTGTTAAGAAGGTTTTAGATTCTGCTATTGCCAATGCCGAGCACAATGAAGGTGCAGATATCGACGAATTAAAAGTAACAAAAATATTTGTTGATGAAGGTCGAACGCAAAAACGCTTTCAGCCTAGAGCTAAAGGACGAGCATGTAAGATTTTAAAGAGAAGCAGTCATCTGACAGTGACTGTTGGTGATAATAGGTAGTCAACGTACTACATATTTAATAATAGACATTAACCGAGTTAATAGATCCGATGGGACAAAAAGTACATCCAACTGGCTTTAGATTAGGTATAGCAACTGACTGGACTTCTAAGTGGTATGCAGAAGGAACAGACTACGCTAAGTTTCTTAATAGCGACTTAGAAATTCGTAAATATCTAAAAGAAAAATTATCACAGGCATCGGTAAGCAGAATCCAAATAGATAGACCAGCACGTGCGGCATTTGTAGTAATTCATACCGCAAGACCTGGAATTGTTATTGGTAAGAAAGGTGAAGACGTCGAAGCATTGCGTAAAGAAATAGCTCGCCGTATGGATCTAAATATCAATAATGTAAAAATCAATATCGAAGAAATTCGCAAGCCAGAAATTGATGCGCAATTAGTATCAGAAAGTGTCGCGCAACAGCTAGAGCGCCGCATTATGTTTAGACGTGCAATGAAGCGCGCTGTTAGTAATGCAATGCGTCTTGGTGCGCTAGGTGTAAAAATTAATGTATCAGGTCGTTTAAACGGTGCTGAAATTGCTCGCACTGAGTGGTATCGCGAAGGTCGAGTACCATTGCATACATTAAGAGCTGATATTGACTATGGCACAGCAGAAGCGGCGACTACTTACGGAATTATAGGTATCAAGACATGGATCTTTAAAGGTGAAGTTTTTGATCTTGAAAGCAAGAACAGTGAAGAACTGCCTGACACTAAACGCGCTAGCGCATAAATAATAAGACCCTAAGAGAAGGATAGAATCGTGTTACAGCCAAAGAAAACCAAATTTCGCAAGCAGCAAAAAGGCCGCAACCGTGGACTTGCGTTAAATGGTAATAAAGTAAGCTTTGGAGATTTTGGTCTTAAAGCTGTTGGTCGTGGTCGTTTAACTGCAAGACAAATAGAAGCAGCACGACGTGCAATGACTAGACACGTTAAGCGTGGTGGAAAAATCTGGATTAGAATTTTTCCGGATGTGCCTGTGACCAAAAAACCTTTGGAAGTAAGACAGGGTAAAGGTAAGGGTAACGTTGAATATTGGGTGGCAAAAATTCAGCCAGGTAAAATGTTATATGAAATGGAAGGTGTGCCCGAAGAATTAGCGCGTGAAGCCTTTAAGTTGGCAGCTGCTAAGTTACCTATTCAAACTCAATTTGTCACAAGGACATTAATGTAATGAAAGCGACAGAATTACGTGCCAAGGGCGAGAGTGAATTAAAAGATGAATTAATTGAGCTGCGTAAAGAGCAGTTTAAGTTACGTATGCAATATTCAATGGGGCAAGCAAGTCGCAACCATGAATTTTCTAGAATTCGTAAAGATATCGCACGCATTAAGACCGTGCTTAATGAGCAAAGCAAAAGCGCGAGCTAGTAAATAGAAGACTATGGAAAAACAAGATAAAAAAATGCGAACAGTTCAAGGCAAAGTTGTTAGCAACAAAATGGATAAATCCATTGTTGTATTAACAGAGCGACGCGTTAAGCATCCTATTTATGGGAAATTCATGAGTAAGTCTTCAAAGATTCATGCACATGATGAAAACAACCAATGCACAATTGGTGATGTTGTCACAATTAAAGAATGCCGACCAATTTCAAAAACCAAGTCGTGGACATTGGTTGAAGTTGTTGTTCCTGGCGTAGCAGGCTAAATAAGGATTAACCATGATACAGATGCAATCTAATCTTGATGTAGCCGACAACAGTGGCGCAAAAAGAATTCAGTGTATAAAAGTTTTAGGTGGTTCGCATCGTCGCTATGCAGGTATCGGTGATGTTATTAAGGTGAGCATCAAAGATGCTATACCACGCGGAAAAGTTAAAAAAGGCGAAGTTTACAATGCGGTTGTTGTAAGAACTGCAAAAGGTGTGCGTCGCCCCGATGGTTCGTTAATACGTTTTGATGGAAATGCGGCGGTATTGCTAAATGCTCAGTTGCAACCAATTGGTACACGTATCTTTGGACCAGTCACAAGAGAACTACGCACAGAAAAATTTATGAAAATAATTTCTCTTGCGCCAGAAGTACTATAAAGACGAAAGTGCAATAAGAATTACAGATATGAATAAGATTAAAAAAGGTGATGAAGTAATAGTGAACGCTGGCAAAGATAAGGGCCGACGTGGAACTGTTACCCAAGTATTGGCTGATGGTCGCATACTTGTTGATGGGATAAATATGGTTAAGAAAGCTCAAAAGCCAAACCCTAATGCAGGCATCACCGGTGGAATAATTGATAAGGAAATGGCAATTGATCGTTCTAATATTATGATGTTCAACCCTGCGACAGGTAAAGGTGATCGTGTGGGAGTTAAAACATTAGAAGATAATACTAAGGTTCGCTATTTCAAATCTAACGGCGAAGTGGTGGATGTATAATGGCTAGATTACAAGCATTTTATAACGACACAGTACGTGCACAGTTAATGGAGCAATTTTCTTACGGCAATGTTATGCAAGTGCCGCATATTGAGAAAATCACACTTAACATGGGATTGGGTGAAGCAACTAAAGATAAAAAAGTTGTTGAGCATGCAGTGTCAGATATGGCGAAGATTTCAGGACAAAAAGCAGTTGTAACTTTGTCACGTAAATCTATTGCTGGCTTTAATATCCGAGATGATTGGCCTATTGGCTGTAAGGTAACCCTACGAAATGTACGTATGTACGAATTTTTAGATCGCCTAATTAATATTGCAATTCCACGTATTCGTGATTTCCGTGGTATCAGTGGAAGAGCCTTTGATGGGCGAGGCAACTACAACATGGGTGTTAAAGAGCAGATCATCTTCCCGGAAATAGATTACGATAAAATTGATGCGATTCGTGGGATGGATATTGCCATCACTACTAGTGCACCAACTGACGCAGAAGCAAAAGCATTGCTGGCTGCGTTTAGTTTTCCTTTTAAGAATTAACTAAGCAAATATAAAGATCAATTGAGGCATTACTAATGGCAAAACAATCCATGGTTCAGCGCGAAAAGAAGCGCACACGTACAGTTGCAAAATATGCAAAAAAACGTGCGGAACTAAAAGCAATTATAAAAAGTGCAACAGCTGACTATGAAGAAAAAGAATTAGCTGCATTGAAATTGCAAAAGCTTCCACGTAACGCCATGCCAGTTAGACAAAGAAACCGTTGCAACATTACAGGTAGACCACATGGGTTTTATCGAAAGTTTGGTCTAGGAAGAAATAAACTGCGTGAAGCAGCTATGCGAGGTGATATCCCTGGCTTAGTTAAGGCAAGTTGGTAAAGGTAATTTATTATGAGTATGAGTGATCCAATTGCAGATATGCTAACGCGCATTAGAAATGGGCAGAGTGCAGACAAAGTCAATGTCAGTATGCCAGATTCAAAGTACAAGCAATCAATTGCAGCTGTGTTAAAAGATGAAGGCTACATCTCGGATTGGAGAGTAGAGGGTGACGGCGTTAAAAAGCAGTTAGTAGTAGACCTAAAATATTACATGGGGAAGCCAGTAATCGAGAAAATCAAAAAGATCAGTCGACCAGGGTTACGTATATACAAAAGCGCTGAAGATCTTCCAAGTGTTATTGGGGGTATGGGAATCGCTATCATTTCAACATCAAAAGGTATGATGACAGACAGCACTGCACGTGAGAATGGGCAAGGTGGCGAAGTTATTTGTACGGTTGAGTAAAAAAAGAATTAGTTATGTCTAGAATCGCAAGTCAACCTGTAGAAGTTCCATCTGGCGTAGAAATTAAAATCGATGGGCAAAATGTACGTGCCAAAGGTGCCAAAGGTGAAATGGTATTAGCTTTGCACCCTGCTGTTAAATTGGTGCAAGAAGATGCCACATTATCAGTGAAAGCAGATGATAAAAGTTCTGTGGCAATGGCAGGCACTATGCGTTCTTTATTAAATAATTTGGTGGTCGGTGTGTCACAAGGTTTTGAGCGTAAGCTTGAGTTGGTTGGTGTTGGTTATCGAGCGCAAGCTAAAGGCAAAGTTTTAAATTTGTCATTAGGTTTTTCACATCCAGTTGAATATGCTGTTCCTGAAGGTATTACCATTGAAACGCCAAGCCAGACAGAAATTTTAGTAAAAGGTTTTGATAAGCAGAAAGTAGGACAGGTAGCAGCAGAATTACGTGCTTACAGACCACCCGAGCCATATAAAGGCAAGGGTGTTAAATATGCTGATGAGCGAATTATTCGCAAAGAAGCCAAGAAAAAATAGATAAGTAGAAATACACAAGTTTAAGTGATTTGAAATAATGGATAAGAAAGCATCAAGAATACGCCGCAGCAAAAAAACACGTTGTAATATACGTGCGCAGGGTGCAGCTCGCCTGTGCGTCTTTAGAACGTCTAAGCATATATATGCTCAGGTGATTGATGATGCAACGGCAAGCGTATTAGCGAGTGGATCATCATTAGATTCAGGTGTGCGTGGTAATGTGAAATACACAGGTAACGTTGAAGCTGCTAAGGCGGTTGGAAAGTTAGTAGCTGAGCGTGCTAAAGATAAGGGAATTACTAAGGTTGCTTTTGATCGTTCTGGCTTTAGGTACCATGGTCGAGTTCAAGCATTAGCAGATGCCGCCAGAGAAGCTGGACTGGATTTTTAACAAGAGAAGCTAGATTGGAATTTAAAGGGTAAATAATGGCCGGACAAGAAGTAACAAATAAAACTGCAGATGGGTTACAAGAAAAGCTTGTTGCAGTTAACCGCGTAGCTAAAGTGGTTAAAGGTGGTCGCCAATTTGGTTTCACTGCATTGACTGTAGTCGGCGATGGTGAAGGTAAAATTGGGTTCGGTTATGGCAAAGCCAAAGAAGTACCAATTGCAATTCAAAAAGCAATGGAAAAAGCACGCCGTAATATGCAAACAGTCCCACTTAAAGATGGCACTTTGTTTTATCCGAAAGTAGGCATACATGGAGCTGCAAAAGTACACATGCAACCAGCATCAGAAGGTACTGGTATTATTGCTGGTGGTGCCATGCGCGCAGTATTTGAAGTGCTAGGTGTACGTAACGTATTAGCAAAATGCATTGGCTCACGAAATCCGATCAATGTAGTAAGAGCAACAATGCAAGGTTTAACAAGCATGCAATCACCTGAGTCCATTGCTTCTAAGCGTGGAAAGTCAGTAGAAGAAATTCTGGGTTAATCAAATGAGTAAACAGTTACAAGTAACGTTGGTTAAGAGTATTCATGGTCGCCTCAAGTCGCATCAAGCGTGCGTGCGTGGTCTTGGTATTCGTAGAATTCATAACCCTGTGACAGTGATCGATACACCTGAAAATCGCGGCATGATTAATAAAATTCAGTATATGCTGAAAGTAGAGGAAATTTAGAATGCGCCTAAATACTATTAAACCGGGTGCAGGAAGCCGCACTAATGCTAAACGTGTAGGACGTGGAATTGGTTCTGGTTTTGGCAAGACTTGTGGGCGTGGGCATAAAGGCCAAAAATCACGTTCAGGTGGATTTCATAAAGTTGGTTTTGAAGGTGGTCAAATGCCATTGCAGCGAAGGCTGCCAAAATTTGGTTTTCGCTCTGCAAAAGCTAAATTGACTGCTGAAGTAAGACTTCATGAATTGTTGTTAACTGATGCTGCTGTTCTTGATATTAAAGCATTGAAAGAAGCTAACATTGTTTCTGAATTCACACAGCGAGTGAAAGTAATCTTGTCTGGTGAAATAAGTGAGCCCGTGCATACACGTGGCTTGATGTTTACAAAAGGCGCGCGTGCTGCAGTAGAAGCCGCGGGCGGAAAAATTGAAGACTAGTAGCTAAGTTATGTCAGCATCCCGCGAAAAAATGGCAGCCCAGCTAGGTGGGATGGGGCAGTTAACAGAATTAAAGCAACGCTTATTGTTTGTATTAATGGCGTTGATTGTTTATCGAATTGGTACCTTTATTCCAACGCCAGGTATTGATCCTGCGGCAATGGCGAGGTTCTTCGAAGAACAGAGTGGCACCATATTAAATATGTTTAATATGTTCTCGGGCGGTGCCTTAGAAAGGTTGAGTATTTTTGCTCTAGGTATTATGCCTTATATTTCTGCATCAATTATTATGCAGTTAATGAGTGCGGTAGTACCGTCACTGAAAGAGCTTAAGAGAGAAGGTGAAGCGGGTCGTCGTAAGATTACTCAATATACACGTTACGGAACGGTCGTATTAGCGACATTCCAAGCAATAGGTGTTGCAATTGCACTACAAAATCAGGGTGTAGCTTTGCACCCAGGACCAAGCTTTGTATTTACAGCGGCGATTAGTTTAGTCACTGGGACCATGTTCTTGATGTGGTTAGGAGAACAAATAACAGAGCGTGGTGTTGGTAATGGGATATCTATTATTATTTTTGCGGGGATTGTAGCTGGGTTGCCAGCGGCCGTCGCAGGAACACTAGAATTGGCACGCACTGGCGAGTTGTCCAGCGGCTTAGTTCTACTATTATTTGTCATGGCTATTGTTGTCACGGCAATTGTTGTTTTCATTGAAAGAGGACAGCGCAGAATTACAGTGAATTATGCTAAGCGTCAGCAGGGTCGTAAGATGTATGCCGCGCAGTCTAGTCACTTACCATTGAAGCTCAATATGTCGGGTGTTATCCCGCCTATTTTTGCTTCTAGTATTATTTTGTTCCCGGCAACATTAGGACAGTGGGCGGGGAATGTAGAAGGATTAGGATGGTTGCAGGATATTTCGGCAACCTTGGCACCAGGGCAACCTCTGTATGTGACTTTTTATGCCTTGGCGATAATTTTCTTCTGTTTCTTCTACACAGCGATCGTCTTTGATTCGCGTGAGACAGCAGATAATTTGAAGCGCTCCGGCGCATTTATTCCTGGAATAAGACCAGGTGAGCAGAGTGCTCGTTATATTGATTCTGTGCTTACACGTTTAACTGCGGTAGGTGCGATCTACATAACGTTAGTGTGTTTGATGCCAGAATTCTTAATACTTAAATGGAATGTACCATTTTACTTTGGTGGTACATCTTTATTAATCATTGTTGTAGTGGTGATGGATTTCATAGCGCAAGTTCAGTCGCATTTGATGTCTCATCAGTATGAAGGATTAATGAAGAAGGCTAATTTGAAAGGTGGCCGCGCAGGCCAGTTACGTTAACAATTTGCGTTAATTCTTGCGTAGAGCCAATAGATAGGAAATAGAAATGAAAGTTAGGGCCTCTGTAAAAAAACTATGTCGCAATTGCAAAGTGATTCGAAGAAACCGTGTAGTACGCGTGATCTGTACGGATCCAAGGCATAAGCAAAGACAAGGCTAGTTGGTTACGAGAATTGTAATAGAAACCCGTGATTTTATTGGTAAAATTTGCGGCTTCATGCGTAAAAAAGCGCAAAAGAAACTTTAGTTAGGAGTGTAATGTGGCACGTATTGCCGGAATAAATATCCCAGTGCATAAGCACACTGAAATTGCCTTAACGGCAATCTTTGGTATTGGGCGAACTCGTTCACGAGAGATTTGCGCAGTGACTGGCATAAGCCCTGCAGCTAAAATTAAAGATTTAACTGAAGAGGAAGTTGAAAAGCTTCGTACTGAGGTAGCTAAATTTCAGGTTGAAGGTGATTTACGTCGAGAAGTTTCTATGAACATCAAACGTTTGATGGACTTGGGAACATATCGTGGTATTCGTCATCGACGCGGTTTACCACTCCGAGGACAACGAACAAAAACCAATGCACGTTCACGCAAAGGTCCACGTCGTCCTATTAAGAGATAAAGAAATAAGCAAGGTTACTATTTATGGCAACAGCAAGCACAGGTCGCACAAAGAAGAAAGTTAAAAGAGTTGTTACTGACGGTATCGCTCATATTAATGCTTCTTTTAATAATACCATTATAACTATCACAGACCGTCAAGGTAATGCGCTCGCATGGGCAACTTCAGGTGGGTCAGGGTTTAGAGGATCACGCAAAAGTACACCATTTGCTGCTCAAGTAGCGGCAGAAAGATGTGGAAATGTTGCTTTAGAATACGGTATGAAGAATTTAGATGTTTTGGTCAAAGGACCTGGGCCTGGTAGAGAATCTGCAGTACGTTCATTGAACGCACTAGGTTTTAAAATCACTAATATTTCAGATATAACCCCAATTCCACATAATGGGTGTAGACCGCCTAAAAAGCGAAGAGTGTAAGTAGTTATGGCTAGATATTTAGGACCAAAGTGTAAGTTAAGTCGTCGTGAAGGAACCGATTTATTCCTTAAGAGTCGTGTACGTCCATTAGACTCCAAGTGTAAAGCTGACAAAGTTCCAGGACAGCATGGAGATAAACGAGGAAGAACTTCTGACTATGGTTTGCAGTTACGTGAGAAGCAAAAACTGCGTCGTATGTATGGCGTATTAGAAAAGCAGTTTAGTAACTACTACAAGAAAGCGAATTTAAAGAAAGGTTCTACCGGTGAAAACTTGTTAGAGCTATTAGAGTGTCGTTTAGATAACGTAGTCTACCGCATGGGATTCGGTGTTACTCGTGCTGAGTGCAGACAACTGGTTAGCCACAAATCTATTGAAGTAAATGGTTCGCTAGTGAATATTCCTTCTTATCAGGTTAAAGCCGAAGACGTTATTTCAGTGCGAGAAAAAGCACGCAAGCAATTACGAATTCAAGATTCGTTAAACACTGCTGAGCAATTTGGTTTCCCAGATTGGGTCACGGTCGATACAAAGAAAATGACGGGGACTTTCAGATCTGCACCAGAAAGAACTGATCTATCTTCAGATATTAACGAATCGCTCGTAGTCGAGCTTTACTCTAAGTAATCACAGCGGGAGAGGATATATATGGCAAGTTCAAACGAGTTACTTAAGCCTAGGTTAGTTGACGTTAATGTCATTAACTCTCAGAGCGCAAAAATAGTCTTAGAGCCATTAGAAAGAGGCTTTGGTCATACGCTTGGGAATGCTTTACGACGCATTTTGCTTTCTTCAATTCAAGGATGTGCCATTGTAGAGGCGCAGATTGAAGGGGTATTGCACGAATACACTGCTATCGAAGGTGTTCAAGAAGATGTTGTCGATATTTTGCTAAACCTAAAAGGTGTAGCAATTAAAATGCACAACAAAAACGAAGCCATGCTAACTGTTAATAAGAATGGTCCTGGTGTGTTAACTGCAGCAGACATTCAAGGTGACCATGATATTGAGATCGTCAACCCAGACCATGTGATTGCGCATCTAACAACAGGTAGCTCAATTAATATGACATTAAAAGTAGCAAAGGGCCGTGGGTACGTTCCTTCAACACAAAGAACATCTGACGAAGATCGCCCAATTGGTGCATTAATGCTAGATGCTAGCTTCAGTCCGGTTCGACGTGTGTCTTATTCAGTAGAAAGTGCGCGTGTAGAGCAACGTACTAATTTAGATAAATTGATTATTGATTTGCAAACAGATGGCACTGTTGACCCAGAAGAAACAGTACGCAAAGCGGCGGGAATTCTTCAGCAACAATTAACTGTCTTTGTTGACCTTCAAGGTGATGAGCAAGAAGAGCAAGCACCAAGTGAAGCTGAGATTGACCCAATTCTAATGCGTCCAGTTGACGACTTAGAGCTAACAGTCAGATCTGCAAACTGCTTGAAAGCAGAGAATATTTACTACATTGGTGACTTAATTCAACGCACTGAAGTGGAGTTATTGAAAACGCCAAACTTGGGTAAGAAGTCATTAACAGAAATAAAAGATGTGCTTGGTTCACATGGTCTATCGCTTGGTATGCGATTAGAAAATTGGCCACCGGCGCATATGAAAGATGAACGCAAATCAATCATATAAGATTGTCAGGTAAAAATTATGCGACACAGACATTCAGGTAGAAAATTAAATCGTACAGACGCACATCGTAACGCTATGTTTCAAAACATGGCGGTTTCACTAGTCGAGCATGAAGTAATTAAAACAACACTACCAAAAGCTAAAGAATTGCGAAAAGTACTTGAGCCATTAATTACTCGAGCAAAAGACGACACTGTTTCACAACGACGTGTTGTGTTTTCACGTTTACGTGATAAAGCGGCTGTAGGAAAATTGTTTACAGAATTAGGTCCGCGATACAAAGAACGTCCAGGCGGTTATCTACGTATTCTTAAATGTGGTTTCCGCAGTGGAGATAATGCACCAATGGCGTTAGTGGAGTTGGTTGATCGACCAGAATAAATAATAAGAATTTGAAACAGCAAAAAAGCCAGGCATGTCCTGGCTTTTTTGCGTTATGAGCTTTAAAAACAAGAAATTGAATGGCCAGGATTAATTTTTGCCTCTTTGTTTGACTAAGAAAATACTCGTTCTATACACATTAAATGTGTATTAATTGTGAATAATGCCGATTAAATTATGTTAATACTATAATAGAGTTAACTGAATCACTAAATATGTGCTTAATTGCTATTAATATTATTTGTAAATAACAATTAAGGGTGTTGTCATATTTTGGTCTACTTGTGAAAAATTCAGCAAGAAAAATGATTATGCAAAGAGTAATACACTATATAGGTATGTTGTTGTGTTGGTTGCTTATTCATTCCTCTCTGTATGCAAACGATACTAGCGATAGTCGTGTTAGCCATTCTTCGGAAATTAAAGCATTAAAACTTCAAGTTAAAGAATCAAAGATTGTATATAAGAGTATGCAATATGTTCGTGAATCTGTGTCGCCAAATTTATTGAAATTGGTTAGGGATGCGCAGACTCAGGAATCAAGTGTAAATTTTATTGTGAACTTGCATGATGATAGTTGTGAAAGTGAAATAGAGGCTAGATCCAATTGGAACGTCAGTGAAAAAATAAATTTAATGAAAGAACTTAGAAAAGAAGTTCAATCAGATTTGATGAAAAGGATGAATAGTATCAAGCCACTATTAATTCGGAATTATGATCCTTTTAATTCAATGGAAGTTTCTGTTCAAAACGAAGAAGAGCTTCTAAATTTAATGCGAGATCCTAGAGTAAAGTCAGTGCGGCCAATTGTTGAGCTGAAGCCGCTATTGTCAGAATCATTGCCTTTAATAAAGCATAATCTGGCACAGTCTCAAGGATATACAGGTGAGGGTATCTCCGTAGCGGTTGTAGATAGTGGAATAGATTATCTAAATGGTAATTTTGGTAGTTGCGCTATTCCGGTAAGTACAGCTAACCCTAACTGCTCAGTTATCGTTGATATGGATTTTGGAGTAATAGATGGTGCTGGCGGTGATAGTTTGTCGGACCACGGTACTCGTGTGGCAGCAACAGTTTTAGGTGTTGCTGGTGATGTAAATATTATTGGTTTAGATGTATTTGAAGATTCTGGTCCAGATGCTTTAGCGCCATCCTCAACCATTATGCAGGCTTTGCAGTGGGTGGCGACAAATGCCTCAACATATAATATTGCTGCTGTTAATCTTAGTTTAGGTGGCGGTTTATTCTCAGGTAATTGTGATAGTGATTTTAGCGCAGGATTTGATGCTGGTATATTTTCGACACTACAGACTTTGGGTGTAGTCCCAGTTGTTGCTAGTGGTAATGATGGTGTAAAAACTCAAATTAGTTCCCCCGCATGTTATTCAGACGCAGTGTCAGTTGGAGCGGTGAGCGATACAACACTTAGCGCTGCCGGGTTTATTTTTAATTATGATGCTGTTGATAGTTACTCAAACAGTTCATCTGAACTAGATTTATTGGCGCCTGGTTCGCTTATTGCAGTTCCAGGTTTGATTGGATCCGCTTTTGGTACTTCATTTGCCGCGCCACATGTTAGTGGTGCATCAGCATTATTGCGTGCATCGAATGCATTTCCTGATGAAACGGTTCAACAAACTATAGATAGGCTTGCTACTAGCGGCGATTTAATAACAGATACGATTGGCGGAAAAATCACTCCGCGCATAAATGTAGCAAGAGCGCTTGAACTTATCGATTCTCCAGACATCACTTACCCGTTAACAGGGACAACGCTGGCCAGTGCAAACGAGACAGTGTCATGGGATGCGATGGGGACAGTGCCACAGTATTGGGCGGTGTTAGTTGGTAGCAATGGACTCGGTAGTTATGATGTACATCATAGCGGTGTATTGTCAGGCAGTAGTACGAGTAACGCAGTGTCATTTCCCACGGATGGACGAGAAGTGACCGTGGGATTGTATGCATTTATAAATGGTGCATGGAACACTATGGATTCAGAAGTGGTGAATACGTTTATGGCGCCACCACCAGCTGCGCCCGAGATCACCAGTCCATTAACAGGGACGACATTAACAAGTAGCAGTGTCACGGTGTCATGGGATGCGATGGGGACAGTGCCACAGTATTGGGCGGTGTTAGTTGGTAGCAATGGACTCGGTAGTTATGATGTACATCATAGCGGTGTATTGTCAGGCAGTAGTACGAGTAACGCAGTGTCATTTCCCACGGATGGACGAGAAGTGACCGTGGGATTGTATGCATTTATAAATGGTGCATGGAACACTATGGATTCAGAAGTGGTGAATACGTTTATGGCGCCACCACCAGCTGCGCCCGAGATCACCAGTCCATTAACAGGGACGACATTAACAAGTAGCAGTGTCACGGTGTCATGGGATGCGATGGGGACAGTGCCACAGTATTGGGCGGTGTTAGTTGGTAGCAATGGACTCGGTAGTTATGATGTACATCATAGCGGTGTATTGTCAGGCAGTAGTACGAGTAACGCAGTGTCATTTCCCACGGATGGACGAGAAGTGACCGTGGGATTGTATGCATTTATAAATGGTGCATGGAACACTATGGATTCAGAAGTGGTGAACACGTTTATGGCGCCACCACCAGCTGCGCCCGAGATCACCAGTCCATTAACAGGGACGACATTAACAAGTAGCAGTGTCACGGTGTCATGGGATGCGATGGGGACAGTGCCACAGTATTGGGCGGTGTTAGTTGGTAGCAATGGACTCGGTAGTTATGATGTACATCATAGCGGTGTATTGTCAGGCAGTAGTACGAGTAACGCAGTGTCATTTCCCACGGATGGACGAGAAGTGACCGTGGGATTGTATGCATTTATAAATGGTGCATGGAACACTATGGATTCAGAAGTGGTGAACACGTTTATGGCGCCACCACCAGCTGCGCCCGAGATCACCAGTCCATTAACAGGGACGACATTAACAAGTAGCAGTGTCACGGTGTCATGGGATGCGATGGGCACGGTGCCACAGTATTGGGCGGTGTTAGTTGGTAGCAATGGACTCGGTAGTTATGATGTACATCATAGCGGTGTATTGTCAGGCAGTAGTACGAGTAACGCAGTGTCATTTCCCACGGATGGACGAGAAGTGACCGTGGGATTGTATGCATTTATAAATGGTGCATGGAACACTATGGATTCAGAAGTGGTGAACACGTTTATGGCGCCACCACCAGCTGCGCCCGAGATCACCAGTCCATTAACAGGGACGACATTAACAAGTAGCAGTGTCACGGTGTCATGGGATGCGATGGGGACAGTGCCACAGTATTGGGCGGTGTTAGTTGGTAGCAATGGACTCGGTAGTTATGATGTACATCATAGCGGTGTATTGTCAGGCAGTAGTACGAGTAACGCAGTGTCATTTCCCACGGATGGACGAGAAGTGACCGTGGGATTGTATGCATTTATAAATGGTGCATGGAACACTATGGATTCAGAAGTGGTAACGACTTCTAATTAGATTAATAAAATATTTAATTAAACAATATACTTTTTAAGTATCTGCCGGTGTAGGATGGTGTGCAATTTGTTGTTTGCTCTGGCGTTCCTATAGAGACGACTTCTCCACCTCCCGAGCCTCCTTCTGGTCCAAGGTCAATTACCCAATCGGCTGTTTTAATTACATCCAAATTATGTTCGATCACAATTAATGTGTTGCCGTGATCTCTAAGTTTATGTAGTACAGTTAACAGCTGTTCCACGTCATGGAAGTGTAATCCGGTTGTAGGTTCATCCAGTATATAAAGTGTTTTTCCTGTGTCTCGCTTAGATAACTCGCGTGATAGTTTTACCCGTTGTGCTTCACCACCTGAAAGAGTGGTTGCACTTTGCCCTAGTGTTATATATGTCAGTCCTACAGCAACGAGAGTGTCTAGTTTACGTTTAATCACTGGCACAGCATTAAAAAATTCTAGTGCATCTTCTATTGTCATTTGCAGAACGTCGTAGATATTTTTACCTTTGTACTGAATTTCTAAAGTTTCGCGGTTATAGCGTTTACTTTTGCATACATCACATGGCACATAAACATCGGGTAAAAAATGCATCTCTACGCGAATTACACCATCACCCTGGCATGCTTCACAGCGACCACCTTTAACATTGAAGCTGAATCGCCCGGGAGTGTATCCGCGTGAGCGCGCTTCTTGTGTGCCTGAAAATAATTCACGAATAGGTGTGAACAAGCCAGTATATGTGGCTGGGTTTGAGCGCGGTGTTCTACCAATCGGACTTTGATCAATTTCTACAACTTTATCGAAATGTTCCAGGCCCTCTATTTCTTCATACTGTGAGACTGCGATGCTTGATTTATTTAAATGTCTTGCAGCAGCAGCGTATAGTGTATTGTTTATCAGTGTTGACTTGCCTGAACCAGAAACTCCTGTTACGGCAATGAATAATCCAATAGGAAAATCAACATTGATTGATTTGAGATTGTTTCCACTCGCACCACGAACAGTAAGAATTTTTTCTGCATCGACAGGTGTTCGTTTAGTAGGGATTCCTATTGCTTGCTTACCAGACAAATATTGTCCTGTCAGAGAATTATTGTTATCACATACTTGTTTAGGCGTGCCTTGAGCAACTATTACACCGCCATGTATGCCTGCGCCTGGGCCAATATCAACGACATAATCTGCTGCTCGAATTGCTTCTTCATCATGTTCAACTACAATGACAGTGTTTCCTATATCACGTAAGCGAGTTAATGTATTAAGAAGACGCTGATTATCTCTCTGATGTAACCCTATGGAAGGTTCATCTAATACATACATTACACCAACTAAGCCTGAACCTATCTGAGAGGCTAAGCGAATACGTTGCGCTTCGCCGCCTGATAATGTGTCAGCACTTCTATCTAAGCTTAAGTAGTCTAGTCCAACATTGACTAAAAATGATAAGCGATCACGAATTTCATTAATGACTTTTGCACCAACTTGCGCACGATGGCCTTGAAGTTCAATTTCTTCAAAAAAAGTTAATGCTTGCTTAATTGAAATGGCTGTCAAAGATGGCAAGTTGCGGTCACTGACAAATACATGTCTTGCTTGAGTGTTTAAGCGGTCACCATGACAACTTTCGCATGATTGTTCTGATAAGTATTTGCTAAGTTCATCTCTAACAAGATGTGAGTCGGTTTGATCAAAACGCCTTTCCATGTTTGGAATGATTCCTTCAAAGGCATGTTTCTTAGTGACGCTACGTCCTTTTTCATTGATATATTTGAAATCAATTATTTCTTCGCCGCTGCCGTATAAAATGATTTCTTGCAGCTCTTCATCTAGTGTTTCAAATGGCGCTTCTATATCAAATTCATAGTGCGTAGCAAGTGATTGAATCATCTGAAAGTAATGTGCATTTCGGCGGTCCCAACCGCGAATAGCTCCACCAGCACAACTGAGTTGCGGTGAGCTAACAATTAATTCTGGATCAAAATACTCTTCTATACCTAAACCATCGCAGCTCTGGCAAGCACCAATTGGATTGTTGAATGAGAATAGGCGTGGTTCTAATTCGCTTACGCTATATCCACAGATTGGACAGGCAAATCGTGCAGAGAATAATAATGACGCTGCTTTGGGGTCATCCATAAAGGCAATTTCGGCAATATCGTCAGCAAGTTTTAATGCGGTCTCAAAAGATTCTGCGAGTCGCAGTTCTATGCCAGATTTGACCTTAAAGCGATCTACAACCACTTCAATTGTATGTTTTTTGCGCAAATCCAGTTTAGGTGGCTCGTCTAATTCGTAGACTTCTCCATCGATGCGAGCACGTAAAAAGCCCTGTGCATGGAGTTGCTGGAATAACTGTAAATGCTCACCTTTGCGATTCTGAACGACAGGAGCTAATAGCATCAGACGGCTATCAGCAGGCATCTCCATGACTTTATCGACCATTTGGCTAACGGTTTGCGCGTTAAGGTCATTACCGTGATTGGGGCATTTGGGTGTGCCTACACGCGCATATAGAAGACGTAAATAGTCATATATCTCGGTGATTGTTCCTACAGTTGAGCGTGGGTTATGCGAGGTCGATTTTTGCTCAATTGAGATGGCTGGAGATAGGCCTTCAATTGTGTCGACATCGGGTTTTTCTAATCGCGCTAAAAACTGTCGAGCATAGGCGGATAAAGATTCAACGTAACGGCGCTGTCCTTCAGCAAAAATTGTGTCAAATGCGAGTGAAGATTTACCTGAACCTGATAGGCCTGTAATTACAATCAATTCATCACGCGGTAAATCTAAATCAATGTTTTTTAAGTTATGGGTGCGAGCCCCGCGAATTTTAATCGCCGCCATGCGCGTATCTCGGTAAAGGTAAACTTGCTAATATACGTGCTTTCAACCATGCAACGCAAAGAAACGAGTGCTCCTATTAATGTACAGGTTAAACAATGAACTCGATTGAGCGTCGTGCAGCAATATCGCTTGCGCTGATATACGCCACGCGCATGCTTGGTTTATTCATGATATTGCCGGTGTTTGCTATATATGCCGAACAACTAACGGATGTCACGCCCTTGTTAGTGGGGTTAGCGATCGGTATTTATGGACTCACTCAAGCGGCATTTCAAATTCCGTTTGGTACATGGTCAGATAAAATTGGCCGCAAGCCCGTAATTATTACAGGCTTAGCTATTTTTATGCTCGGTAGTGTCATTGCTGCTCAAGCGGATTCAATTTATTGGGTAATTGTTGGGCGTGCGATGCAAGGAATGGGTGCTATTGCATCAGCTATTATGGCATTAGCTTCAGATCTAACCCGAGAAGAACAGCGCACTAAAGTAATGGCCATTATTGGTGCCAGTATTGGCGCTTCATTTATGCTGGCGTTAGTATTAGGTCCGGTCTTGCAGGCATGGGTAGGTGTGCCGGGGATTTTTTGGATCACTGCCATACTTGCTGTGATGGGAATCATCATTGTTGCAGCTTTAATTCCTACACCAGTTCAAGCGGGGCAAAAAACGGCGGTAGTAAATCGAGCAACCCTAGGTTCTGTTTTGAGCGATTCACAGTTGTTACGGCTAGATGCTGGAGTTTTTCTTTTGCATATGGCATTAACCGCCATTTTTGTTGTTGTTCCTCTGATTTTGAGAGACCAATATCAAATTATCCCTGCGCAGCATTGGAAGGTTTACTTAACAGTAATGATTGTTTCATTAATATTGTTAGTGCCAACAATTATAGTTTCTGAAAAATATAAAAAGATAAAAATAGCATTTAGTTTTGCGATCTTTATATGTGCTATTGGATTGCTAGTAATGGCTTGGAGCTCGCAAAGCTTCAAAGTTTTCTTTATTTCAATGGTAATGTTTTTCTGGGGTTTTAACTTTCTTGAGGCTAGTATGCCTTCATTGGTCTCTAAGTTGAGTAACCCTTTGAATAAAGGTATGTCCATGGGCGTATTTTCCAGCAGTCAATTCCTAGGGGCTTTCGCTGGTGGTGTCATGGCTGGATTATTACTGCAAAATTTTGATCAAAATGCGGTATTTTTGTTCGCATTTGTTATGTTTTTGATTTGGTTTCTAGTAGCATTCTCTATGCAGACACCTGTAGATTTCATGAGCTATACCGCTCATCTAGGTAAGATAAAATCATCTCAAATAGAGCAGGTTGCGGTTTCATTGCAAGCGTTACCTGGAGTCGCAGAAGCAACAGTGATTCCAGAGGAAGGTATTGCTTACTTGCGGGTCAACAGAGACACATTTGAAGAAGATAAAGTTAAACAGTTCTGCACACAATTAAATTAAACGAGACATTGAGAAAAGAGGATAAGTCATGGCGCGAGGTGTAAATAAAGTAATTATCGTTGGTAATTTAGGCCAAGATCCAGAGGTGAAGTATATGCCTAGCGGGCAAGCAGTTTGCAACATTAGTGTTGCCACTACTGATAGCTGGAGCGATAAAGCCACAGGTGAAAAACAAGAAAAAACTGAATGGCATCGTGTTGTTTTTTTTAGAAGACTTGCAGAAATTGCTGGTGAGTACCTTCGTAAAGGATCACAAGTATATATCGAAGGGCGATTACAAACGCGAAAGTGGCAGGATCAAAGCGGTGCAGATAAATACACCACAGAAATCATTGCCAACGAAATGCAAATGTTAGGTGGTCGCGGCGGCGGTGCCAGCGGTGGTGGGTTTGATGCGCCTCCAGCAGCTGATGAAGGTTATGGTAGCTCAAGTCCAAAAGCTGCAAAACCTGCTCCCAGTACTGCAGATGATTTTGATGATGATATTCCGTTTTGATATTAAGCATTCGATTATCTGAATAAATCTCTAATCTGTTGTATCAAGATATCGCCTGTCATATCTGCATAGGTGGAAAATCAGTGACAGGTGAGAAATCACAGATTCTTGTGCATCATACACTTGAATAAAATTAAACTACTAATTATTGCTCCTACATTTTATCCAGTACATGGAGGGGCGGGACTGCGCTTCTATCGATATCTCCCTTTTCTATACGAAAATAATATAGAAGTGACAGTCGTCTGTGGTACGCCAAAATTAAAAAAATTCACACGAGAAGACCATCAGGCTGATTGGGTGCATGCTGTCGATGGGGAGTTGATTTCTGAATTAGAGATTTCAAATGCGAAAATACTTAAATATAAAATACATGGTGAAAGTGCAAAAAAAAGATCTGAAATATTATTAAATAAAGCGATTGAGCGTAGTGAGGATCAAAATACCAAACCAGATGTGGTGCATATCATTGCTCCCATGCCATTTAAAGTGCTTAGCCAACTTGGAAAGTTGAGAGCGATGGGGGTAAAGCTGGTGTATTCACATACTATTGCTAAAAAATACTCAGAGAATATTTTGCTTGAGAAAATTCAAAAATGGAAGGTTCGAAAAATCAATCAGCACTACCATTCGATTATTGTTCAGTCAGCATCAATGAAAGAGACTCTTTTAAAGGATAATTCTAAAGCAAATATTCGTATTATTTTAAATGGGGTGGATACAGATAAATTTTGTCCGCTTGAAAATGAACAAGATAAACAAAATTTAAGAAACAAACTTGGATTGCCTATTGATGCTAAGCTCATCACTCTAGTGGGCGCCGTGCATCCAAGAAAAGGTACAGATTTGTTAGTTGAAGCTTGGTCTGTCTTGGTAAGGAAATTTCAAGATATGCATTTGATAATCATCGGACCTAGGTACGACCAGTCACGCAAAGAGCTGAAGCAATTTAAAGATGCTATGGAACAGATGATAAAGAGTTCTGCCAGTGAGTCTAATATACATTTTCTCGGCCAAGTGGATAATGTTAATGAATATTTGCAAATATCGGATTTATTTGTTTTCCCCTCAAAAAGAGAAGGCATGCCAAATGCAGTATTGGAAGCAATGTCTACTGGTGTAGCTGTTATTCTCACGCCTTTTATCGGTCTATCAAAAGAAATGGGTGATGAAGGAAGTGAATACCTTCTTTCGCAGCGATCTAGCAATGAAATAGCAAAAAACATTTGCTATGTCTTAGAAAATAATGAGCTGCAGACTAACCTTGCAAGATGTGCTCGTAATTGGGTTGTTGATTATATGGGCCTTGCATCAACTATCAGATCACATGCAGACCTTTACAGGCATTTGTTAACTTAAATATTCCTTAAAATAAGAACTATAGAAATGTGCGGCATAGCGGGAATTTTATATTCTGAGTCTCAAATAAATCACGAAGACTTTTCATCTTTAGTAAAAGCGATGGGTGACACATTGGCTCATCGTGGTCCTGATGATAGTGGAGAGTGGGTGAGTGCTGAAGACGGAATTGGTTTGGCACATAGACGATTGTCTATAATAGATTTATCTCCTGCCGGACATCAGCCAATGATTTCTAATAGTGGTCGTTATGTGTTGGTTTTTAATGGAGAGATATATAACTTCAAGGAAATACGAGCGAACCTAGAGAAGAATGGTATCCCATTCAAAGGTCATTCTGATACAGAAACATTGCTTGAAAGTATTGCTTATATTGGCTTGGATAAAACGCTTGAGCAACTTAATGGAATGTTTGCGTTTGCACTTTGGGATAAAGAGCAACAATCATTAACACTGGCTAGGGACAGAGTTGGTAAAAAACCTTTGTATTACGGATGGTGTAACGGGACGTTTCTATTTGGCTCAGAGTTAAAAGCATTAAAGGAGCACCCTGATTTTGATAATGAAATAGACAGAGCGGCTTTAGGTCAATTTATACAGTATTCTTGGTTAAACGGTCCGGCATCAATTTATAATAAAATTAACAAACTATCTCCCGGTTCTTATATTAGAATTTTCCAAAGCGATACTATAGAGTCTTTAGAGCCTACTATTTATTGGTCTGCATTAGAATCTGCAATTCATGGCCAAGGTTCTTTATTTTCATCTTCATATTTGGATGCAGTTGATCAACTTGAAGAACTATTACTTGGTTCGGTTGATCGCAGAATGATCGCAGATGTTGAGCTGGGTGCTTTATTGTCTGGAGGGATAGACTCGTCATTAATAGTCTCTATGATGCAAGCACAAACATCAAAAAAAGTGAAAACATTTTCGATTGGTTTCCATGAGGAATCTCATAACGAAGCGATCCATGCTAAGAAAATTGCTCAATATCTAGGAACTCAACATACAGAAATGTACGTAGCACCCAAAGATTGTATGGACGTAATTCCTTTGTTGCCTGAAATTTATGATGAACCATTTGGTGATGTATCTCAGATTCCAACTTACTTGGTTAGCAAGTTAGCTAATGAAAAAGTTAAGGTTGTATTGTCTGGTGATGGAGGTGATGAATTATTTGCCGGATATACACGATATTTCAGGTGTCTTGATCACTGGAAAAAACATGAGCTTGTACCGATGTCTATAAGGCCATTTATTGGTGGGTCAATGGACTTGGCAGCTAAGTCATTATGGTATTTGCTAGCTAACTCTAAGACTGATCAAGGAGTGAAAGGTTGGAGGCGTTTTGGTGCAAAGCTTGAAAAGCGAGCAAGGAGAATTGATGCAAAAAGCTCAACTGAATTGTTTGTGCGTATGATGGCAAGATATAAGAACATTAGTGATATTGTAATTGAGGGTAATGATACAACTTCAATGTTCTCGAAAAAAAATACATGGCCAAATCATTCTGATCCAATTCTAAATATGATGTTAATTGATACTATGTGCTATCTGCCTGACGACATTCTGGTTAAAGTAGATAGAGCAAGTATGGCAACAAGCCTAGAAGCACGAAGCCCATTGTTAGATAAAACTATTATGGAATTTTCATGGAAGATTCCAATGTCAATGAAAGTTGATCAGTTTGGGGGAAAGAGAATTCTTAAAGATGTGCTGGCTAGATATGTACCTAGAGAATTAACAGATAGAAAAAAAATGGGGTTTGGAGTGCCGATAGGAAGATGGGTTAGAGGCCCATTACAAGATTGGGCTGAAGATCTGTTAGAGCCAAGTAAAGTAAATCAACAAGGTTATTTTAATGAGTCTGCAGTGCAAAGAATTTGGAAGCAACATAAATCCGGGTGGAGAAATCATGATGATATAATATGGTCTATTCTCATGTTCCAGGCTTGGTTGGATAAGCGCTAAGTAAATGGCAAAAGTAGCAATATTCGTGAATAGCTTGTCGGGTGGCGGTATGGAGAGAGCCATGTTGAACCTAGCGAATCATTTTGCGATTAATGGGCTAGATGTAGATTTATTAGTAGCATCAAAAAAAGGTCAGTTACTTACAGAAGTTACTGAGAATATTAATTTAATAGACTTGAAAAACTATCGGTCAAGTCGTAAATCAATACGACTGTGGTTACTTAAATCGCTGCTATCTGTTGAATATTTGTTTTTTATATTGATGTTTATATGGAAGTTACCTAAGGCGATAAAAGTTATACCAAGTTTGGCGGAGTATATAGATGATCACTCTCCAGATGTTATTATGAGTACACCAACGACGGCGAATCTAGCTTTAATCTGGGCATCTAGTTATTGTAAATTCGACAATAAAGTGTTTCTCAGAGAAGCATCAACGTTATCACAGGAGCTAAAGCATAAACGCAGTTTATTTTTTAGGATGATAAAAAGATTTGTATCGAAATGGTACGATAAATCGGATGGGGTTATTTGTGTTTCTGAAGGGGTGCGACAAGATTTAATAAGTAATTTTTCAGTGCAAAGTTCAAAACTTCACTTTCTGTATAATATAATTGATATAGAAGGTATCAAGAAAAGGTCTATGTCTTGTGAGTATAAAGATCAGATTAATAATTATGGTAAATATATACTATCTGTAGG
The DNA here is from genome assembly GCA_033344735.1 of Gammaproteobacteria bacterium. NCBI lineage: Bacteria > Pseudomonadati > Pseudomonadota > Gammaproteobacteria > Gammaproteobacteria bacterium. The sequence continues at coordinate 106,912 of JAWPMW010000001.1, forward strand.
CAGGCTCGAAAAACAAAAGGATTTTGAAACTTTAATTAGAGCATTTAAGTTAATAGTAGATAGAACCAATTGTAATCTTGTAATTTTAGGTGAAGGTGCTGAGAGGCAATCATTAGAAAAATTGATTGAAGATCTATCATTATCTGGGCGTGTAGAAATGCCTGGTTATTATGTTAATCCGTATCCATTTATAAAATATTGTGAAGTATTAGCTTTGTCTTCAAGATGGGAGGGTTGCCCTAACGTTCTGCGTGAGGCACTGGTTCTACAAAAAAAAATTGTCAGCACTGACTGTCCTTCAGGAGTGAGAGAGCTATTGGAAGGCGGAAAATGGGGCGCATTAGTTGAAATTGGTGATGTGGATCATTATTCAAGAGAGCTCGAAAAAATGATTAATTCAAAATTCATCCCTAATAATTCTAAAGCAGAAGAAATGAACTTTGAAGCAATAAGGCATTACAAAGAATTATTGCAGGTTTAATAATCTAGAGAAATTTGAATAATTTAATAAATCTAATTATTTCTGCATGAAAAATTTAATATTAGAGCGAGAAATAACTTTTTTCTTGGGCTCGTTAGATAGGGGTGGCGCTCAAACTGTCATGCTCAATTTGCTTTCGGAATTTATGCGAAATGGTGTAAGGGTAACATTATTACTAACTAGTAATGCCGGGGCTTTGTCATCAAGTGTACCGGATAATGTGCAGGTTATAGTTCTAAAAAAACATACCGCATTTAATACATTAATATGTTTGCTTAAATTACCTGTTACTGATCTATTCAGAACTGCTAAGTTAATGATGTGTGAGAGCCCTTCTCTCTTTAAACGGTTGCCATCGTTGGTAAAATATTTAGAATCCAGCCAGCCTAAAAATTTCATGTCTACATTAGATGTATTAAATATTATGGCGCTGATTTCAAAACGAATTGCAAATGTAAATACAAGTATGTATGTGCGTCAAACAACTTTTCATTCTCGATATATAGATCAGTCAAGTAAATATTTTGACAAATATTTACTTCCTGAGTTAATGCGACGGTGGTATCACACTGCAGACAGGGTAATTGCATTAACTGAGAGTATGAAAAAAGATTTGGTCGATAATGTTGGTATAACTGAGTATTCTATATTGACAATAAACAACCCAATTGATATTGGTAAAGTGAAGGAATTGTCTTTGGAAAATTTGGAGGATGATTGGTTTAACGACGGAAATGTTCCGATAGTATTAGCTGTAGGCAGGCTCGACGTTCTAAAAGGTTATTCATCTTTAATTGATAGCATTAAATTAGTTAATCAGGTCCAAGAGGTTAGATTGGTGATATTGGGTGAAGGGATTGCGCGTCGGTCACTTGAAATTCAGATTGATAAACTAATGTTGAAAGAAGTCGTTATGCTGCCTGGAGAAGTAAAGAATCCTTATAAATATATGGTTAAGTCAGATGTCTTTGTTCTCTCTTCGTTGTGTGAAGGGTTTCCTAATGTTTTGTTAGAGGCATTAGCTTGTGGTTGCAATATTGTGAGTACTGATTGTGATAGTGGTCCTCGAGATATTCTCGTTAGTGGTAAATATGGCAGATTGGTACCAGTTGGGGATGTGAAATCGCTGGCTAAAGAAATAACCAATGCTTTAGAAAACCCGATGAGTAAAAAAGACGCGATTAATAAAGCATATACATATAATTTAAGAAAAATCGCAAAAGAGTATTTGGATGTAGCGTGCTGAATATATATTTATGTGTGGTATAAGCGCGATACTCAAGCGCACAGGAGTGCAGGATGCAGATATTTCGAGTTTGCAAAGAATGTTGCGCGTACAACAACATCGAGGGCCAGATGCATCACAGGTCAAAAAATTAGATAATGCTGCTTTAGGTCATGTTCGACTTAGTATTATTGATATCGATGGTGGTACTCAGCCCATGTCTGCACATGATGGCAGGTATACCATCGTTTTTAATGGAGAAATTTTCAATTATCTCGAACTACGTAAACGCTTGGAAAAGTCGGGATGTCGATTTAAAAGCAAGTCCGATACTGAGGTATTATTACATGCTTATATAACTTGGGGTACAGCCGTAGTTTCACATCTTAATGGGCAATTTGCATTTGTTATTTGGGATAGTGTAAATAATTCTGCATTTGCAGCTAGAGACCGGTTTGGTGAAAAGCCCTTCTACTATAGCCAAATAGATGATAGTGGATTAATAATCTCATCAGAAATAAAAGGATTGTTGGCATCCAAGTACATCAAGCCAAAAATTGATAGGTCTTCATTAGACTTGTACCTATCTTTACTATATATCCCTCCTGATAGATCTATATACGCAAATATTAACTCGCTTCCGCCTGCATGTTGTATGACATGGAGCCATGGGGCTCTAAAAAGTTGGAGATATTGGGAACCAGAATTTTCAACCAAGCATAAAACATCAAGAGATCAAATTATTGAAGGCACACAGTTTTATCTTAAGCAATCTGTGAGTAGACAGATGCAGTCTGATGTTCCTATAGGAGCATTGTTGAGCGGTGGTCTCGATTCGTCTACAACTGTTGCATTAATGTCAAAATTAAGTGAGAAACCGATTAAAACATTCTGTGCATACTTTGGCGATACAATTGATGAGAGGCCATATGCAAATGCAGTCTCGACCTTATATAAAACAGAGCATCATGAATTAAATGTTGATTTTCATATTGAAGAACATATACATGATTTATTAAATATATACGATGAGCCTTTTGCGGATAGTTCGGCTATCGCAACATATTTAATATCGAAATATGCCAGTGAATACGTAAAAGTTGTTTTAACTGGAGATGGCGCAGATGAGGTTTTTGGAGGATACGGTTGGTATACCAAGGCATTAATGTCTCAAGAATTACATGAAGGTTCATTTTCATTGGTTGGAAATAGATTGCTTAAAGCAATTTATAGTACGGTTGGTATATCAGATAAAAGAAATAATATGGCGGAGAAGATTAGACTGCATAAGTCGTTGCAGCGCCATGGGTCTATTTTAAATCAACATATAAAAGAACAAACTAGCTATTCCAAATTAAAGTCTAATTTGGGTTATAAGCCTAGTATTGATTCAATTGAAACAATGAGAAAAAGCTTTATGCCCAATGTTAATTATTCTCAAATAGATCAAATTTTTAGCTACGATTATAAAACCTATCTGCCGGGTGACATTTTAAGAAAAGTTGATCGTGCATCTATGGCGGTGAGTCTCGAATCTAGAGCCCCATTTTTAGATGTAGATTTAGTAGAATTTGTTATCTCTAACCACTGGGGAGTTCGTCTAGAAATAAACAAATCTAAGTCTCTACTCAGAGATGCATTTTCTGATAGTTGGCCAAGTAATGTGCGTAATAGAGAGAAACAAGGGTTTGGTGGGCCAGTAGAACAATGGATAAAGAGGCCGGCAATGCAATCAATGACAAAAAATATTTTTAATAAGAGTCATATTATCGCGGAATTTTTCCCTAATATAGAAAGAGCTATTGAAAATTGTACATCTCAAGACTGGTGGACTCTATTAATGCTAGGGCTTTGGCTTGAAAAGCACGGTGATACTTTAAGCTGATTAATTATGGCTGAAAATATATTCATAGAAATTAAAGGGGGGCTAGGGAATCAGTTATTCCAGTATGCAGCTGCTTATTGTTTGTCAAACAAATTAAATTGTAACGTTAAAGTAAATGTGCAATGGTTTGAACAGTATGAAGAAAGAGAATTTTTATTGGATCAATTTAATATTGATTTAGAATATGCGACCAAGGAAGAGCTAGAATCGTTTGTCAAAAAAAAGAATAATTTTATTACCAGGTTTGTAACTGGAAAAAAATTTAATAACAAATGCAAAAGAACTGATGCAGTTATATACAATCAGCCCGGTTTTCATTACGATCAAAATTTTCTTGACTATAAAGCGCCGACATTGCTGCAAGGTTACTTTCAGTCAGAGAAGTATTTTTTACCGGTAGAATCCAAGATCCGAGATATATTCAAATTGAAGGCTTCTATATCCTCGGCTAGTCAGTCGATCTTGAAAGAGATAAAGTCAGCGGATTACTCTGTAGCACTACATGTGCGGAGAGGGGATTATGTGGGTAGCGATGTACATTGCGTTTGCCCGCCGCAGTACTATAGTAGAGCAATTGAAATATTGAAATCTAGTGTTAGCAAAGACGCCAAATTTTTTGTTTTTTCAGATGATATTGGTTTCGCAAAATCAATCCTCCCTTCTAGCAAACAGTTTTACTATATTAGGGGCACTCAAGACAATACATGTGAAGATATGATGCTCATGTCTGCCTGCGATAACTTTATTGTCGCGAACTCTAGTTTTAGTTGGTGGGGTGCATGGCTAAGTGGAAATGCTGAAAAGATGGTTATTGCACCAAAGAACTGGTTTGCTCGAGAAAGTATGCTTGTTTATAACTGCGTTGATTTGTACCCTGATAAATGGATGTTAATGTGAAAAGTCATAAGCCATTAATATCTGTATTAATGAGTGTTTTTAATGGTAGTGAGTATCTTGAAGAAGCAATTTACAGTATACGAAATCAGTCCTTCAAAGATTTTGAGTTTATTATAGTTGATGATGGTTCAATCGATAATTCAATTGAAATAATTCAAAGTAGTGCAATCCAAGACTCAAGAATAAAGCTCATTGTTAATTCTGAGAATTTAGGTTTAGCAGCTAGTTTAAATAAGGGTATGAGGTTATCTGCTGGAAAATATATTGCGAGAATGGACGCGGATGATGTGAGCGCATCAACGAGATTGCAGGAGCAATATAATTATATGGAAAATCATCCAGATACAATAATATTGGGCACATGGATGAAGCCAATTGGCGAAGTCCAAGGAGAAAATATTATCTGGGAGATGCCTGTAAATAATGAAGAAATTTTAGCAAATTTATGCTTCGATTCTGTGATTTGTCACCCTTCTGTGATGATGCGAGGTGAATGGATACGACAGAATGAAATAGAATATGATGAAACCTTGCGTGCTACACAAGACTATGACTTATGGATAAGACTTTCGCAGGAATATTCAGCAAAATTTGAAAATTTACCGAGCGCGCTTGTTAGTTATAGAGTGCATACTAACTCTGTATCTAATGCATCAAGTAAAATACAACAAAAAATTGCTAAATCAATATACAATCGCCACCTGAATAAATTAGGGGTCAATCCATCTGAAGAGGAATTGAATGTTCATCAAATAGTTGCAACTCGAAGCTTTCGAGAAAATGCTATTCTCCTTGAAGATATTGGACAATGGCTTTTAAAGTTAAAAGAAGCAAACAGACAGTTGGAAATTTATCCAATTTTAGAATTTGAAAATTTATTAGAAAAATTATGGTACAGGGCCTGTTATAATTCAACAAGTCGAGGTCTAGAAACTGTATTGCTCTTCATCAAGTATAAAGCGATCGGTTTGAAGGCGATCTCACTGAGAAAATGGTTTAACTTAATAGCAAGATCCATAGTCAAATAGAATAAGTAGAATAAATTCAAAAAGGTAAAAATGAGCTCAGATAATATTACATTCTCGTTCGGTGAGAATTGGAGAGATTTTGTAAAGCAGGTTGACAAAGACGATATCAACCGTGCCAATGAAGATATACTTAGTTGGATTTCTGCAGATAATATAGCTGGAAAACGTGTTTTGGATATCGGATGCGGTTCGGGTTTGCACTCATACTGCTTCTATAATCAAAAAGTAAGTGAATTAGTATCCATAGATGTTGATAAATCTTCGGTAGATGCTACTCATGTTATGAGAGAGTATGCTGGTGAGCCAGACAATTGGCAGGTAGACACTATCTCTGTACTTGATAATTGTAAGCTTGAACCCCTTGGCGTATTTAATATTGTGTATTCTTGGGGTGTTTTACATCACACAGGCAAAATGTGGGAGGCAATAGAGAACGCGGCAAAAATGGTTGATTGCGGAGGCTTGTTCTTTATTTCCTTATACAAAAAAGGTGAAAAGTATCCTAAAGATCTAGCAATAAAAAGGCATTACAATAATCTTTCGTCTATAGGTAAGAAGTTATTTGTTTATAAAAAAATCATTAAAATAATGTGGAAGAGGTTGAAAAAAGGAAAGAATCCATTTGCATGGAATGAGCGAGTTGAAAGAGGAATGAATCGATATCACGACCTGATAGATTGGTATGGTGGACTTCCGTATGAAGTTGCTTCAACGGATGAGGTGGAAGAATTTCTTAAAAATATGTCATTTGAAATGGTTAAATTCAAAGAGACAAAGGAAAGATGTTGTAATGTTTACTTGTTCAAAAAAAAATAAGATGAGGTTAAGTTTTATATACTGAGCTATTTAGTAGCCTTTTTAGCTTTAATGTAGCAGACTTTATCTTTCCAGATAGGCTGCCAGTAAATATCTTCTATTTCGAAACCATTGTCTAATATTAGCTTTACAAGATTTTTGTATGTTGGATGCCAGGTGTGGTGATCTATGTATTTATTGATGCCAAATTTAGGGTATATGTGATTATTTACATAGTCCAAGCATTTTTCTTTTACAGGGATTATCCCGTCTTTACCGCCTTCTACATACATGCCAACTAATAGTTTGCCATTATCTTTCAATATGCGATGTGCTTCTATGAGTGCTAAATCAGGTACCAGGACGTGGTCAAGCATAGAACGCATATGCGCCCAATCAAATGTTTTGCTTTTAAAAGGAATGAACTCTGCCATTGCTGATACAAAGTTTAAATGTTTTGATAAGCACTTATAAGCCTCCATTTTAGCAGATGGTACTTCTAGAGGAGCATTGATATATGGGTCGATTGAAACAAATCTATAGCTGGTGTTGATTAATTCTCTTACGGTGCCTACACCGCCACCAATATCAATAATATCGCCAGATAATTCAAAATATTCATAAGTGGGCATATCATATTGAATCTCTTTTCTATAATTTTTAACTTTATTATTATAACCTGATGAACTTGTTTCCCAGTTTTCATAAGCGTCTTGACCAGAATTCCATTTAGAATGGCCCAGAGTGTTTTTTAAATGAACTCTTGCATCAATTATGTTGTAATGCTTAGTGAAGCTATCTATGGATACGCTAAGTTTAGTCACGGGGTCAGCGAGCGTCGATTTAACCCAATCATCTAGCTCAAATTGGCTATAGTCATTCATCTATTTTATTTTGGTCCATTATTAAGTATCAAATCTAACAGAAAGTATAATGGATATGCTTAGCTAATTAAAAGAATATGTTATTTGACTATTTACTGCAAAGAGATTGAGAGCATTTTTGGATATTTGAATACATAAATAGTACTACATAATAAAAAAATGGATAATAAGTTTACAATCATAGTGCCAACTCGTGAGCGTGCCGATACTCTTGTCTACACAATTAGATCTTTGTTAGATATTAAATATGAGAATCTAGAAATCATTATTTCTGATAATGCAAGCATGGATAATACAAAAGATGTTATTGATTCGTTTGATGATAAACGTCTAACTTATATTCAAACAGGTAAACGCGTAAGTATGAATGCAAACTGGGAGTTTGCATTGACTCATGTAGATGGAGGTTATGTTAGTTATATTGGTGATGATGATGCATTTTTGCCTGAATCTATCAGCGAGATTAATAATCTAATTAATAGATTCCAAGTTGATGCCGTTACCTGGAAAAAAGTAGAATATTGCTGGCCAAATCATATTGAAGATAAATTTAAAAACTATCTATCAATTCCATTAAAAAATGAAATACGAATTCTAGACGCAAATATACAAAGAGAAAAGCTGCTTAAGTTTAGTATTTCATATAATATGCTTCCGTGTTTATATAATAGTTTCGTTAATTATAATGTTATAAAAAAAGCAATTGATAAAAAGGCTGATAATAGTTTTTTTAATTCTCTCTGCCCCGATATATATTCAGGGATTGTTATTTCATATTTTCTAAAAAATTATATCTATAGCTATAGGCCATTTTCAGTAAATGGAGCATCAAAGCATAGTGGAGGTACTAGTTACTTCTCAAATAAAATGAAGCTATCTTCAAATAAGTTTTTATCAGAAAATACTACAGAGATAACAAATAAACTTGTGCTAGCTCCCTCAATGGTAATAATCGTAGCAATTGAGTTTTATAATGTAGCTAAAATATATGGATTTAAAGAATGTAATATTTCTTTAAATATTATAGTCGATAAGTCACTAAAAGAAATTAATACATTAAATGAGAAAAATCGTATAGAGGTCTATTGTGCAATTGAAAAAATTGTTACTCTGAATAAATTAAATGTAAATCTGCCTGAATTAACTCGTGCAATAAAAAATGAGCAGATAATTATTTATGGATACAATAAAAAAGAAGATTCATTGAACTTAAGAGCAGATATGTACCAAATAGTTAATGTGTACGATGCTGCAAAAGCTGTTAGCGGTATCTTGCCTAATTACAATGAATTGGAATTGAAGGCTAAAAGCGCAAGTAATCTTATCCAAAGACTTACTCTAACTAGTAAATAATCTCTCATATTTTTATTATGAAATTAAAAAAAATAATTAAAAAACTAAGAAATTTAAAAAAATCAGATAATTTAGAATCGATAAATAATGTTGACTTATTAAGCTGTGTCGGAGATAAGGATTCTACTATTCTTGAAATTGGTTGTAATAATGGATCTGATACAAATAGATTCTTGAAGTTGTTTCCAAAAGCTAAGATATATTGCTTTGAACCAGACCCAAGAGCTCTGGTTAAATTTGAAGATAATGTTAGAAGTAGTCGTGTTTTTTTAAATAAAGTCGCAATCTCTGATAAAAACGGCGTTATAGAATTTTATGCTAGTGATGGCATGCCTGCTGAATCTTACCAACAAAATTACCCAAAGGGCTGGGATGCATCTGGGTCAATTCGCAAGCCAACAGGACATCTAATACAACATCCATGGTGTAAATTTGATAATGTAATAAATGTCAAAACTGTAACATTGGATACATGGGCATCAACTAACAATATCAGGTATATCGATTTTATTTGGGCAGATGTCCAGGGTGCGGAAATTGATGTCATAAAAGGTGGAATCGAAACTCTAAAGAAAACAAAGTATTTATATACTGAATATAGTGATGATGAGTTATATCATGGGCAAGCTACATTAGAACAAATGCTAGAAATAATTCCTTTTTTTATTATCGAGCGAAAATACATTAATGATGTTCTTCTGCGGAATACGCTTGTATCTTAAATGAAAAATTATGACAGGCAATCACGATTAGATTCGATAGCGCAAGATTATGAAGATTAAAAAATTATTCAAAATAAATTTAGGTAGAGAAAATAAGTATAATCGAGATAAATGGGTGGTAAGTAGCATAGAGTCTTTAGCTGCTGGAAGTAAGATTCTTGATGCTGGCGCAGGTCCACAGATATACAGAAAATATTGTGATCACTTGGTTTATGTTTCCCAAGATTTTGCTAAATATGATGGTGGAGATTTGTCTGGTGAAGTTGGTATGCACGATAAAGAATTTCACTATGAAGGATTAGATATTGTCAGTGATATAACATCAATACCTGAAGAAGATGCCTCATTTGATGCGATTCTTTGCACAGAAGTATTAGAGCACGTTCCATATCCAGTGCATGCTTTGACTGAGTTTTCTAGGTTGCTTAAGCCCGGTGGTACATTATTGTTAACTGCGCCTTTCAATTCGCTTACACATTTTGCGCCATATTTCTTCTGTACAGGCTTTAGTATCTATTGGTATCAATATCACCTTAATAAGCTTGGATTTGAGCTAAAAGAAGCAATTCCAAATGGCAATTACTATGGAGTTCTTGCTCAAGAAATAGAAAGGCTGCCATTGATAGCTTCTCGATATTCTTCTAGTAAGTCTGGAGTGTTATTTAAGTTTTCATCATGGGTGCTTAAATTGGCGTTAATGAAGCTAAATAAAAGTGACAAGCACAGTGATGAGATTCAATGCTATGGTTACCACGTATTCGCAATAAAAAAATAAATCTATTTAGTCTGTCTCAGCAAGGATGAGTTTCCCATTATCTAGTTTATATAAATAATCTGAAGACTCTGCTAGAGCTGGTCTATGTGAAATTGAAATCACTAATAGATTCTTGCTAAGTTGTTTGACAAGTGCGCTTATTTCTAGTTCAGAATTTTCATCAAGCGCACTTGTAGCCTCATCTAAGATTAATAAACTAGGGTTTGTTGCTAATGCTCTTGCAATAAGGATGCGTTGTTTCTGTCCTCCGGAAAATCTATTTCCTTGTTCTCCTGCAATGGTATTTATTCCTTGGGGTAATTTCTTTATGAATTCATATGCATTTGATTTGGTCAACGAATTTATAATATCTTCATCGCTTAATGAAAAGTTACCGAGTTGGATGTTATTTTTTATGGATGTATTTAGCAGTATAGTGTCTTGAGTTACATAGCCAATTTGATTTCTCCAATTAGAAATATCGATATCGCCTATTTCAATGCCATCAATGTATATTTCCCCTTTGCTGGCTTTGTATAAACCTGCAACTAAATCTACACATGTTGTCTTACCAGTCCCAGATGGACCAACGATAGAGATAAGTCCTCGACTTGGAAAAGAAATATTACAGTTAGATAATATTTCAGAGTCCTTGTGGTTGAAGTAGACATTTTGGAATCGTATCTCTGAATTAAATCTTACTATTTTTTTACCAGTCAGTAATTCACGATATGATTCAGCATGCTTAATTGATTCAATAATTGCTTTAAATCCACTCTCTTCTTTCAATAAAGATTGGTATTGGCTTTGAGCCTTGCCAAATGTTTTGACAACCCTTAATAATGCGAAAAGCATTACAAGTAACATGCTTAAGTTCATACCCAGATTGTTGATGGCAACGTATGTGCCTGCTGCAACACCTATAGTAACAATAGGTTCTTGAGCAGATTGTAGTCCTGTTGTGCTTAGAATTGATTTGCGCTCTTCTCGCGCAAGTTTTTTTGTGTATGTTCTCAACACAGAGTAAGCGTAATCGGAGCGATTCATAACTTTCAGTGATTTCATACTGCGGAGGCTGTCAGTCAATTCAGTAAATAAAGATCTGACTATTACGGTGATTTTCTTTCCTATAGACTTGTTAATTATCACTAGTTTATTTAATAAAATTAGCATTCCTGCACCTAACAGAATTGCTGAAAATGCAAGTTTCCACGATATAAGCAATGCAATAGTTGAATAAACGCTGATTTGTATAATTGATGTGATAAGATTAACGCTTAGCATATATGCGTTAGATGCTCTGCCTGCTTCGCTAAAAAGTGATGTAGAAATTTTCCCTATAGGTTGAGCAACAAAGTAGCTCCATTCTGCTTTAGATATGGCGCGTAATAATTTAAGTCGTAAGTCCTTTGTTGCGATGTTAGCTGTTTTCCCAGCATAAAATTTTGTAAAAAAAGTAATAAGGCTCTTTAATAAAACTCCTGTTACTATTAATATTAGGAGTGCTTCTGTAGAGTCAGGAATACCAAAATCATTAAGAAAATTAGTTAGACTTAATTTATCATCTCCAGGAGCTGGTATCATTTTATTCTGATCTTGCCCATTGGGAATGATGCTGCTTAATAGCGGGAGTAATGCTCCTACACTTAATCCTTCAACTATGCCAGCTACTAGCAAAGATATAAGAACGATTATGGTCCTACTTGGATATACGTGAAAGAAATACTTCAATAGAGTCATAGATAAGATTATATTTATTTATTGTAATGGTTATGGTTATTCTAACTATGTTCCGAGTGGGAAGTTTGCCTAGATTAGATTATTATCGCTGAATAAGGAAAAGAATTTAACGTCTATTTTACTCTAGATCTGTGAGCGCGGGTCGTAGTTTACTAATAAAATATCAGGAGTACTCATTGAAAGCAGTAATTCTTGCTGGTGGATTTGGCACTAGAATAAGCGAAGAGTCTCATCTTAAGCCAAAGCCAATGATTGAAATTGGTGGACGTCCTATTTTATGGCATATCATGAAAATATATGGCGCCTATGGCATTAATGAGTTTGTCATATGTTGCGGATACAAGGGTTATTTAATCAAGGAATATTTTGCTAATTATTTTTTGCATATGTCGGACGTCACATTTGATATGTCAAAAAATGAAATGGAAGTGCACACACGCTCAGCTGAGCCGTGGAAAGTGACGTTGGTTGATACGGGTGAACATACCCAAACAGGCGGTAGAATAAAACGCATACAGGAGTACATAGATGGAACTTTTTTACTCACATATGGTGATGGGGTCAGTAATATCAATATCAATCATTTGGTTGATTTTCATAAAAAGCAGAAGACTCTTGCTACAGTTACCGCGGTTCAACCATCTGGTAGATTTGGCTCGATTGAAATAGAAGGTGATCGTGTTCAGTCATTTTTAGAAAAACCGAGAGGGGATGGACGCTGGGTGAGTGGTGGGTTCTTTGTTTGTGAAACGGAAATTTTCGACAAAATTAGTGGAGACGAAACAGTTTGGGAGCAGCAGCCACTTGAGAGCATGGCACAAGATGAACAGCTTTCTGTCTATAAACATACTGGTTTCTGGTCATCAATGGATACCTTGAGAGACAGGCAGTATTTAGAGAAAAAATGGTCATCTAATGATGCTCCTTGGAAGATTTGGGAGTGACTGGTTTTTGGAATAATAAACGTGTCTTTCTCACTGGCCATACTGGATTTAAAGGCAGTTGGTTGAATCTGTGGTTAAAAGAACTAGGCGCAAATGTTTTTGGGTATGCTCTTGAGCCTGAGCCAGATGCATTACTATTCCAGCAGTTAAATTTGGCCAATGAGTCCGGGCATTTCATTGGTAATGTCCTTGACCGTGAAATATTTAACTTGAAAGTTATTGAAGCCCGACCCGATGTGATTATTCACCTTGCTGCCCAGCCATTAGTGCGTCGTTCATATCGCGAAAGTATAGAGACATGGCAAACTAATGTTATCGGTACAATCCACTTGCTCGAAGCTATAAAAAATATTAAGCATGAATGTTCGGTGATAATTGTTACTACAGATAAAGTATATGAAAACCTTAATAGGAACTATGCGTACAAGGAAGAAGATCGGCTGGGTGGTAATGATCCCTATAGCTCAAGTAAATCCGCAGCTGAACTCGCAGTAAATAGCTGGAGAAGCTCATTTTTTAAAGATGATTCTAATATTAAAATTGCAACAGTTCGTGCTGGGAATGTTATTGGCGGAGGTGATTGGTCAGAAGATAGGATTGTTCCTGACTTAGTCAGAGCCCTAATACGCGGAGAAAAATTTTCTATCAGAAATCCTAAGTCAGTTAGACCATGGCAGCATGTGTTAGACCCATTGTCTGGGTATTTGTTGCTCGCAGAAAGATTATATTCATGCCCAGAAGAGTCACTGGAAGGAGCATATAATTTTGGTCCAGATGATGAAGGTGTTCGTACAGTTCAACAGCTGGTTGACGAAGCCCACAAAACATGGTCTGGAGAGTTCTGTGATAATAATAATTTAGATAGCCAATTGCATGAAGAAAAATTACTATCTCTAGATATAAGCAAATCAAAAAAAAATCTGTCTTGGTCTCCAAGATGGGGATTTGAAAAAAGCGTGCATGAAACAATTTCTTGGTATTCCCTAGTCAACTCTGGAAGCTCTCCACTTAAAACAACACTAAATCAACTCGATAAATATTCTGAACTTTTATGAAATTTACCCCGCTTGCTCTAAGTGGAGCTTATTTAATTGATCTTGAGGTCGCAGAAGATGATAGAGGATTTTTTGCGCGTAGTTACTGTGAGAAGGAATTTTCTAATCACGGTTTGGAGACTGCTTGGGTGCAAATGAACCATACACTGACTAAAAGTGTAGGGACAATTAGAGGAATGCACTTTCAGTATCCACCAAATGCAGAATCTAAAATTGTACGTTGTATGAAAGGTGCGATTTGGGATGTGATAGTAGATCTAAGAGAGAATTCACTAACACTGGGTGAATGGTTTGGTGTGGAATTAAGTAGTGATAATAGGTCAATGATATACATACCGAAAGGTTTTGCACACGGATTTCAGTCACTTCATGCAAATGCTGAGCTACTCTATTGTCACTCTAACTATTACAGCCCTAAAAATGAAGGAGGGCTTAAATATAATGATCCTGATGTAGGAATAGAATGGCCACTGCCAATAACGGAATTATCAGACCGTGATAAAAAGCACCCGCTCCTTAAAGATATGTCTTTAGTTAATTTATGAATTGCCGCCATTGTAAAACTAAACTCGATCAGGTGTTCATAGATCTTGGCTCGATGCCTCCCTCAAATGCATACCTAACAAAAGATGATTTGAATAAAAAAGAGACATATTATCCTCTTAGAGTCTTGGTATGTACCAATTGCTGGCTAGTTCAGACGGAGGACTTTGCACAGCCGGACGAGTTATTTTCTGCGGACTACGCATATTTTTCCTCAACATCTATTTCTTGGTTGAGGCACGCGAAAGAGTATTGTAATTATGTGATTAATGAATTTAATTTGTCATCAGATAGCTTTGTTGTTGAGATTGCTTCAAATGATGGTTATTTGCTAAAGAACTTTGTTGATGCTGGTGTGCCATGCTTGGGTGTTGAGCCGACAGCTTGCACAGCTGATGCTGCAGAAAAACTAAAGATACCGGTAATTAGAGAGTTTTTTGGAGAAGAGCTCGCCAAAAAAATGGTTCGCAAGGGAGATAAAGCTGATTTAATAATTGGAAACAATGTGTTTGCACATGTGCCGGATATTAAAGACTTTGCAATTGGAATGAGCCTGTTATTAAAATCGGATGGTATAATTAATCTTGAATTTCCACATTTATTAAGTTTAGTGGAGCTTTGTCAATTTGATACAATATATCACGAACACTTCTCTTACTTGTCTCTTACTGCTGTTAATGCTGTCTTCAATTCGGCTGGATTAAGAGTGTTTGATGTAGAGAAATTAGATACTCATGGAGGTAGTTTGAGAGTTTATGGTTGTAAACAAGATGCTCCATATAAGTCTTCTCAACAATATAAGGCAATAATTGAGAATGAGCTCAATGAAGGCTATACGACTATTAATAAATTTGAATCATTTCAGGAGAGGGTTAATTGCATTAGAGACGAATGCAAAAAATTTCTTTGTGATCAGAAAGAGCTGGATAAAATTTCAGTAGGGTATGGTGCTGCTGCAAAAGGCAATACGCTGCTTAATTATGCTGGAGTAGACCAGGATTTAATTTCTTTTATCTGTGATGCGGCAAAATCTAAACAAGGAAAATATATGCCGGGTAGCCATATACCAATTTTGCACCCAGATAAAATAAAAGATGTTCGTCCAGATTACATTATAATTTTGCCATGGAATCTAAGAGAGGAAATTATGGCAGAGTTAATGTATGTGCGTGAGTGGGGTTGTAAATTTGTTACATTTATCCCTCGTCTATGCGTTTTTTAAGGGTTTAGATTAGAATATCTTATGATATTGATTACAGGCGCTAGTGGGTTTGTTGGGTCTCAAGTGCTGAGACATATGAGAAATAATATAGACTCTAAATTTATTAGAGTTGTTCTCAGAGAAAGTTCCGAGGAGACGTCTCTATATAAAAATTGCGATATTTTTCGCACAAGTGACTTGTTTCATGAAAGCCAGGAAAGGCTAAGTATTATGTTGCAGGACGTAGAGTTAGTGATTCATTGCGCATGGTATGCTGAGCCAGGGCTCTATCTAGATTCAGAGAAAAACCTAGATTGTTTAGAGGGAACGATAAGCCTCGCGCGGGCGAGTATTTCCCAAGGAGTCAAAAGGTTTGTAGGTATTGGAACATGTTATGAATATAATATTTCGAATGAAAAATTGTCAATAGGCACACGTTTAAATCCGACAAGTTTGTATGGTGCTTGTAAGGCTTCAGCATTTATTATCATGCAAGAAATGTTTCGTTTGCATGCGTTAGAATTTGTATGGTGTAGATTGTTTTATTTGTATGGTGAAGGCGAGGATAAGCGACGGCTAGTCCCTTATATCAAATCGATGCTGGAGCAATCGAATGATGTGGAGCTAACATCAGGAAATCAGATTCGAGATTATTTAGATGTAGTAGATGCTGCGAAAATGATTTTTGATATTTCTAACAGCGCTTACACTGGGGCGTATAATGTGTGCTCGGAAAAGCCTGTGTCAGTTAGGGAAATTGCAGAGAAAATAGCAGACGAATATGATCGCAGGGATTTGCTAAAATTTGGTTCACGTACTGATAATCCTTTAGAGCCAAAATTTGTGGTTGGTGTTAAGACTTCTATTTAGGGCCAAAATCTACACATGAAAATCAATCTCTGTACTTATAAAGAAATTCCGGTATTTCAGAATAAAGTTTACAATTCTATTGAGCAGGCAAGAAATTGTGTTACTGGAAATATCCATCTTGTCGAAGATTTAGAGACAGGCCTTGTGTATAACGATGCATTTTCCTCTGAGTTAATGAATTATGACTCAAATTATAATAATGAGCAGGCGCTTAGTCCGATGTTCAAGGCTCATCTGGAGTCTGTATTAGATTTGATAAATAGTTACTTGGGTAATGAAAATCTTGTTGAAGTTGGGTGTGGTAAAGGTTTTTTCCTAGAATTACTACAATCTCGAGGCTTTGAAATTGTTGGTTTTGATCCTGCTTATGAGGGGAATAATCCAACAGTAGAACAAAAGTTTTTCGAAAAAGGTGTGGGGATAAAAGCTGATGGTTTAATTTTGCGACATGTACTAGAGCATGTAGAAAATCCTGTTGAATTCCTAGAATGTTTAAAAGAAGCAAATCAAGATTCTGGCTTAATATATATAGAGGTACCATGTTTTGATTGGATTTGTGAACATAATGCATGGTTTGATATTTTATATGAACATGTAAATTATTTTAGGCTTGGTGACTTCAAAAGAATTTTTTCCAATGTGGTGGAAAGCGGCAGATTATTTGGAGGTCAATACTTATATGTAATTGCTGATTTATCTAGTCTTAAGAAACCTGTGAGAGACATTAGCGATCCAGTAGCATTCCCAAGAGATTTTATGCTCGGAGTAGAAAAATATAAGAGTACTCATTTAAATGTGAAAAAAGCAATTTGGGGCGGTGCCTCAAAAGGAGTGCTATTTGGTTTATTACAATCACGGGTAGGCAATAATTTTGATATGGTTATAGATATAAATCCTGCTAAACAAGAAAAGTTCATGCCTTTGACCGGTGTTAAGGTCTATTCACCTGAAGAGGGTCTAGATATTTTGCCTTCCGGGTCTCCAATTTATGTCATGAATGGAAATTACTTAGAAGAAGTTAAAGAAATGTCCAATAATAACTACAATTATGTGAGTATAGATCGGTGAGTAATAATAAAGACAACACGTCAGATCCAATATCTGAATTTAATAATGAAGTAAAAGAGCGCATTAATAGTTATAAAGACAACAATGAGCTTGTTACTGCGGCAGAGAATTTTAATATCTGCTCTATATCTTCCATGTACTCATATAATTTTGAATGGTTTGGTCGTCCTATTATTCAGTATCCTCAGGACGTTGTTGCAATGCAGGAATTAATCTGGCGAATTAAGCCTGATTTAATAATTGAAACTGGGATTGCGCATGGAGGTTCTATTATTTTTAATGCGTCAATGCTGGCATTATTGGACTATTGTGATGCAGTAGAGAATAAAACGGTTATTGATCCATTAAAGCCTAATAGGAAGATTTTGGGAGTGGACATTGATATTAGAGCGCATAACAAAGATGCTATAAATCAGCATCCTATGTCTTCACGAATAGAAATGATTGAAGGCTCGAGTATAGATAATGGAATTGTAGAGCAAGTTAAATCAATTGCAGGTGAATTTAAGAAAATTATGGTTTTTTTAGATTCAAACCATACACATAGCCATGTTTTAGCTGAGTTGGAAGCATATGCCGGATTGGTATCACAAGGCAGTTACTGTGTTGTTTTTGATACAATTATAGAAAATTTGCCTGAAGATACATATTCAGATAGACCATGGGGTATAGGTGATAATCCAATGTCGGCCGTTAATAGCTTTCTTAGTACGCATAAGGAGTTTGAAATAGATAATGAAATTTCAAACAAGTTATTAATTTCGGTAGCGCCAAGTGGGTATCTAAAGAGGGTAATGTAATATCGCATTATTTTGATATTAGTCGTGCAATTTTGATTAACTTCTATATCAATATGCGATTTAAGTTGTTTGTATGAGTTTGATGGCTATATGTAGTGACCTCATTCAGCTATTTTAGTAACAATTATTAAACAGCAAAGGCTTCTACTTGCTTATCAGGTATGAGTATTTAGTTTAGTAATCCAACTCTTTTTTTAGGATAGAATTAGGGAATGACAGGAAAAGTATACATCAAAACCCAAGGCTGCCAGATGAATGAGTATGACTCAGATAAGATGGCGGATGTATTGGGCGTAGCAAAGGATATGGAAGTTACACAAAACCCTGAAGAGGCCGATGTGTTATTGCTGAACACCTGTTCGATACGTGAAAAAGCTCAAGAGAAGGTATTTTCACAGCTTGGGAAGTGGAATAAACTCAAAGAACAAAATCCAAACTTAGTCATTGGCGTAGGTGGCTGCGTGGCGAGCCAAGAAGGCGAAGCGCTTAAAAGACGTGCGCCCCAAGTAGATGTGGTATTCGGCCCACAAACCCTACATCGCTTACCAGATCTTATCGACCAAGCACGTGAGCAAGGTAAATCGGTCGTGGATATCTCTTTCCCTGCCATTGAAAAGTTCGATAATTTGCCTCCACCAAAAGTTGATGGTCCCTGTGCTTTTGTCTCGATTATGGAAGGATGTAGTAAGTACTGCTCATATTGTGTCGTGCCATATACCCGAGGAGAAGAAATAAGTAGGCCATTAAATGACGTGTTAGTTGAGATTATGCAGCTGGCCGACAAGGGTGTTAAAGAAGTCACGCTGCTTGGCCAAAATGTTAATGGCTATTACGGAAAAATGGATGATGGCGAAATTTGTAACTTCACACTACTGTTACATTATGTGGCCACAATAGATGGCATTGAAAGAATTCGTTATACCACTTCACACCCATTAGAATTTAACGATTCGTTGATTGAGGCATATTCAGAAATACCAAAATTAGTGAATCATCTTCATTTGCCAGTTCAAAGTGGTTCAGATCGAATTCTAGCAGCAATGAAACGCGGCTATACTGCTCTCGAATACAAATCTAAAGTGCGTAAATTGCGTCAGTATCGCCCTGATATAAGTATGTCATCTGATTTTATTATTGGTTTTCCTGGGGAAACTGATCAGGAGTTTGAGCAAACAATGAAACTGATTGAAGATGTAGGCTTTGATTATTCATTTAGTTTTATTTTTAGTGCGCGCCCAGGTACGCCCGCTGCATCGTTAGAAGATTCAACACCAATGCAAGAGAAAAAAGATCGATTACAAAAGCTGCAGTCCCGAATATTAGAAATGGCCAATCATATATCAGCTGATATGATTGGGACGAAGCAAACAATTTTAATTAATTCAAGGTCTAAAAAAAGCGATCTAGAAATCGCAGGTCGCACAGAAAACAATCGAGTTGTTAACGTGCATGGGAGTAAAGATCTCATTGGTCAACTGGTAGATGTGGAAATAACTGAAGCATTGCCTAACTCATTGCGCGGACGTTTGCTGTAAATCTGAAAGGAACATTTTATATTGAGTGCCCAACCTGCAAAAGTTAATCTCACTCTGCATCCCAACGATAATTCTCGCCTCGCCAACCTATGTGGCCCGTTTGATGAACATTTGCATCAAATTGAACAGCGATTGTCAGTAGAAATTCACCATCGAGGTAATTCATTTACTGTAGAAGGAAATTCATCCGCTGCTGAATCAGCTGCTGTAGTAATAAAAAACTTATATACTGCAACAGACTCTGAAGAACTTTCTAAGGAAACTATCCATTTGCATTTACAAGACTCACATGTAGATAATATTTCTGATAAAGATAACGAAAAGTTAACCGATATTGGAGTCCACACGCGACGTGGAATTATTAAACCACGTGGCCCTAATCAAGCAGCTTACATTAGTGATGTGCTTAATCATGATCTAACTTTTGGCATTGGCCCTGCTGGAACCGGTAAAACATATTTAGCGGTGGCTTGTGCTGTTGCAGCATTAGATTCTGAGCAGGTGCAGCGTTTGGTGTTGGTGCGCCCTGCGGTAGAAGCAGGAGAGCGCCTTGGTTTTTTGCCGGGAGATTTAACTCAGAAGATTGATCCTTATCTAAGACCGATGTATGACGCGCTGTATGAAATGATGGGTTTTGAACGTGTGAATAAGCTTATAGAACGCACTATCATTGAGGTGGCCCCGTTGGCGTATATGCGTGGTCGTACTCTAAATGATTCTTTTGTGATTTTAGATGAGGCTCAAAATACTACAAAAGATCAAATGAAAATGTTTCTGACTAGAATTGGTTTTGGTTCTAAGGCGGTAGTCACCGGCGATGTGACTCAGATTGATCTACCAAACCGAGGGCAGTCAGGTTTACGCCATGTCATGCATGTATTGAAAGATGTGAAACGAATCAAATTTAATTATTTTAATTCTAGAGATGTGGTTCGACATCCTTTAGTCCAACATATTATTGATGCTTATGATCGTGATGACGAGCAGGATAAACCTGACGGGAAATGATTAACATCGAAGTGCAGATTGCTGCATCCGCTGATGAAATTCCCAGTGTAGAGATGTTCCAAGTATGGGCAAGTGCGATTGAAGCGGATTCAGATGAACATAAAGATGTGGCAATGCGCATAGTTGATGAGGCTGAAATGGGCAAGCTGAATGAGCAGTATCGTAAAAAGACTGGTGTCACAAATGTGCTGTCTTTTCCGGCTGATTTGCCAGGAGGCGTTGATATCCCTTTTCTTGGCGACATAATTGTGTGTGCACCAGTTGTCATCAAAGAAGCCACTGATCAAGGAAAATCGCTTCATAGCCACTGGGCGCATATGACTGTACATGGTATTCTTCATCTACAAGGTTACGATCATATTGATCATGTAGAAGCAGAACAAATGGAAAGTTTGGAAACCAAAATCATGAATAAACTTGGATTTGAAAATCCTTACGTTTGATCAATGATGCCTTAATTATTTCTTTAAATTACCTAGCAAGAATCTATGGGCACTATGCCTGACCCCGCATCAGAAAAAAATTGGTTAGACCGCCTCGGACAAGTTTTTTCCAGCGAGCCAAAAGACCGTGAAGAATTAGTCGCAATTTTACGCGAAGCGCATGAGCGTAATTTATTCGATACTAGTGCCTTGGCAATGATCGAGGGTGTTTTTCAGGTATCTGAGTTGCAAGTGCGTGACATTATGATCCCACGTTCACATATGGTTGTCGTTGAAGAAGAACATTCGGTGCAAGAAATGTTACCTACAATTATTGAATCAGCACACTCACGTTTTCCGGTAATTGGGGACAGTCGTGATGAAGTGGTAGGTGTGTTATTAGCAAAGGATTTGCTCAGATTCTTGTCAGACAAAAATACCGAAGAATTTAATATCAAAGATATTTTGCGTTCGGCGTTTATTGTTCCTGAAAGCAAAAGATTAAATATATTGTTGAATGAGTTTCGTAATACCCGAAACCATATGGCCATTATTGTAGATGAGTATGGTGGCGTCTCCGGATTGGTAACCATTGAAGATGTGTTAGAACAAATCGTCGGTGATATTACGGATGAACATGATCTAGAAGAAGATCAATACATTACTTATTCAGAAGATGATAAGTACGCCTTAGTTAAAGCATTAACGCCAATAGAAGACTTTAATGAATTTTTTGATTGTTCATTTAAAGATGATGAATTCGATACCATTGGTGGTTTAGTGACAAGTAATTTTGGGCATGTGCCTAAAAGAAGTGAAGATGTGTCAATCGATGAATTTAAATTTGAGGTCATCAGTGCTGATAGTCGGCGGTTGCACTTGCTTAAAGTCACACGTTTATAAATTCTATTTGTTTAGCATTTAATAACCTTTGTTGTAATTAAATGAGTCGCGCTATTTTATTATTATTTGCAGGTGCCATTAGCGTATTGGCTTTCTCGCCATTCCATCTATGGTGGGTTTCAATTATCTCATTGTCCTTGTTGTATTTATTGCATCAACAGAATCATAGCCAGGCATTTAAAACGGGTTACTTATTCGGGATAGGTATGTTTGGCTCTGGAATCTCTTGGATTTTTAACAGCTTATACGACTTTGGCGAAGCGCCATTTATTGCAGCTATAGTAATCACTATTGTGTATACATTGGTACTAAGTATTTTTCCTGCGTTGGTTTTGAAAGTACATACCAGGTTAAGTGCATCAATAAGTTTATGGATGAGTGTGCTGACGTTTGCTGCATTGTGGGTTATGTTCGAGTGGTTACGCAGTTGGGTACTGACAGGGTTTCCTTGGTTGTTAGTAGGGCATAGCCTTGTCGATTCTCCTCTGGCGGGTATTATCCCAATATTTGGTACATTTGCGGGTAGTGCGTTAATTGCGTTTCTGGCAGCAAGTACA
Organism: Gammaproteobacteria bacterium; assembly: GCA_033344735.1. Taxonomy (NCBI): domain Bacteria; kingdom Pseudomonadati; phylum Pseudomonadota; class Gammaproteobacteria; species Gammaproteobacteria bacterium. The sequence goes on from JAWPMW010000001.1 coordinate 129,582, forward strand.
ATAGTGTTCATTAACGCAAGTAAGCAACAATTAATGTGGCCGGCGATTGGTTTGAGTGTATTGCTGATGATGTGTTTTTACGCTACTGGTATTGAGTGGACGTCAAAGGTAGGCGAACGTCCCGTGAAAGTATCGGCAGTACAAGCCAATATTCCATTTGATATGAAGTGGGATAAATCTCGACGTCATGAGGTGTATCAAGCCTATATCGACCTAACCAGCAAACATTTGGATAGTGATATTGTACTTTGGCCGGAAACAGCGATTCCAACCTTTCTTCGAGTGGCAAATAAAGATTTTATTCCTAGCTTTGAGCGCCAACTAAAAGACAATAACACTGAGTTATTATCAGGAGTATTTACATACGAGCCAGGGACAGAACGAATATTTAATTCTTTGGTTACTCTCGGTGGTGAGCTACAAATCTATAATAAACATCATTTAGTGCCGTTTGGCGAATACCTTCCTTTACGCTGGATATTTGAATTTTTTCGCAGCATTGTAGTGATACCAATGTCTGATTTGAGTCCGGGTCAAGGTTCATCAGTACTAACTTTAAAGGGTATTCCAGTAGGTGTATCTATTTGTTATGAAGCGGCATTTGGCGAAGAAATAAACCGAGCATTACCTGAAGCTCAGATGCTAATGAATGTAACCAATGATGCTTGGTTTGGAAATTCACTGGCACCTCATCAGCATTTACAAATTGCTAGAACGCGAGCCTTGGAGACAGGCCGTTATATGTTACGAGCTGCGAATACTGGAGTATCTGCAGTCATAGACTCTAATGGACAAGTTATGGCGGAATCAGGACAGTTTGTTGATCAAGTCATTACTGGGGAAGTTTGGCCGATGCGCGGAAGCACACCGTTCATTATCTGGGGAAATTGGGCAATAATCAGCATTTTATCTGCGCTAATCTTGCTAGTATTTGTCCGATCTCGCCGTGCCAACTCAGGTGAGAAATAAATTCAGTTAAATACAAAGTATCTAGAATTAAATTATGCCTAAATTTGCTCATATTATACCGGTCATATTGTCAGGTGGATCAGGCACACGATTGTGGCCTGTGTCACGAAAATTATATCCGAAGCAATTTATTCCTCTAAGAAATAATCGCAGTTTGTTTCAAGACACCGTTGCGAGAGTTCAAGCATTAGGTAATGGAATTCAAGATCCTATTATTGTTTGTAATGACGAACACAGGTTCATGGCTGCTGAGCAACTACGTCAGGAAGGCGTTGAAAATGCCGATATTGTACTAGAACCAGTGGGGCGAAATACTGCTCCGGCGATTGCATTAGCTGCCTTATGCGCCCAGCAACGCAGAGATGATGCGATTATTTTAGTACTACCTGCAGACCACATCCTAGATGAGCAAGAAAAATTTAGCCAAGCGATTGAATTGGCCAAGAGCCTAAGTGAGCAAGATCAGCTGGTCACATTCGGCATAAAGCCAACGCGGCCAGAAACAGGCTACGGTTATATTAAAGCGGGTTCACCCTTAGTAAACGGCAAAGCCAATCAGGTTGAAAAATTTGTTGAGAAACCTGAGTTAGCAAAGGCGCAAGAATATTTAGATTCTGGAGATTATTCTTGGAATAGTGGCATGTTTATGTTTAAAGCATCTACATTAGTAACTGAGCTTGCAACACATGAGCCCGAAATGGCTGCCTGCGTGAATTCAGCATACGGCGCACATGAAAAAGATTTAGATTTTATCCGAATTGATAAAGATGCTTTTGCCGCTTGTAAAAGTGAGTCAATCGATTATGCGGTAATGGAAAATACTAATAATGCTGCGGTTGTTCCTTTGGCGAGTGACTGGAATGATGTCGGTTCTTGGCATGCGCTCTGGGAATCTTCACAGCAGGATGAAAACAACAATGCATTAACTGGTGATGTTCTGTTAGAAGATTGCCAAGGTTGTTATGTGCATAGTTCTAGTCGTTTAGTGACTGCTGTTGGCATGCATGATGCTGTTATTGTTGAAACGTCTGATGCTGTGATGGTAGCGCCGCGAAATCAATCGCAAAACGTCAAGCAAATTGCAAATGCACTTAGACAAGCAAATAGAGATGAATCAGAAATACATCGTAAAGTTTATCGGCCTTGGGGTGACTATGAGTCAATCGATAATGCAGAACGTTTTCAAGTAAAAAGAATCACTGTTAAGCCAGGCGAGCAACTATCTTTGCAAAAACACCACCATCGTGCAGAGCATTGGATAGTTGTGAATGGAACTGCCGTCGTAACCTGCGACGATAAAGAATTTCTGTTATCAGAAAATCAATCTACTTATATACCGATAGGTGCTATCCATCGTCTAGAAAACCCCGGAAAAATTCCTTTGGAATTGATCGAAGTTCAATCGGGTACTTATTTAGGTGAAGATGATATTGAACGTTTTGATGATCGATACGGTCGTTCAGATAAATAATAGGAGTAGCAAAAGAAAGCCCGCATGACTGATGGCGGGCTTTCTGTGTAGGCTCATGACTGGATGTAGTAATCTGATAAATAGTTCGTGCTATTGTGGTTTCAGAGTTGCCTAGAAAAAAATTTCTACTCTAGACGGTTCATCTTAAAGCGCACCGATCATATTTATCATTGTTATTAAACTTTTGTGCCTACGGCGCTTAACAACAATTATCTACTACAGGGATTACATTACTCTTCTGGCTCTGATACTACAAAAAGAACAATTTTATATCTCTCATTGATCAGCTTGATAGCAATTGATTGTCATTCAAACTTCATTTAACACGCAGAATTTTGCTACTATTAGGCCGCAACAGCCCAAGAAAACCCTAAAAGAAAAGTCTAATAATTAATCAAATTTATGAATGAAGATTATCAACCTCACGAAATAGAGGCTGAGGTACAGTCGCGATGGCAACAATCTGACACTTTTAAAGCGGTTGAGGATGAAAGCCGAGAGAAATTCTACTGTCTTTCAATGTTCCCATATCCGAGTGGGCGACTGCATATGGGGCATGTTCGCAATTACACCATTGGTGATGTCATTAGCCGTTACCAGCGTATGCAAGGCAAGAATGTAATGCAGCCGATGGGGTGGGATGCATTTGGTTTGCCGGCTGAGAATGCCGCACTAAAAAATAAAGTGCCACCAGCTAAGTGGACTTATGAAAATATTGATTACATGCGCGGCCAATTGCAACGCTTGGGCTTTGCCTACGATTGGAATAGAGAGCTGGCAACGTGTACACCTGAATATTACAAGTGGGAACAGTGGTTATTCACGCGTCTGTTTGAAAAGGGCCTGGTATATAAGAAGAAATCCATCGTCAATTGGGACCCTGTTGACCAAACAGTACTGGCAAACGAGCAAGTTATTGATGGCCGTGGTTGGCGTTCTGGCGAATTAGTTGAGCGGCGAGAAATATCGCAATGGTTCTTGAAAATTACCCAATATGCTGATGAGTTATTAGAATGCGTAAAGCAGTTAGAAGGCTGGCCGGAACAAGTGCAAGTGATGCAGCAAAACTGGATTGGGCGTTCGGAAGGGTTGCAGTTTTCGTTTGATGTAGAAGGTGGCTTACCTTCAATGCAAGTGTATACAACACGTCCTGATACATTGATGGGTGTTAGCTATGTTGCCATTGCACCAGAACATGAATTAGCAGACATTGCAGCAAAGAATAATACAGCTGCAGCGAATTTTATAGAAAAGTGCAAGCAACGCAAAGTTGCTGAAGCAGAAATAAATAGTGCAGAAAAAGAAGGTGTGGCGACTGGCTTATTCGCGTTACATCCGATTACAGGTGAAAAGCTTCCAATATGGATAGCCAACTTTGTATTAATTGAATACGGTACCGGAGCGGTGATGAGTGTGCCAGCCCATGATCAGAGAGATTGGGAATTTGCATGTAAGTATGATTTGCCAATTAGACAGGTCATCTTTCCTAAAGTGTCATCACAGCAGGGTGATGTCAGCAAACAAGCATTTACAGATAAAGGAATACTTAAACAATCTGGTGAATGGGATGGATTAACATCAGAGCAAGCATTCATTGCCATATCTAAAAAAATTGAAGCAGATAAACGTGGTGAGCGATCTGTTAATTTTCGCCTACGTGATTGGGGTATTTCACGACAACGTTATTGGGGTTGTCCTATCCCGATGATTTACTGTAATGATTGTGGTGCAGTCGCTGTACCAGAATCAGATTTGCCAGTTAGGTTGCCTGAAAATGTAGAGGTAACGGGTGCAGGGTCACCATTAGGAACAATGTCAGAATTTGTTGATGTTGCTTGTCCGAAATGCGGTAAGCCAGCAAAACGTGAAACAGATACCTTTGATACATTCTTTGAGTCAAGTTGGTACTACGCACGTTATTGCAGTGTTGATAATGAAGACAAAATGTTAGATGAGCGAGCTAACTACTGGCTGCCAGTGGATCAATATGTTGGTGGTATTGAGCATGCAGTATTACATTTGTTGTATGCACGTTTTTTTCATAAGCTAATGCGTGACGAGGGTTTAATCAGTTCTGATGAGCCTTTTACCAATTTGCTTACCCAAGGTATGGTGTTAAAAGATGGCACTAAAATGTCTAAGTCAAAAGGCAATACGGTTGATCCAGAGCAACTAATTGAAAAATTTGGTGCGGACACAGTTCGCTTGTTTACTATGTTTGCATCGCCACCAGACAATTCTTTGGAATGGATTGATACAGGAGTTGATGGTTCTGCGCGATTCCTTAAAAAGTTATGGCGTTTTGTATATCAGCATTTACAAGTGGATGTATCTACGTCAACGACTATTAAGCTGGCTGAGTTAAATACTACTCAAAAAGAGTTGCGTAATAAAATTCATAGCACTATTAAAAAAGTAAGTGATGATGTCGGACGTCGTTATACATTCAATACTGCAATTGCGGCGAATATGGAATTACTAAACGATTTGTCTGCATTGAAACAGCAAGACGAAAATGATTGTGCTGTAATTCGAGAAGGTATCGAAGCGATTGTGTTAATGCTGTCACCGATTGTTCCACATATATGCTCAGATTTATGGGGATCGCTAGGCCATTCAAATGAAATTGAAAGCCAGCCTTGGCCGCAACATGATGAGCAAGCTTTAGTACGTGATACGCTTGAATTAATGGTTCAAATAAACGGCAAGTTGCGTGATAAAGTTAATGTCTCAGCAGATGCTGATGATGAACTAATTAAGACAACAGCATTGAATAGTGAGAAAATACAGAATCATATTAAACAACAGCCAGTTAAAAAGATCATAGTAGTCAAAGGTCGTCTGGTAAATATTGTTGTCTAGGAGAAATGAGTGAATAAGTTCAAGTTACTAATTATTGTTATTGCATTATCTCTAGCATCTGGCTGTGGTTATCGTCTGGCTGGTAAGGCTGATTTAGATCCTGTGTTTGAAAGCACTCATGTCAGTTATCAGGGTCGTGGTCATGAAATGGCAGAATTGCTAGAGAAACAATTCGAAATAAATAAATATCGATTGGTCAGTGCAGAAGAAGCTTCTGCTCTAGTTGAAGTGCTTTATGAAATCACAGAGAAAGAAATACTTTCAGTCGATGAGGATGGGAAAGTTCGCGAGTACGAATTAATTTTACGCGTGGGTATAGACGTTAAAGATTCTGAAGGTAAAAGATTAGTTCAAAATCAAGAAGTACGTCTGACTAGAGACTTTTTGTTTGATATCAATGATGTGCTTGGTAAAAGCAATGAAGAGAACGCTATATACCAAGAAATGCGCGCAGATGCAGCACGATTGATATTATATCGCTTGCAAGCAATTTCGCTAGAAATTGAAGAGAAAGTATAGTAATTCCGTTTCAATTACTTCATGACTAGGTAAATGAGAATGATAGGATTTTGCAAAATATGGCAGTGGCAATTTTCTGTTAAATATAAAACGGGTAAGCATTTCTAGCCGTTTTCAAGAATAACTTTAGCTATTGCCGAAGAATCTAGTTCGCCATCTCCTTGTTCTAATAATGCTTGCAAGTAATGATCGGATAACTCAGTGCCGGGCATTTTAATTGAGTTTTTATCAGCACTTTTTAGTGCTATTTGTAAATCTTTAGCATGCAATTTTGTTTTGAAGCCAGGAATATAATTTTCATCAAGAATGCGTTGACCATGCAATTCCAAAACACGGCTATAAGCAAATCCACCTAACAGGGCGTCTCTTACTTTTGCCGGATCTACATTACAATTGCGTGCTAATAAGTAAGCTTCAGCCACTGCCACTACCGTTTGTGCAGCAACTAAATTATTGCAAGCCTTGGCAACCTGTCCGGCACCAGATGCGCCCACGTGGATAATGTTTTTTCCTAAACATTCAAAAATGGGAGTAGCGCGTTGAAAATCTTTTTCTTCTCCACCCACCATAATAGATAACGACGCAGCTATAGCGCCCACTTCTCCCCCGGATACGGGAGCATCTAACATGCTGACACCTGCTTGAGAAAATTTATCTGCCATTTCCTGCGTCGACTCCGGTGAGATAGTACTCATATCGATCACCAGAGACCCGGCTTTAACACCATGAATCACACCCTCAGCCCCTACTAGGACTTGTTCCACATCTGGAGTGTCTGAAACGCATGAAATGACCACGCTGGAAGCCTTAGCTAATTCAGCGGGAGTTGCGAAAGATTCGAGATTATCTGTCTCTAAGGCTTTCACGCTGGCCTGGCGGCGCGCATAAACATTGACTTTATGACCAGCTTTGGCCAGATTTTCGACCATGGCTTTACCCATGATGCCGAGTCCGATAAATCCTATCTTTTCTACCACTTTTTCTTTATGCATAGACCTAATATGTTGATTAATAAGCGTTAAAACACGTATATAATATACGAAATTGAGCCACAACTTATTAATCTTAACTCGGAAGACATTTTGGACCTAAACGTACAACAGCTGAACGATCATTTAGACATGGCTCTAGCACCTGTTTACTTGGTGTCTGGAGATGAGCCTTTGCAAGTCGAAGAGTCGCTTACTAAAATCCGCGCTAAAGCGCGTGAGAAAGGTTATATAGAACGCCAGGTGTTATATGTGGAGCGTAGTTTTGATTGGTCACAAGTGACTGAGCAAAGCAGTAATATGTCTTTGTTTGGTGATAAGAAAATTCTAGAGTTGAGATTACCAACAGGAAAGCCGGGTATACCTGGTGGTAAAGCATTACAGCAATATTGTGAACAACTCCCTGACGATGTACTGTTAATTATTCAAAGCGGTAAGATAGAAAAGGCCACTCTAAAATCTAAGTGGGTACAAGCGATTTCGCAGGTAGGTGTGTTTATGCGTATTTGGCCATTAACAGGTACTGATCTGGTACGCTGGGTTCAAACACGTTTAAAATCGGAAGCATTATCTGATGATCGTCAGACAGCTGAATATATTGCTTCGCGGGTAGAGGGGAATATGCTGGCAGCGGCGCAAGAAATAGAAAAAATGGCCTTGCTTGCTATTGATAATAATGATGCTGATCAAGCTTGGGTATCTAGTCAAACTAAATACAACGTATTTGATTTGGTTGATACTATTTTGAGTGGGCAAAGAAATAAGGTCATTAAAATTCTGGGTCAACTGCAACGTGAATCTTTTGCACCTAATCTGGTCTTATGGGGCTTGGCGGAATTAGTGCGTGCAGTAATTTACACCTCGACACAGAAACGGGGTAAGTCAAAAGGTGTGCAGAATGCATTTTACTACAATAAACGTAATCAATTAGGCGTACACGCAAATAAATTTAATCGCGAACAACTTTATACCTTGCTAATGAAATGCGGGCAGGTAGATCAAATGATAAAGGGCCGTGCAAGCGGGGATGTCTGGCAATCATTTACAGATGTTGCTTTAAAACTTGCGCGTTGAATAGGTAAAACAAATGGCAGTGACACAACAAGAGCTTTCAGTAAAACAGTACATGCTTGGTTTGGGGCAGAGGGCGAGCCAGGCTGCGCGCCAAATGTCTGCAGCATCAACTGCAAGCAAGAATGATGCGCTGAGCTACTTGGCTGACATTTTGCTAGCGCAACAAGAAAAATTAATACAAGTAAATCAGTTAGATTTGCAGGCGGGTAAAGAGCGTGGTTTGGAAGCTGCATTGTTAGATCGTTTGGAATTAACTCCAACTAGAATTCAATCAATGGCAGATGGTTTAAAGCAAATTGCTAGCTTACAAGATCCTGTCGGTGAAGTGTCTGATTTAGCTTCGCGTCCTTCAGGGATTCAAGTGGGAAAAATGCGTGTTCCGCTAGGAGTGATTGGTATTATTTATGAATCACGGCCAAATGTGACAGCTGATGCTGCTGGCTTGTGTTTGAAATCTGGTAACGCAGTGATATTACGTGGAGGTTCCGAAGCGATACATTCTAATCGCGCAATCGGTGAATGCATCCAACAATCTTTATCAAAAGCGGGGTTACCAGAGTCAGCAGTGCAAGTCGTTGAAATGACTGACCGTGTTGCAGTTAATGAATTGCTGCGTATGGATCGCTATGTCAGTGTGATAATACCGCGCGGTGGTAAAGGGTTGATTGAGCGTGTGTCAGCAGAATCAACCATCCCTGTGATTAAACATTTAGATGGAAACTGCCATGTGTACTTAGATCAGCAATTAGATATTGACAAAGCAGTTGCAATCTCTGTGAATGCAAAAACACATCGCTACGGTGTTTGTAATGCCATGGAAACATTATTAGTGCATAAAGATGTTGCAGAAAGCATATTGCCAAGGTTGCAAGAAGAATATGCTAGTTATCAAGTTGAACTACGTGGATGTCAGCAAACTAAAATGATCTTGTCTGGTATTAATAATGCAACAGAGCAAGATTGGAGTGAAGAATATTTGGCACCAATACTTGCCATCAAGGTAGTTGAGAGTAGTGAAGAAGCTATCGACCATATAGAAACCTATGGTTCTCATCATACAGATGTTATTGTCACCGAAAACCACACCACAGCACAGAAATTTTTACGTGAAGTTGACTCAAGTTCAGTAATGGTGAATGCATCATCGCGATTTGCAGATGGCTTTGAGTATGGCCTAGGTGCAGAGATAGGTATTAGCACAGACAAATTACATGCACGTGGTCCAGTCGGCTTGGAAGGTCTTACCACTCAAAAATTCATAGTCTACGGAGACGGGAATATACGTGAGTGATGCTAAAGCCACGAGTGGCATGAAAATAGGCATATTAGGTGGTTCATTTGATCCTGTGCACTTTGGTCATATCAAGCCGAGTCTCGAGCTAGCAGAAAAATTTCAGTTCGATTCAATTCGATTAATTCCCTGTAAGATCTCACCTTTCAAAGATGAAACATTTGCTTCTGCCCAACACCGGTGGAATATGGTTTCTATTATTGCTGGCAGCAGTGAGTTGTTTGAAGCAGATGCGCGAGAGTTGAAGCGTGAAACACCTTCTTTCACATATGAGACCTTGCGTGAAATAGCGAGCGAAGTAGCGAGTAATTCAACATTGTTTTGGATAATGGGTGAGGATGCGTTAATAGATTTTCCACGTTGGCATCAAGCAGAAAAAATTATGCAGTTGTGTCATGTCTTAGTAATGCGTCGTCCAGGCTATGAAGTGTCGCAAAATGTAAAAACAAATGCATGGTTGCAGCCGTATATGTGTGATGATGTAAGTAAGCTGAGTGAAAAACGATATGGCTATATTTATATTTCTAATGTTGAGCTGCTTGATATTTCCTCCACAAAAATTCGTGAAACAGTGCACGCTGGTGAGCAGCCAAGATTTATGTTACCGGGTGGAGTGTGGAATTATATTAAGCGGAATAATTTATACCAAGAAAGTGTTAACTGATTTTATTTACTTTTATAGGAGAACATGTGGAATTAAAGAAATTACATAAATTAGTCTTAGAGGCATTAGAAGACGTAAAAGGCAATGACTTAGTCAGTGTTGATATGCACGGTAAGATCGACATCATTGATATGATGGTGATTGCTAGTGGTACTTCAGATCGTCATGTGCAGGCGCTGGCAAATAATGTGGTAGAAAAAGCTAAAAAAGCAGGTGCTACCGTTGTTGGTGTAGAGAAAGATCGTTCATGGGTGTTAATAGATTTATATGACATTATCGTTCACGTCATGTTGCCGGATGCACGCGATTTTTATAATCTAGAAAAATTATGGCAATTAGAAATTCCGGCTGAAAAGACTCAGACAGTGTAAATTTTTATGCATTTTTCGTTACTGTACGTCAGTGAAAAACCAAGCCAATGGGCCGAAGATGCATGCCAATCTTATTTGAAACGAATGCCAGCATCGTTTGGGTATACACAGACAAGGTTAACGCCGATAAAACGTACCAAAAATACTCATATTGAAACAGCTAGAGAACAAGAGTGGCAACTTATACTAGGAAAAATTCCTAAACATGCAATGTTAGTGTTACTTGATGAACGCGGAAAACAATACACTTCAGAAAATTTTTCTCAGCAAATAAATAACTGGCAACATAATGGTCAAGATGTTGCATTTATAATTGCAGGCGCTGACGGTGTTAATGCGGAACATCGAAAGCAAGCCGATTTTTTAATGGCTTTATCCCGCCTCACGTTACCACATGAAATGGCACGATTGTTTTTGACTGAACAGCTATATCGTGGCTGGTCAATTCTTAATAATCATCCTTACCATCGAATATAAAGTCACTAGTTGTCATCCTCGAGATTGCGATGTCCCAGCAAAAGGTTGAATTATATACAATATTGAAATGCTGGATTCACGTCATTAGATCAACAATTCATGCGATAATTACCCAATTGAATTAGGAACCATTATGTCAATAGTATTGGCGTCAGCATCGCCGCGACGCGCTGAGTTATTGCAACAAATTGGACTGGATTTTGATGTGGCGCCCAGCGACATTGATGAGTCTGTTCAAGATAATGAATCGGTGATGGACTATGTCCAACGGATGGCGATGTCAAAGGCATTAGTCGCGCGTCAACAATTCCATCCTGAAGATATTATTATTGCAGCAGATACCAGTGTTGCTATTGGTAATACTATTCTTGGTAAGCCTGAAAATGAAACCCACTGTCTTGAGATGCTGGCAAGTTTATCTGGCCGAATACACATGGTGCATACAGCTGTGGTAGTGTCTCAATTAGATTTTACAGGTAAAGCCCTGAGTTCTAGCGCGGTATCATTCCGAGATATCAATGAAAAAGAAGCTAAGAACTATTGGCTAACAGGTGAACCTAAAGATAAAGCGGGTAGCTATGCTATCCAAGGTAAAGGCGCTGTGTTTGTTGATAAAATAACAGGCAGCTATTCTGGCGTTGTTGGCCTGCCGCTGTACGAATTGACACAATTATTGAGAGAGACGGATATCTCCATACTTTAAGGGAAGCTAGTGAGCGAAGAAATTCTAGTCAATGTGACGCCTAGAGAAACACGTGTAGCAGTGGTTGAAAATGGTGTACTACAAGAAGTACAAATTGAACGTGTTGCCAGGCGTGGATTAGTTGGTGGTATTTTTAAGGGCTGCGTTAGTCGTGTTATGCCAGGAATGGATGCTGCATTTATTGATATTGGTCTAGAGAAAGCAGCTTTCATACACGCTTCTGATGTAAACACACTGCCACACAGTTCCCAATCTGCACCTGTAGAAGGTGAAGATGTCCCTCATGAAGCGATTGCAAATTTGCTCCATGAAGGTCAGCAGGTATTGGTGCAGGTTGTTAAAGATCAGATAGGCACAAAAGGTGCGCGATTAACAACTAATATTACTGTGCCGTCACGTTATTTGGTGTTATTGCCTTACTCTACTGATGTTCGGTTGTCTGCGCGTTTAGAAGACGAAGAAGAGCGTGAACGTCTATCAGAGTTAATGCAAGAATTGCTTGATGCTAGTGGTAAAAAATTTGGTTGTATCTTGCGAACTGCAGCAGAGTCTGTTTCAAAGGAAGAGTTAAGAAGAGATTTAGAATTTTTATTGCGTTTATGGAGTTCTATTGTCGAGAAAATTGGCAAAGTAAACTCAATAGCAGAAGTGTATTCTGATTTACCTTTGGCTGTACGTACCTTAAGGGATTTGAATACTGATGATGTTGAAAATATTACCATCGATTCTCGAGAAACAGTATTTAATGTAAAAACTTTCGCTGAAAAATTAGTGCCTGAATTGGTTGACCGAGTTCAGCGTTATAAAGGTGCGCGTCCAATTTTTGATTTGCATGGCATTGAAGATGAATTAGAGAAAGCATTGCAAAGAAAGGTCATGCTTAAATCAGGTGGGCATCTAGTATTTGATCAAACTGAATCAATGACCACTGTTGACGTAAATACCGGTGGTTTTATTGGGAATAGAAATTTAGAAGAAACAATTTTTAAGACTAATCTAGAAGCTGCGCAAGCGATTGCGCGGCAGTTAAAGTTACGCAACTTAGGTGGAATTATTATAATCGATTTTATTGATATGGTGGAAGAGGAGCATAAACGTCAAGTATTGCGTGCACTTGAGAAAGTCTTAGAAAAAGATCGTGCTAAAACACAAATATGCGAAGTCTCTCCCCTGGGGTTGGTTGAGATGACACGCAAACGCACTCACGAAAGTCTTGAACATATTTTATGTGAACCATGCTCAACTTGTTCTGGTGCGGGATCAGTGAAAAGTGCTCAAACTGTATGTTATCAAATGTTTCGAGAAATTATGCGAGTTGCGCGTCAGTACGAAGCCAGTGAATTATTAGTGTTAGCATCTCAACAAGTCGTAGATTTGTTGGTTGATGAAGAGTCTGACATTCTTGCTGAGCTTGAAGAGTATACAAAAAAGACTATAAAACTCCAGGTGGAAACTTTGTACACTCAAGAACAATTTGATGTTGTACTACTATAGAAGTCTTAGTGAAATTGAATTTTTCTAGCATTATTAGTCTGGTATCCCATGCAGTGCTTTATACCTGCACTGTAATTCTCGTTGTTTTTGCAATTTTTATTACAATTATACGTGGCTATCCAAACTTAAGTGATATTGTTGAAAGTAAGATTGAGCTACGCCTTGGGGAGATTTTAAATGCAGATGTTTCTATTGAATCGTTGGATATTAGTAGGCAAAAATTATTTTCACAAATCGTTGCGCAAAATGTAGTAATTACTGATCGTAATAATGATGAGTATAATTGGGCTTTAAAAAAAGCAAGATTAAGTATTAATGTATATAAATCACTATTATCACGATCGCTAAGGATAAAAGAAGTTAGCTTAGAAGGCCTAGACTTGTCTTTGAGGAGAGATGAATCTGGTGACTTTCATGTGAATCAAGTATTTTTGTTGTCCAAAAGCAAAATGAATCAATCAGCAGGGAGTGGCAATTACAGCGATGTTCATTTGCGCTTGCTCGATTCTGATATTCACTGGTTAGATGAGCTGACAGAAACTGATTACTTGTTTAATGATATTGATATTGCCGTCGATCCTAAATCTAAAGGTTACGATGTATTTTTGTCTGGAAATCTTCCTGAAACGCTCGGTAAATCAATTCGTGCAAATGTAAGTATAGAAGGTGATATTAAGAACATTGCGGATGCCAAAATTGATTTCTATATTAAAACTGATCAATTTCGTATGGCGGAAATTGCAAAAAGATTTGTTGGCAACAGCGGGGGAAAAGTTCCAGTCATAATTGATTCTGAATTATGGGGTCAAGTCGCTAATAAAACACTAACGGGTTTACGAGGCTCAATTAGTGCAGATGATATTGTTGTTAACTCAGCAAGTAAAAGTGAATTATGCCTAAGTGATGAATATATACAGCAATTGTCTGTTCAGTTTGACTGGAATAATGAAGATAGAAATTGGCAATTTTTAGCAGATGATATAAATATAGTTACCTCCAAAGGTAATTGGCCAGTAACACAAGTTCAATTTGAGCTGCAGCGACACTCATTAAACGCTAAAACAATATTGGCGCATATTGGGAATATGAATTTAGGTGCTATTTGTAATACTCTGTATTCATATTCGCCTCATATAGTTCGTTTTGAAGATCAACTTCAACAATATCGACTAAATGCAAGCGTCGAAGATTTATTTATGCGCTTCGACTTAAAAGATAATCATCAGTCCACGTTTCAATATTCTGGTCAATTTAATGATATTGATATCTGGTTTGCACAAGGTAATCGATCTGTGAGCGGGGTAAGCGCTTATGTGGTGGGTGGTGATGCGGGAGGAGTGGCGGATTTAAATTCTAATAATATCCAGCTTGGACTTCCGACAACTTATCCAGGATATGATTTGAAATTTGCAGCTGATGGTCAACTAGAGTGGACCCATCATGGGAATGTGCATGAAGTGCGCGCAGATAGATTGAAAATATATAATGACGACCTAAGTATGAGCGCGCGTATTAACACCAAAATAATAGATAAAGACGTTTACACAGATGCGCAATTTTATGTCGATTCAGCCAAAGCAAATGCGGTAGGTGACTATTTCCCACTGCTACAAAAAACACGTCGAACAAAGAAATGGTTTACTGAAGCGATCCATGAGGGTGATGTTCGTAATGCCACTATTATTATGCGTGGCAACATGCGAGCGTTTCCTTTTCATAAACAAACTGGTGTTTTTCAAGTTGATGTAGAAGTTGAAAATGGGATTTTAGAATATAAAAAAGGGTGGCCGAAGCTACATGATGTAAGAGCGAATGTGTCAATTGATAAGGATCATATTAATATTCGTTCGCGACAAGCAAAAACACTCGATTCTAAAATAAAAAAAGTCGATATAGAAATAGACTCTTTTTTGCGCGCAACACTGGATTTAAAGGGAACAATTGATGGGCCGGGCCAGGATTTACTAACGTTTTTAGGCGAGTCTAACTTGGTCAGTGAAAGTAACTCCGTGCTTGAGCATATATCGCTTGCTGGTGATTCGCGTTTAGAAATTGATTTTTCTAGGTCATTATCTAAGAAGTTAATACTACCGATAAAAGTTTCGGGAAATATTCACTTCCTTGGTAATACGCTTGATTTAAAAAGTGTCGGTATTGAGCTTAATGATCTTGCTGGAGAAGTGCAGTTCACACAAGCTGGAGCAACTGGTGAAGGAATTTCTGCAACTCTCTTTCGGCAACCTGTTTTGCTATCTATAGATCCAGCCGGTGAGGGTGCTTCAAACTTAATCTTTAGTGGTCCATTTGATTTGGGTGCATATTTGGAGCAGCGTTATAAGCGTTTCAGTACTTTCTTTAGTGGTATAGCGCCGGTTAATGGTGAAGTGTACCTGCCTTCATTTTTTAAGAAAAATAATCCGGATAAATTAAAGCTAATAATTAATAGTCAGCTCAATGGGGTTAAGTCTACACTTCCGTCACCATTAAATAAGTTAGCGCACGGGTCGTTGCCTGCGATACTTAAATTCGACCAAAAACAAGGTTTAATGTCATGGCAATTGGATGATTTGCTGTCGTTATATTTTTCTATCCAACCTAAAGAGCCATTCGAGCTTAATCTGGTTGAGTTAGGCGAACCCCGTAAATCGGATATTGATAATGAAGGTTTAATGATTGCAGGTTCATGGAAAACTCTGGATCCTGTTTCATGGCTTGAAGTCTATAAACAATACATGAAATCTGTTGCTTCAAGTGACAAGGCAGTCATGCCTAGCATTGATGTAAAATTTGATTCTTTGCAGTTCCCAAAATGGCCTGCTGAAAATATTAGTATTGCGGGTAGTCGTGATAATAGTTCATATGTACTCAATTTAGATTCCAGCTTGGGTAAGGGTAGTGTGCTCCTGCCTGAAGATAAAAGCCTTCCAGTCTCTATCGATATGAAGACGCTGACTATTAATAAGGGGCAAACAGAAGATAAAAAATCATCGGTCGATATAGATCCACGAAACACTAGGCCATTTTCATTTTCTAGTCAGCAACTTAATTTTAATGATCTGAAGTTTATTGATGTTATTGTAAATACTTCGTCAGTAGAGAATGGCTTGGTCTTTGACAAAATTAAATTAGCTGCACAAGATATGACTTTGTCAGGCAATGGTTCATGGCTGTTAGCAGATCAAAATGCGACTACGTCATTTGATTTGCAATTAGAAAGTATAGATGTTGAAGATAGTCTGATTGATCTTGGGTTTAAAAGCAGTTTACGAAAAGGGGAACTAAGTGCCACCATGAATCTTGATTGGGATGCTGCACCTCATCAATTTGAATTGGATAAGCTGAGTGGTGTTGCTGATTTTAAAATGAAAGATGGCTCAGTCACTGAAGTTAATCCTGGTAATGCTGGCCGTTTGCTTGCGTTACTTAACCTGGGTGCAATTAGCCGTCGTTTATCACTAGATTTTAAAGACGTGACTAACAAGGGTTTTACCTTTGATTCAATTAAAGGCGTGTTGAATTTATCAAAAGGAGGCAATTTGCAAACTGATAAAATTTCAATCAAAGCATCGTCTGCAGATATTAAAATTAATGGTGAAACTAATTTAATTGAACAAACCTATAACCAAAATATTACTGTGACGCCTGCTGTGACAGGAACGCTTACTGCGGCTGGTGCAATTGTTGGTGGGCCGGTGGGTGCAGCAGCAGGTATGATTGTTGATCGAGTGGGTAGTGCTGTAGGTCTGAATAAAGTCTCTAATATCGAATATAAAATGACCGGAACATGGCAAAGTCCTGTCATCGAGAAAGTAAATAAGCGAAAAAATAATGCGCCTGAAACTGTTGGTCCCAAATCTGGTCCATAGCAAGGCGAAAAATTAATCACCTCAAATACATATTTATACCTTTAGTACAGGATTACTTAAATTTCGTTTTGTATAGGCTAGCCTAGGTTTAGCCATTCAAGCATACTTCTAATTATATAAATCTTAACATCGGGAAAATGATTATGAGTAAAGTTGCGGCCATTCAAATGGCTTCTGCTCCTCAGCGAGATGCCAATCTCATGGAAGCGAGCCGGTTAATCCAGTTAGCTAAAGAACAGGGTGCTGAACTGATAGTATTGCCAGAGAACTTCCCCATTATGGGGATAGAAGAGTCGGATAAGGTCGATATTCGAGAAGCATATAATGATGGCCCTATCCAAAACTTTTTAAGTGATCAGGCAAAAAAACACGGCGTATGGATTGTTGGTGGTACAGTGCCACTTCAATACGATGACCCAAATAAAATTATTGCGGCATGTATTGTTTATAACTCAGAAGGCAAGGCCGTTGCGCGCTATGACAAAATTCATTTGTTTGATGTCGAAATAGATGGCGAGGAGAGTTATAAAGAGTCTGAAACTATTGCGAATGGAACAGAACTAGTGGTTCTTGATACACCCTTTGGTAAATTAGGTTTAGCTATTTGTTATGACCTGCGTTTCCCAGAGTTATTTCGTCAACTAGTGGATATGGGCGCAGAGATTATAGCTATTCCTTCTGCTTTTACGGCAACTACTGGTAAGTCTCATTGGGAAATACTAGTGCGCGCGCGTGCAATTGAAAATCTTTGTTATGTTATTGCAGCAGACCAGGGTGGTTATCATTTAAGTGGTCGCAGTACGTATGGTGACAGTATGGTTGTTGATCCATGGGGAAATGTATTAAATAGATTATCTCAAGGTGCTGGCGTTGTTATTGCAGAAATAGACCTTGAGCGTATGAAGAATACACGACGTACTTTCCCATGTTTACAGCATAGAATGCTAAAGTAATTGAGACGCTATGGATAATTTAGATATCGCACGTAATCATCTGCTTGTGCCGACTGGCTTAACTGATGAGGATGTTAATAAGGCATTGAGTGCAGCACTAGGTGGCTCTATAGATGCTGCTGACTTGTATTTTCAGTCCACAACTCGTGAGTCATGGTCATTAGATGATGGCATTGTTAAAGATGCGAGTTTTAATCTCGAGCATGGTGTCGGTGTTCGTGCTATGTCAGGTGATAAAACAGGATTTGCATACTCTGATGATATAGCAATGGCTGCATTATTAGAGTCTTCGCATGCCGCGCGTAGTATTGCTAAATCAACAGGGACAAATGAATTGCAGTCATGGCGCGTGCAAACCGGGCACACGCTCTATACACCAGACAATCCATTGTCAGTATTAAGTGAAAACGAAAAAATGGATTTGTTACGTGCAGCAGACACTACTGCTCGTGAAGCTGACTCACGTGTAAAACAAGTAATGGTGAGTTTAGTGGGAACGCATGAAGTGATATTAATTGCGCGTAGTGATGGCACACTAGCTGCCGATGTGCGTCCTTTAGTTAGATTTAATGTCAGCGTTATTGCTGAACAAAATGGTCGTCGTGAGCAGGGATCTATGGGTGGTGGCGGTCGTTATGACTATAAAGAATTTATTGCGTCTGATGCCGCTAATGAATTTTCACGCGAAGCAGTGCGTCAAGCATTAGTTAATCTCGATGCCAAAGACGCACCGGCGGGCAACATGACAGTGGTGTTAGGACCAGGTTGGCCAGGAGTATTGTTGCATGAAGCTATTGGCCATGGTCTAGAAGGTGATTTCAATCGTAAAGGTACTTCAGCATTTAGTAATCGTATAGGTGAGCGAGTAGCAAGCCCAGGTGTCACTGTGGTTGATGATGGCACATTGCCTAATCGTAGAGGTTCACTCAATATTGATGATGAGGGTACGCCAACGCAATGCACGACATTAATTGAAGACGGTATCTTAAAAGGCTACATGCAAGACAGACTAAATGGTCAGCTTTCAAAAACAGCATCAACTGGTAATGGGCGTCGTGAATCTTATGCGCATCAAACTATGCCAAGAATGACAAACACATATATGTTAGCAGGCGAGCGTGATCCTGAAGAAATTTTAGCATCGGTAGATAAAGGGTTTTATGCGGTTAATTTCGGTGGTGGCCAAGTAGATATCACTTCTGGCAAATTCGTATTTTCCGCATCAGAAGCATACATGGTTGAAAATGGGAAAATTACATATCCCGTTAAAGGTGCCACATTAATTGGCGATGGCCCTGACGTGTTAACCCGTGTAGGAATGATAGGTAATGATCTTAAGCTCGACACTGGAGTAGGCACTTGTGGTAAAGAGGGTCAAAGTGTTCCTGTTGGTGTAGGGCAACCTACTATGCGTATTGATGGTATTACTGTTGGTGGCACTCAAGCTTAGTTAATACCTGGATTGTTTCTAGTACATCAAATAATAAATTAATTATGAGCTCATCTTTAGATATAACAATTAATGACGATTCGTTGAAATCGTTACTTTCACATGCCGTGGAATATGCGCGTGGAAATGGAGCTGATCAAGTCGAAGTTGCAGCAAGTAATGATAAGGGATATTCAGTTACCGCGCGTTTGGGTGAAGTTGAAACTGTAGAGCATCATAACCAACGTTCAATGGGCGTGACTGTATATCGAGGTAAAGCAAAAGGGGCAGCAAGTACAAATATTGTTAGTTCGGAAGCCATTAATCGTGCTATTGATTCTGCGTTGGAAATTGCAAAGTTTACTGCAGAAGATGATTGTGCAGGTCTTGCTGATGCAGAGTTAATGGCTACAGATTATCCGCAGCTAGACTTAGATCATCCGTGGGATATTGAGCCCGATAGTGCATTAGAACAAGCAATTCTTTGTGAACAAGTTGCTCGTGATGATAAACGTGTAGTGAATTCTGAAGGTGCCAGTGTTA
The DNA here is from genome assembly GCA_033344735.1 of Gammaproteobacteria bacterium. Lineage (NCBI taxonomy): Bacteria > Pseudomonadati > Pseudomonadota > Gammaproteobacteria > Gammaproteobacteria bacterium. The sequence goes on from JAWPMW010000001.1 coordinate 149,257, forward strand.
GCAGTATTAACACACATCTTTGTTACGCAAACTCACATGGGTTTACTGGTGAATATCGAGGTACACGTCATAGTATTAGTTGTTCTGTGATTGCAGGCGACGACAAAGGAATGCAGCGCGATTACTGGTATGCAGTAGATAGGAATGCAAATAATCTTGAAGATGTTGAATCAGTAGGCGCCATGGCGCGAGAAAGAACGGTTCGCCGCTTAGGTGCGAGAGGCATGAAAACGTGTTCTGTGCCTATCCTGTTTGAGCCATCATTAGCACGATCATTAGTTGGCCATTTGGTCTCTGCTATTAGTGGTGGTGCGCTTTATCGTCAAGCATCATTTTTAGTGGACTCAATTAACAAAAAAATATTGCCATCTTGGCTGACAATCACTGAAGATCCTCACATGATTGGTGGTTTGGGAAGTGTGCCATTTGACAATGAAGGCGTACGCACACAATCAAGAAATGTTGTTGAAGATGGAGTACTCCAGGGTTATGTATTAAGTAGTTACTCCGCACGTAAATTGGGCATGCAAACTACAGCAAATGCGGGTGGTGTACACAATATACAGATGACCCATAGTAATAAGTCACAACAAGATCTACTCAATGATATGGGCACAGGCTTATTAGTGACTGAGTTAATTGGCCATGGTGTCAACACAGTCACTGGCGATTATTCACGAGGCGCATCAGGTTTTTGGGTGGAAAATGGTGAAATTCAATATCCGGTAGAAGAAATTACCGTAGCAGGAAACTTAGAGGATATGTTTATGAATATCGCCGCAATCGGTAATGACACAGATAGACGTGGCAATATTCAGTGTGGTTCTATCTTGGTTGATAATATGACGGTTGCTGGAGGTTCGTAGACTGCATTGTAATCTTTTCGCTAGCTTCATGTAGCGAACTATCTTGAATTTTCACAATATATTCTGTTTTACCTTCTTTAATTCTCTCTATTTGCAGCGGTAAACCATGTGAAGCAGGGTCTGCCCAGATTCTATAAGAAGAATCATCTTTTATGCGTTCAATTAAAATTGTATCGCGTTCACCATAAATGGTATTGAGTTTGACTTCACCTAGGTTAACAATTTGATACTCTTTTAGTTTGGCTTTAGAGATAACTGGCAAGGTTATTTTTTCAGGAATATTTTTTATATTTGCCATTATCAGCAATTGTAATGTGAATTTGTCAGTGGTCAGATCGGTTAAATTTATTTCCTGTTTACGATCTTTATATTCAGATTGAGCTAATTGTTTATGCCATTGATAAAATACTCGTTCACTTTTATCAACGCTTTTGGTTTTTCGAATGCGCTCATAAAACATTGGACGAATCGTGCCATCCAGTAATGTTAGTTTGGAAGTATCAGTTATTGCATTGCTACCGACAAACATTGCAGCTAAACCCAATGCGCTTGAGCTGGAATGATAAGTCCAATTTTCTGGGTCAGTTTGAGACAAATTTACATCCAGTGTTCCCACGTTCATTCCGCTAACTTTAACCGCATACTCGGCAGTGAATGCAGGTGGCATATTGGGAGTAGCCAGTGCTAGGCTGAAGTCTTGCGCAGAAACGCTAGTCGCTAATAACAATAAGAATGTGATAAAAGTATTTTTCATGCTGGCTATTTCTATTAGATTAACTCTATTGAACCTATTGTACGTGCTCGAGCTGCAAAGGTGAGGTTAATAGTTGCTTGTCGAAATACGCGCAACCATCCTGATAATAAATTCTGTTTTCGCATAACCACTGTACACATTTAGGGTAAATTATATGTTCTTGTTGTAATACGCGTTTTGCCAGTATTTCTACGTCATCATTGTCCAAAACTGGAACGCTTGCTTGTAAGATCACTGGGCCGCCATCAAGTTCCGTAGTAGCAAAGTGCACACTACAACCATGTGACGAATCGCCGTTATTTAATACTCGTTGGTGGGTATTTAAACCGCTATATTTGGGTAATAAAGATGGGTGAATATTGAGTATTCGCCCAAGGTAATGAGATATAAAGGTAGATTCAAGCACACGCATAAAACCTGCGAGGACAATGATATCTATATCATAGCTATCCAATGTTTTAATTAATGCTTGTTCAAACTCAGCGCGACCAGCGAATTTCTTATGAGAAATAACATGATGTGGGATGTTTGCATTATCTGCACGTTTCAACGCATAAGCATCAGCAACATTACTGACGACACACTCAATCTCAGCAGCGCAATCACCGAAGTGAATTTTATCAATAATAGATTGCAGGTTTGTGCCGCCGCCAGAGACAAGCACACCTATCTTGTTAGCGGAATGGCTCATGTGTAAATGACATGGGAAGCACCTTCGCTTGTTTTAACTTCACCAATCACATCAGCATTAATATTATGATTAGAACAAGCATTTATTATGCTGTCTGCATCATTTTGTTTAGCCACGACTAACATGCCAATGCCACAGTTAAATACGCGTAACATTTCTTCATCCGCAACATTACCTTGCTCCTGAATCCAATCAAAAATAGGTAAACGTTTCCAGCTTTGTAAATTAACTTCTGCGTATACATTATCTGGTAAAACACGCGGCAGGTTTTCAGTGATGCCACCACCTGTTACATGGCATAGTCCATGTATAGAGTTGTCAGCGATTATTTCTAATAGCGCTTTCACATAAATTTTTGTAGGTGTTAATAATGTTTCACCTAAGGTGCTAGCCTCAAATGAATTACTTAGCGAAAAATTTTTCTGTTCTAACAATTTATTCACCAGAGAAAAGCCATTTGAATGTACGCCGCTAGAATGCATGCCAATAATGACGTCACCAGAATTAATGTTGTCACCAGTGATTAGTTTGTCTTTATCTGCTACGCCAACACAAAAACCAGCAAGGTCATATTCGCCATTGCCATACATGCCTGGCATCTCAGCAGTTTCTCCACCAATCAATGCAGCACCTGCTTGCTTGCAGCCTTCGGCAATACCAGTCACTACAGCAGCGCTATCCTCTACTTCAAGTTTTCCGGTAGCGAAGTAATCAAGGAAAAATAAAGGTTCTGCGCCTTGCACAATCACATCGTTGACACACATAGCAACTAAATCGATACCAATGGTGTCGTGCTTGTTTAATTGATGGGCTAATTTCAATTTGGTGCCCACACCATCAGTGCCTGAGACCAGAATAGGGTTTTTATATTTGTGCGAGGCTAATTCGAATAGCCCGCCAAATCCACCAATATCGGACATCACTCCTTCGCGGTGAGTGCTTTTGACAGCGCCTTTGATTCTGTTAACAAGTTCGTTGCCGGCATCAATATCGACGCCTGCGTCTTTATATGTGAGTCCCATGGATAATTTTGAATGTTTTAAGGTGTTGAAATTAAAAGAATTACATCTAACCACTTGAAATACAAGGGTATTACTGAAATATCTTGCACGATTATGATATCTTTATACAAGTAAATACTATAACACCGCATAGTGCTGTTGATGAAATGCGGGAAGTCAGGAGATTGTCTAGTAATGTTAAAGGCTAAATACATACCTAATGCAATAACTAGTGCTCGGATTCTTTGTGTTCCTTGTTTGATTTGGATGCTTTTCCATCATCAATTTGAACGTTCCCTTATACTAGTCTTGCTTATGGGAGTGTCTGATGCACTCGATGGATTTCTTGCTCGTTGTTATGGTTGGAAAACAGCCTTAGGCGCATATTTAGATCCATTAGCAGATAAATTAATGTTACTCAGCACATTCATCGCATTTGCAGCGTTAGGCTGGGTGCCTTGGTGGTTAGCAGCTATTATCGTTGCGCGTGATGTTATTCTGCTAACAAGCGCATTCTATTATCATCTGTCTACCCGGCAATTAAAAATAGAGCCGTTGACAATCAGTAAGATAAATACTTTTGCACAAATCATTTTGGCGGCAAGTTTGATTTATGCGCAAGTTGGTCCATTGCATGTGCAAATTTTAAACGTGCTCATGACCATTGTTGCCTGTACGACCGTTGGTAGTGGTATGAGTTATGCCATGGAATGGTCGCGCCGAGCATCTAAGTATGCTCAGAAGCATATGTAGGAATAAACAAGTTGTTTGCTGGGGTGACTTAGAATTATCTTTAATCTTAGTGTGTGAACTCAATTCCATTGCACCCTCCCCCAAGCTAAGCCAAACTAGCTAAATGAATTCAAGTAATCCTCAACAGGCGCTTAACCTACAGCTTGCGCAAGCCAATACTTTTGAAACCTATTACCCGGGTTCAGATGCGACATTAGTGAGTGTGCTAAAGAATGTGGCATCAGGCGTACTAGAGGAGCCGCAAATTTTTCTATGGGGCGTTGAAGGCACTGGGAAAACACATCTATTACAAGCCATGTGTCGAATTGCTTCGGAGTCACATAAGCGTGCTATGTATATTCCAATGAAAGATTTATTAACCCAAGACCCTGCAAGTATAGGAGAACTACAAGACTTGGATTTAGTGTGTATTGATGATGTTCAAGTAATAGCAAAAAACCCGCAATGGGAAAAAGCGTTATTTAATTTTATCAACCATCATCGTTCGCAGAAAACCATTATTGTTATTTCTTCACTGTCAGAACCAACAGAAACATTGTTTGAATTGGCTGATCTAAATTCACGTGCAGTGTGGGGGCCGGTATACAAATTAACACCGTTAGAAGAACCACAATTAAACGATGCTTTGAATTTTCATGTAAAAGTGCGTGGATTGGACCTGAGTGATGAAGTTAAAAATTACTTACTGACACGTTACAAGCGTGATGTATCAAGCATGGTGAAAATGGTAGACGTGTTAGACAAAGCGTCACTAGAAGAACAACGCAAAGTGACTATTCCTTTCTTAAAGAAAACGCTAGCTACGCTTCCTTCTTAGGCCGAGTATCGTGTGTGCGGCAATACATCACCGTGCCAACAAAAATTAATAAACTCATGGATACTTGTAAAGCACCCAGAGGCCACTGAGACTCATTGGCGCAGTTCCAAATACCAATTGTAAAATACGCCCATATAAATAAAGTCACCCACTTAAACGTTTTAAAGTTTTCATTCAGCAAACCACGCAAAGGAAGCAACAAAGGGGCGACAATAAATAACAAAGTAACACTCTTAGGAATAATCGTCACAGGGTTAAGCCAGCCAATCCAAAGCACTTGGCCAAACAATAAAACGAAATAACTAAGGAGCGTGAGTTTGTAATACATAAAGAGGTTCTTATTGGTCAGCAAGTTTCAAAGCCAAGCCAGCAACCCGTTTACCTAATGCAATACAAAGCCGAGACTCCTCATCGCTCACGGGTAAATCACCAGAATGCCCAGACACATGACTAGCGCCATAAGGCGTGCCACCCGTAGAAGTTTTCGCTAAATCAGGTTCACTATAAGGCAAACCTGCCATCACCATGCCGTGGTGAAGTAACGGTAACATCATAGAAAGCAAAGTGCTTTCCTGCCCACCATGCATGCTACTAGTAGACGTAAACACAGCCGCAGGTTTATTTTCCAACGCACCTTTTAACCACAACCCACTGGTGCCATCTAAGAAATACTTCAAAGGCGCTGCCATATTGCCAAATCGCGTAGGGCTACCCATGATTAATCCTGAACATTCTTCCAAATCAGACAGTTCAGCGTACACATCACCCGATTCCGGAATATCTGACTCAGTGGCCTCGCAATTGGCTGAAACAGCAGGCACCGTACGTATCTTCACTTCAACAGGTACTTGTTCAACACCACGCGCAATTTTATATGCCATATCACGTGTAGCACCATGGCGACTGTAGTAAAGAACAAGAATTGGGCCCATTACAGAATCTCCAATACTCTCTCAGGCGGGCGAGCAATCACGGCTTTACCATTCGCAATCACAATTGGGCGTTGGAGTAAAATGGGGTATTGAATGATCGCATTAATCAAATCGTCATCTGAGGCTGTTTCAATATCCAGCCCGGTTTGCGACCATTCGTCTTCACCAGTGCGAATTAAGTCTTTAGATGGTATCCCTAGGTTAGTGATGTGGGTAAGCTCTTCTTTAGTGGGTGTATTGCTTAAATATTCAATAATATCTAAATCGATATTCTTTTCATCGAATATAGATTTGGTTTGACGACATTTAGAGCAATTGGGGTTGTAGTATATTGATGACATGATAGTAGTAGTATTAATGCAATAAGCAAAATTAAAAGTAATTATATAATATGATGAATTTTTATGTTGCTATCTAAGTTATTTTTGGAGGGGTTGAAGCAGCCCGGTTATGCTTTACTAGATCAGATAGTTGTAACTCTGTCTAATTTTTTAACATTTGTAATCCTAGCCCGCTATCTCGAGGTGGATGACTTGGGTTTGTATACGCTACTGTTTACCATAAGTGTGGTCATGCTTGGTATACATAATGCTTTGATAGCGGAGCCAATAAGAGTCAAAGGCGTTGCTTATAAAAAACAACGCTGTAAAAGTTATATTTCTTGTCAGCTTGCTATGCATTTAATTTTAACAGTATTTCTTTCTTTCGTGACTTTATTGTTAACTTATTTTTACAATTTCGACTCAACATTAATATTAAGTTACTTGTTCTTTGTTGTATTTGTTTTAGCAAACCAATTTACTCGAAGTGTCTATATAGCATTGTTTGATATTAAAAGGTTATTTTATATAGATTTGACAACAAATATTATAAGAGTATTCATCGTTGTTGTTGTTATGCATTATTCAAATGCTTCATTGAATTTAGCTTTTGTGGTTTCAACTATTAGTTGGATCTTGGCTGTAGCTTATTTATTTATCGACTTAAATAAATTCTATTTTTCCCTGGAATATAAGGTTAAAGAGTCATGTTTAAGTATAACTATCAAGAGCTGGGACATGGGTAAATGGCTGCTGTTAGAGGCATTGGCTTACAGTTTTTCAATACAAATCTATGTTATTGCGCTGGGGTATTTTAGAGCTGCAGAAGAAGTCGCAGTTTTTGGAGTAGTTCAGAATTTGTTAAATGTGACAAATGTATTTATTGCTGGAGTTGGGTTTTATGCTATGTCTGCTGTGAGACAAACTTTAAACGATTCTGGAGTTTCGAAATGGTTTTCACAACTGAAGTTATATAGTCTATCCACGCTAATAATTATATCTGGGTTGTTAGTATTTGTTAGTATTTTTGGAAAAGAAATTCTATTGCTTTTGTATGGAGATGCTTACTCAAATCACGCATATCTAATACCATTGTTCTCGATAGCTTATCTATTAGCATGCACTAATAATTTCTACAGAATATTTTATATTTCCTCAGACAATCCACGAATTCCATTTTATGCAAGGTTTCTTTCACTAGTCGTATCTCTTTGCGCAATATATTTTCTGATAAATAATTTAGGAGTAATAGGTGCTTGCATTGGCTTGATAGTTACACAGGTAAGCTGGTTATTGGTCTATCGTCTGAATCATAAAGCTTGGTTTAAAAAATTAAATAATGAAATATATGTATGAAAGCAAGAATTATTTTATATAATTTAATTATTACGTTACTAATTCCCAATATCGTGCATGCTGATGTTGCAGTTATTTATGAGAATTCTGAATGTAAAGAGAATTTGGAAAGTTGCTTTATTTCAAAATATGAAAATATTGTAGAAGCAATTCATTCTGTTAAGAAGGCTAAATTAAATCGTGATACAAAAGTAAAATTTTCTTTCGATAATGGGGATTATTACTTTGATCAAACATTAAGCATATCTGCAAGTGGGTTTCCGGAAAAAGTTAAAGAGATAAATCTTATTGGTGATGGTGATAATGTAAGATTTATTGGTGGGGTAGCATTTGGTATTAATGAATCTAACGTAAATAATACTTATGCAAATAATTATACATATGACTTGGGGTATTTAAATAAACTAGATGAAAAGCTTTATTGGGGGCGTGGCGATTATTCTTTTGAAGAGTTAATAATTAATAAGCGACCATATCAATTAGCTAGATGGCCAAATCATGGATATTTAAGAACTGGAGATGTTATATCAATAGGATCTATACCGCGCGAGGCAAGAATATCTCCTAATTTGCCTGTATTTAAATTTAATAGTAAGCGTATAAGAAATTGGGCCGGTGAATCAGATATATGGGTAAGAGGTTACTTTAAATGGGATTGGTTCGATGAGCCACTCAAAATTAAGTCAATTAATTTTAACAAACATGCAATTACGCTAGATTCACCTCACTATTATGGGTTACATGAAAATAGGAGGTTCTACTTTTCAAACATTAGAAGTGAACTTGATGTTGCAGGTGAGTTTTATATAGAACGTAAAAGAAAATTATTAAAGTTTATATTTAAAGGTGATAATAAAAATTATGATGCAATTTTAACTTTGCTCAAGTCACCTTTAATAAAATTATCTAATGTAGAAAATGTCTTAGTTGAAAATATCACATTTATTGGTGGGCGTGGCATAGGTATTAAAGTTGAGGGCGGTGTCAATAATACTATTAAAGATTGCGAGTTTATAGGGTCGGGTGTAAGTGCAATTCATATTGATGGTGGCATTAAACATAATTTATTGAATAATATTATTTCATATATTGGCGCTAGTCCAATAGTCATTAATGCGGGAGATAGGCAATCTCTTGAATCTTCTAAACATTTGGTTAAAGGAAATATAATTGAACATTATGGCAGGCACATTGCTACTAAACAGGCTGGAATAAAATTATATGGTGTAGGTGTCACTGTTGAAGAAAATTTAATTAGAAATGCGCCGCATATGGGGATTTATTTCGAAGGTAATGAACATAAGATTGAAAATAATATTATCCATGATGTATGTCTCGATACTGGTGATGCAGGTGCAATCTATGCAGGCAGAGATTGGTCATATAGAGGCAATCTTATAAAGCGTAATTTATTTTTCAACATCTCTAAGTCTAAAGGTTTAGATGATGTCAATGCTGTTTACCTGGATGACATGTTAAGTGGCACAACTATTGTGGAGAATATATTTTATAATGTTTACCGCGGTGTCTTGATAGGTGGTGGTAGGGATAATTCTGTCATAGACAATCTGTTTGTTGAAACTCATATACCAATTCATGCAGATGATCGGGCATTGAATTGGGCTTCTAATTCAATTGAAAAGGGTAATGTAATGTTTAAAAAATTAAACACGGTCCCATTTCAAAGTGATGTATGGGTCGATAGTTATCCGGGAATCTCTTCAATAATAAATAGTGATCCTGGAGTGCCTTTGAATAATAAGGTTTATAATAATAATTTTATTAACAGTGGAAAAAATAATATTGCTGAAAGTGTGAAAGATAATGGTATCTATAAAGATAATATTTCATTTGTAGATTTGGAGGGGTTATCTTCAAAGCAAATTAAAAAAATTCTATATCATTGTTCGGTTAAGGATGCCTGTAATTTTAAAGATATTCTAGACTATATTTATTGATTGACCAATATGTCTGTATTGATTGTTTTTATAATAATAATTTTAATGTTATTCCTAGCGTTATACTCTCCTCCTGGGTTTATATATTTGATTCTGCTAGTGGGAGGGATCCCCATTTCATTATTAACTGGCCCAGCGATATTTTTAGAAACATTTGGTGGGTTAAATTCCCAAGCATTATTTCTTTTCGCTGTTTTTCTTGCTGTTCTATTAATAGTCATTATCAATCTGCAAAAAGCAACTTTAGTAATATTAAAGCATAATATATATTTGTTGTTCTGTTTTTTTGCGATGCTATCATTATTTTGGTCGAATGCTGGAATGGAGTCTTTAAGGTCATATGTTAAATATGTATTTCCTTTTATTTTTTATGTGATGGTAGTTGTATCGCTGGCGAATAATTTTAAGAAAATAAAAGTTGTTGAAATCATTATCTATCTTGCTGCTATATCAAGTATAGCCATTGCTATATTGAATGTATTTTCGGGAGGTCTGTTTGGGCCTGTCAAGCAAACTTATGGGGTCCTTGGGTTGCATACATTGGCTGTCCCTTATATGAGCCCGGCGAATTTTTCATTTTTCTTGTTAGTGCCTGGATTTCTGGCTTTATCGAAATGGTTGCAGGATAAAGACAAACTTAGTCTTGTAGTTTATATAGTTATATCTATGTCAGTTATATTGGCTTTTGTAAGAATTGGAATACTTTCTTATTTTGTCGGTTCTATTATTGTTTATTTTTTGCTTAGTAAGAATAATTTATTTAAGGTCCTTGTGAGTTCGGCGTTATTGTTTGTCGTAGTATCTTCATTTTTCTACCTTGATCAAATGAAAGAAAGAATGTTTTATGATCCTAATACGGCTAGCTATCTAGATATAATAAATGATCCTGATAAGTTTATCAGTAATCTGAATACTTCTGGTAGGCTGGAGTTATGGGAAAGTGCTAGTAGAGAATTTAAAGATAGCGATATAGTTTTAGGGTCAGGTTCCGGATCTGTTGATGCGTGGTTAGGCAGATATGGCCATGTGAATGCATTGCACTCAGATTTTTATAGATTATTTTTAGACCTTGGCTTGACAGGACTAATTATTTATTTGGCGGCAATATTTCAGTTAATCTATGTCTGTGTTCGTTCATATAAATTAGGTTTCATTTTTAGGGTAAATGATGCCGTAATATATAGCGTGGTTTCTATTGCATCCATAGTGACTATGCTAATAACCATGCTAACTGATAATACATTAAATTATGCAACTGAGTTTGGTGTTTATGTGTATGGGGTGTCCGCTTTATCTTATATTCACTATAGAAGGATGTTGGCCTTTAAGAAGTCATGAATACTAATTTTAGAGGCGTTGTAATTCTGCAAAAAATATTACCTCATTACAGAATACCATTCTTTGATGAACTTGATGGGTTGTTACGAGATAAAAATATAGTTTTACAGATCCTATATTCGAATGAAGAGAGTGGACAAGTACCAAAGACTATAAATGTAAATAAAAGATGGGCGAAGAAAGTCGGGTGTCAATATTACAAATTATTTGGTAAGACAATATATAGGATGGCGCTGGGTAAAGAGATAAAGTCAAATCTATTGATTGCAGAACATGCGGCAAGTTTTATTAACTTATATCTAATATTGCTAAATAATCCTGCAGATAAAATTGCACTTTGGGGGCATGGAGAGAATCTTCAGGGCGATGGTAACGGTAAAATAAAAGACTTTATTCTGAATAAAGCAGATTGGTGGTTTGGTTACACTGAGCATACTAGAAGAGTGTTGATAAACAAAGGTTATAATCAAAAAAACATAACGATCGTTAATAATTCAATTGATACTTCTATCTTTGAAGTTGAAAAGGTCGAATATGATACTAAAGTCAAAGAGATCAAACATAAATACAATATAGTTGGAGAAAATATATGTGTTTATTGTGGCGGTATTTATTCTCACAAAAAAATTGATTTTCTGCTTGAGGCTTCTTTAAGATTAGCGAATGAAATAGAAAATTTTACTATTTTAATAATCGGTGAAGGTCCAGACCAAGATAAAGTTGAGAATGCTGCAGAGAATAATTCATGTATAAAATTTGTAGGCCCGTTATTCGGTAGTGATAGAGTGCCTTACTTGAAGATGTCAAAAGCTATGCTAATGCCCGGATTGGTGGGCCTAGCAATTATTGATAGTTTTTCTGCAAAAACACCAATTATTACAACAGACATCCCGATTCATAGTCCAGAAATTGAGTATATGAATGATGGTTTTAATGGAATGATGGTTGAGTATGATATTGATGCATATGTCAAAGCTGTTAAAGATTATTTAAGCAGCCCTCTAAAGCAAGCCACTCTAGAGAAGGGATGTGAGAGATCATCTGAATTGTATTCTATTCAATCAATGGCAGAAAATTTTGCAGGTGGAATAATGAAATGTCTTGAAAGTTAATGAGGATTCTTCTAGCCCATAATTTTTACAGAACAACTGCACCAAGTGGTGAAGACATAGCGTATTCAAATGAAAAGGAAATGCTATCTAATAGTGGTCTGAATATTGCCACATTTGAAAAATTTAATGATGACTTGGAAGGTTTTAGTGGATTGGAGAGATTAAAGCTTGGGTTGAGTAATAGTTGGTCGTCGGTCTCTTATAGAAACATAAAATCAAAAATACAATCTTTTAAACCCGATATAGTTCATTTTCATAATACATTTCCTCAAATAACACCAAGCGGATACGCTGCCTGTAAGGACATGGGTATACCTGTCATTCAAACATTGCATAATTTTAGATTGCTTTGTGCTAATGCTTTGCTTTTGAGAGAAGGTAAGTCTTGTGAGCTTTGCGTTTCTGGCTCTATGTTTAATGCGTTAAAATATAAATGTTATAGAAATTCTCTTTCTGCGACTGCTTCACAAGTCCTTTGTTTAAAAAGAAATCGTTATAATGGATCTTATGCAAATAACGTAGATCGTTATATAACGCTGACCAAGTTTGCAGAGAAAAAATTTATAGAAGCGGGTTTTTCATCTGAGCAATTTGTTACGCGGCCAAATTTCTTGCCAGATCCTCCGAAGATGAGAGAAATAAAGCAAAATTATGCAATTTTTGTTGGCAGAGTGACCGAAGAAAAAGGTGTATATACTCTCTTAAATGCTTGGAAAAAAACTAATGGAATAGAGTTGAGAATTGTGGGTGATGGTGAATTATTAGCTAAATGTAAAAAATATGTGGATGAAAATAATATTAATGTAAGATTTATGGGTTATTTATCTAGGCATGAAGTGATTCCAGCTATTCAAGATGCAAGCTTTATGATTCTACCTTCAAATTGTTATGAGGGATTTCCTATTAGTTTATTAGAAGCATTTGCTTGTGGAACGCCCATTATAGTGTCGAATATAGGTGGTCAATCGGAGATTATAAAAGATGGTGTTACTGGCTTGACGTTTGAAGTAGGTAATTCAGGCGATCTCGCTGATGTGTGTAGCCATCTTTCTGGCAATGCGGAGTTACTTAAGAGCTTGAGGGTAAATGCAAGAAAGGAATTTGAACGTATGTATACAAGAGAGTCGGTTTTTCAACAGACATTGGATATATATAACTCTGTTTTATCGTAATAAATGAATAGTAATCTGACTATATTTGATATTGAAATATCTGGTAAAGATAAAGCTCAGTTATCATTAGAAATTAGTGATGCCATAAAAAATGGTATTGAGCCGCTAACCTTGGCATGTGCTAATCCTCACTCACTTGTAGTTAGTCTTGATGATGCCCTTTTTAAAAAGGCATTAAAAAGTACTAATGTACTGGTTGCAGATGGAAAAGGAGTTGCGTTGGCAGGTCGTTATGTCAAGAAACATCCAGTGGAGAGAATTACTGGTTTTGATATGTTTTCAATAACCATGAAAGAACTTGAAAGACTTGAGAAAAGTGTTTTTTTCTTTGGTTCCTCAGATCTTGTTTTAAATAAAATTGCGAGTGCAGTTGGGAAGGATTATCCAGGTGTGAGATTGGCTGGTGTATTGTCTCCACCATTCGGCGAGTGGTCCATCGATGAAAATAATGAGATGATTGAACGTATTAATAAAGAAAAACCAGATGTTCTATGGGTGGGGATGACTGCACCCAAGCAAGAAAAATGGGTTGAGCAGAATAAATCAAAGTTAAATGTGAAAGTCATAGGCTCTATTGGTGCTGTTTTTGACTTTTATGCTGGGACAAAGCCACGAGCGCCAGCGTGGATGTGTTCACTTGGAATTGAGTGGTTGCATAGATTAATAAAAGAGCCTAAAAGAATGTGGAAAAGAAATTTTATTTCAACTCCATTATTCCTCAGATTGTTGTTCAAAGAATCAAATGGAAAATAATAAGCATGTCAAATAAGATTGCTCTAATCACCGGTATTACTGGCCAAGATGGCGCCTACTTAGCGGAATTTCTTTTAAAGAAAGGCTATGAGGTTCATGGTATTAAACGCCGTACATCATTGTTCAATACTGATCGTATTGACCACCTCTATCAGGACCCTCATACAGATAATCAAAAGTTTGTACTTCACTACGGTGATATGACAGATACATCTAGTTTGATTCGCATTATTCAACAGATTCAGCCAGATGAGATTTATAACTTAGCAGCACAAAGTCATGTGGCTGTTTCGTTTGAAGAGCCTGAATATACTGCAGATTCAGATGCCATTGGTGCACTTAGGATACTCGAAGCTATTCGAATTTTAGGTTTTGAAAAGAAAACACGTTACTACCAGGCGTCTACTTCTGAGCTATTTGGCAAGGTGCAAGAAATACCTCAAAAAGAAACAACACCGTTTTACCCTCGTTCACCTTATGCGGTAGCAAAATTGTATGCATACTGGGTGACAGTAAATTATCGAGAGGCTTATGGGATCTATGCCTGTAATGGTATTTTATTTAATCATGAATCACCGTTACGTGGCGAAACTTTTGTCACGCGCAAAATTACTCGTGGACTTGCCCGTATTAAAGAAGGTTTAGAGAAATGTTTATACCTGGGAAATATGGATGCTAAACGAGACTGGGGTCATGCGCGAGATTTTGTAGAAGCACAATGGATAATGCTTCAGCAAGATGAGGCCGAAGATTTTGTGATAGCGACAGGTGAGCAACATAGTGTTCGGGAATTTGTAGAAATTGCCTCTAAAAAAATTGGTATTGAAATTACCTGGAGTGGCTCAGGTGTCAATGAAAAAGGCACTGATCAAAATGGAAATGTCGTGATACAGGTGGACCCTCGTTATTTTCGCCCAACTGAAGTGGAAACTTTGCTGGGTGACCCAAGCAAAGCTAAGGAGAAGCTAGGGTGGGTGCATAAAACAAGTTTTGATAGTTTAGTAAAAGAAATGGTTGATGAAGACTTGCAGCTTGCAAAGCGTGATGCCTTAATAAAAGAAAAAGGTTTCAAGACTTTCGACTATAAAGAGTAAGTAATGCAAAAAGATGCCAAGATATATGTAGCGGGCCACCGAGGATTGGTGGGTTCTGCAATTGTTCGTCACTTAATTGCTGAGGGATTTTCAAATATTCTTACACGCGCTAGTAGCGAGCTTGATCTTTCTAATCAGCAGGCTGTTAATGAATTTTTTATAGAGAATAAACCTGATTATGTTTTTCTTGCTGCAGCAAAAGTGGGAGGTATATTAGCCAACGATTCTTACCCGGCAGATTTTATTTATAAAAATTTAATGATTGAGGCTAATGTTATTAACGCTGCCTATGAATCAGCAGCTAAAAAATTACTATTTCTTGGTAGTACCTGTATTTATCCTAGGTTAGCTTCTCAGCCATTAAAAGAAGAGTATTTGTTATCTGGCCCATTAGAGCCAACTAATGAATGGTATGCAGTAGCAAAGATTGCTGGAATCAAAATGTGCCAGGCTTATCGAATACAACATGGGTGTGATTTTATTTCTGCAATGCCCACGAACTTATATGGTCCTGGTGATAATTTTGATTTACAGAATTCTCATGTTTTACCGGCTTTGATTAGAAAATTCCATGTAGCAAAAATATCTGACTCACCTAGTGTAACTATGTGGGGAACAGGTTCACCTAAGAGAGAATTTTGTCATGTCGATGACTGTGCACAAGCATGTGTGTTTCTAATGCATGAATATAGTGGAAACGATATTGTGAATATCGGTGTTGGTGAGGATGTATCGATTAGTGACTTGGGCGAGATGGTTAAATCAATTGTTGGTTTTCAGGGAAATATTGAATATGACACAAGCAAGCCTGATGGAACACCTAGAAAGTTAGTTGACGTATCAAAAATTCATTCGTTAGGTTGGCATGCTAATACATCATTAGAAGATGGTGTTGCAGCCACATATCAGTGGTATTTAGATAATCTCACGAATTAAATTATCTGTTAAGTAAGTATCCTATTAACCGCTTCACCAATTCCCGCTAATGTTCTTACCGTATGAACCCCTGCATTTTCTAATGCTTTGTATTTTTCTTCTGCAGTACCTTTGCCACCACTAATTATTGCGCCAGCATGCCCCATGCGTTTTCCTGGCGGCGCGCTTGCACCGGCAATGTAACTAACAATGGGTTTATGAATAGCGGTTTGAATAAATTCTGCCGCTTCTTCTTCTGCGCTGCCGCCAATTTCCCCCACCATAACAATCACATCGGTGTCTGGGTCATGTTCAAACATGGTAAGGCATTCAATGAAATCCAAACCATGTATTGGATCGCCGCCAATGCCAATGCAAGTTGATTGGCCATGTTCTTTTGTTTGGTCTACAGCCACATAAGTAAGTGTGCCAGAGCGGGAAACAATGCCAACATTGCCAGCTTTGTGAATGGTTCCGGGCATAATGCCAATTTTGCATTGGTCTGGTGTGATTATGCCCGGGCAATTCGGGCCAATTAATAACGAGCTACTTGTTTCTAGAATATCGCTAACAGGAATCATGTCCTGAACGGGAATGCCTTCTGTAATGCATACAATTAGTGGAATTTCAGCTTCAACGGCTTCTAATATTGCATCGGCTGCAAATGCTGCAGGGACATAAATAACGGTGGCATCGATCTCATGATTCTGCATGACTTCATTGACGGTGTTATACACCGGTAAATCTAAATGCATGCTGCCACCTTTGCCTGGAGTGACACCAGCGACAATTTTACTGCCGTAGTCTAAGCCTTGTTGAGTGTGAAATGTGCCCACACTGCCGGTAATGCCTTGGCAAAGTATTTGTGTGTATTCGTCGATTAATACACTCATGCTTGTGCCCCTGCTTTTTCGATGGCGAGTTTTGCACCTTCGGTAAGTTCGCTAACAGCGGTGATTAAATCGTGTTTGTCTTTTAGGATTTCTTTGCCTTGTTCTGCATTTGTGCCTTGCAAAAGAACGACAACAGGCAATTTGAGTTCTGTTTCTTCAAGTGCTTGCAAAATACCATTTGCGATCACGTCACATTGCACAATGCCACCAAAGATATTCACAAAAATAGAACGAACACTTTCGTCGTCAATTAATAAATTAAACGCTTGGGTAACTCGTTGGGCTGTTGTGTTTCCGCCTACGTCTAAGAAGTTGGCTGGTTCGCCGCCATTATGTTTGATTAGATCCATCGTCGCCATGGCGAGGCCAGCACCATTGACAATGCAACCAATGCTGCCATCTAGCTTCACGTAGTTAAGATCATGCTGCTTGGCTTGTAACTCAATGGGGTTTTCTTGGCTAGTGTCTTTTAGCGATGCAATTTTTTTGTGACGAAATAATGCGTTGTCATCAAAATTCATTTTTGCATCAAGCGCTAGTAGTGATTCGTCATCCGCTACAATAAGTGGATTGATTTCAATCAATGATGCATCACTATCAAGGAAGAGCATGTACATCTGTCTGAGAATATGTGAGAACTGCTTGAATTGATCTTTATTAAGATTCAAATTCTGTGCAAGCAATCGGCAATGGTAGCCTTGAATGCCAGAGGTTTTATGAATATTAACGGATGAAATTTTTTCAGGCGAGGTTTCGGCAACTTCTTCAATATTAATGCCACCTTCAGCAGAAGTGATTGCAGTAATTTTCTTGCTTTCCCTATCCACTAATAAGCTCAAGTAGATTTCACGTTTAATATTCGCTGGTTTTTCAACTAATAGGGTATTAATGGGTAGGCCTGCAGCATCAGTCTGCTTAGTGACTAGCCGGGTACCCATTAGCGTGTCAATTTGTAGTTTGAGCTCTTCTTTATTGTGCGCCCAAAGAATTCCGCCTGCCAATCCACGACCACCGGCATGAACTTGTGCTTTTACAATCCAGGATTCTCCGCCAAAGTTGGAAACAAATTTTTCTATGCTGTCTCCTTGGGTAAAGACTTCACTTCTTGGAACTGGAATTTCGTAGGTATGGAGTAAACGCTTAGACTGATATTCGTGGATATACACTTGTAGGTCTCGTCATCATGTAAGAATTTTGCGTAACATTAACACAGAGTTGTGTGTTGTTCTTATTAAATTTGTGCGAATCTTTACTATATTATCTGGCTCAGAAAATCAGCCAAATGAAGTGTGTAAACTTGATGATTAATGCAAACTGGCGACTTTAATTAATCGTTGACGCCAATAAGGTTCGTTGATGTTTGCGTATGAAACGTATTTCCCAGATTTTGGTGCGTGGATGAATTGGTCATTGCCAGCATAGATGCCGACGTGAGAAACATTATTACCGTAAATTCTAAAGAACAATATGTCGCCTGGTTTGGCGGAAGCTAAATTTTTGTTAGCACTATGCTGTGCTTGCTGTTTGGTTGTTCGTGGTACTGTAATGTTTAACTGCCGGTGGGTATAGTAGACCAGTCCGCTGCAATCAAAGCCATTAGGAGACGCTCCGCCATATTTGTAGGGTGAGCCAATTAATGACTCAGCGATAGATACTATTTGATGACCTGTGGAGTATTTAACCGGGGTGGAACGCTTATAGATTTTAGCTGGTGTTTTGGTTTCATTGTTAGCATTAGAGGTTTCTACTGGTTTTTGTGGTGCTGACGAGCACCCAGCAAATACAATCACTATGCTAATAAAGCCTAGCGCAAATGATTTCTGAATTAAGTGTGGCAATGTGCTTATAATTTTCATAAGACTAAACATTACAGAGTTATTCTTGCATGTTCTATAAGAACGGTTAAATGGCAATATTCTTCCGACCTTAAACGAAATTTTATTCTATCAGTGCAATTTTTGTGACCGAGTTAAAATTATTTCGCTATAACTAAATACTAGACCATTATAAAAATCATGACAAACGTAAAGGGAATTAACGAAGCAAATATTGTAGATATAACGCTAGAAGGGAAGGGTGTCGCAGATCAAGACGGCAAAGTAGTATTTGTACCATTCACTATTACTGGTGAGCGCGTTACTTTTGAGCGTGGCCGTAAAAAGAAAAAATATGACGAAGCTAAATTAATCGATGTAATAAATGCTTCTCCACATAGAGTAACAGCCAAATGTGAATACTTCACAAATTGTGGGGGCTGTTCTATTCAGCATATCTCTGAGCAAGCGCAAATTGAATTTAAACAAAAGTCTGTGATGGATACATTGAGCCGCATTGGTAAAGTGACTCCTGAAAATGTGTTTTCTCCAGTGATGGATAAAGCATGGGGGTATCGACGTCGTGCGCGATTGGCTGTGAAATATGTGGCTAAAAAAGGGCGCGTGTTAGTCGGCTTTAGAGAATATAGTGCGCCATATGTTGCTGATATGTGGAGTTGCGAAGTTCTGCATCCCAATATTGCCAGTTTGATTAAGCCGCTGTCAGAGATGATTTCGCAATTTTCAATTAAGGATAAAGTGCCGCAAGTGGAGTGTAGTGTGGCAGAAAATGCGACTGCATTGATATTTAGAGTCTTGGCCGAGCCGTCAGATGAAGATATTGATAAATTAGCTGAATTTGCTCAACAACATTCCGTGCGCGTGTATTTGCAAACTAAGGGACCTTCAACAGTAGTGCCATTGAATAATGAAATCTTTGAACCATCTTTATCTTATTCATTGCCACCATTTGATCTCAAGATAGAATTTTTACCGATAGATTTTATTCAAGTGCACAACGAGGTTAATCAAAAGATGGTGCAGCAAGCCATTGATTGGTTGCAGCTTGATGAAGGTCAAAACATTTTAGATTTATTTTGTGGTTTGGGTAATTTTAGCTTGCCTGTGGCAAAGCATGTAGCGAAGGTGTTTGGTATTGAAGGCGACAATAACTTGGTTGATCGCGCGCGTCATAATGCTCATATTAATAATCTAAATAATGTTGAGTTTAAAAAGGAAGACTTGTTCGCGGTTAATGAACAATGTGAATGGTTAGCCAAGAAGTGGGATGCGGTGATTATTGATCCGCCTCGCGCTGGTGCGCGCGAAGTGGTTGAATTGATATCTAAAATTAACCCAAGCAAAATTCTCTACATTTCTTGCCATCCTGGCACATTGGCAAGAGACGCCGACGTGTTGGTGAATAGTCTGGGTTATCGCATGGAAAGAATGAATATACTTAACATGTTTCCACACACTGGGCATGTGGAAACAATGGCTTTGTTCGTTAAGTAATAACTTAGTTGTCTGAAGTGTTCGGCACCACAGATGCCTTCTTGCGGAAGTTGATTCGAAAAATATTTCCGTTGGGTTCAATGCGGTCGTCCACAATGATATGTGGTCGGGCGTTATAAGGGTCTTGTTTGCGTGTTGAAACCGCATTAATAAGTGTTTCGTCTTGGCAGTTCACTTTGCGAAATTCGCCGCGGTAGTCCACTTCACTCTCTTCGCATAGACGCACACCAGGTAAGAAGCTGGATTCGTAGACGGTTTCTGTTTTGATTGAGTATTCAGGCTGCGCTTTTGATATATCTTCCGTAGACGGCGGTGTTGGCACACTAGCGTCTTCAGCGTTGACGTTTGTAATAAGCATTGAGCAGCATATGACAACGTAGATGAATAGATGAGCATATTTAGATTGATTCATGGCGTTTCTCCTCATCATTGTATTGTTAAATTATATCACGCTTGAAACTGTTAATTGATGAGCATTTGGTAAGGTTTTTGTTGATTAGTTCTGAAAATGCAACGAATTGTCATAGTTTGCAAATACCACTTATCGGCATTTGTGAATCACGAATATAGAGATAACACCTAAGGGCTTTATTGAGTTGGAATTTTCGTTTGTATATGAGTGGTAATTCTTTCTTGTTATATGACAGAATGGCCCCATATAATCCGTCACCATTGTTTTAAAGGAAAATGTTGCATGCCGATTTATGAATATGAGTGCCAGCATTGTGGTTATCGCCATGAAGCTTTGCAAAAAATCAGCGAAGATCCATTAACAGTTTGCCCTTCTTGCAATGAAAGTGCGTTGAAAAAATTAGTATCTGCCGCAGGCTTTCGTTTAAGTGGGAGCGGATGGTACGAAACTGATTTTAAATCTGATAATAAGAAAAACCTCGCAAAAAGTGATTCAGATAGCTCTTCTAGCAGTTCTTCTGCTAAATCTTCTGACAAGTCTTCTAGCAAATCTTCTAAGTCTGCATCCAATGCTAGTTCTAATTCTAGCTCATAATATTGATACTTTTTCCTAGGTAATTAGACATGTTACGTCGTTATCTAGTCGCCGGTTTGCTTGTATGGGTACCGTTGGGTATTACCTTTTTGGTAATTAGGTTCTTGCTGGAATTGATGGACAGGCTACTATTGTTACTACCTGTGGAGTGGCGGCCTGAAACAATCCTAGGATTTACTATTCCTGGCTTTGGTCTAATTTTAGCGATCGTTATATTGCTCATAACAGGGATGATTGGTGCCAACCTGCTTGGTCGAAGCGTGCTGCGTGTCTGGGAAGGGTTGTTGTCGCGAATTCCTCTGGTCAGGACTGTATATTCTTCAGTTAAGCAGATTATGACAAGTCTGCTATCAACGGGAAGCGATTCATTCCGAAAGGTATTGTTGATTGAATATCCACGTAAGGGGATTTGGACGGTATGTTTTCAAACGGGTGCTGCAGCGAATGAAATTCAGTCCAAAATGGATAAAGAAATGATTATGGTATTTGTGCCGACGACACCCAATCCAACGTCCGGATTTGTTATGGCAGTGCCGGCCGAAGATGCGCGCGAGTTAGATATGGATATTGAAACCGCACTTAAATTAGTCATGTCGTTAGGAATCGCAGCCAATACAGATAAGGCTGATGTTGATTCGAGCAAGACGACTCCGTAATATCCTCACCTTTCGTTGAAAGCCAGTGTTTTCAGGCTTTTTCTATGTATCGAATTGTGAAAATAATAAATTTAACTATATTTCAGCCAGGAAGCTAAAGCATGCGCACGCAATATTGTGGGGAAGTCACTAAAGATAATCTTGATCAAGAAGTCACTCTATGTGGGTGGGTGAATCGCCGCCGTGATCACGGAGGTGTCATTTTTATCGATTTACGCGACAGAACGGGGCTAGTTCAGGTGGTTTTCGACCCAGATCGCGCAGAGATATTCCAACTTGCTGAGCAAATTCGTAATGAATATGTGCTTCAGGTGACCGCCAAAGTACGTTTGCGCCCTGAAGGCACGGTGAATCCTGAATTAACCACCGGAGAGATTGAAGTATTGGCCACTGAGCTTAACGTGCTGAATGAATCTGAAACACCACCATTTCAAATCGATGACGATGACGTTAATGAAGAGTCTCGTTTACGCTACCGCTACGTAGACTTACGTCGCCCAGTAATGCAAGAACGCATTCAAATGCGTGTGAAGGTAATTCAAGCATTGCGTAAATATTTAGATAGTAATGGATTCCTGGATATTGAGACGCCTATGTTGACGAAAGCGACCCCAGAAGGTGCTCGTGATTATTTAGTGCCTAGTCGTACTCATCCGGGTGAGTTCTTTGCATTGCCGCAGTCGCCACAAATTTTTAAACAGCTGCTTATGATGAGTGGCATGGACCGTTACTATCAAATAGTGCGCTGTTTCCGCGATGAAGATTTACGTGCAGATCGCCAACCCGAATTTACTCAGCTGGATATCGAGACTTCTTTCTTGGGTGAAGAGGATGTCATTGTGATGATGGAAAACATGATGCGCGATATGTTTAAAGAAACTTTGAATGTCGAGTTACCAAATCCTTTTCCACGCATGCCATATGCAGAAGCGATGCAACGTTTTGGATCTGACAAGCCCGACCTACGCATTCCATTAGAACTGGTTGATATTACTGATCTCATGAAAGAGGTTGAATTTAAAGTCTTCAGTGGACCAGCAAATGATGAAAAAGGGCGGATTGCTGTGTTGCGGTTACCCAATGGTAGCGAACTCTCACGCAAAGAAATTGATGACTATACAAAATTTGTAGGTAACTACGGTGCTAGAGGTTTGGCGTACATTAAATGTAATGATGTTGAGCAAGGCAGAGAAGGTTTACAAAGCCCAATACTTAAATTCTTGCCAGATGATGTTGTTGCTAAAATCTTAGAGCGTACACATGCAAGTAATGGTGATTTGTTATTCTTTGGTGCGGATAAGGCAAGTGTGGTTAATGACGCTCTAGGTGCGCTGCGTGTGAAGCTAGGTATAGATCGTGGATTACTAGAAGGTGAGTGGAAGCCTTTATGGGTAGTTGATTTCCCAATGTTTGAGTATGACGATAAAGAAAGTCGTTGGAATGCTTTACATCATCCGTTTACTGCGCCTAACTTTGATTCTGCGCAGCAATTATTAGATAACCCGGGAGGAAGTCTCTCTAAAGCTTACGATATGGTACTTAATGGTACTGAATTGGGTGGTGGCTCTGTACGTATTCATAAACAAGATATGCAGAAAGCTGTGTTTGATGTGTTAAATATTTCTGAACAAGAAGCTGAGAGCAAATTTGGCTTCTTATTAAAAGCATTAAAGTTTGGATGTCCACCTCATGCCGGCATTGCGTTCGGTATTGATCGTTTAATTATGTTAATGACCGGCAGTGAGTCAATCCGTGATGTGATGGCATTCCCTAAAACACAAACTGCACAGTGCCCATTAACAGATGCGCCTGCTGAAGTGAGTGAGCGACAACTTAAAGAACTAAATATTCGCTTAAGAGCAAAAGCGCAAGAGTAATACACCTCAACCTTAGATAATAATCGTCATTCCTATGCAAGAATGTAAAAAGTAGAAAATTGCAGGAGCAATTATCGAGACGCAGTGACGTCTATAGATAATGATTAGAAGAAAAAGTTATCACTTTATAGTCGCAATAGCCCATTGATATTCCTCAGAAGTCGGGTATTCGTTTTGTAATAAATTGAAGTAACCCACTTCCACTTCTTTATCTTGCATTAAGCGTCCAATTTCTATACCTAGCTTTAGTGTTTGCGGTGTATGAGAGGCAAACTGTGAGTAAGCATGTAGACGTTCAAGTGCAGCAATGCTGCGTCCTTTAGATAGATTAATTTGCGCTAACTGAAATAACGCTACAGAATTATTTTCTTTAAAATCCAAGGCGGTTTTAAAATAAATTTCAGCTTGTTCTAGATCTGGTATGCGTAATGCGCATAAGCCTGCATTGGTGTATGCAATTTCTGGATTAGGGTTGCTCGGGTGGCTGCCAGCGCGCAGAAATTTTTCTTCCGCTTGTTTGGTGTTGCCGTAGTCACACAAAAAACTTCCATAGTTATTCAATGTTGAAGCGTCATTGCGTGCTTGAGAAAGTGCTTTTTCAAAGTGTGTTACTGCCAGTTCAGCCTCATGGCTTTTGCCGTAAATTAATCCTGCAATATTGTTTGCGTCAACGCTATTAGGGTCTAGTGCTAATGCTTGTTTAATGGTTTGCTGAGCCTCAATTAACGCTCCACGTTGAGCGTAAACAAGACTATTGGAAACAAGTGAATTAATATCTGGGGCAGATTTTGTATTTTGTGGTTGGGTCGGCTGAGTTGCGCATGCCGTTAAATAGCAAGCCAGTAGCAGAGCAACAATATTTCTTATTTGGCTAATCACAATAAAATAAACTAGACATGATAAATGTGTGCTTCAATGTATCATTAATCAGATGAAAGCATAATGGCATATTTGATGGATCCAAGTGATGGACGATAATAAAACATATAAGCGACCTGAGTCCGTATTGGTGGTTATTTATAGTAAAACTGGCCATGTGTTGATGATGCAGCGTGTCTTCCCTGAGGACTTTTGGCAGTCTGTGACAGGCAGTCTGGAATGGGGTGAGCAAGCCCAGCAAGCTGCTGCACGAGAGCTCAAAGAGGAAACCGGCTTGGAGTCAGATGGGCTTATTGATTGTCAGTTTTCTCAGAAGTTCGAAATTTACTCAATCTGGCGTGATCGCTATGAGCCAGGTGTGATTCATAATCAAGAACATGTTTTTTTATTGCCTCTGGATAACTGCGCGGCCATAGAATTTGATCCGCGTGAACATACTGAGATCATGTGGGTCACGCGAGATGAGGCTATAGAAATGGCAACTTCTCATACAAATAAAGAAGCTATTGAACGCTGGGTCCCCAAGATTGAATGTTGTTAGAAACATTCTCAACAGATGCTAAACTAGCGGTTTTTAGTCACTCGAGAGGATCATGGCAGGACATAGTAAATGGGCGAATATTCAGCACCGTAAAAAGGCCCAAGATTCAAAGCGCGGCAAAATATTTACCAAACTAATTCGTGAAATCACAGTAGCGGCACGTATGGGTGGCTCTGATCTTTCAGCAAATCCTCGTTTACGTATTGCGGTCGACAAAGGTCTGAGCGCTAATATGACTAAAGACACCATCGACCGAGCAGTTAAGCGAGGTGCGGGTGAGCTTGAGGGGATGGAATATGAAGAAATCCAATATGAAGGATATGGAGCGGGTGGCACGGCAGTGTTAGTAGATTGTTTAACAGATAATCGCAATCGTACTGTGGCAGAAGTGCGTCATGCATTCTCGAAACACGGCGGTAACCTTGGCACTAGTGGTTCTGTCGCTTATCTGTTCTCCAAGCAGGGCGTATTTAGTTTTGAGGCGGGAGTGAATGAGGATAATTTAATGGAAATCGCGCTTGAATCAGGCGGCGATGATATTGTCAATAATGATGATGGCTCAATCGATGTAATATGTCAGCCAGAAGAATTTGTTGGGCTAAAAGAAGCGTTAGAAGCAGCCGGTTTAAGTGCTAGTTTTGCAGAAGTGTCAATGCGTGCCGGTACTATGGCTGAAGTGAGCGATAAAGATGCAGAAAAAATCATTCGTTTAATTGATGTATTAGAAGAGCTGGATGATGTGCAAAATGTTTATTCAAATGCTGACTTCCCGGAATCTGTTTTGGAGAATTTAAGTTAATACACACTCATCAATGGTTCGTATTCTTGGTATAGACCCAGGATCAGTAAAAACCGGATATGGAATTATTGAAAGTAATGGTCAACAAAGTCGCTATGTGCATAGTGGGCACTTGAAACTTCCTGTCGATAGTTTGGCCAGTAAACTCGGACAAATATTTTCTGAGCTATCCAATGTTATTGACGAATATCAGCCTGAACACATGGCAATAGAGCAAGTCTTTTTGTCAAAAAATGCTGCATCTGCATTAAAGCTGGGACATGCACGCGGCGCAGCAATGACGGCTGGTGTAAATGCAAAGTTAGAAATATTTGAATACAGTGCAAAATCTGTCAAACAGTCAACCGTGGGTTATGGTGCTGCCTCCAAAGAACAAATTCAGCATATGATTTTACGTTTACTGAATATACGTAAAGTCCTTCAGGAAGATGAGGCGGATGCGTTAGCAGTCGCTTTGTGTCATGCGCATACTAGTTTATCACCGCAATATCAAAAAAATATTAAGGCGTCACAGTAAATGATTGGGAGACTTCAAGGTCAATTGATCTATAAGCAGCCGCCAGGTTTGATGATAGATGTCAATGGAGTTGGTTATGAAGTAGAAGCGCCAATGTCTACATTTTACCAATTACCAGAATGCGGTAATAAGGTTACCCTGCACATACATATGATAGTACGTGAAGACGCGCAAACGCTTTATGGGTTTCATGATCTTGCTGACCGTAGCCTTTTTCGTACGTTGTTAAAGGTAAATGGTGTTGGGGCCAAAATGGCGTTGACTATATTGTCAGGAATGGATGCCAATGGATTTAAAAATTGTATTCAGTTTGGTGATACTGATGCCTTGGTTCGATTGCCTGGGGTTGGTAAAAAAACTGCAGAACGCCTGGTCGTAGAATTACGCGACCGATTAGATAAAGAATCAAGTGCACCTGTAATGAGTGATGCTAATGTAAATACAAACACAGTGCGTAATCATATTGAAGAGGCGATATCTGCACTCACAGCCTTAGGGTATAAATCCCCAGAGGCATTACGCATGGTTAAAAATGTAAAAGACGAAACTTCTTCTTGTGAAGATTTAATTCGTTTGGCATTAAAGTCCAGCTTGAATAATTGAGTTAGCATAAATGAACCATCGCTGTTAAAACTAGGTAATCAAATAAACAATGACGACTGATCGAATAATAGAAGCAGATACTATTGGCAATGAAGATGTTGCTTTGGATCGTGCAATTCGTCCGCGTACATTGTCTGATTATACTGGCCAAGAAAAAGTGTGTGAGCAAATGGAAATTTTCATTGCTGCCGCACGTGAGCGTAAAGAAGCATTAGACCACGTGTTAATTTTTGGGCCGCCAGGTCTGGGTAAAACAACTTTGTCGCATATCATTGCTAATGAGTTGTCTGTGAATATGCGCCAAACGTCTGGACCTGTATTGGAGAAAGCGGGTGACTTGGCGGCTATACTGACTAACCTAGAAGAAAATGATGTGTTATTTGTTGATGAAATACATCGTCTTAGTCCCGTGGTTGAAGAAGTGCTGTATCCAGCATTAGAAGATTTTCAACTTGATATTGTGATTGGTGAAGGGCCAAGTGCAAGATCAATTAAATTAGACTTGCCTCCATTTACATTAGTGGGTGCGACAACGCGCGCAGGGTTATTAACTTCACCTTTGCGAGATCGCTTCGGTATTGTTCAACGATTAGAGTTTTATACTAATGATGAGCTTGGTTCAATTGTTAACCGCTCTGCAGGTATATTAGATGTAGAGCTTGATCCCGAAGGCGGCATTGAAATTGCCAAGCGTTCGCGCGGAACACCACGTATAGCAAATCGTTTATTAAGACGCGTGCGAGATTATGCACAGGTTAAAGCCAATGGTGTGATTACTAAAGATATTGCAGATAAAGCTTTAGATATGTTGAGTGTTGATCATAATGGCTTTGACCATATGGATAGACGTGTATTGTTAGCAGTGATTGAAAAATTCGAAGGTGGCCCGGTAGGATTGGATAGTTTGTCTGCTGCAGTAGGCGAAGAGCGTGGCACTATTGAAGATGTTATAGAGCCATTCTTAATTTTAAATGGTTTTTTAATGCGTACTCCGCGTGGTCGAGTAGCGACAATGAATTGTTATCGACATTTTGGTTTGCGTGCGCCAAAGCAGTTAGAGCAGGTACAGGCCGAGGCAGATCTGTTCGCGAGTGAGTCAACAACACAGGATGGTTAGAACTTGAAGCCGTTTTATTGGCCAGTAAGAGTTTACTACGAAGACACAGATGCGGGTGGGGTGGTGTTCTATGCTAACTATCTTAATTTTTTAGAGCGAGCGCGTACCGAGTGGTTGAGGTCCTTTGGCTTCGAGCAAGACCAATTGCGATCTGAATACGGAGTTGTATTCGCCGTTAGAGCAGTTGATATAAAATATATGAAACCCGCGCGTTTCAATGAAGAATTGGCGGTTTCTGTAGAAAATATTGAATTGAAACCCGCCAGCATGTCTATGCAGCAGTCGGTTTCTAAAATAGAAGCAGATAAAAACGAATTTATTGTAAAAGCCACTGTCAATATAGTGTGTTTGCAAAGCGAGCAATTTTCTCCGTGTCCCATTCCTAAACCAATATTTGAAGTGTTGAAAGCATGCATGTAGATATGAGTATTTATCGGTTAATTGCCGATGCCAGTTTATTAGTCCAAATCGTAATGATTATTCTCGTCTTTGCGTCGGTGATTTCTTGGACGATGATTTTTAGCAAAGCACGCGTACTTAAGGTAGCAACAAAAGAAGCCAATGAGTTTGAAGACCGTTTTTGGTCTGGTGCTGACCTACCTTCCCTGTATGAAAAGGTCGGTTCTAAAAGAAATATCTCAGGCATGGAAAGGATATTTGTCGCGGGCTTTAAAGAATATATACGTCTCCATAAGACGCGTAAGGTGTCCGCCTTGTCAATTAGTGATACATCGCTGCGATCAATGAAAGTCGCACTGTCGCGTGAAATAGATTTCCTGGAACATTATTTATCATTTCTTGCGACTGTTGGTTCTACAAGTCCCTATATTGGTTTGTTTGGAACGGTGTGGGGCATTATGAATTCTTTTCGTGCACTTAGTGGTGTTCAGCAGGCAACACTATCTGCTGTTGCACCTGGTATTGCAGAAGCTCTGATAGCGACCGCGATGGGTTTGTTTGCCGCTATTCCTGCAGTAATTGCGTATAACCGTTATTCAACACAAGCGGATCGCTTGATTACTCGTTACGATAATTTTGTAGAAGAATTTACTGGACTATTACAGCGTCAGGCAATCACTCGTGAGGCTGAGGCCTCACAAACGCGAGGTACTCAAGAGTAATGTCACAATCAATTTCAAGACGGCGTAAGCCAATGGCAGATATCAATGTGGTGCCATATATTGATGTGATGTTGGTGTTGCTAGTGATTTTTATGGTCACTGCTCCCATGTTTAATCAAGGGGTACAGGTTGATTTGCCACAAGCACCATCAGAACCTATTAAAGAGTTTATGGAGCAAGATGAGCCATTTATTGTGTCAGTAGATCAGCTGGGTAAGATTTATATCAATAAAGGCTCTAATCCTGAGCGGGCAATGTCTCTAGGAGAGTTTAGACAACTCGCCCCAGGCATGTTGGCGCAAGAGCCGACTAAACAAGCCTATGTTAAAGGCGATCAAAATGTCATGTATGGCCGAGTGGTAGAAGTGATGGTGGCATTGCAAAATGCTGGTGTACCTTCAGTGGGTTTAATTTCTCAGCCAGAATCAGTTAAATAAGCAGCAATGGCCAAGGGTCCGCTTTATCTTCCGCGTTCTGCGTTCATTGCCATAATTGTGCATGTTGTTGTTTTTTCTCTATTTATTTTTGGCTATCAAATGAAGCCTAAAGTTAGTCAGGCACTTGTAGATCCAATTAATATCGTAAAAGCCGAAGTGATTGACGGTGAGACGATAGAACAAGAGAAGAAAAAAATACGTGACGAACAAGAATTACGTGAACGTAAGAAACGTGAAGAAGAGCAGCGTAAAAAGCGTGAGGCTGAAGAGAAAAAACGCCAACAAGAAGAAGCAAAAAAGCGTGAAGAAGAAAAACGTCAGGCAGAAATAAACAAAGCCAAAGAAGAAAAACGCAAAGCTGAAGAGAAAGCCCAAAAAGAAGCTGAAGCTAGAAAAAAAGCGGAGTTGGAAAAACAGAAGGCAGAAGAGGCAAAGAAAAAGGCTGAACAAGAACGTATTAAAGCAGAAGAAAATGCCAAAAAACTTGCTGAAGAGCTAAAGAAGCAAGAGGAGGCAAAGAGGCGCGCTGAGGAAGAAGCGGAACAAAAACGATTAGAGGCGATCCTAGAACAAGAAGAAGCTGAAATTCGCGCTGAGGAAGAGCGTGCAGCTAAAGCGGCGAGACAGCGTGAGTTAAATACGTTACTGTCGCAATATATTGGGGCTATTACTTCAAAGGTTCAAAGTAAATGGCGAAAACCACCCTCAATGGAGTCAACAGAAGCAGAATGTGTCGTCTATGTGGTTCAGGCAGTTGGCGGCTATATTGAAAAAGTCGAAGTGCAAAAATGTCGTGGTGGGGATGAGCAATTTAGAAAATCTGTCGAAGAAGCGGTGTGGAAATCAGACCCATTACCAGCGCCTACTGATGATGAATTATTTCAACGTGAACTCAAAATTACTTTTAGACCAAGATAATGTATTTCAAATCTAATTCAGTTAAATTTATTTTATTTCTGCTCTGTCTATTATTCTCAAGTAATGCTTTTGCGTTGTTAGAGATTGAAATTACCCAAGGCGTTGAGTCAGCTATGCCATTGGCAATTACACCGGTTGCTGGTGATATGCCAATTGAAGCAACTCTGCTTGAGAGTGTGGTCTATTCAGATCTGCATCGCAGTGGTTATTTCTCTATTGTTGATAAAAAAAGTTACCCTCAGCAAACAGTCAAGCTGGACCAGGTTGAGTACAATAACTGGCGAAACATTGGTATTGAAGCATTACTTACCATGAGAGCGACGGCAGTTGGTGAAGGTAAAGTTCGTGTGCAATTTGAATTGTATGACTTGGTTAGAAAGAATCGTGCGCTTGGCCATTCTGTTACTACCAATAAAAATCAGTTACGCAAGGTGGCGCATAAAATTTCAGATTTAGTATTTGAAAAGCTAACCGGTATTAAAGGAGCTTTCAGCACGCGCATCGCATATATAAGTGAGGCGAGTAGTAATAAAGGTAAAAAATACCAATTACAAATTGCTGATGCTGATGGTTATAACCCTCGCACCATTTTTTCCTCATCGAAACAATTATTATCACCTGCGTGGTCTCCTGATGGTAGAAGACTTGCATATGTTTCATTTGAAAATGATCGAACTGAAATTTTTGTACAAGACATTACCACGGGTAAACGATCTAAAATTTCATCTGAGCCAGGTATTAATAGCGCACCAGCCTGGTCTCCTGATGGGGGTACTATCGCGCTGACATTGTCTTCGGGCGGGGATCCTGAGATTTATTTGTTAGATGTAGAATCACGCAAGTTACGTAAGCTTACTAATCACTATGGTATTGATACTGAGCCGGCCTGGTCGCCTGATGGTCGCTTTATTTACTTCACTTCAAATCGATCTGGTGCGCCTCAGATTTATCAAGTGTCATTTGGTGGGGGCACGCCAAAGCGAGTGACCTTTGAGGGTAACTATAATGCAGCGCCAAGCGTGTCTGCAGATGGAAAATATTTAGCCATGGTGCATAGAAACGATGGTGGATATCGTATCGGTTTGTTAGATATAGAAAAAAGTTCATTTAGATTGCTGACTGATGGTGTGCTTGACGAAGCACCAAGTTTTGCCCCTAATGGAAGCATGATAATTTATTCAACTCGCCATAATAATAGTACCGTTTTATCTGCAGTCAGTTCGGATGGACGAGTACGACAGCGATTGCGTTTACAGAAAGAGAAAGTGAGAGAACCTTCTTGGTCACCATTTCGTAGATAGTTATTAAGAATCTTTAAAGAGGAATACACATGATTATTCGACAAATTTCAGTCATATTTTTTCTATCGATATTATTAGTAATAGGCGGTTGTTCAGGTAATAAAACCAAAGATGATGACGGTACTATGGTAGGTGATGGTATCGAAGATGGAGCACCGATAGATGTAGGTGAAGATGATTACTCATCATCAGGTCTTGATGAAGATGGTGCTGTTATTTTAGATCCGCTTGACGATCCAGCTAGTGATCTATTTGTTCGTACTATTTACTTTGATTATGACAGCGCAAATATTAGAGAAGATTCTATGTTGATCGTACGTGAGCATGGAAAATATCTGAGTAGTAGCCCAGAACGCCTAGTTCGTCTGGAAGGGCATGCAGATGAGCGAGGAACACGGGAATATAACCTGGCGCTTGGTGAAGAGCGTGCAAAGTCTGTACGTGAAGTATTGTTGTTGGAAGGTGCGCAAGAAGAACAAATTGAAATTGTAAGCTTTGGTGAAGAGCGTCCAGCCGTCGAAGGTACTGATGATTCAGCTTTACAGTTGAATCGACGCGTAGAGGTAGTCTACTAAAGTATTGATTTGCTTATATGTTAGTGTTAAAGGGAATTTTATGAAGCATAGTCGTTTAACTATTATTAATATACTTGTGTTGGCTGTTTTATCACAAGTGGTAAGTGCTGCTCCAAAGGCAACAAAAGAGGAACTAAATATAGTAACTCAGCGTTTGGAGAGATTAGAACGAGCTCTGGATAGTGAAGCGGCTAGCTCAGCTAACAAAGAAAGTCTGATCACACTTCAACAGAAACTGAATAATATGCAGCGCGAGCTGCAAGAGCTTCGTGGTCAAAATGAAAGTTTGCGTAATGAATTAGATCAATTGCAAAAGCAGCAACGCGAATCTTTTATGGCGATAGATAAACGCATGCAGATGAATGCGCAATCTAATAAGCCTGATCAGCAAATGCCTGTGAAATCAACGGGCAGTGCGGTCAATGTTGAAGTGGTTAAGTCAGAGCCAAAGGCAATAGAGCGCAAGCCAATTGTCGTGCCAAGTGCGACTGAAGATTCTAATGAGACTATTGATGCGTATCGAAATGCGTTTTTGTTGTTAAAGCAACGACGTCATGAAGAGTCAATTACTGCATTTGAAGATTTTTTGTCTAATTACCCTAACAGCAAATATTCTGCTAATGCACAATACTGGTTAGCAGAGGCCAACTATGTAACTAAACGATATGAGCGTGCTCTGACTGAATTTCAAACAGTCATTGATCGCTATCCTACGAGTAGCAAGCTACCTGATGCGCGTTTGAAGATTGGTTACACACAATATGAGCTAGGTCAATTTGAAGAGTCGCGTGTTACGCTAACACGATTGCGCGCTCAGTTCCCTAACTCCACTGTGGCAGGATTAGCTCAAGAACGTTTAGAGCGTTTAGAAAAAGAAGGGCATTAATTTATCTTTGTTATAAGTCTTGCTGGCACTTCCCATGTGAAGTGCTTAATATGAAGCAGCTATTAACAAGTGACTTCATGTTATTTAATGTCAGAATCCAAGCTACGAATCACTGAGATTTTTTATTCCTTACAAGGAGAGACAAGCACGGTAGGGTTGCCGACTGTATTTGTGCGTCTTACGGGATGTCCATTACGCTGTCTCTACTGTGATACTGAATATGCTTTTTCTGGTGGCGAATGGATGGATTTTTCTTCTATTTTTAGCGAGATAAAAAACTACAAGACATCTTTTGTTACTGTCACCGGCGGTGAACCTCTTGCGCAACCCGAGTGTATTTCATTGCTTGAAAAATTATGTGATCACGGTTACCAAGTGTCGTTGGAAACTAGTGGTGCAATGCCATTAGAAGACGTGGACCCACGTGTTAAAAAAATAATGGATATCAAAACACCAGATTCGGCGGAAGTGGAACGTAATCGCTGGGAAAATCTGCAATGCATTCATCACGAAGACCAAATCAAATTTGTTATTTGTAGTGAACAAGATTACCAGTGGTGTAAGCAACAGTTAGAAACTAAATCGCTCGATTCTATCTGTGAGGTATTATTTTCACCCAGTCATGAGCAGGTGGATCCTGCTCAACTCGCTGATTGGATTTTACGAGATCAACTGCCGGTTCGCTTTCAAATGCAATTGCATAAAGTGTTATGGGGTAACCAACCTGGAAAGTAAGTATGACTACTAAAAAGAATGCTGTCGTACTATTGTCAGGTGGATTGGATTCTGTTACTGCGCTCGCAATAGCACAGCACCAAGGCTATCAGTGTTATGCCTTGAGTTTTCGTTATGGACAGAGACATACTGCCGAGCTGGTAGCATCTGAGAAAATTGCTAAAGCAGCACATGTTAAGAAGCATCATATTGTTGATTTGGATCTGTCTTTGTTTGAAAGCTCTGCATTGATAAACCAAAAGTTAGACATTCCTATCCATCCTACGAATGATATTCCAATTACCTATGTTCCCGCTAGGAATACTATCTTTCTATCAATTGCTATAGGGTGGGCTGAAGTGCTCGAAGCAGATTCAGTTTATATTGGCGTCAATGCGTTAGATTATTCTGGCTACCCAGATTGCCGCCCAGAGTTTATTCATGCCTTCCAATCGATGTGTGATCTTGCTACTAAAGCAGGAGTCGGAGGTAATGGTGTAAAAATTCAAACGCCCCTTATCAATATGACAAAAGCCGAAATCATTAAAGAAGGTATGAGCTTAGGTGTAGACTATGCAAATACGGTGTCTTGTTATCAAGCTACGTTAGATGGGTTGGCCTGTGGACAATGTGAATCATGTCAATTAAGGGTCCAAGGCTTTGTTGATGCAGGTGTGAAAGATCCCACACATTATAAATAGTTTTGTCTAACCATATGATTTATATGGTCTATATGCAGAATTTATCAGGGTAGTGGCAAATTGAATATACTTTGTACTATATAAGATAATAATAATATGCTAATGTGCGCGACCTAACTTACTGCTTACATACTAATAAATACAGGGGGCATTATGTCGGATCGAAAAAAACTTGCCATTATTGCTACAAAAGGGAGCCTTGATTGGGCTTACCCACCATTTATTCTTGCTTCTACGGCAGCAGCACTTGATTACGAAGTGCAGATATTTTTCACTTTTTATGGACTTGCGCTGCTGCGCAAAGATGTGAATCTTAAAGTGACACCTCTTGGAAATACCGCTATGCCAATGCCAATGGGAATGGATAAATGGTTCCCAGTGATGGGTACAACATTACCAGGCATGGAAGCCATAATGTCTTCAATGATGAAAGCAAAAATGAAGAAAAAAGGTGTAGCGAGTGTGGAAGAGCTAAGAGAGCTTTGTTTAGAAGCTGAAGTTAAATTTGTTGCCTGTCAAATGACAGTTGATCTGTTCGATTTTGAACATGACGATTTGCTTGATGGAATTGAGTACGGAGGTGCAGCAACATTCTTCGAATTTGCAGAAGAAGCAAATATTACTCTTTATGTATAAATATAATTAGTTATAGCGCTACATGAACTTATAAAAATAAAACTAACACTCGGCAGAGTTTGCCGTTTCTCACTATGACGGGAGGAGTCAATGAGAATAAATAAGAATTTCTTTGCAGCATTAACCATTATGCTGAGTGTAGGTAGTCATACAGTAGTTGCGGAAACAGACGCAACTACAAATGCACATCCAACTATTCCTGGTTACGGCATGATGAATCCCGGCATGATGGGTATGAACCCAATGATGGGCATGAATCCCGGCATGATGGGTATGAACCCAATGATGGGCATGAATCCCGGCATGATGGGTATGAACCCAATGATGGGCATGATGAATCCAATGATGATGAACGGCATGATGGGGATGAATCCAATGATGGGCATGATGAATCCCATGATGGGGATGATGAACCCAATGATGGGCATGATGAATCCAATGATGATGGGGATGAATCCAATGATGATGCAAATGATGAGTCCTGGAATAGATGGGATGACACGTGCTGAATCATTAGACAGCATGATGCGCATGATGGACCCTAAAATGATTGCAGCAATGATGGGGGGAACATATGAGCAACGAGAGGATGATGATCTTCCAAACACATTGCCTATAGCAAAAATTCCAGGTTTCCCTACCCAGTCATTTTATAACCAACCTGCTAATACTGTTTCGCCAAGTGTTAGTGACGAAGCAAAGAAGAATGCTTTTCAAAGCATGATGATGATCAGTCCGCTATCAATGCGCGATATGCTCAGCATTATTACCCATAAATTACCTTTAGAAGAAGATGTCACTTGGGATGATGCTGTTGAGTCAATGAAGTTGCGTGCCAATGAAGTTAATTTCAAGTTTGTTGGTTCTAGCCCATTATCCAAAGAGATTGAAGCTTTAACGGGTGAGCCATCTCCAAGAATAGAAATATTCCGTTTCTGCGATGCTTTGGTCGCAAGAAAAATTTTAGATTACATGCCAGAGTTCATTACTTTTCTTCCGTGCAAAATTGCATTGATCGAAGATGCTGAAGGGCAAATTTGGATCATGACAATGGACTGGGATGTCAGCTGGCTTGATTTTGCCCAAAACCCTAATTCACATCTCTCTCAAGAACTGAGAGCTGATGCAAAACTTATTCGTGAAAATATTCGTTACATTATGGAAGGTGCAGCGAGCGGAGACCTTTAGGAACACTATTAAAGAACTATTTAGGAGTCACTATGAGAATAAGAATTACCTTACTAGCACTTTTGCTGCTGTTAACAGGCTTTACATTTGTTAATGCCGAAGATGCCGCACCAACCAATGCAATGGCTGGTATGTCGTATCCAATGCAAAAATCGATGGATCCAAATGTTTGGATGAAAATGATGCCAATGATGATGGATCCCTCCAAAATGATGTCTATGGAGAATTGCGCGTTATGTCATGAAGGTGATGACTTGGCAAGATACGCTAAAGATTTTGGTCCAATGATGGAACCAATGAAGGAATTGGCCAAAGCAGCTTCACCACACCAGATGGCGTCAATGATGAATCCATTCATGAATTCAATGGGTGGAATGGGTGGCATGATGAATCCAGCCATGTACATGAATATGATGTATCCAATGATGGGAATGATGGGGCCAATGATGGGCATGATGGGACCTATGATGGGCGGCATGGGCGGTATGAACATGATGAACCCAATGGGCATGATGGGACCTATGATGGGCGGCATGGGCGGCATGGGCGGCATGAACATGATGAACCCAATGGGCATGATGGGTGGCAGTGGATATAACAACGCCAATCCAATGGGTCAAATGATGAATCCAGAACAGTACACGGACTGGTTTAATCAAATGATGAAGTCATTTACTCCTGCTCAGCAACCTGCAAACAATTAGT
This sequence comes from Gammaproteobacteria bacterium, assembly GCA_033344735.1. Lineage (NCBI taxonomy): Bacteria > Pseudomonadati > Pseudomonadota > Gammaproteobacteria > Gammaproteobacteria bacterium. Next base: position 186,488 of record JAWPMW010000001.1, read on the forward strand.
AATATTGTTTCTTAATCCCCCATTCTAACGAGGGATAGTACGATTTAAGGAAGATTAATTTGACAAGGATGTCAATTTTTAAATTTATTTAACTCTATTTCACATAGTGGAATGTCAATTATTCACTGTGCTGCTATAATCGCGCCCTTTAAATCATTCGCGATCCCTTCATGGAAGAACTTTCAAATATACATATCGTTGCAATTTGGGGCTTTTGTATTGCTCTAGTGTTTGGCTTTGTCGGCAATAAAACCCACTTTTGTACAATGGGTGCTATCAGCGATGTCGTAAATATGGGTGCACGCGGGCGTATGGGTGCCTGGTTTGCAGGTATTGGTATTGCTGTTTTAGGTGTGCAAATTTTGCGCTCTTTTGGCTTTATTAGCCTGGGTGATTCAATGTATTTGTCTACCCAGTTTTTAATTCTAAGCTACGTTCTTGGCGGTTTTATATTTGGTATTGGGATGACCCTGGCGGCTGGGTGCGGCCAACGAAATTTGGTTCGAGTGGGTGGTGGTAATCTAAAATCCTTAGTGGTCGTAATCGTCTTAGGTGTTACGGCCTATATGACATTACGTGGTTTATTGGCGCTGCTACGAATTAACTATATCTACAAAGCTGATATTGAATTGCAAGATTTAGGCATGAATTCGCAAAGTCTATCTCAAGGTGTCAGTGCGTTAACCGGTATTCCTGATGGCACTGCTATGCAAATTATTCTTGCTTTAATAATAGGTGTCGGTTTTCTTGCTTATGCCATTAAACAAGAAGAATTTCGTACTAGTTTTGATAATATTCTTGCTGGTTTAGCTGTTGGTGGTTGTGTCGTCGCAGCATGGTTTGTTACGGGATATATTGGTCAGGATGACTTTGATCCAATTGCACCACAGGGCTTAACTTTTATTGGTCCTACAGGAAATACGCTTAGTTACTTGATGACCTTTACTGGTGCCCAAATTAATTTCGGTATTGCCGTGACGTTTGGGATGATTTTTGGTTCTTTTATTTATGCCATTATTTCTGGAACATTTAGAATTGAAACATTCAGTAATCAATCTGAAATGGTTGGACATTTGATTGGCGCTGTAATGATGGGTTTTGGTGGAGTGCTTTCTTTTGGTTGTACTATTGGCCAAGGGGTTACAGGTATTTCTACTATGGCGATAGGGTCGTTCATAACTTTGCTAATGATTGTATTTGGCAGTGCGCTTACAATGAAAGTGCAATACCATATGTTAGATGAGAAATCGTTTATTCCAGCAGTCTTTACAGGTGCAGCGGAATTATTGAACCCATTTCATAAAGAAGAATAATTAATATAGATCAAATATTCACAAGGTGCTTTGCAACGCGCTCGTAATCAGTATAATGAGCACCCCTCGTATTCCAACAGATTGTTTAATGAAGAATTCATGTGGGATACCCCATCGAACCCGTTTACTGCTTACGCGGTAATTACAGTGTAATATGGGCCGTTAGCTCAGTTGGTAGAGCAGTTGGCTTTTAACCAATTTGTCGAGCGTTCGAGTCGCTCACGGCCCACCATTTAATTAACACTTATAAATTCCTGAAAAAATCTTAAAGACATTTGCCAGGCTTTGGTTGAATGCATTTCAAGTCCATTGCAATAAATAAGCGCAGCCTACTTTTTGCAATGCATGAAAAAAATCCCCGCAATTGCGGGGATAACTCAAGTACTGCCATAAATGGCAAGAGGAGTGCCCATGAAGGGCGAGGGAGAAGTCTAAAAAGTTAAAACTAAAAAATTAAGTTCCATTTTGCCAAGCATCAAATCTGACTGAATACTCTCAGGTGGTGCTTGTCATTTCCATATGAAATCTTTAATTAACTAAAGATCGCGGAAACTAAGACAAAGGCCGCAACATAAAAAACTACAAGCACTACAGTTTCGATGTTGAAACGGCATGAGATATCGTTGCAAAGTTTGTTCATTAATGTTTTTCCTATGTGGTTGAATCTTATAGCTAGTAGCGCTTGACTCTATTTCTTATTGAGACAGCGTTTTGCAGATTAGCGCTGTCCGCAATTAGTGGCAAAGAACACAATCCAATTAATGGAATTGCCATCAATACGGTCAAAATTAGTATTTCCATCTGTCTATCTCCATGGTTGTTGGGTTAGATGCGTATATGGTAAATACACTTCTTGGGAAGTATAATGCTCTTATGTATACGATATGTCTAATTATAAAACCTGTACACATGGCCATATATCTGTATTTGTACAGGTAAATATATATAAATACCTGTACAAATAAAATTGATTGTCTTGGCTTATAAGTATTCTTGCATGAGGCAAAAGACGATTATGCTGACAACAATTTTAAACGAGTTAATTAGCACATCATCTTTTAGACAGATAGTTGGCATTAGAATGGAATCAGTCCTGAATGTTGATCAAGGTGTATCAACGCAAGCCATATGAAAATATGTTGAGAAGTTTAGAAAGTTGAATTAAACAAATAATGTACCTCAAGCAGCACAAACATTTAATCAATTATGTAAACGTTAGAATACTGCGATGAATATATTTGTTCTTGATACAAACATAAATAAATGTGCAAAATACCATTGTGACCAGCATGTGATAAAAATGATTTTAGAAAGCGTACAAATTATGTGTACCGCTTTAAACAAGAAGGGATTTACTACTCCATATAAGTCTACACATGTGAAACATCCTTGCGTGCTTTGGGTGGAAGAATCTTATGATAACTTTCTTTGGCTTTCTAAATTAGCAGTCTCGTTAAATGAAGAATATAAATTTCGATATAAGAAAACAAAAAATCACAGTTCAATTGAAGTGCTGAATAAAATTAAGCTAAATAAATTTGAATCAATAGGATTAACTGAATTTGCACAAGCAATGCCTGAGCAATTCAAAGTTCAAGGTGATGCAGTCAGCGCTTATCGAAATTTTTATTTAGGTGAAAAAATGAAATTTGCAAAATGGACTCGCAGAAAGCCTCCATTTTGGGTAAAAGATATTCATAACTGACCGCACTTGAGTTTACAGAGGAAAAAATCTAAGAAATTTAGAGAGAATTTCCTTAGAATTGGACTTAAAATTTTAGTAAGGAATAGAATGAAAATTGGAATTATTAGTGGAAGCCATCGCAGTCCTTCTCAGAGTGAAAAAGTAGCAAATTACATGAGTGGGTGCCTGATTGATGAAGGGGTGAAAACCTGGGTTTATCCATTGGCCAAGAACCCTTTACCATTGTGGGATCAATCTATCTGGGAAGGAGAAAAAGCATGGTCAGAACGTTTGCAGCCTGTTAAAAATGAACTGAGTGAGTGTGATGGTTTTATCATTATATCGCCTGAATGGCATGGCCAGGTACCATCAGGATTAAAAAACTTTTTCCTTTTTTTTGGTCATGCAGAATTTGGGCATAAACCAGCTTTACTTGTCTCAGTTTCATCAGGTGATGGCGGCGCATATCCGATTGCTGAATTACGTATGAGCAGCTATAAGAATAACCGGATTTGTTATCTTCCAGAGCACTTGATTTTACGTAAAGTCGAAAAAATCTTAAATGAGGATCCTAATGATAATGATGAAAGTTTGGATTCATATTATCGTGAGCGCATAAATTGGACATTGGGAATATTGAAAGGTTATACCACTGCATTGAAGCCTATGCGTGATACCACGCAAATTTTTCATGATAAATTCGGTTATGGTATGTAAGGTTAATGTAAATGAGTGTGCATAGTAAATTCATAAATTTATAATCTTAGGATTGATCTTAAGAGGAAAATAGAACTCCCCAAAGCGTGAATAATTTACGTGCTATATATGCTGCTAAATAATTCAGACAATGTAATAGTAGTTACTTTTTGTTTTTAAGCCTTTCCTGAATGTCTGCTATTGAGTCGAAAGACGATACGCAATTATGAATATCAGAGAAGCAAGCAATACTGATTTCGATCTTATATGGCCGATCTTCCAGGAGGTCGTTACTGTAGGTGATACCTATGCTTATTCGCCGGATTTAACTAAAGAACAGGCATTTCATTTGTGGATGGAAATCCCACGTAAAACATTCGTTATTGAGCATGAAAATAAAGTTCTAGGTACATATTACATAAAAACAAACCATGCTGGTCCGGGAGATCATGTTTGTAATTGTGGGTATATGGTTTCCTCGAAAGCAAGAGGAAAAGGTTTAGCTACTAGCATGTGTGAACATTCTCAAAAGATAGCGCGTGAGCTAGGGTATAAGGCAATGCAGTTTAATTTTGTTGCTTCGACTAACAAGGGTGCTATTAGACTTTGGGGTAAATTAGGGTATCAAACTGTTGGTCGCCTACCAAAAGCATTTAATCATCCAGGCGAGGGATATGTAGATGCTTTGATTATGTTCAAGTGGCTAGAATGACTGTATTTGAATCGATACTAGGCATTATGATTTAAGCAATATTTAGAATATGAGAACATTCTTTCATATATTTTTTGGTTTAATAATAGGATTAATCACTGCGTGGTTTTTAACGCTAATATTTTTATATGCCGTTCCATTTATATTTAGTGGTTTAGGGCAAGATTCGATGTCGCAAGGGATAATGGGGACACTGTTATTAGTTTTTACAGCGCCGTTGCTTGGCGTGCTTGGTGGTCTAATTGGTTACAGAAAATCAAAAAATATTAGTCCTAAGCGCTAAGTCTGAATGAACAAATGACTAAAAGCTTAAATGATTTCTTTTAGGCCATAAGCAATCATTAAAAGAGTACTCAAATACCCCTATGATTTCTAATCGTCGTCATCGTCTACACGTTAATATCTGTGAGATGTTTTTCCCATTAATCTATCTCTCTATCAGGTACTAATATCACTTTGTGAGACAGGTCAATATTTTCATGTTGGTGCGAGTGTTAGGCTTGCTCAATCAAGGTATTTTCCGGTTGTTTGGCTGTATGTCATGAATAAGGCCGTTTATCTTCTATCTTTGAAGAGTATTTAGAAAACACCTATCTTTTAGAGTACACCTTAATTGAGTTTGTTTAACCAGCCATGCTAGACGTATTTATCACAGTGGATGTAGAGATTTGGTGCGATGGTTGGAAAAATATCGACCAGAAATTTCCCAGGGCATTTGATTCATACATCTATGGACCAACACCAAGTGGCGATTGTGGCTTGCCGTTAAAACTCAAAATTTTACAAGAACATGGAATTAGGGCGACATTTTTTGTAGAGCCTCTATTTGCAACTAGATTTGGCCTCGAGCCTCTTCAGGAAATTGTCAGTTTGATCAAAGAATATGATCAGGATATACAGTTGCATCTTCATACGGAGTGGGTTGATGAAGCAAATAAACCTCTCTTTCCAGAAAATACAAACAAGCGTCAACATATTAAATATTATTCGCTTGAGGAACAGTGCAAGCTGATAGAAACAGGGGTGAATTTATTAAAGCAGTGTGGTTGTGAAGACGTTAAAGCATTTAGAGCAGGTAGCTTTGGGGCAAATATGGATACACTTGAGGCACTAAGGCGCAATGATATATTTATTGATTCCAGCTATAACTATACTTTTCTCAATAAGAACTGCGACATTGAATACCCAACACCTTTATATCAGCCAGCTTTGATAAATGGTGTCTATGAGTATCCGCTTAGCTATTTCCATGATAGCAATAGTGCTCGTCATGCCCAGTTGGGTGCATGCACAAGCCGTGAGTTGATACATTGCATGCAGCAAGCCGAAACTCTGGGATGGGATTCATTCGTTATACTTTCACATAACTTTGAATTGATGAACACTAAAAAATCTGGTCCTGATAATACTGTCATTAATAGATTTCGTAGAGTGTGCGAATTTCTGGATCAACATAGAGATGAGTTTATAAGCTGCACTTTTAGTGAATTAGCCCCCGCTGTTGGTGATCAAAGTATACAACCGCCAATAAAATCTAAATGGCTTGATTCCAAAGTTCGTATGTTTGAGCAAATTATGAGGAGATTGCATTGATTGTTCCTTGGCATAACATTGACTATCCATTAGGCTTTTATTTGGGTGACAAGCGTCTTTTTTCTAAGAAATTTGCGCTTTGTGGCTGTGAAGTTGGACTTGTTCAGGGTATTAACTCCGCAGAGGTTATTGCCAGTAAACCTGAGTTAGAGAGTGGGCAAGATGGCTATATGATGCGAGGCCTACCTGTAGAGGAAGTGCCAGACAAATTGACTGACGAGGGTAATTTTATTTGTTATACCCCTAATGTATACAAACGTTATTATGCTGAATTAAATACTGACTATGATACTTATCTAAAAAGTTTTTCATCAAAAACTCGCTCTACGATCCGACGAAAAGTGAAAAAGTTTTTGCAAAGCTCTAATGGCGACGTTGAATTTAAATGCTATAAAACAGCAACTGAGGTTAATGAATTTTTTAGTATCGCAGCAGCGCTTTCAAGTAAGACCTATCAGGAAAATTTGTTGGGAGTGGGTTTGCCGACATCTGAAGAGTACAAGCAGGAAATGCTTGAGCAGGCAGATAAAAATAAAATCCGTGCATATTTACTGTTTCATGATAACAAAGCGGTGGCTTATTTATTTCTAACTTCTCGCGGTGACAGTTTGATATACGATTATTTAGGTTACGATCCGGAGTATATGAAGTGGTCTGTCGGTACAGTATTAAACTGGCTGGCCTTTGAAGAATTGTTTAAAGAGCAGACTTTCTCCATGCTTGACTTTACAGAAGGCGAAAGTCAGCAAAAATCAACTTTCAGCACAGCTAGTCTGACTTGTGCGAATACTTTTTATATTAGAAAAAATTTAGTAAATCGATGCTTTTTATTCGCTCATTTGGGGATAGATGAAATATCAAAATACTTGGGTGACCTGCTTGATAAGCTGGGTGTAAAGGCAAAAATACGTAAATGGCTGCGCCATGGAATGACCAGCCGCGCTTAAGTGGTTTTTGACTGCATTTTATGAGCCCATCAAAAACTTCGTCCTTAAAACATAACTTTAGTGGCAAATAGCCAGAAAATGGCACTATAGTCGTTTAAATAAGCCTTTTTAAACTATAAGGTTTTCCTATTGTCTTTAAACTAGACTACTGTCATTTATTGTCGTGACAGTATTAAATCTTATTCAATATAAAAGCAGGTTGTTTGAGTCATGTTTATTATTAAAGGGCTATTAGATAGAGTGCTATTTGCACTAGGGGTATTGTTGTTTATGCAGGCACCTCATTTTGTTGATCAATATTCTCAACGTTTAGGTGGGTATTATCAGGCGCAACTAAATCACCTTGAGCAATATCAGAAAATTGCACAAACTCAACATCAGGGAAACTTAGATTTGTTAATTCAGGAGTTTGCATCCAGTGATAAAACATCTGTACGCGCTACTGGACGTAACATCAGTATTGTTCGAGAGCAAACCAAAACAGTTAAAAGTGATCTCGACGTGCTTGAGTACAAACCATTCGTGTTCAAGGTGATGCATTTGTTTATGAGTATGCGATATGAAATAGCTCAGCAGACATTTGTAAATTATAAGCCAGGTGTCCCGTTTTCCATTGAAGCTTTCGTATGTGCATTACTTGGTGGAGTATTGATGAGTAGTTTGTTTAATTCTTTTTTGTTTGTTCCAAGACTATTCAAGCGTAAGCCAAATAAAATATCACGTCCAGTTGAAAAGCGAATTGAGCCAAAAGTTAACCGTGTTGCTAGAGCAAGCTAGTTGATCTGTTGTAAAGATAGATAATGAATGCTACTACTTCGCAACAGTTATATGATACTAGTGGCATTACTAGTTATGGAATAAAGGTTTTATGGCTTTTATTCACACTGTTTATATTTTATGGCGCATTAATTCCTTTTGAATTTGTATTTGATAATGATTTGATCGCAAGAAAAATTCGCAATTTCAATTGGGTGCCTTTCATTGATCCTGATGGATCTAGACATTCTGTTCCTGATATTGTGCAGAATGTATTATTCTTTATTCCCTTTGGATTTTTAGGTGTGTTGTCTTTCTCGAGGAATAAGTTTTTTGCAATCTTTTTAGTATCATTTTTTGGTTTCGTAATCAGCTTGAATATAGAGATACTTCAACTGTTAACAAGTAGTCGTGTTACTTCTGTAACCGACTTGGTGTGCAATACAGCGGGAGGCGCGATTGGTGCGGTGGCGGCATTTATTGTGTTTGGAATTTTTTGCTTGCTATTGAAGTCCGCATCATTTCGGCGAACGTTTAATAATAAATTTTATTACCTATTCATATTTAGCTTTTTAGTCATTGCTGCCAGCACATTGCAACCATTTGATTTCACTCTTGATGTGGGTGCGGTTTGGGATAATGTGAAAGGAGTAATGGAAAATCCAGGGCAGCTGACAACCAATTTCACTGATGAATTTGTTGTTGGATTTCGTTTTTTCTTATTTGCTGCGATTACTGCACTTTGGTTACGAAGTATTAATAATGTGCTGTGGCCAATTGGAGGGATATTGCTCAGTGCAAGTATAGGTGTTTTCTTTGAGCTGGCACAATTTATTGTATCTTCCCGTTCGCCTTCAATACAGGATTTGCTTGTAGTGATGATTGGATGTATTTCAGGTGGTGTATTTGCTCTAGTGGTACCTAAGCAACTGCCAAGAATAATTTGGATTGTACCCGTAATTGTGATTTCGTTAATCACGGCTGCGGTACAAATACTGGCTCCATTCGAAATGCGCCTAGCCCATATGAGTATGGGAATGGTGCCGTTTTTGCCATACTACGAATCTTCAACTTTTAGCGCCATTGCCAATTTTTTAGAGGGCATGATGATTTATATTCCGCTTGGATTTGTCATGCAATACGCGATTTCACGGCGCCGTAGTGCGTTTATATTGATTGTTATAGTCGTCGGAGTTATTGCTTATGGGTTAGAATATGCGCAAGGTTGGATTGAAGGCAGATACCCTGATATTACTGATGTCTTAGGGGCGGTGATTGGTGCTACTATTGCTGGGTCGCTTTGTTTGCGCTGGTCGCGTGTATTTGAAAGTGGTGCAGAAGTGATAAGTGAAAATAAACAAGAGCCACAAGAAGAAAAACAGGTTATTTATACATAAAATACCACTCATCCCTAATATGTCTGTTTCTGTCCAGTGTGCTTAGAATTGATGATAACTACTTCACATAATGGTTACATGGTTTAACGCTAGTGATTTGGATAAAAGAATTGATATGAATCGTTTTCGTAATCTGGTTTCAGCAACAATTTTGCTTGGCGCTCTATGTGTAGGAAGTGCTCATGCCCTAGTGGTGGATTTTGAAGAGTTTAACAATGTTGGATTGATTAATAGATTTGTGGATGCAAACATAGATTATGATCTAATCAATTCACCAACGCATATATTAGAAGGCCGATCATTCGGAGCAACAGGTGGCATAACATTTTCTGGTGGTGTGCTGCTGCAAGACCCTTTAGATAGCACTGCAATGATCATTAATGGTGATGGCGGGTCTATTTATTACGGTACTGCTTTTTCACCTTCTACGTCTATTCCGACTTCAAATTACGTAAATACCCTAACTATCAATATCACTTCAGATGAAAATATAAATGACATATCTGGTTCATTAGTACATGGATTGAATACTAATTTAGATGCTCCAGGCATACTTATCGATTATGTTGTGAACTACTATTCGGATAGTTTCATGGCGCCTTTATTTTCTCAAAACTTGTTAGATGTGCCATTCATTGATGGCGCTGGTGTTGTCTCGTTTGGCCTGAATACAAACAGTTTGGCTGGAAGCTTGATGGGTGAGCTCATAAATAGAGTTGAGATTACTACTTCGGGTTATGATTTTACTAGTAATGATAATGATGTTTTAGAGTGGGATTTTTTACTTGGTTCAGTGAACTTTGATAATGCAGCAAGCCCGGTTCCAGTACCAGCAGCATTGCCATTATTTATTAGCGCTCTTTTGGGCGGGTTTGTAGTCGCCCGACCAAAAAAGAAGTCAGGCGATCACAAGTTAAGTTAAGATTAGTAACGACCTAAAGCTACTTTTGTTTGATTTTGGTTTCGCCAGATCCCGATTCACCCAAGTTATCTTTCCAGCTAAGTGAGATGGTGTCTCCAGCAGCACCACCTTTAATTTTGAAAGATATGTAAGGGTTCTTAGAAACCCCTGTGCCCCAGTTGGCGTTAAGTACAGGTGTCTCATTGTGAGAAACTAACAACTCTTGAATATATTCAGCCGGAACTAATTCACCTGATTCTTTATCTTTACGCGCACCAGTTTCCATTGGGTGAGTCATCAGTGCTTTTACTGTAGTCACTCCATCTTTCAGTGTGGCTCTAACTTTTACTTTCTTATCCATAAGTATTCCTCTTGATTATGCGCAGCCGCCTGCTGTGACTTTGACAGATTGTTTTGCAATGAATTTGCCGCTAGTTGTTTCAACGATAGCAACGACATTGGATGTTTCACGCATTTTTACACGCGTTGAAATTGTTGCTTCTATGTTTTCATTTATGAAGAATGTTGCAATGTAAGGTCGAGGGTTTTTCTCAACTAATACACTAATAGATTTAACATTATCCAGGTCAGTTGAAATTGTAATTGGGACTGTTGCTCCATTGCTGGCAATTTCTGGTGCTTCAATTTTGACTTTGCCTTCCTCGGGTTCAACTCCATCTATCACGGCCGCATATGAATCTTCATAAGCTGTGGTATCAAATGCTGCTGCAGGCCATTCAGCAAACACCATTTTGGTAAAGCTTGAGATAGAGCCAATGAGGGCGCCTAATGAGCCTACTTTTAATGCATGTCGTCTAGTTATATTCATAATCTTCCATAAGTTAAGTGTGGTCTATTGCTTGCGAATTTTGACGTATTCTATACGGATAGGTCGCATATTGTTAAGCAGATATTATTTATGTTTGTTTTGAAACTCTCTTAATCGTTGCTTTTTAGCTTGGATTCGTGCCTTGCTATGTGCATCAATACCTGTTTGACGCTCAGCAATGAGTAAATGTTCCATCGCTGTACTAAATCTTGCGTGCATAAGGTCATAATTTGATAATGCTTCATGGCTTCGCCATGGTAGGCCGGCACCATCAGCCGCACGTGCTCTAAGACGCTCTATTGCGGGATTTCCAGTAATATCCTTACTAAGAGTGTCGAGTTTATCAAGCGCCTTCTTAGGGTTTTTGTCCTCTAGTAAGGCCGTAGCCATATAATAAATCACTGCTTCATTTTGTGGATATAAATCGTCCAAATCTTGTAATATTTCTAGCGCTTTGTCTATTTGACGATCAATAATAAATGCTTGGGCACGAGCAATAGCAATAGGGAATCGTTCATTGTTGTTTGGAGTAATTTTATCCAAGGCGCGTAAGGCTTGTTTGCCCCTCCCAAGACGGTTTAAGGCAATTGAGAGAATGTAGTAGGTTAAATTATTAGGTTCTTCTTCAAGCAGTTTTTGGTATCGACTTACTAGAGTATTTGGTTCGCTTGAGATGCCAATGGCGCGTGCTTTAGCGTATTGATAATGAACAGTGTTTTCATTGTAGCGTCTTCCTTTAAATTGCTCTGCGCGTATTTTTGAGTCACTAATTCGTGAGGTGGTTAAAGGGTGGCTACGCAAAAACTCAGGAATTCTGCTTTGGTTGATTTTTGAGTGTGAATTTAAACGCTCAAAAAATCGAGGCATCCCGAATGGGTCAAGGTTAGCATTGATTAAAAGTGACATACCAATACGATCAGCTTCTTGCTCGAAAGCTCGACTATAAGATAAGGAGGCATCTTGAAATGCTCCCAGAGTAGCTGTTCCAGCAGCTTGTCCCGCTTCGCCACCATATATAGTAGCTAGTACTGTGCCAAGTAAAGCAATGGTATTCAGCACGCTTAATTTTTGCTGTCGTGAAAAGCGGCGTGCAATATGACGTTGTGAAACGTGTGAAATCTCGTGTGCAACTACACTGGCGAGTTCCGATTCAGATTGGCTTAGTAATAACAAACCGCTATTAATTGCCACAATACCACCAGGCATGGCAAATGCATTGATGCGTGGATCAAATACAAGCCGAAAATAAAATGGGAAATCAGAATTTAGGCCGCCCGATATTAAGCGTGTTCCTAAAGATTGTAGATAGTTGCGTAACTCGGGATCTTCAGAGACGGGTAGACGCTGATTCACTTGAGCAACTAAAATTTTACCTAATTCAATTTCTTGATTGATACTTAGAATGGCGCTGGCCGGGTCACCAATATCAGGCAGAATAATGCCGTAGTCATCATCATTATTAGCAAAAGATAAGTTACTTGTTACGAATATTGCTATTGATAATAAGTAAACTAATACTCGATAGTTAGTAGAGGTCAAAGCATCTCTCTTTAGATAATAGTCCGGATTAACAATCACAAGACCGGTTTGTGAGAACAATTATGGCATTTTGCCTGTGGGTTTTAATCTAAGACAACTAGCTTGGGGCTAAATTCATAATATCAAGCGCTACTCGAATTGTATGGATGTGACCCGGTTCATTCTAGTGTAATCACCAACTTGACTATGGAAATGGCCTTAATCATAATATCACCGTCTTCTAATATAGGCTTTACTACGTATTCTGTAGTTCCCTTATTAGAGCGTTCATCCGCTATACTGGCTGAACGACTTTATATTATGTAATAACGTTCTATTACTTTATTTTACAGCTTAGATTATAACGGAGGTTCTGTTAATGGCAGATTTTGATCAAGAATTAGATGCATGTGGGTTGAATTGTCCTTTACCAATTTTACGTGCAAAGAAATCACTATCGAGTTTAGAAAGCGGGCAAGTGCTACGCATCATTGCAACTGACCCTGGGTCAGTGAAGGATTTCGAAGCGTTTGCCAAGCAAACCGGCAATGAGTTACTTGAATCTAGCGAAGATGGTGGAAAATTCCATTTCTTGGTTAAGAAGAAGTAACTGGCATTTTTTGATTTATTTAATAGCAAGCTGAGTTGTCCGAACAAATGTTTGCGGATACTCTGATTTAGCGACCTAATCGGTTGTTAAGCCCTGCAGAGCGTGTATTATTGCACGCTTTGTTTGGTTTAGAGCACGACGAGTAGTGCTCGTATGTGATGAAAATAGATGCGCCATATAATCTCAATTTTATTGGAAAATGAAGCAGGGGCTCTATCTAGAGTATCTGGTTTGTTTTCTGCGCGTGCTTATAATATTGCGTCACTGACAGTAGCGCCGACAGATGATCCCACCATTTCCAGAATTACAGTGGTGGCACATGGTGAAGATGCCATTGTGCAGCAAATTATTAAACAGCTAAATAAGCTTGTCGATGTTATTAAATTGATTGATCTGACTGAGAATGAACACTTCGAACGTGAGATTATGCTAATAAAAATTCAGCCCAAAGGGGCGCAATTAGACCAGCTTAGTGTTGCGATACATGAACTTGCCGCGCGCAAGTTAGAAGAACACGAAAACATTATTACTTTGGAAATTACCAATATAGGGTTAAAGCTCAACGAAGCGATTGAGAGGTTGAAGCCCTATAATGTCATTGAAGTCGTGCGTTCCGGCGCCGTTGGTATTGGCAGTGGTGATTCTCTACTAAGAATTTAATATATATACACGATAAGAATAGTCTAGCTAGGAGTTATGCATGAACGTTTATTACGATAAAGACGCTGATCTTTCACTCATCCAAGGTAAGAAAGTAGCAATACTTGGTTATGGATCACAAGGGCACGCACACGCAAACAATTTAAAAGAATCGGGTGTATCTGTTGTCGTAGGATTGCGTCCTAATTCGCAATCAGAAGCGAAAGCAAAATCTGCCGGCTTAGAAGTTATGTCTATCGAAGATGCAGTAGCTAATTCAGATGTGATTATGATTTTAGCGCCAGACGAGCATCAAGCGGTTCTTTACAAAGATCAAATTGCTCCAAACATTAGGAAAGGTGCAACCATTGCATTTGCGCATGGCTTTAATGTTCATTTCGAGCAGATTGAGCCAAGAGAAGATTTAGATGTCATTATGATTGCTCCTAAAGGGCCAGGACACCTCGTGCGTTCAACTTATAAAGAAGGCGGCGGCGTTCCTACATTAATTGCAGTATTCCAAGATGCTTCTGGATCAGCACAAAAGACAGCAATGTCTTACGCATCTGCGAATGGTGGAGGTCGTGCAGGCATTATTGAAACTACCTTCCGTGAAGAAACTGAAACAGATTTATTTGGCGAGCAGGCAGTTTTATGCGGCGGTGCAACAGCACTAGTGCAAGCAGGTTTTGAAACATTAACTGAAGCAGGGTATGCCCCAGAAATGGCCTACTTTGAATGTTTGCATGAGCTTAAGTTGATTGTTGATTTAATGTATCAGGGCGGTATCGCAAATATGCGTTACTCAATATCAAATACAGCAGAGTATGGTGATTTAACTCGTGGTCCGCGAGTTGTCACTGATGAAACTAAAGCAGAAATGAAGAAAATCTTAAGTGAGATTCAGTCTGGGAAGTTTGCGCGTGAATTCATTTTAGAAAACCAAGCAGGCGCTGCAACACTTAAAGCTATGCGTCGTCAAGGTCGTGAGCATCCGATTGAAGAAGTGGGTGACAAGTTACGTAGTATGATGCCTTGGATTAAAGAAAATCAGTTGGTTGATAAGTCAAAAAACTAATTAGTTTTAATTTCTATTTATAACTTTAGTGGGTAACCACATACTGCGATATGTTGCCCATCGCTAAAGAGTTACAAAGTGTTTTTATATTCGGCACGCTGATAGTAATCGGTGTGCAATTTATTGCCGGTCCATACGCTATCTTGTTATGGGTACCTTGGTTGATTTTTTTCTTCTTTATCCGTGATTTTCATCGTGATATCCCTCCTATACCTTTGGCGATTATTAGCCCTGTGGATGGTGTTGTTACTGCTATTAAAGAAGTGCAAAATCCTTTTATTGATCAATCTAGCTTTTGTTACACCATTGAGCAATCACACTGGGGCGAATTTAATATGCATAGTCCTATTGAAGGGAAAGTTGAACAGCTTTGGGTGAGAGAGCCCAGCCATAATAAAAAAGCATTAGTATTTTGGGTGCGAACTGATGAGCTGGATGACGTGGTGACTCATGTACTATTAGAGTCAACACTTCAACATGCCAGTACCGCCTTGCATCCTGGCGAGCGCGTTGGTCAGGGGCGTCGTTGTGGATTTGTGGCAGTAGGGTGTAAAGTGAATATATATTTACCAAAAAATGTAAAGCAAATTGCTGCTCCAGGAGATAGAGTAACTGCTGGGAAGAACATACTAAGTCAATTTATTCATTAACTAAAAAGATGACAGAATCTACTAAATCCAGAAAAGGTATATATCTGCTTCCGAACCTGCTAACTACAGGTGCGCTATTTGCAGGTTTTTATGCGATTGTGTCTGCCAATTTAGATAGATTTGAACAAGCAGCAGTCGCAGTATTTATTGCCATGGTATTGGATGGTCTGGATGGACGTGTTGCTCGTTTGACCAATACTGAGAGTAGCTTTGGAAAGGAATATGATAGTCTTTCAGATATGGTGTCATTTGGTTTGGCGCCTGCGTTAGTGATGTTTGAATGGTCACTTCAACATGTAGTTTATGAAGGCTGGTTATTACAAAAACTTGGATGGTTGGCTGCTTTCTTTTTTACTGCCTCAGCTGCACTTCGTTTAGCGCGGTTTAATTCGCGCTCATCTGATCAAGATAAGCGATATTTTCAGGGGTTACCAAGTCCGGCTGCTGCGGGTGTTATGCTGGGATTTGTTTGGGCATGTCATGATCTAAAGTATACCGGTGCGGATTTATGGTTTTTCGCGTTTGGTCTGACCTTGTTGTCCGGTGGCTTAATGGTGAGTAATTTTAGCTACTATAGTTTTAAAGAATTCGATGTGCGCAATAAAATTCCATTTATGGCATTACTGGCCATCGTTGGAGTATTTATTCTGGCTTCGATTGACCCTCCTAAACTAATGTTTGCAGTATTTTTGGTGTATGCCCTTTCGGGGCCGGTGACAAATATTGTGCGTTCATTGCGAAAACGCTCTCGTTTGGCAAATAATCGTGAAAAGGTTACCAAATAAGCATTGCAAATCAAGAATTGACTCAGCTATAGTAACAAGTATGCAAAAGCATCAACATACAATTCAGTTCCAACATCATGTAGGCAATGATTTGCCAGCATGCGCGTCTTTTTTTGCATTACTCCTCCTGCCGCGCTAGCGGCTAAAGATCCCTGGCGAGGGTAAACGTATCCCAACATCAAATTTTTTTTATTTACCTTATAATCGTGTTCATACACGGGCCATCAGGTATGGTGGCTGACTAAATGTCGGAGTAACAAAATGGGCAGCAACGAAAAATTAATTATTTTTGATACGACCTTGCGGGATGGTGAGCAAAGTCCTGGTGCATCAATGACTCAGGATGAGAAGTTACATATTGCAAAGTCACTAGAACGAATGAAGGTTGATATCATTGAGGCAGGGTTCCCAATTGCCAGCCCAGGTGATTTTGAATCCGTTAAAGCTGTTGCAGCAGCAGTTACAGGTAGTACTGTGTGTGGTTTAGCGCGAGCTCTGGATGCCGATATTGATCGAGCGGGCGAAGCATTAAAACCAGCAAGTTCTAGTCGTATTCATACTTTCATAGCAACATCTCCAATTCATATGGAACGAAAGCTTCGTATGAAGCCTGATGAAGTTGTAGCGCAAGCGATAGCAGCGGTTAAGCGTGCAGGTAAGTATACTAATGACATTGAGTTTTCTCCTGAAGATGCTGGCCGTTCAGAATTGGATTTCTTGTGCCGTATTATTGAAAAAGTCATTGATGCTGGAGCAAGAACAATAAATATTCCGGACACTGTAGGTTATAACATCCCTCATCAGTTTGGTGAGTTAGTTGGGAACTTAATCAATAAAATTCCTAATTCAGATAAAGCCGTGTTTTCAGTGCATTGTCATAATGATTTAGGCTTAGCAGTTTCAAATTCACTTTCTGCGGTATTGAATGGTGCTCGCCAAGTGGAATGCACGATTAACGGATTAGGTGAACGTGCAGGAAATGCTTCTTTAGAAGAAATAGTCATGACAGTGCGTACCCGTCAAGATGTCTTCCCATGTGATACTAGTTTGGATACAACTCAGATTGTTTCTACCTCTCGTTTGGTTTCTACAGTCACAGGTTTCCCTGTGCAACCTAATAAAGCAATTGTAGGAGCAAATGCGTTTGCACACGAATCGGGAATTCATCAGGATGGTGTGCTAAAAGCGCGTGAAACTTATGAAATTATGCGTGCCGAAGATGTCGGTTGGACAGAGAATCGTATGGTATTGGGTAAACATTCTGGGCGTAATGCATTTCGTTCTCGTTTGAAAGAATTGGGAATGGATTTTGAATCAGATGAAGATTTAAATCGAGCCTTTACTGCATTTAAAGAACTTGCTGATAAAAAGCATGAGATCTTTGATGAAGATTTGTTTGCTTTGGTGGCAGATGATGACACTCATTTAGAAGAGAAGTTTAAATTAGTAACTTTGCGTGTATGTTCAGATACAAACAAGGTGCCTGATGCCGATCTTACATTATTAATTGATGGTGAAGAGAAATCGTCAAATGCAGGTGGAGGTGGGCCAGTCGACGCTGCTTTTAAAGCTATAGAAATACTTGCAAAAAGTAATACAAAATTACAGCTTTATTCGGTAAGTAGTATTACAAGAGGCACAGATGCTCAAGGCGAGGTAACAGTGCGTCTTGATAAAGATGGCAGAATAGTGAATGGCCATGGTGCAGATACGGACATAGTAATTGCTTCAGTTAAAGCGTATTTAAATGCATTAAATAAAATCCATTTCACAATCGAGCGAGAACACCCACAGCATAGCCAAGTGTAATGAAAGATCGCATGTCATTAGATGAATCCACGCGTAAAGCTTACCTAAATGCATTGGGGATACAGCAATGGCGCACGCGTGATTCACATTATGATGATATTGAAGAGATAACACAGGTAGAGTCTGCATCTAAATCTGTTGTGAAGATTGCTGTAGAAAAGCAAGCAGAACCTGGAGATGTAATTCAGTCTGCAATGAAAGTCGATGTAGAAAAAATTTCTAAAATGGACTTGTCGACATTAGAACTGCATGTAAGAGGATGTGATACATGCGACTTGCATAAAACTCGCAAACAAACAGTTTTCGGTGTTGGGCATCACAAAGCAGATTGGTTGATTATTGGTGAAGCACCAGGTGCGGATGAGGATAAGCAAGGCGAACCATTTGTGGGGAGAGCAGGGCAATTGTTAACGCAAATGTTACGTGCTATAGGTCTGGCTAGGGAGGAAGTGTTTATTGCCAATATTCTAAAATGTCGCCCTCCTAATAACCGTGATCCTAAATCTGAAGAAGTGAACGCATGTAGTGCTTACTTAAATAGACAAATTGAATTACTGGAGCCAAAAATTATATTGGCATTAGGTAGAATTGCGGCGCAATCAATACTGCAAAGTAATGTGCCAATAGGTAAAATGCGCGGTAAGCTATATCACTATGAAAAAAATAATATTCCCACAGTAGTAACTTATCATCCAGCATACTTGTTACGTAGTCCTAAAGAAAAGCGTAAAGTATGGGAAGATTTAAAGTTTGCACGCAAGCAGATTATTACCTAGTAAATCAAAGTAGATATGAGTGCCGTTCTAGATTCAACTGACCCTATTTATCGTTTTATGGATTTAAATGATTTGTCACATGTAATGGAAATTGAGCGGGTTGCATATCAGTATCCTTGGAGTTTGGCGATTTTCCAGGACTGTATCAAGGCGGGGTATCATTGTTGGATAGCAGAAATAGAAGGTGAAATTATCGGTTATGCCGTTTTTATTAATGCCGTACAAGAATGTCATTTGCTGAATTTATGTATTAATCCGACTCTTCAGGGAAGAGGCTTGGGACGTAAATTGTTAGCCAACGTCTTAAGTAACGCTAAAGACTATAATGCTACTTGTGTATTTCTGGAAGTGAGACCATCAAATAAATATGCAGTTGATCTATACGAATCTGAAGGGTTTAACGAAGTCGGTATTCGTAAGAAATATTACCCTTCTGGTAATGGAAGAGAAGATGCTGTGATTTATGCAAAAGAGCTATAAAAATTTACAGCGCATTTATATTTTCTGACTTTTACGTAATTAATTCATGAGTGATCATTTAGCCCAGACCAAGCGTCGAAGGACGTTTGCAATAATCTCGCACCCTGATGCTGGTAAAACAACCATTACTGAAAAACTATTGTTATTTGGTGGTGCTATTCAGCAAGCAGGTACTGTAAAAGGCAGAAAAGCTGCGCGTCATGCAACTTCAGACTGGATGGCGCTTGAACAGCAGCGTGGAATATCGGTCACCAGTTCGGTGATGCAGTTTATTTATAATGATTGTGTAGTCAACCTGTTAGATACACCAGGACACGAAGATTTTTCTGAAGATACTTACCGAACATTAACTGCGGTAGATTCTGCGTTGATGGTGATTGATTGTGCAAAAGGCGTCGAGGGTAGAACCATTAAGCTAATGGAGGTATGCCGTTTACGTGATACACCTATTGTTACTTTCATTAATAAGCTTGATCGTGAAGGACGTGAACCAATTGAATTAATTGACGAAGTTGAGTCAGTATTAAAAATCAATTGCGCTCCCATCACTTGGCCAATTGGTATGGGGAAGTCATTAAAAGGTGTATATCACTTATTGAATAATTCAGTGCATTTATATGGCGCCACTCATGGAGGGAAAAAATTAGATGGTGAGGTAATAGAAGGGTTAGATAATCCGCGTCTTGATGAAATTTTGGGAGATACTGCAGATGACTTTCGTGAAGAAATTGAATTAGTTGTAGGTGCAAGCCATGAATATGACCACGAAGAATTTTTGGCCGGTAGGTTAACTCCAGTATTTTTCGGCTCAGCGATTAACAACTTTGGTGTGCAAGAACTATTAGATAAGTTTGTCGAAGTTGCGCCCGCACCGCAACCTCGAGAAAGTCTTGATCGTGTGGTTCAGGCAAATGAGGAAGCTTTCTCAGGCTTTGTTTTTAAAATTCAAGCGAATATGGATCCAAATCACCGTGATCGAATTGCTTTCATGCGAATTTGCTCGGGTAGCTTTGAGAAAGGTATAAAATTGCGACATGTTCGTTTACAGCGTGAAGTTAAAATTCCTGATGCGTTAACTTTCTTTTCTTCAGAACGTGGTCATGTAGAGCGAGCTTATCCAGGTGATATAATTGGATTGCATAATCATGGCACGATTCGTATTGGTGATACTTTCTCGCAAAAAGAAGAACTCGTGTTTACTGGTATTCCAAATTTTGCGCCTGAGTTATTTAGACGTACACAATTAAAAGATCCTCTAAAAACAAAAGCATTGCTCAAAGGTTTGATGCAATTGTGTGAAGAAGGTGCAACACAATTATTTCGCCCTCTAGTCGGCAATGATCTAATTCTTGGTGCGGTGGGAATATTGCAATTCGATGTAGTTAAGCATCGTTTAAAAGATGAATACAATGTTGATTGCCAATTTGAAGCAGTGAACGTACATACTGCTCGTTGGTTGCATTCTGACGACCCACAAGAGCTTGATAAAATTAAAGAAAAGTCTTCATCAGGTGTGGCGCTAGATCATGCGGGAGAGCTAGTCTATATGGCGTCTTCTCGTGTTAATTTAGAGATGGCGATGGAAAAGTGGTCAAGTATCGAGTTCAGAAATACTCGAGAGCAGGTATATAATTAGTCAAGACGTCATGCCCACGACAGTGGGCATCCATCTAATGGCTTGCTGAACTCGTTAGTGCAGTTCCTTGCTAGATTGTTGCAGGATTTCCATTTTAATGAAAATGACGATGAGATTAAAAATTATTTTTTCAATAGATCTCTAATTTCTGTAAGAAGCTTTTCTTCAGCACTAGGCTCTGGCGGTGTTTCTGGTGCTTCCTCTTCTTTCTTCTTCAGGCTATTCATAAATTTAATTGCCATGAAAATAGCGAAAGCAATAATTACGAAATCAAATACTGTTTGAAGGAATGCTCCATATTTAATGGTAACAGCTTCAACACCTTCACTGGCCTCTTGAATTGTCACAGCCAAATTAGTGAAGTCAACTCCGCCTACCATGACTCCGATTGGAGGCATGATTACATCAGAAACAAAAGATGAAACAATCTTTCCAAACGCAGCTCCTATAATGATACCGACCGCCATGTCGACAACATTGCCGCGCATAGCAAAATCTTTAAACTCTGACATCATACCCATAGTTCTCTACTCCTAGTTTTGAATTATTATTATTTTTTTGAACTCACCAATTCACTGTTTTTACTCAGGGAAATTTGATCACAGCCGGTATGTTAATTAGATATAATGATTATGTATATAGTGTATTTTACTTAGATGATATGGACATTACCTATACTTTTTGTAGGTGATTATAAATTGGATTTTAAATGAACAGTAGGTCAATTATGAGCGAATTAACCCCCTCAACCTGGCAAGTATTTAAAAGTGTTTTAGCAAGTTTTTTTGGTGTTCAGAAAGAAGAGACACGCCAGAGAGACTTCACCTACGGAAAACCAGGTCAGTTTATAGTTATCGGCTTGATCATTACGGCGTTATTTATTGCAGCGGTATTTGTTGCAGTAAAAGTTGCTTTGCATTTAACGCTAACCGGCTAAGTGTTAATTAGCCCAGTGTGATTTTCTACACAAGCCTTGGTAGTCGCAGACACGGCAGACTTTATTATCCCCGTTAGCGGGTAAAGGCGCTTGATTTCTTAATCGTTTAATTAGGCTTTCTATTCTTGGTAAATGCTCAGACTTTAATTCTTCAAGTTCATCATCACTGACCAATGCACTTGGCTTGACTTCACCTTGAGTGCCTAAGGTTATATATTCAGCTTGAGTGATTTTCTTATCAAGTAACGCATAAAATGGTAACTGCACTGTTTCGCCATTGAGGACATTCTTCTTTGAGGGTTTGCTACTACCAGTCTTGTAGTCAATGACTGCATAATTATTTGTGTCGGAGTCAATGCGGTCCACATGTCCATGTAAAATCACATCATTATCTAATTTCACTTCTAGTGATGCTTCTCCGCGCAATGTTTTCCATTGTTGTCCTCGTTCAATTGCCCAATCAATATAGAAAGGGACATTGGACAGCCATCTTTGTAACCAGCCTTCTTTTACTGTAGTGGGGAATGGAGCACGCATAAATAATTCGCTGCTTATTGAGGATAATTGAGTAATTAAATTTGAGCGATTATCGTTATTGAAGGTTATACCAGTTTTATGTTTTTCACCAAAATGAAATTCATGCAAACTTTGATGGACGAGTTGGCCAAAGTTAGAGGCTTCAAATTCATCTGTACTTTCTTGCTTGCTTAAAGCTAAAACATACTTTGCAAAGTATTGGTATGGGCAGTCAATAAGTGATTGATATTGAGTGGCAGATATCTTGCTGGGAACTAAAGGGCTTGTAGCAAATGGTGCAGGTACTAGGGCTCCTAAATTAGTAAATTGGTTAGTATCGCGCTTAGACTTTTGGCGTAACTGAAGGAGCTGATCAAGCTGAGTGTTCCTTAATGACGATGAATAAGCTTGTTTGCTAAATAATTCAATTAATTTAACCCAGGAACATATTTCTTGAGGTTCACCGTGATTTTCTGTTTCAGCGCTTAATAACAAATGTTCACATTGTTGGAGTAATTGTCTAAAGCGAACGAAATTAATCGAAGTTGTTTCATGTGTAGTTGGTAAATGTAGTTCGTGACGTACTTTTTCATTAAAAAAAGTGCGCTTAGTATTGGCGCTGATTAAACGTGTTTCTTCAACACCGGCGATAACTGCCGCTTTAAAATTGAAATCATCAATATGTTCAAAACCACATAATGTGATGCGGCTATCAGTATCTTCGGGAATGAAATAATTGTGTTCGAATAAATCGCGTAGCCACTGACGCCACTCTTTCCAGTTAATTTTTATGCTATTGTTTCTGGCGCTGTTAATATTAGTTTCTAAAGTATCTAGCAATTGTAAGCCCGCAGCATCATTATGTAGGCAATCTTTAATGCCCATCACGTCTAGCGCAGTCAATAAGCTGATAGAGAGATTGTATAATTCATATTCACCTAGGTTTTTGTAACCGAATAATTCATCACTTGCTTGTTTGGCTAATTCGCAGATTTTAGTGATGTCGGTACTGTCATCTTGCGTAGATTCAGAATGTATTGTGATTAATGAAATAAATGTATCTATATTGTCTTTAGGTGTATTGCGATGCTTCCTTAATAGTTTTCTTGTTTGAAAGACTTGATGTTGGTAATGCTCATTTTCATTGTAGTTGAATGGTAAGAAAGGAGAGCTAAGTAAATCTAGCAACGAATCTTTTTTGAAGTTATGCTCAACTGCATCAAGGAAAATCTCAATCGACGTAGCGGCGCTAGTAGTGGATAGAGTCCAGCCGCCTAAGTCAGTGGGTTTAATGCCTTCTTCTTCTAGCACTGCACGGATGCGGCGAGCAAGTAAGCGGTCACCAGCGATTATACCTATTGGCCTGATGTCTTCTAGTAACCACATCTTTACTTGCAAACATACTGCATTCACATGGCGTTCAATTGAATTGCAGCTATATACACTTAGCCAATTTTTAAATATATTCTCATGATATATGTGTTTGAAGTTTTGTATACGTTTATAAGTGTGACTATTTTTATTATAAACAATATCTAATGCTTGTTCGCGTTGATCGCTTGCATTGGCATTGTTGCTCGTTTCACTGATTAAATGAAGATGAGGATGGTGGTGTGTGCCAAATTGATTGGCAGAAACTTTGGCTGAATACAGCGCTAAACGATGCTGCTTATTTATGTGATGAAAAAATAAAACTTCTGCTGCTGCAAAGCGATGTTTGCCTACCATATAAAAATATTCATTGTTATTAGCGCTAGCATAGTTGATCAATGTTTCGCAGTAATGTGTGACAGGATCTGTCCACTGGCGTGCCTGTATTTGCTCTTGGTAGGCTTGCCATAAACGATAAACAATTTCACTTTCTCTAGAGATGTTTTCAATGTTAGCAACAGGAAACTGATAACTTTTTAATAATGCTTCACGTAAAGAGGTTTCGCCATCACTTAAAGGAATTTGTGCAAGCGTACATTCATTGAAAAGGCTGACTAATTCTTTTGCCAGTGGCCAGGCATTATTAGTTTGAAATAGGCCCGGGCTATGGCGAATGGCTTCAACTAATAACAGTTCTTTATTAGTCTCACTAATCAGCGGCTTATCAGGTGGGTTTTGTTGGGTCGCCCAATCCTGCAGGGTAATAATGGTAGGTAATAACAGACTGTTTATATTAGCCGCTTTTGCTGCTGCCAATAATTTCAGTCTCATGGTATGAATCACGCTACGCGAATCACACCAAATAGTGTATTGGCTTAAATCAGAAGGGTTGGGTTTTTCTAAAGTGATTAAATCCCTGGCTAGTGCATCTAATGGATTAGTTGCATAGTCTACAAAAACAAAGGGTAGCGCAGAATTATCGTCACTAACGCTCACAATGTTGAGCTATCGATCAAGGTACTGCCGTTTTTCTTTGACATCTTCCCATTCGCCGGCATCCTCTGGCGGGTCTTTGCGTATGGTGAGTACTGGCCACTGAGCAGATAATTCTTCATTGATTTCTAAGAAGTCTTTTTGATCCTCAGGTAAATCATCCTCAGAGAGGATCGCATCTACCGGGCACTCTGGCTCACACATGGCACAGTCAATACATTCTTCAGGGTCAATCACCAAGAAATTAGGGCCTTCGTGGAAGCAATCTACTGGACAGACTTCAACACAGTCTGTGTATTTACATTTTATGCAAGATTCTGTTACTACAAATGTCATTTTGGCTCCGTATAGTCCATTAAAACCGTAGTTACGTGTAAATTGCTAGCGAATTCAACGTGTCGCCAACCTATATTGGTTACACTTAGCAAGCCAGATCACGCTCATACATCAACTGGTCGACAATTATATATAAATATCGGATTCGGGAGGAAATTTTGACAACTGTTTTGGTAACCGGTGGGGCAGGTTTTATCGGCTCACATACAGTAGACCTGCTTTTGGCACAAAATTTCTCAGTACGTGTGCTGGATAACTTCTCCAATGGGTCAAGAAATAACCTGCCTGAACATCATCCGCAGTTAGAAATTATTGAGGGAGATATTACTAATTCTTCAGATGTGAATGAGGCCATGCAAGGTGCGGATAAGTGTGTCCATCTTGCTGCTCAAGTTTCGGTAGTTAGCTCTGTGGAAGATGCAAGTTTTTCAGCTCAGCAGAATATCCTCGGTTTCGTCAATATTATTGAAGCAATCCGAAAAAATCACGTATCACGCCTGGTTTATGCCTCTTCCGCAGCCGCATATGGTAATCCAGTTGAATTACCTTTACGTGAAGATTCGTTGTTAGTGCCAGAGTCACCCTATGGTTTAGAAAAGAAAGTCAACGAGCAGTATGCTGAATTATTTTTGAATCTGCATAACATGTCGGCTTGTGGTATGCGTTACTTTAATGTCTATGGTCCACGACAAGATCCAAAATCACCATACGCAGGCGTGATTGCGCTATTCGTAGAGCGTATTAAAAACAAACAAGCACTCACTATCTTTGGTGATGGGCTGCAAACACGTGACTTTGTATTTGTGCATGATGTTGCAAGTATCAACGTTGCCGCATTAAAAAGTGACTTCAATGGTGCATGTAATGTTGGTACTGGTAAAACAGTCACGCTACTTCAATTAATAGAGGTGCTCGAAGAATTGTGTGGTTGGCAAGTTGAAAAGAATTTCGGAGACCCTAGAGAAGGCGATATCGTTCATTCTTCTGCTATTGTCGAGCGTATGAATAATTATTTAGGTTTTACCGCACAAGTGAATTTGCATATGGGGCTGCAGTCGCTTTTAGATGAATAGTAATTGCAAGAATCTAGTAAACATATAAGGATGTGTGCAATTTTTACTCTTTAACTTGCAAGGTAAATAATTTTACTGGTGCAATGCTAAATTCAATATAAAATAAGTTAACGAAATAGTTAAATCATTATAATGAAGGTTGAAAGGTGAGTCGCCGTATTTATCGTATGGAAATTCTCTAGATCATTTAATGACGAGCTAAGAGCAGTTGAGCGACTCTTTAGTTAATAAATATAAAATTAAATAGGTTGATTTAATAATGGAAACAAAAAAGCTGGTCGGATCAATAAAATCAATTTGGCAATACCCTGTTAAATCTATGAATGGTGTTAAATTAGACAAGGCCGACTTCAGCACTGGCGGAATTCTTGGTGATCGTGCTTATGCTTTACTTGATCAGTCGAATAATAAAGTTGCGAGTGCTAAATTTCCAAAAAAGTGGAGTAAATTACTTGAATTAAGTGCGACCTTTGTAACGCAACCCAATCAAAGTGCTCACCACGCACCTGTCCGTATCACGTCTACAAATGGGCTTGATATATTAAGCACTGATGATAATGCGGATAAGTTGCTCTCTGATTATGTTGGTCGACCAGTTAAATTAACCTCATCACGCCCAAAATCAGTAAGTTTAGAGCGCCTTGATCCGCTCGAGTCTAATGAGACTATATTGGACATTGGCGACCTAATGTTGAAGAATAAATTTTCCGATTATGCTGATTTGCATTTACTAACTACAGCCAGTCTTAAGCAATTATCAAGTATTTCAGCAGATATTAATTTTGATGAACGAAGATTTCGTCCAAATATAGTTATTGAGACTGATTCAAGTATTACAGGGTTCGCAGAAAATGAATGGGTTGGGAAAACTATAGTTATTGGCGAAAGTGTTCGTTTAAATATTACAGATCCAACTCCTCGGTGTTCAATACCAACATTGAGTAATGGTGTGTTTCCAAAAGACCCTGAAGTTCTAAAAACAATAGTCGATCACAATATGCTTGAAGTCCCCTTGCTTGATAACAATGTACTGCCTTGCACTGGCATCTATGGATTTTTAACCGATAGTGGAGTTGTTTCTATCAATGATAGCGTCTGGATTGAGTAATTCCTGAATGTTTTCTTTTAAGCGAATAGCAGTCATTTTCTAATTTATGATAGGTGGCGTACATCGACGCCGCTATTTTTATGTAACTTTTTTGCGCTTAATAGACGTGCTGACAGAGGTCTGCATAATGAATGCGCTTTTTTTTCGACTCTTTTTTTATTAAATGAGCGCTTAGATAAGTGTTCATCAATACACGAGATATAAAGTTGACATATCTTAATTTCTTTTTGATAATTTTTTGTTTGTCTTGATAGCATTGCAGCATGCTCAAAACAAATAGGTGATGGCATGATTTTCCAGCGCCTACTTTTTTTTATTTCCTTGCGACACTGTTTTAATGCTTTATTAAATGCGACTCTGTTAGCGCTTAAATGTTTTTCTGTATTGCTGGGAGAGTGTGATTTTTTGTTATAGATCCAGGTTATAGAACACTTGCCATGTCTAAATGAATTTTTGAATATACTTTTTAAGCCTTCCATTCCTGATTTATCACCAATTTATTGCTAACTTGAAAGTATTATTGATACATGACTACTTGGAGTCTTGATTAAGATAAAAGGGTTTAAAAAGTCTATAAAACAACAAAATATAGAGAATATGAGTTAGCGAAGAAGTGCATTTTTATGAATGATTTTGGCTGATTGAGCTAAAGTCTGTAGTTGATTGTAGTTCTTCATTTCACTAGCATATAGAGAAACAATAACGAAGACAAAATGAGTGGGTTTAATATATAACTGCTTTTTGGTGTTTTAGGTGACTGGTGGCAATCGCATAAGCAAATCTGGCGCTGTATTTTAGAAAGAAAAATTCTCAGAATTATCGTTACCACTCGTGATTGAAAATTTAATTATTTTGTATTGTGAATAGCTATTATGAATCAGCATGAAAAAATAAATTACATTGAGTTTCCAGCGAAAAATATTCCAGCTGTTAAAACGTTTTTCAGTACTGTATTTGGCTGGAAATTTGAAGATTATGGGCCAGATTATATCGCATTTTCTGATGAGGGCGTTGATGGTGGTTTCTTTAAATCTGATCAGGTTTCTACGTCTGTCAATGGAAGTGCTCTTACTGTGTTTTATAGTAATGACCTTGCTAGCACACAAGCAAAAATTGAAAAGGCTGGTGGCACTATTGTTAAAGCAATTTTCTCTTTTCCGGGTGGTAGAAGATTTCATTTTTGTGATCCTAATGGAAATGAGTATGCAGTATGGTCAGATATTGATATATTTTGAACGAAGAAATCATTATTAAAGCTGTTCAGAACTGGATAAAGACGTTTATTGTCGAGTTAAATCTTTGCCCTTTTGCAAAACGAGAAGTAGTTAAGAACCGGGTTAGATATGTTGCTACTGAGGCAACAACCGAAGAGCAGTTGTTGGCTGCATTAGCAGTAGAATTAGAACTTCTTAGTGAATCAACTTCTATTGAAACAACTCTATTGATTCATGCCAATGTGCTGAGTGATTTTTATGACTATAATCAGTTTCTTGGTCTCGCTGATGGCTTGCTACAAGAAATGAAATTTGATGGTGTATTTCAAATTGCGAGTTTTCATCCGCAATATCAGTTTAGTGGCACCGATGCGAGTGATGCTGAGAATTATACAAATCGCTCACCTTACCCAATATTACATTTACTTCGAGAGGAGAGTATGGAGCAAGCGATTGCTGAGTATGCAGACGCTGACAAAATTCCAACTCGTAATATAGCGTTAATGAATGACAAGGGTGTAGAAAAACTCAAAGAAATGCTGAGTCAATGCATAGGCTAATCAACTGCAACAAAATGAAGGTTAGCAAGAAATTATTTTCTATTGTTCTATTAATGATTTTATCAATTAGCGCGCATGCTTCTTGTGTGATTCTTCTCCATGGATTGGCGCGAACAAGCGCCTCTATGGGAAAGTTAGAAAAGCATTTAACAGAAGAGGGTTTTCGTGTTGTCAATCTTGGCTATCCTTCTAGAGATGATGTGATTGAGAACTTAGCTAGGCAAGCTATCTATCCTTCGCTAGCTGAGTGTCATCCTGAGCAAGCAGTGAACTTTGTTACTCATTCATTGGGCGGAATATTGATACGTCAATATTTATCAGCACATGAAATTCCGAATCTCAATCGTGTTGTCATGCTTGGACCACCTAACAAAGGAAGTGAAGTGGTGGATAAAATGGGTGAAGTGCCAGGATTTAATTTAATTAATGGAAAGGCAGGAATGCAGTTGAGTACTGACTCAAATAGTGTTCCTAATACATTGGGACGTGCGGAATTTGATGTGGGGATTATCGCTGGGACTAAAAGTATTAATTTAATTTTATCTTATCTTATTCCCGGGCGGGACGATGGTAAAGTATCTGTCGAAAGTACCAAGTTACTAGGAATGAATGATCATATTGTTTTACCGGTGACGCACACTTTTATGATGAGTAATAAGAATGTGATTGCGCAGACCATATATTATTTGAGAAACGGAAAATTTAAAAAGGAATAAGGTTATTAAGATTTTGTGGGCTATTGTTTATTTGGTTGTTTTGATTTGGTCAGGCATACAGCCAAAAGATCAGGTCACTTGGATTTTGGAGGTCTCGCCTGCCATTATCGGTGCAATTCTACTGTTATTAACGTACAACTCTTTTCGTTTAACGCCAATGCTGTACTTTTTTATATTATTGCATTGCATCGTGTTAATGGTTGGCGGTCATTATACCTATGCCGAAGTGCCGTTATTTGATTTGATTAAAGAAACGTTTAATATGGATCGAAACAATTACGATAAGCTTGGACATTTCATGCAGGGGTTTGTGCCAGCTTTGCTCACTAGAGAAATTTTAATTAGAAATAATGTGGTTGATAGTTTAGTCTGGTTGAATTTTTTTGTTATAACGGTGTGTCTCGCGTTTAGCGCATTTTATGAATTAATAGAATGGTGGGTGGCACTGATATCAGGGGGTGATGCCGAAGCATTCTTGGGTACTCAAGGATATGTATGGGATACGCAATCTGACATGATGCTAGCATTGATAGGCGCAATTGTGTGTTTGTTTTTGCTTTCTAAACGGCACAACTATCAAATACAAGATATTAAATTGACCCGTTAAGTGATGAGATTAAGATTTGTTTTTGAAATTTTCTTGAGCTTCTAGCCATATATTGTCTTTTGGCGATTTTGTTCGTAGATAAAGTGTTTCTACTTTTTTGCGTGCCCATGGGGTTTTGCGGAGGAATTTTAAAGATGAGGAAATACTGGGATCATTAGTAAAACATTTGATTTTTATCCGTTTCCCTAGTTCTTCCCAACCATATCGCTCCACAAGTTGAGTGACAATTTTCTCTAAGGTTATGCCGTGCAAAGGGTCTTTAGATGCATGTGTCATTTCAACTTGTTATAAAGGTTTGGCTTTGAAGATTCTGGAGAAACAGCCGATTTTTTCTCTGCTTTTTTAACGCGCAATTCGCTGCCTTGGATATTTTTTCCATTTAAATTTTTAACAGCAGCTTTTGCTTCGCCTGGCTTAGGCATTTCAACAAAACCAAAGCCTTTTGAGCCTCCTGTTTTTTGGTCTAACACAATCGTGCAAGATTGAATGGTGCCATAAGCTTCAAATAGTGACTGTAATTGTGTTTCCGTCACACCACGATCAATATTGCGTACAAGTAGTTTCATAATGGTAATTTAAAGGAATGATTGCGTTATAATAGTTATTGTTGTTGCGAGATTTTAGTTTACATGAGTTGTAAATTGGTGTCAGATATTCTATTTGAATATGAAACGGAAAATTTGCGCATACCATCAAGATGCTGAGTCTGATTGGGTGGCAGAGTTGGAGTGTGGTCATTATCAGCATGTTCGTCATAATCCTCCCTGGGTAAATAGACCATGGGTAGAGACTGAGAAAGGCCGAACATCTAATCTTGGTATTAAGCTTGAATGTAAAAAATGTAACCAAGCCATGCCTAAAGACACGTGCGAATAGGTTTAGCGATTGAGTAAACTAGAGCATTAAATTTTTAGAAGGTTCGAAGTGTTTTACCGCATACTCTTTTAGCCAATTGAGATCTAATTCAGTTTCATTAGTTCTGGATATGGCATGTTCGTACGCTGATATAAATTCAGTATTATTACTTGTTAACCATTGGTCAACCTGCCTGAGTACAGAGGTTGATTCTCTACGAAAAACTTCCTCAAACACGGCATCTGTAATTAACGCGATTTTATGTTTGTTTGTGACTTTGTTTGCTTGTGCGTACGCTTCACAAATACCCAGCATTGAGGCGGTGATGTATTTGCTATCGTGTAGCGTTGTTGGCACTGTACCAAGCTCATCTTTTAATGGGTCAAAGCAATCTGACATACTGCGTTGTAATGCTCGCTTGCATTTTCCTGAATTGAATCCAAACATGATTTTTAAATTTTTAAATTTCTTGAGATTTTCATTACTTACTGATAATTACGCCATTGTATTGTCAATTTTGGGTATGTCTATGGCACACTATATTTTGAATGTGATATTACTATAAAGTTTGTTTTATGAAGCCTGTGCAGCCAATTATTTTTACTGACATGGATGGTTCTCTATTGGACCATGATTCCTATAGTCATGCTGATGCCGATGAACTGCTTGCCTGGTTGAGAAATAAACAGATTCCTGTCATTCCTGTCACAAGTAAGACACGTGCAGAGGTGCTTAAATTGCGCGAACAATTAAATAACCAACATCCATTTATTGTAGAAAATGGTGCAGCTGTATTTTCGCCTCTAAGTTACTTTAAGCATAATGATTTTGAAACTACTAAAGATGGTTATTATTGTGTGAAGTCATTTGTTGAGTCTCGAGCACACTGGCAGGCGGTGTTGCGCCAAGTTGATGTGCACTTAAATGAGGCATTTTTATCCTTCGAGCAGTGTGGAATTGAAGGAATAATGGAAATGACCGGATTAACTCTAGACGAAGCGCGACTTGCTTCGCAGCGGGAATTTGGTGAGCCATTAAAATGGCAAGGTACTGAGGCTCAGTTAAATTCTTTCAGTCGGTATGTGTGTTCTGAAGGAGGGCAATTATTGCGAGGTGGAAGATTTGTTCATCTGTCCGGTATCTGTGATAAAGGACTCGCGTTACGCTGGTTATTGGGTAAATATAAACAGCAGAAATTTGACAAAGATATAGTCGCTATTGCGCTAGGTGATAGTCATAATGATACTGCTATGCTTGAGGCAGTAGATTATGCCATTGTAATTCGATCGCCAGCGCATGATTATCCTCAATTAAAGCAACATCCGAATCAGTTTGTGTATAAGACAGAACAAGAAGGGCCGCGGGGATGGGTGGAAGGAATGATGCAAGTGTTAGCTAAGTTGGGAATAAATAATTAAATATATTATTGGATAGAAGGTTTTATTATGGGCGATTTTCATCAAAGCGGTATTGTTACAACATTACATAACTTGACTAATAGAACAACAGAGCAACTTGAATCTGAACTAGTGAGTTTTAGTGAGCAACGTCGTATGGGTTTAATACTTCCTTCCTTGTACTCTGAATTACAAACCGACGCACTTCCTAATATTGTGGCCACTTTAAAACAAGTTCCCTATTTAAATCAAATTGTGATTGGTTTAGATCGTGCTGATCAGTCAGAGTATCAACATGCGCTTAAGTTTTTCTCATCACTACCACAAAAACATCGTGTGCTTTGGAATGATGGTCCACGTTTGCGAGCATTGCATGAGGAATTGTCTGCACGAGATTTAGCGCCCACTGAATTAGGTAAAGGAAGAAATGTTTGGTACTGCATGGGTTATATTCTTGCATCAGGTCAGACGGATTCTGTGGCATTGCATGATTGCGATATTCTGACTTATGAGCGTGATTTATTAGCACGATTAATATACCCAGTGGCTAATCCACGCTTCAATTATGAATTTTGTAAAGGCTATTATGCGCGTTTTGCAAATGGGAAAATAAATGGTCGTGTGAGTCGATTATTTGTCACACCTTTGCTACGCGCACTTAAAAAAGTTGTCGGGCATAATGATTACTTAGAATTTATGGATAGCTTTAGATATCCATTGGCGGGAGAGTTTTCTTTTAGAACTGATGTATTGAATGATTTGCGTATTCCAAGTGATTGGGGTTTAGAGATAGGTGTATTATCTGAAATGCATCGTAACTATGCACATAATCGGCTCTGTCAGGTAGATATTGCGGAATCTTATGATCATAAGCACCAGGACCTGTCACTAGAAGATAAGAAAAAAGGTTTGTCAAAAATGTCGACGGATATCGCTAAAGCCTTATTTAGAAAAATGGCAACACAAGGCGTGGTGTTCTCAAATGAAACCTTTAGAACATTGAAAGCAACATATTTGCGTATCGCATTAGATTTTGTTGAAACCTATCATAATGATGCTAGTTTTAATGGGCTTGATCATGATATTCATTTAGAAGAGTTAGCAGTAGAAGCATTTTCTGAGAATTTGGTTAATGCAGGACAGACATTTTTAGATAACCCAATGGAAACACCTTTTATACCTAGTTGGAATCGAATTGCCAGCGCTATGCCTGATGTGTTCGCTCGCCTAAGGAATGCTGTCGAAGAAGACAATCAAGAATTCTCAAAATAACTAATCATGAGTGATTTATTGCAAGCGCTTATACAGCGCACCACTCTGCATGTGGAAGCAATTTATGCAGATGTTGATAATGTCACAGATTATCAACAATTAGCTAAGCAGCTAATTCAAGCAGCTCAACTGGAAACAACGCAAGCAGCACCGATTAATCAATTGGAATACTGGGACCAGTCTGATGTTGCCATGATTACTTATGCAGATACTGTACGTGAAAACAATATGGTTCCATTGCAAGTGCTACATAGTTTCCTAGATGAGTTTTGTAGCGATATTATTAATATAGTGCATATATTGCCATTCTTTCCGTTTAGTTCTGATGATGGGTTTGCTGTTATTGATTATCAAAAAGTGAATGAGAGGCATGGTAATTGGGATGATGTAAGTAATATCGCTAGTCAGTATCATTTAATGTCTGACTTGGTGATTAACCACTGCTCTAGTAATAGTCTTTGGTTTAAGAATTTCAAGACTAATAAAGACCCTGGGAAAGATTATTTTTTCACGATATTACCCGAAGATGACTTATCAAAAGTTGTTCGGCCCCGCACCAATAATTTATTAAAAAGTGTCGAGACTGAAGATGGGATTAAGCACGTATGGTGTACATTCAGTCATGACCAGATTGATCTAGATTTTTCTAATCCAAAAGTGCTAATTGAATTTGTCAAAATCATCCGCTTTTATTTGGATCGAGGTGTGCGTATTTTTCGTTTCGATGCTGTGGCATTTTTATGGAAAATTGTTGGTACTAGTTGTTTGAACTTAAATCAAACACATGAAATTGTTAGATTGCTAAGGACGTTAATCGAGCGCATACGTTCAGATGCAATAATTATTACTGAAACAAATATACCTAATCGAGAAAATCTTTCGTATTTTGGAAATGCCAATGAAGCGCACTGTGTTTATAACTTTTCACTGCCACCATTATTGCTGAATACATTATTAACGGGTGATTGCCATTATTTGAAACAATGGATGATGAGTATGCCGCCCGCTCAACACGGTACTGCCTATTTTAATTTCATTGCTTCACATGATGGAATTGGTTTAAGGCCTGCAGAAGGTTTGATGAGTGAAGATGAAATTGATGCGATTATGAAAGCGGTAGAGAATTTTGGTGGCAAGGTTTCTTGGCGTACGGGCGCTGATGGAAAAGAACGACCGTATGAATTGAATATTGCTTTATTTGATGCATTGCAAGGAACAATCAAAGGTAAAGATCATTTTGGGGAAGATAGATTTGTTTGTGCCCATTCGATTATGTTAGCGCTCGAAGGTATTCCAGCATTTTATATTCATAGTTTATTAGCGACAGGTAACGATTATGGTCGATTAGAAAGCACCAAACGTAATCGTACTATTAATCGTCATCGCTGGCAGTTAGATGAAGTTAAACGAGTTTTGAGTAATTCATCAACGCAACATTCGCGTGTTTACAAACGTATGAAACATCTAATAAGCATCAGGCGTGAACAAGCTGCATTTCATCCTAATGCCACTCAATTTACCTTGCATCTAGGCAATCAAGTGTTTGGTTTTTGGCGTCAGAGCATGGATCGGCGACAAAGTATATTTTGTATTAGTAACATTTCAACTGAGACATTATCTTTGTCGTTATCTGATATCAATTTAATTGGCACTGAAAATTGGCTTGATCTTATTAGTGGCGAAGTGCTTAAAGATATAGATGGTTCGTTTGAATTGCAGCCTTATCAAACTTGTTGGATTACAAATAAATAGCATTTCTCATACTAGAAACGAAGTGGTTTTTAATCATCTTCTAATTCTTTTAGCTGATATAGTAATTCTAAAGCCTGCTTAGGCGTTAAGTTGTCCGGCGTAATTTCTTCTAATTTTTCAATAACAGGGTGAGTGTTTAGTGATTCAACTATGAGGGGTAATTCTGTTTGCATAGTATCCTTGGAAAGAGACTGCTGTTCTAACAATGCCAGGCGTTGTTTAGCATTTTTTATCACACTTCTAGGTACGCCAGCTAATTGCGCTACCTGCAAGCCATAGCTCTGATTAGCAGGGCCAGGTTTTACTGTATGTAAAAATACAATCTCATCATCATGTTCTATGGCATCGATATGAATATTTACTGCACCATCTAGTTCATTTGCTAACGACGTTAGTTCAAAGTAATGGGTGGCAAACATTGTTAGTGAACGATTAATTTGCACTAGATGATCTGCGCAAGCCCACGCTAACGATAAGCCATCAAAGGTGCTAGTCCCTCGTCCAATTTCATCCATCAGGACTAAACTATTTTCGGTGGCGTTGTTTAATATATTAGCTGCTTCGGTCATTTCAACCATAAATGTTGATCGGCCGGTACTTAAATCGTCAGCAGCTCCTACACGCGTGTATATTCTGTCGATCGGCCCGAGTTTGGCATATTCGGCAGGTACATAGCAGCCTGCAAAAGCAAGAATAGCAATCAAAGCAGTTTGACGCATAAAGGTGGATTTGCCGCCCATATTAG
Source organism: Gammaproteobacteria bacterium (assembly GCA_033344735.1). NCBI lineage: Bacteria > Pseudomonadati > Pseudomonadota > Gammaproteobacteria > Gammaproteobacteria bacterium. Next base: position 222,749 of record JAWPMW010000001.1, read on the forward strand.
GACCAGTAATTAGCAGCAGTCGTGAATCTGAACTTAATGTTATATCGTTGGCAACAAAAGGCGTATTTTGTATTTTTTCGATTACTGGATGACGTCCTTGTTTGATGTCTATGCCAATCACATCACTTAGTTCAGGTTGTGCATAATTAAAATCTAATGCTACTTGAGCAAAACAAGCCAGCACATCAAGTTCAGCTAGTGCATTTGCAATAGATTGCAGTGGAGGTAGATATACTAATAACTTTTCGAGTATTTTATCGTATAAATACTTTTCACGACTTAGTGCCCGTTCTTTAGCGCTGAGTACTTTATCTTCAAATTCTTTTAGTTCTGGAGTGATGTAACGTTCAACGTTTTTTAATGTCTGTCTGCGAGTGTAGCGATCAGGAATTTTATCAACTTGCAGCTTGCTAACTTCAATGTAATAACCATGCACACGATTATATGCCACTTTTAATGCCGCAATACCGGTATCTTGTTGTTCGCGTTGCTCTAACTGTAATAAATAATCATCAGCATTGTTGTGCAAAGTGCGTAATTCATCTAACTCGCTGTCATGTCCTGTGGCAATGACGCCACCATCTTTAATAAAAGCAGAGGGTTCGTCTTTTAAGGATGAGGTTAATAACTCATTCAGTTCACTAGGCAGATCAAGTTGCTGCTGTAGTGAATAAATTCTACCTTCTGTAAATGTGCTTAGTAATGATTGAATATTGGGTAACAGGTGTAATGAGTCTCTTAATGCGGTTAAGTCTCTAGGCCTTGCGGTTTGTATGGCAATACGTGCGCGGATGCGCTCAATATCAGCAATGATCTTGAGTTGTTCTTGTAAATCTAGATAGAGTTTTGTTTGAATGAAGCTATCTATGGATTGATAGCGCAATTGCAACGTTGCCATGTTCAAGCAAGGTTGTCCAATCCATCGGCGTAAACAACGTGCACCCATGGCGGTTTTAGTGTGATCGATTACGCTGGTAAGGCAGTGTTTAGTGCCACCATCAATTGATTGATCAATTTCAAGATTCTTTCGACTAATGGCGTCAACGATAATGTATTCGTCATGGCGTTGCACATGCAAACCAGTAATGTGGGGCAACGCTTTGCGTTGTGTATCTTTGACGTATTGCAATAAGCCACCCGCAGCACAAATAGCTGTTGGTGAGTCATCACATCCAAAGCCAGTTAAATCTTTGGTCCCAAATTGTTCTGTGAGTAACCGGTGGGCGCTATCAAATTCAAAAATCCATTCGGGTTGGGTTTGTGATTTTCGCTGATTTAATGATAATTCTGAGTATTCTTGGCAAATAATTTCAGCAGGCTGTAATCGTTCTATTTCTGCAAGTAATTCATCTTCGCTAGTAAAAGTTTGGAGAAGAAAATCTCCTGAGCCCAGTTCGATACTGGCTAAACCGATAGATTTGCTTTGAACGTAAATAGCACAAATATGATTATCACGTTTTTGGTCGAGTAAATTTTCATCAGTAACAGTACCGGGTGTGACAATGCGTACGACTTCACGCTTTACTAATCCTTTGCTTGCGGCAGGATCGCTCACTTGTTCGCACACAGCAATCGATTGCCCAGATTTTACTAATCGGCCTAAATATCCTTCTGCCGCGTGGACGGGAACACCCGCCATTGGGATGCGCTGACCATTGGAATTGCCACGAGATGTCAGCGTCAAGTCTAGTAAATTTGCCGCTTGTTCTGCATCTTCCATAAATAGTTCATAGAAATCACCCATGCGGTAAAAAAGAAGTTTGTCAGGGTGATCCGCTTTGATGCCTAGGTACTGCTGCATCATTGGCGTATGCTTTTCAGAAGATTGGTTTGTCATGCGGATAGTTTAACCCTGATACTTTATTTGGTAACAATAATAATCGTGTTATTTTTGTAATGTAGATTATAGAGAGGAGACTGCTATTAAAACCTGTATTACTCAAGTGGCTGAATTATTGAGGGCTAATGATCAAATGTTAGCCGTGGCTGAGTCTTGCACTGGTGGATGGCTGGCTAAAGTATGCACAGACTTACCTGGTAGCTCTGAATGGTTTGAGCGTGGGTTTGTCACTTACAGTAATGAAGCTAAGCAAGACATGCTAAGTGTATTAAATACAACTATTGAAACTCAAGGTGCAGTCAGTCAGCAAACAGTGGAACAAATGGCGTCGGGCGTACTTAGTCATAGCCGTGCGCATTGGGCCATTGCAATATCAGGTGTTGCCGGCCCTGGTGGTGGTAGTGATACTAATCCTGTAGGTTCTGTATGGTTTGCATGGATGAAAAAAAATCAAAATCCAATCACAATTAAACAAATATTTTCTGGTACGCGCGAGCAGGTACGCCAGCAATCAGTTGAATTTGCATTAGCAGAGTTGGCTAAGTTGTTGAAATGAGCGTAAGACGATTATTTTTGGCATTCTGGCCTAATGAACAACAACTTGAGAAGTTACATGAGCTTCAGTGTGATTACGTAGGTTGGGGAAGAGAGGTGTTACCTGAGAATTTTCACGTAACATTATTATTCTTAGGAAATATTTCTTATGAGGTAACAGATTGCTTCGTGCAAAATTTACAAGATATCTCTGTACAGCCATTTCGTATGAAATTAGATCGATTGGGTTATTTTGATAAAACAAAAATATTTTGGGTTGGTCCGACTAGCGTTCCTCTAGAGCTCGAAAGTTTATATAAAAGTGTTCGCAACTGTGCGCAATGCTGTGGTATTTCAAAATTAAGTAAGCGTTATATACCGCATGTTTCCCTGTTAAGAAATTCTGAAATTCCCATTTCTAATCCAGACTTTGCGCCTATTGAATGGCAAGTTGAAGAATTTCATTTGGTGGAATCTCGACTTGATAAAGATGGCGCACGTTACTACACATTAGACAGTTTTAGATTAGCAAATCTTGTGTAGACTGTGTCTGTTGACGCTATTAATATAGCTCGATTATTCAGTTAAATATTCATACATAAAATCATAGATTAGAAGCCGAGGTAATTCGTGGAAGAAGACAAGAAGAAAGCGTTAACAGCAGCCCTAGGGCAAATTGAACGACAGTTTGGAAAAGGCGCAGTCATGCGTTTGGGAGATGATTCACTGCCACGAAATATTGATGTAATTTCTACTGGCTCACTAGCTTTAGATGTTGCTTTGGGAATAGGAGGTTTGCCTAAAGGTCGCGTGATTGAAATTTTTGGGCCAGAATCTTCAGGTAAAACCACATTAACATTGCAAGTAATTGCAGAATGCCAGAAAACTGGTGGAACTGCGGCTTTCGTTGATGCTGAGCATGCATTAGACCCTACCTATGCTGAAAAGTTAGGCGTTAATGTTGATGATCTACTTGTTTCTCAGCCAGATACCGGTGAGCAAGCATTAGAAATCACCGATATGTTGGTGCGCTCTGGCGCTGTGGATATTGTTGTTGTCGACTCCGTTGCTGCCCTTACACCAAGAGCTGAAATTGAAGGAGATATGGGTGATTCTCATATGGGCCTACAAGCACGCTTAATGTCACAAGCCTTAAGAAAGCTAACTGGTAACATCAAGCGATCAAATACCATGGTGATTTTCATTAACCAAATCCGTATGAAGATTGGCGTCATGTTTGGTAGCCCTGAAACAACTACAGGCGGTAATGCATTGAAGTTTTACTCATCAGTACGTTTAGATATCCGTCGCATAGGTTCTATTAAGAAAGGTGATGAAATTCTTGGCAATGAAACACGTGTCAAGGTGGTTAAAAATAAGATGGCACCTCCATTCAAGAAAGCAGAATTTGAAATTCTTTACGGTGAAGGTATCTCTCGAGTGGGTGAATTGATTGATTTAGGTGTAGAACATGATCTAGTTAAGAAAGCCGGTTCTTGGTATAGCTATGGCGATGATCGCATTGGTCAAGGTAAAGAGAATGCCAAAGCTTATTTGAATGAAAATTCACATCTCATCGAAGAAATTGACGGTTTATTGCGTGCCAAATTACTTCCAGATTTAAGCGATTTTGTGCAAGATGATTCTGAGGAAGAGGAAGAGGCTGCTGAAGTCTAGCTCAAAACCAAAACCTGGACGTGATGCCTATTACGTCGCAGTGGATTTGCTATCTCGGCGCGAGCATTCTCGCGTCGAGTTAGAAGCAAAACTTGCCAAGAAAGAATTTACTGAAGAACAAATTGACAGCGCTTTTGAGCAACTTCTAGAACATGGGCTGCAAAGTGATCAGCGCTATCTTGAAGATTTTGTACGTTCGCGTTTGCTTAAAGGTAGCGGACCATTGAAGATCGCTCATGAATTGCATGCTCGTGGGATTGATTCTGCTACTCTGCAAGACTATCTAAACAGCCAGCAAATAGACTGGTTTGAAGTGGCCTCAGCGACATATAAAAAAAAATATCGGTCAAATGACCAAATTGATGCGCAAGAACGAGCTAAACGCGTACGCTTTATGCAATCAAAAGGCTTTCCTAGTGATATAATTTTCCAGTTATTTAAATGACCGCATCAGCAGGCGAACACAAAAGGATATCCAGTCAATGGAAGGTAGTGCGGAGATACGCAGCGCATTTTTAGATTACTTTGAGAGCAAGGGGCATACTAAGGTCCCGACCAGTTCGCTGGTGCCTGCTTCAGACCCCACCTTATTGTTCACCAATGCAGGCATGGTCCAGTTTAAAGATGTATTTCTTGGAAAAGATAAACTTGCATATAAGCGCGCGACTTCAAGTCAGCGCTGTGTGCGTGCAGGAGGAAAGCATAACGATCTCGAGAATGTTGGTTATACCGCGAGGCATCACACCTTTTTCGAGATGCTAGGTAATTTCAGCTTTGGTGATTACTTCAAGCAAGAAGCGATTAATTATGCATGGGACTTGCTGACCAATGTAATTGGCCTGCCTAAAGAGAAACTTTGGGTGACAGTGTTTGAAGAAGACGATCAAGCAGCAGAAATCTGGTTAAAAGAAATTGGCGTTAATAAGGATCGATTAAAAAGAATAGGCGCGAAAGATAACTTTTGGGCCATGGGTGATACTGGGCCTTGCGGGCCTTGTACCGAAATATTTTACGATCACGGTGACCATATTGCAGGTGGGCCACCTGGCAGTCCTGATGAAGACGGCGATCGTTATGTTGAAATTTGGAATCTCGTGTTTATGCAATACGAGCGAGATCAAGCAGGAAAGTTAAATCCATTACCCAAGCCATCTGTTGATACTGGAATGGGCCTTGAAAGATTGTGCGCAGTATTGCAAGGGGTAAATAGCAACTATGATACAGATCTTTTTCAGGGCTTGATTAAACAAGTGGCATCACTTGCTAAGATGAAAGATTTATCTAATCCATCATTAAAAGTGATTGCAGACCATATTCGCTCTTGTAGTTTTTTAATTGCAGATGGTGTGTTGCCATCTAATGAAGGACGCGGATATGTGTTGCGACGTATTATTCGACGTGCAGCAAGACATGGTCACCGATTAGGGTTGCAAGAACCATTCTTCCATAAATTAGTCGAACCACTAATTGGAACTTTCCATGGTGCCTTCCCTGAGTTAGTGGAAGCACAGGCAAAAGTTGAACGTGGTTTGTTAAATGAAGAAGAACGTTTTAGTGAAACTCTAGAACAGGGCATGCGTATCCTCCAAGATGATATTGATCGCTTGAAAGGAAATACTATTTCTGGTGAGACTGTGTTTAAACTTTATGACACTTATGGATTTCCGGTTGATTTAACAGCAGATATTGCTCGTGAAAAAGACCTTCAATTAGATCTTGAAGGGTTTGAAGAAAACATGAGTCAGCAGCGCGAGCGTGCTCGCGATGCGAGTCGTTTTGGTGAAGGTTATGATGTAGCGCTGGATGTAAAATCAGTGACTGATTTTACAGGTTATGAAGGACTGGATGGTAGCGCCAAAGTTGAAGAAATTTTTTCAGCAAATCAATCAGTACAAACATTATCTGAAGGTGATGAAGGTATATTAATGCTGACTCAAACACCTTTTTATGCAGAATCAGGTGGTCAAGTGGGCGATGCTGGAACCATTGAAGCCAATGGCTTTTATTTTGTGGTGAATGATACGCAAAAGAAAAGTACTGCGTTTGCACACATAGGTAAAGTGATTAAGGGGCAAGTATCAATTGGCGACAGTGTTTCTGCAAAAGTTAATGAAGACAGAAGAGCTAATATTGTATTAAATCACTCTGCAACGCATCTCATGCATGCTGCATTACGTCAAGTATTAGGAACACATGTTCAGCAAAAAGGGTCATTGGTTGATGCGGACAAATTGCGTTTTGATTTTTCACATGATGCGCCCGTGAGTGATCAAGAAATTTTTCAGATTGAACAAATCGTTAATGCTGAAATAAGAAAAAATAGCACCGCGAATGCAGAATTAATGAATAAAGATAAAGCTTTAGCTGCAGGAGCGATGGCATTGTTCGGTGAAAAATATGGAGATGAAGTACGTGTGCTTTCTATAGGTGATTTCTCTGTAGAGCTTTGTGGTGGTACACATGTAGACAGAGCCGGTGATATTGGGTTGTTTAAAGTAATTGCAGAAACTGGTGTCGCATCTGGTGTAAGACGGATAGAAGCTGTGACTGGGGAGAATGCATTTAACTGGATACAAGGAACGTTAAATGATTTTAAGCGAACTGCAAAAATACTAAATTCAAGATTGGAAGATGCTCCGATTAAAGCAGGTAATGCAGCGGAGAGAATTAAAGAATTAGAAAAAGAGTTGCAACAAATTAAATCTAAACTGGCAACTCAAGCTAGTGAGGATATAGAAAGCAGTGCAGTAGAAATAGATGGTATTAAAGTTTTGGCGCATCACTTGGAAGGTGCTGATGTAAAAACATTGCGTGATACTTTAGATCGGCTGAAAGATAAATTAGGTAGTGCAGCGATTGTGTTAGGCACATCTAAAGATTCCAAAGTGACGTTAGTTGCTGGTGTAACTAAAGATCAAACACATCGCATTAAAGCTGGTGATTTAGTTAATTCAGTGGCGACACAAGTAGGCGGAAAAGGTGGTGGCAGACCTGATATGGCGCAAGCGGGCGGAGACAATCCAGCCGCGTTAGATGCTGCTTTGCAAAGCGTGCCTGACTGGGTAAGAGCGCAAGTTTAAGAACCTATTTAGAGATTTAGCATGGCAGTAATTGTACAAAAATATGGTGGCACTTCAGTTGGTACAGTTGAGCGAATTGAAAATGTTGCTGATAAAGTAATTAAGTATCGCAGCAATGGCGATAGTGTAGTCGTGGTTGTGTCTGCTATGAGTGGAGAAACTAATCGATTAGTGTCATTAGCAAGTGAAATTTTAGGTGAAGCTCCTCACGGTCCAGAATTAGATGTACTGCTATCTACAGGCGAACAAGTCACAATTGCATTGCTTACCATGGCGTTACAAAAAAGAGGGTGTGCTGCCATATCAAGAACAGGATGGCAGTTAGATATTAAAACTGATGATGCTAGTAACAAAGCACGTATTACCGGAATTGATACTGACAAAATTCAATGTCATTTAGATGGAGGGTTAGTTGTAGTCGTTGCGGGATTCCAAGGGATTGATGCGGATGGCAATATCACTACATTAGGACGAGGTGGGTCAGATACCACCGCAGTAGCACTAGCAACTGCTATTGATGCAGATGAATGTCAGATATTCACTGATGTGGATGGCGTCTACACTACAGATCCTCGCGTAGAGCCAAATGCGCGTCGCTTGGAGCAAATTACATTTGAAGAAATGTTAGAAATGGCCAGTTTGGGCTCTAAAGTACTTCAAATTCGTGCTGTAGAATTTGCAGGTAAATATAAAGTACCGTTGAGAGTTTTATCTAGCTTTGAAGATGGGCCAGGCACACTGATTACAACCGAGGATAAGCAAATGGAACAGGCCAAAATTGCGGGTATCGCATTTAACCGAGATGAGGCGCAGCTGACAGTCAAAGGCGTACCAGATCAACCAGGTATTGCGGCTAAGATACTGGGCCCAATTTCGCGTGCAAATATTGAAATCGATATGATTGTTCAAAATGTAGCCTGGGATAATACGGCTAATTTTACTTTTACCGTTCATAGAAATGACTTCAAGCGTGCTTTAGAGATCCTTGAAGATACCGCTAATAAGCTAGGGGCGACGACAGTCAGTGGTGATGATAATATCGTTAAACTTTCGTTGGTAGGTGTGGGTATGCGCTCACATGCTGGGATTGCCAGCCAAATGTTTGAGACCTTGGCAGACGAAGGCATTAATATCAGAATGATTTCTACTTCAGAAATAAAAATATCTGTTGTTGTGGACGAGAAGTATCTAGAATTAGGGGTGCGATGTCTGCACGAGAAATTTGGACTTGCTGAAGGCGCAATAGATGAGTCATCAACAGCTTAAGATTGGAGAGGAATTAGGGAATACAAAGGATTTCTAGAAACAGGCCAATAAAAACAATAACTTATCTGTTATCTAGGGGTAGACTGAATAATAATAATTATAAAAAAACCACAGGAATAGGAGGACCGGGGCATGTTGATACTAACCCGTAGGGTCGGAGAGACCCTTATGATAGGAGACGATGTAACCGTTACTGTGTTGGGTGTCAAAGGTAACCAGGTACGCATAGGAGTAAGTGCGCCTAAAGATGTGGCTGTGCATCGTGAGGAAATTTACGAGAGAATTCGTAAAGAAAAAGAAGTGGATGCATAAATAGTAAATACTGGCGCGTTCGCGCTGATTTGCAAAAATTCTTAGGTGTGAAGTACACGGAGAAGTGGCCGAGTGGCTGAAGGCGCTCCCCTGCTAAGGGAGTATACAGTTTATAGCTGTATCGAGGGTTCGAATCCCTCCTTCTCCGCCATTAAAAATTAATATTTCAATTGATCATACAAGCCGAATTACGCATAATTGCCGGCTTTCCAAATAACGCGCCCGTAGCTCAGCTGGATAGAGTACTTGGCTACGAACTAAGGGGTCGGGAGTTCGAATCTCTCCGGGCGCGCCATTTTTTCTGTGACTACTCATGATTATGTTTACTACATTAGTAAGCGGATCACTATTTTTACAAATGATTGCACTTAATAATCAAAACTACTTCTGCTAGTAGTTTTGGTTTAAATCAAACTTGTAATTATCTGTATAAGTAACTCTTTGTATTTTTGTTGCACAATAAGTTTTGTTTCGATTTTATCAAAAAAACTAAGATGCATGTCTTTGTACATACGATTAAATGTGTCACAGTTTTTATTGATAAATTTTGTTGACCTGAAGTATTCCTTTTGGAATTTATATCTGTAGTAATCTGATCCTAACTATTAATATTTAATAAATATTCACAGTACTACGAGTTGCAAAGGGATGGGGCTTGAGATACGTTTATAAGGAGTCGGAAAATAATATAAATTTTGGAGCAGGAAATGCTTAGATTGGCGAAAAACGTGTCAATAAACACTGTGTTGTTGATGTTAGTTTTTTTGGCGTCATTAGTTTTCACTTCAAATTTGTCGTCACAAGAATCAACGGTAGAAAAAGGCAAAAAAATTGCATTTGACCGTTCCGCAGGAAACTGTTTGGCTTGTCATTTGATTGAGGGAGGCGAGTCACCAGGTAATATAGGGCCACCATTAGTGGCGATGAAAGCACGTTTCCCAGATGCAGAAAAACTTAGAAATATTATTTGGGATATTACCCAAACTCGCCCTGAAGCAATGATGCCTCCATTTGGAAAACATAAGATAATAAGTGAACAAGAGATTGATGATATTGTTAGCTATTTGTACACACTTTAGGTAATTAGTTAAGTTGAGAACAAAATATGAATGAATTAAGAAGGAAAATTTTAAATCAAGGAGGTTTTGTTGCAGCAATTGCAGCAATAGGTTTCCCCTTTACTGCTTTATCTGAATGGCCTGAAAAAGCGTTTACTGCAAATTCTATGGAAGATGCCCTAAATGCTTTGATAGGAACGACCGAATCTGCTGAGGGCGATATTGTTATTAAAGCGCCTACGATTGCTGAAAATGGTGCTGTTGTTCCAATAACGGTTACAAGTAATATACAGGGTACAGAATCTATTAGTGTTGTAGTAATTGAGAATCCGCAACCGCTAATTGCAAGTTTTGATTTAATAGATTCTGCACCCTATGTATCAACAAGAATAAAAATGGCAAAAACTTCTAATGTAGTTGCCATTGTAAGTGCGGATGGAAAATTTTATAACAGTACAGCAGAAATTAAGGTCACTATTGGTGGCTGTGGCGGCTAACATTATTCTCAAGGAAAAATCATGGAAAAATCGATGAAAATGCGTACCAAAGTTGAGGGTGATGTGACAACTGTAAAAGTTTTAGTGTCTCATCCTATGGAGACTGGTACAAGAAAGGATGAAAAAACTAACGAGCTTGTGCCTGCTCATTTTATAAAAGAATTTAAGGCTGAGGTTGAGGGTAAAATGGTATTCAAAGGAAACTTAGGAACGGGTGTATCAAAGAATCCTTACTTTGCATTTAAAGTCAACGGAGCTACATCAGGGCAGATGTTGAAAATCACCTGGATAGATAATTTAGAAAATTCAGATACTTTAGAAAAAGCTATAAAATAACAAACTATATTAATAAAGAGATAGTAATGGGTAATATCAAGTTCATTTGTACTTCTAGCTTGGCATTGTTAGTTTGTTTTTCTCTTGTTCAAAATTTAATTGCTGACCCGCAAGAAGATATAAAGACATATCAGGATTATTTTATAAAACGTTTTCCAAAAGTTGAGTTTCAAGAATTTTCCAATGGAATTTATGCGATTAATGATGCTATGCGTGAAAATTGGGAGGCAATGGAAGAGTTTCCTCCGTATGAGCCATTCATAGATGATGGTAAAGTGATGTGGGATACAGCTTTTAGCAATGGAAAATCATATGCACAATGCTTCCCTGATGGTCCTGGCTCAAAACATCTTTATCCAAGGTGGGATAAACAGCAAGGTCAAGTGGTGACACTTGCTTTGGCAATTAATCAGTGCAGAGAATCAAATGGTGAGCAATTATTGAAATATAATGAAGGGCCAATTGCACAAATTCTTTCTTATATGGCTTGGGAAAGTCGAGGAAAAAAAACTAATGTTGTCGTTCCTTCAGACGATCCTCGTGCAATGCAGGCATATGAGAAAGGCAAAGAGTATTATTTTACAAGAAGAGGGCAATTAAACTTTGCTTGTTATCACTGCCACTTTAGTAGCTCGGGCCTGAATTTGCGCGCAGATGTATTAAGTACCGCTGTCGGTCAAACAACAGGTTGGCCAGTGTACCGCTCAAAATGGGGAACAGTTGGTACACTTCATCGTCGTTATATTGGATGTAATAAACAAGTTCGTGCAAAACCATTTAAAGCGCAAAGTGAAGAATATAGAAACCTTGAATATTTTCACTCCGCAATGAGTAATGGTATTGAATTAAATGGACCATCGTCACGGAAGTAAAATATTCTATCGTAAATTAAAAATATATTTATTTTGTACTGGAGAATATGTGAATGCATAATTTGGTTAATAAAGTAATACTGATTCTCGTATTGTTATGCATTTTTCTTTCATTAACATCCAATGCTAGCGATGACGTGAAAGTAATCCAGCTAATAGAAGATGCTAAAGTAGCTCAGAAAAAAGCTGCATCTGTCGATGGTGAATGGCGTGATGTTGCTGAAATTCTGGAAAAAGCAGAGCAAGCTATAAATTCGGGCGATTTAGACAAAGCCAAGGAACTTGCAGAACTTGCTAAGTTTCAATCTGAATTAGGTTATCAACAAGCTGTAGATCAAAAAGGAAACGTAGAGCATCCATCAATTTTACGTTAAGCGATCTTGGCTAACTAATTAGGCTAAAGAATTAAAAGGCTCCACTATGTACCTTTCTAGAAGAGAGTTTTTATCGCTATTAAGTATCGCCGCAAGTGCAGGCATACTACCTTATGCTAAAGGTTTGCACGCTGGTAAACAGCCCGCCTTATATGGAATTCCAAACTATGGCAATGTGCGACTTTTGCATATTACTGATTGCCATGCTCAATTGCTTCCAACATATTTTCGTGAACCCAACGTTAATATTGGTGTTGGTGAAGCCAGAGGCAAGATCCCACATATTGTTGGTGACAAGTTATTGGAACATTTTAATATTAGTGCAGACGATGTTGCACTTGAGCATGCTTTCACACACATTAATTTTGCTGAGGCTGCAGAGAGATTAGGCAAAGTTGGTGGATTTTCACATCTTGCGACACTAATTAATAAGCTGCGTTATGAATATGGCGAAAACAAAACTTTGTTGTTAGATGGTGGTGATTCATGGCAGGGATCTGGTACTGCTTACTGGACACGTGGAAATGATATGGTCGGTGCTTGTAATCAACTTGGTGTTGACGTCATGACTGGACATTGGGAGTTTACTTATCACGATAACGAAGTATTAGAAAATATAAAATCATTTAATGGTGAATTCCTGGCTCAGAATATTAAATTAACCGAGGATGGTTTTTTTGACGAGCAACCTGCCTATGATCAGGATTCCGGGCATGTATTCAAGCCTTATACGGTTAGAGAGTTAAATGGAATTCCGATTGCAATAATCGGTCAGGCATTTCCTTATACTCCTATTGCAAATCCAAAACGATTTATTCCTTTTTGGTCATTCGGTATAAGGGAAGATGAATTGCAAGAATTAGTTAATTCAATATATGAGAATGAAAATCCTGCGGCCGTGATTTTGCTTTCCCATAATGGTATGGATGTCGATCTGAAACTAGCTAGTCGTGTGACTGGAATAACTGCGATACTTGGAGGTCACACTCACGATGGTGTGCCAAAAGCAATTGAAATAAAGAATTCTAAAGGCATGACTATTGTTACAAATGCTGGTTCTAATGGAAAATTTCTTGGCGTAATGGATTTTGATATTAAAAATAATAAAGTCTCAGGCTATAAATATCGATTGATTCCCGTTTTTTCGAACTTGCTGAAAGCCGATGCTCAAATGGATGCTTATATAAATAAAGTCAGACAACCTTATCTAGGTGAATTAAACGAGGAATTAGGAGTAACTGAATCTTTGTTATATAGGAGAGGTAACTTCAATGGTACATTTGATCAAGTTATTTGCGATGCTTTAAAGGAACAGCTTGATAGTCAAATTTCATTGTCTCCAGGATTTCGTTGGGGTGTGTCAGTATTGCCTGGCCAGAGTATTATGATGGAGCATGTGCTTTCTCAAACCTGTATGACTTATCCTGAAACTTATGTACGAGATATAAAGGGTTCTGATCTTAAACTTATATTAGAAGATGTGTGTGATAATTTGTTTAATCCGGACCCTTATTTCCAGCAAGGTGGCGATATGGTGAGATTGGGCGGTTTGAATTATGTATGTGATCCGTTAGAAAGCATCGGTAATAGAATTACAGAATTAACATTAGATGATGGTAATAAAATTGATGCCAATAAAACTTATAAGGTGTCTGGATGGGCTACGGTTGGTGCAAAATCTTCTGGCTCACCAATCTGGGATGTGGTTGCTGATCATATACGAGAACATCAAGAAATTAATGTTACAAGCATCAATACGCCGAAGCTTAAGAATATGGCAGATAATCCAGGCGTAGTTAGTAAGTGATCGAAAATTTATTAGTTATATAAATTGAGTAGTAATTTAAAATTATAACTTATAAAGTTTTAATATATGTATAAGGTGATTCAAATATGCGTAATATAAAATTTTACTTAATAATATTGCTTTTGTTATTAGCGAATTCATCAATTGCAGAAAGTATTTTCGTGAGTTCTAAGATTTTATCATCATCTTTATCACAGCAAGCTGCTATGGCTGCATTGTCTGCCTGCACAAAATTAGGTTATCAAGTAGGTGTTGCTGTGGTAGATCGAAATGGTAATTTACTAGCATTTGTACGTGATCCATTAGCAGGGCCGCATACTATAGAGCTGAGCGATAAAAAAGCATTTACATCTGCGAGTACAAGAGTGTCAACTAGAGCCTTAAAAAATCAGCACACTTTAAATTTTTCAGAGCGTCTAATTACAGTAAAAGGGGGATTACCTATCTCAATTGCTGGGTATGTCTACGGCGGGATTGGCGTGTCAGGAGCTACATCTGAGGATGACGAGGTATGTGCTCAAGCAGGCATAGATGCAATTTCTGAGGAAATAGAATTTAGTCAGTAATTTGTAATTAGAAAAATTTAGAAAGACGAAGTTGTATAAAATCATCATCTCTGAAAGCAGAGGTAAGTGAATCATCTCTGGTATTAGTAAATACTTGTCCTTCCAATTCAACCTTTATTGAATCACCAATGCGGCGCTCTGCTTCTAGTCTTATACTGTATGACTCATCTTCTAAATCAAATATTCCACCTGCTAGTAATGATGTATCTTGAATGTCATTAAATGTATAACGTGTACCAAGGAATAAATCATTTTCTAGTGTGGTTAATGGCGTGTCAATTTCATCTCTATCGTCGAAAAGATGTTCAAGTAGAATGCCTAAGTCAGCATCAGAACTGCGAAACTGAAAAAAAGTATATTCAAAACCGAATACCGTGGCAGCAAATGTATCACCTTGACCTTCGCGAACTATACCTTCAAATTTCCATAACCATTCTTCATTGGTGTATTGGATGTCTATGCCAACTTGATTGATGAGATCATAGTGTGGAATTAATCTAGAACCGTCACTGTTTGCTAGCAATGTTGGTTCTCTTCCGGTCCCATAAAAATAGCTGGCGCCAATATCCCAGTCACCGATGTAATGAGAGTATCTAAATGCTAGATCTGTATGCCATTGTTCAGCGCTAGAGTCATATTCGGCTTCGTCATCATCAACGATTAATGGTCCTCGCAATCGCCCATCATGACCAGCAAAAGTCCTCTCTCTAAACAAGGGTAAAGCATAAAATGAAAAGCGACCAAAGTCTTTTTGTATGGAAAAGTTGAGCATAGCTTGGCCAAGATAATCTTCTTCATCAATATTTTCAACTTGGTCAATTTGATTTAGTATATTTACAAGATGGCGAGATTCTGTAACACCCCAGAATTCTCGATTAAATCCTACAAGCAGCTCCCAGCCATCTTGTATGTACAACCAATATGCTTCACGAATATCAGCATGGGTGCGATCGTCATCACGTGAATCTATACGAGCAAATGGAATGAATGAAAATTGATGATCTCCATTTTCGATAATCCATTCTGGCTCAATGATTAGTGCGTTCTGTACGCCATGCAATTGTTCAGGAAACTGAGCACTATTGGGAAACCAGCGTCCTTCATATGCAGCGTACCCAGAAAATTCGAATTCGCCAAATACTGACTGACTCGTAATGTTACAAACAAATATTAATAAAATTGAAAATTTCTTAATTGACACGTTTTAATATGCCTTTAACAAAGTCATTTTCTGTTAAACCTGTTTTAAATTTGTAATCAGAATATATTAAATCTGTGCTTTTGCCTGTTTGGTGATTTCTCATAATAAAAGTATGTGAGCGCCAAATACCATCCTGATATTCTCGATAATCATTCAATTCTAATGTTTTTAATAATGAATTTTTACGGTCGTAAAAGTCTAATTTCCTCACTTGATAAACACTTTGATCTACCCATGAAATTTGGCGCGTGTAACCTGAATTCTCATATCGAGGATAACGTTCAACAACATCACAAGTAAACTCACCACACGATTCTGATCGTAACCATTTGTATGAGTATTTATTTAGTTCTGTGGAAGTGAAGTCTTCAAATGCGAATTCAGATCCTACAAATGGACCAGATTTGTTAGTTGATGAGATTCTTTTGACGCGCTTGAGGGCAGGTAAGAATAACCATTGATCATCAGGGTCTAGTATCTGTGCATGTGATAATAAGGCGGTGCCTTTGATGTCGCGCGGACTGTCAAAAACGACTAAGCTTTTATCTCCAATATTCTCATCTTGTACTTCAAATGTTTTTATTTCAAGCGAGCGCGATGATTCTTTACCAGCCGCATTTCGTAATGTCATTTTTAACTTAACAATACTATCTGAAAAGCCACGATCTGAACGATCACTTCGTGCAGCTATGTCGAATCCTTTTTTCTCTATATCTTCATCTGAAAATACAGGTGTACTTATAAGTATTATGGTAAGCAATAAATATAAATGTTTATATAAATTGTGAGCTCTAAGAAAATTCATATTTAGTTCCTTGTTGTATTGCATATTTATATAGCTTGGGCTGATTGGATGTTTTTCTTGTTTTTATCTACTACTAAGAGCAAGGCTGGTAAAAGTAAGAAATCTAATATCAGCGCAATGACTACTGCAGTCGCAGTTAAAATACCCGCTTCCTGATTAAGTTTGAATGATGAGAATGCAAGCACAGAAAATCCGATTGCGAGAATCACGGTATTAATAGTGATTGCTTTTCCTACAGTATTTAATGAGTAGCGAATGGAGTCTTCTGTGTTAAGATCTTTTTCTCTTCGTCCTCGTAGGTATTTCGTTAATAAGTGTACCGTGTCATCTACAACAATACCAAGCGAGGTGGCAGTGATGGTGGCAGCGGCCATACCGATAACACCGACAGTGAGCGCCCATATACCAAACGTGACTAAAACGGGAATAGCGTTAGGAATAATGCTGAGCAAACCCAAGCGAAAACTTCTGAGTGAAAATATAAGAATGATCGCGATAATTGAAACTGCCATAGCATTTCCGCGTAACATGCTTTCAATATTTCGCTTGGCAATGTAAGAGAACATTTGTGTGGGTCCTGTCGCGCTGGCCCACATGTATTCTGGCGTATTGTCTTGTAACCACTGCCTTGATTCAACGACAAATTCTCTTGTTCGAATTGTATCGACATCACCTAATGTAGCTGTGATGCGTGTAGCTGACTTGTCAACATTAATCCTATCGTTTAAGTCAAGTCCATATGGTAATGAAAGTTCATAAAGTAATAGGTATTGAGCAGATAGTTCATTGTCTTCTGGTAAACGAAAATATCTTTCGTCATCGCCATGCATATTTTTATTTAGGCGCTTAAAAATATCTGTAATTGAGTAAACATGTTCTACATCAGGTTGTGCGCGCATCCATTGCGCAAATTCATCCAGTTTTTGTAGATACTCTGGATGGCTGATACCGCCAGATTCTTTAGATGGGATAGAAAACTCCACTGGATAGAATGCACCCAAATGCTGTAGAGCGAAATCTGTATCTTTTCTGAATTTTATTGATTCATCAAAATACTTGGTCCATACATCATTGAGCTGATTGGTAAAAGCAAGCGCTGAGAAAATAATTGCAATAGAACCTGTTGCAAGAAGAATAGATTTAGGTCGTAAAATAACAAAGTTTGCCAGCTTAGTGTAAAAACTATTTTCAACAGATTCTTTAGTATGATTTTTAATTTTCATAGGTAATAGGCTGATAACAGCGGGTAACATGAATAGTGATAAACCCCACGCTGCTGCAATTCCAGCGGCTGTCATATTGCCTAAATGATGATAAGGAGGTGAGTCGGAAAAGTTTAATGATAAAAAACCTACAATTGTGGTAATACTGGTAATAGTTACCGCAAGAAAGTTTATGCGGATGCCTTCAATCAACGCTTTGTTTTTCTCCATCCCGGTACGCATCAGTTCTCGCATAGAAATAAGTATGTGAATACTGTCAGCAATTGCTAAAGTTAAAACAATGGTAGGTGCAGTCAATGAAATTGGTGTGAGTAATACATGCATCATCCCGCCAGCACCAAGTGAAACCAGGGTAGATAATATGATGACAACTAAGGTGGCAAAAGTTGCACTAATCGAGCGTAATGATAAAAATGTAATTATCAGTAGCACTGCATACATGATCGGAGTGAGTGTTTGCATGTCTTTTAAACCAGACTCTGCAAACGAATTGTTCAACATGGAGACCCCGCTAAGAGCAATATTGATGTTGGGAAAGTCCTTCTCTATGCCTGCAACAATGCTTCTGGCGTAGTTTGCTGCTATTGGCACTTCTTCCAGGTCTTTTTCAGGGTACTGAAGTACGACATTGATACTGGTAGTATCTGCATCCTTTGATATGAAGAAGTTATTTAGTAGAGGCTCTTTAAGTGCAATATCTACTTTACTATCCAACACGTTGGGTGCGAGATGTCTGCCATCTTTTATCAAATCTTCAACGGTTAGGTCATCACCATTTGCCCAAGTGTGTTGAAAGTTGGTGATAGAATCAACGCGAGTAGCATAAGGGATTTGCCAAGCCTCTTCTGTAATGCGTTCTGCTATTTCAGCTAATTCACCATCAATGCGTTTTTCATCTTTATGCTGAATTACGAATAAGAAGTTATCACTTTTAGTATAGGTTTTCTGAAATTCCTCAAATGCGACAAGATCTGGATTCTCCTCGGAGAAGAACACGCGATAATTGGTGGAGAAGTTGAGATTGACAGATTGGCTGAATATTGCGCCGACAATGACCAAGCTTAAAAAAATCGTTAACCAACGATGATTGAGTACCCATGTGCTCCATTTGACAGAAAAGTTATCAATTGCTCGTGTAAATTTATCCACGATATCTCCGGTATTTTTACAATGTTAGTATTAAGGTGAATTGAGTTGTAATGTTTGTAGATACTTGGTTAAGCCATTAGTATATTCGCTAAAGCTTTTTGGTTGTTGAGCATTCTTAGCTATACCTGTAGCGCCTTGTGTTACCGCAATAATTAATGTTGCAATATCCTCTGCATTAGTTTCACTATTCATATAATTATTGTTCTGACATCTATTTAATGCCGCAACTAGATGTGATTTCCAGTCTGAATACATATTTTCAATCTTTTCTCTAAATCCTTCATCTATTGGTGACATTTCTTGTGATAAATTATTTATTGGGCAACCAAGTTTTACTCTCTCACAATCAAGATAATTTTCAGGATTTCTGAACATATTTATAATCTCTTGTAACGGGTTCTCGCTCATTAACATTGGCATCCATATTTCTGTTTTAACGTGTTCAATAGATTGGTCTAAGACTGCATAACCCAATTCTTTTTTAGTCGAAAAATGGTGATAAAAACATCCTTTTGAGATGTTTGCTTTTTTAATAATTTCTCCTATAGAGGAAGATTGAAACCCACAGCGTAAGATTTCTTCAGCTGCAATGTCTAAAATTTTACTGCGAGTAGATTTTGCTTGTATTTCTCTTTCGGAAACCATCTGCATAATATACAGACCAACTGGTCGGTATGTCAATAGTGTGTATTATTAAGCAAATAACTGACTAATTAATTTATGGTT
Organism: Gammaproteobacteria bacterium; assembly: GCA_033344735.1. Classification (NCBI taxonomy): domain Bacteria; kingdom Pseudomonadati; phylum Pseudomonadota; class Gammaproteobacteria; species Gammaproteobacteria bacterium. The sequence continues at coordinate 242,072 of JAWPMW010000001.1, forward strand.
ATCGTGCGATAGAATTATTAAAGCAATATGTAAATCCATGGGGGAATTATGAAAAAAGTAATCAATTGTTCTGTTGTAATTTTTCATTCTGTGGTCGATTACAGATTTCCTCATACATGGTTTGATCTTAAAAGAAGCATATTTGGAAATGGCGCATTTATGGCGATCTGAAGAAAAAATTAAAATGATTCTAAATTCTGTTGTTGTGCTTATAGCAGCAGTAATTTTCACATGTATTTATGTATTTCTAATTAACCGTAAATCTATAAGCACAGCACTAGTTTATGGTCTGTTATATGGAATAAGCGCAGGTATAACGATGGGTTATGGCTTTTACGCATTTTCTCCAATTCCTTATACAATGGCTGCAACTTAGTTTGCAATTAACCTTATCGAAGGTCTCGTGGCTGGCGTGATATTGTCTATGTTGATAAATTAAGTAAGCTTTCATACAAAAAAATATTCACTTAAGAGGTCAATCGGACCTCTCAATTTGTTTGAGAGGTTTATCACATAATTCGATGTTTCCTTAAAAGTTTAGACCGATCAGTCGAGCGTTAATCTACGCTTATCGGTTAACTTAATCAGTTTTTCCTGCATTAGTATTAATGTGTCTTTTATATTGTGCGGCATTTAATTGTCGTTATAAATAATATGGATGTTTAATAATAAATCTAAGGGATGCAGGTCGGTATGCAGAATAAGATATTTTTGATTGGTGCTTATGGTATCGATACAAAAGACATGCTTGTGCTTGAAAGAATTTTCAAGATTACCGAGGGGCGAACTCGTTCGTATCAAGTTCAAGATAATACGTCTGGAGATAGTATAGATATTGCGATGGTGAATGTGTCGAATAAAGATGCAATTAAACAGTGGGGTACAGAGAACTTAGATTCAAATGGAAAGCCATTATGTCCTACATTACTAGTCGGAAAAGTGAGACCTAAAAACGATCGTTTTAGATTTACACCTTTACCATTTTTTGCAACACGAGTATTGCAGTCGTTAGATGAAATTACAGTAGAGGATTTAAAGTATACACCAGAAATTGCTATTGATGATGATGTCAACAATGATGATCTAATAGATAACAATACTGAAGCTACAGCAGTAGGCATGAGTCAAAAGCGAGTAGTTGAGATGCTTGAAAAAGGAAATGCTGCAAAGAATACAAATAAAAGAGCTGTGTTAGTGGTCGATGACAGTCTACCAGTTAGGCAGGCATTAGAAATGAAGCTTACACTAATGGACTATCAAGTCGAATTGGCAACTAATGGCCAACAAGCAATGGACATGATAGAAGAAAACTTTTATGACTCGATTTTTTTGGATGTGATTATGCCTGGTGTGGACGGATATGAAGTTTGTAAGAAAGTTAAGAGAAATAAAAAAACAAAACATATTCCAGTAATAATGTTGACAAGTAAATCATCTCCGTTTGATAAAGTTAAGGGGAAGTTAGCAGGATGTGATTCTTATCTTACTAAGCCTGTGGAGCATGAAGAGTTTCAAAAAGTTGTATCTGGTTATCTTGGATAGATCGTATTTATAGGAGAATGATGTATGTCTAACAAAATTTTAGTAGTGGATGACTCGCCTGCAGACTTGCAAAATATTAAGTCTATAGTAGCTAATGCCGGTCACACTGTAATTACAGCATCTTCAGGGAAAGAAGCTGTTTCTAAAGCCAAAGAAATGCGCCCAGATATGATTTTCATGGATGTAATTATGGATAACATTGATGGCTTTGAAGCATGTCGTGAAATCATTTCTGATAGAGCTACTAAAAATATCCCCGTTGTATTTGTCAGTTCTAAATGTCAAAAAGCAGATCGAGTATGGGCAGAGTTGCAAGGTGGAAAAGCATTGGTGGGCAAGCCCTATACAGAAGATGAAATTGTTAGTCAGATTAAAGCATATAGTTAAAAAAGAATAGACATGGAAAATTCAGGTTTAGTAAGAAATGCTTTTTTGTCTATGGGGAAAAAGCCTTTAGATGAGTCATTAGTTATTCCGTTAGATGAATATGAAGAGCAAGAAGAAGCTGATCGAGGTAAAAAACGTTTCTATGGGTTCAAGTTACTAGATATACAATTGTTATTGGATGCTGATATACGCAGTGAAGTAATTAATGATGTAGTGGTTACGCCGCTACCATTGATGCCATCTTTTATAAGTGGTCTATGTAATGTGCGAGGGAACTTAGTACCTGTATATAACATGTATGAAAAATTAGATTTGGAAAATACTGAGGATATATCAAGTAATAAGAAAGTGCTTGTTCTTGGAGAGAATGAAAATATGGCAGGTATTGAAGTAAGGGAAATGGTCATGTCATTGGAGTTTGATGAGCAAGATATATGCAGAGATGTGTTATCAGATAATCATAAATTAAATGAGTGCATCACGTATAGCTATCAACAAAATGGAAGTAATTGGTTCGGCTTCGATTATAAAAAGCTATTTAAAATAGCTGATTAAGCCATATAAATTTATAAGGGATATTAAAGAGGTAAAAATAATGATTAATTTTGCGTTGTTGGATAACCTGAAAATAAAGAACAAATTAGTAGCATTGTTTTCTGCAGTATTGTTAGGATTTTTTATATTGGGGGTCACCTACTGGCTTGAAAATCAGGCAACGCAAACTGCGGGTAGTAGATCAACAGCTTTCATTGAATATGAATCACTATCAAGTCAGGCGCAAAAAAATTATCTAAAAATGAGAAAATATGAATCAGATTTCGCGCTTAATATCTCTGGTGATTCTGGTCAAACATATAACGATGCGCCTCTTGAAAATCATAATAAGCATGCTTTGGAGCTTGAAGGAATAATGAATGAACTTTCAGCTGTTGCTCCTCAAATTGATTCGTTTACTCAAGATGTTATTTTGGATAACCCTGAGGCTGATACCGACGACTATGTTAGAAGTTTAGTGACTCAGGCATCTGAGGTAACTGCTGACTATAAGACTTCATTTGCAGATATTGTAAAATTTCAAAAGCTAATTGGCTTCACAGAAAACGATGGGTTAAGAAAAATTGCTAATGATAAATTTTTCCAGTTAGATAAAAGAGTTGCTAGAACAGCTGATTCAACGCTATCAGCATATTTGCAATTAATGCGTGAAAATCAAGGCAAGATTATACGTTCAACTGACCTTACAGCCGCGCATGAAAATTTAAAGACCGCAAGTAATAATTTTAAGAATTATTTAAAAATATCTGATACTACTGCTGATGAGCGAATTAGTATGAATTCTTATGTTGATGGATATATATCGAGTATGAACTCTATTGTATTTAATAAGAGAAGTGCAACTCAATACACTGAGTTATATGATTTCATGCTTGGCCCAATCTTCGATGAGATGGGTCAATCAGCCCAAAATAGAATTGGGCAAAATACAGTTGCCTTAAGTAAACAAACTGATCGATTAACATCTGTATTTGTCTCAACAGTAGTGATTGTAGCTATCTTGCTTTCTAGTATTTTATATATGTTTGGTAGAAGTATTGTACGACCAATTCAGTCTCTTCAGTCTACTATCCACCAGGTTAACCAAGGTAGATTGGATGCGCGTAGCCAAATGACTCGTGAAGATGAGTTGGGAGAACTATCTGATGCATTTGATACTTTGTTGGACGAGAAAGTTGCTCAATTATCTGGTGCAGAAAAAGAAAATGACCAGCTTAATGAATCAATTGTTGAATTACTAAAATCTGTTGCTCATTTGAGTAGAAAGGATTTTACAGTTCGTGTGCCTGTATCTGAAGATGTAACAGGGGCAGTTGCAGACTCGTTGAATTTACTTGCAAAAGAAACGGGTGATGCTCTGAATGAAGTAAGGACTGTTTCTTTGAAAGTCGCTAAGGTTTCTACCCAAGTTAAAGATCAGACTAAGTTGGTGATGGGAGAAACACGTAAAGAAAGAAAACAGGCTGAAAGTGCCATGAGTGAAATTCGTGTGGCTTCTACCGCAATGCAAAAGATTTCAAGTGACGCTCAGCAAGCAAATGAACAGGCTGATAATGCATTTAATAATACACAAGTTGCGCTGGATACAGTAAATGAATCTGTTCAGGGTATTAATAGTATTCGTGACACTATTAGCGAAACTGAAAAACGTATTAAGCGATTAGGTGAGCGATCTCAAGAAATTACTGGAATTGTGAACTTGATTAACAGTATTTCTGAGAGAACTCATATACTTGCATTAAATGCGAGTATGCATGCTGCATCAGCAGGTGAAGCTGGACGTGGATTCGCTGTAGTCGCAGATGAGGTTCAACGTTTAGCGGAAAATGCACGCGAGGCGACTAAAGAAATTGGAACATTGGTTAATAATATTCAAGTTGAGACAGGTGATACTGTAGTAGCAATGAATGATGTGATTACTCAGGTTGCTAAAGGAACAGAGCTTGCAAGTAAAGCTGAAAATGCAATGTTGATGACTCAGGCTTCTACAAAGGAATTGGTAGATGCAGTTGATTTGATCGCTAATAGCTCTAAATCACAGGCGAAAGCTACCAACGGTCTATTGGATCAAGCAAACGAGATTGTGGAAAGTACTCGGCAGACCGATAGACATATGAAGCAGCAGTCAGTTAATACTGAATTGTTAGGTCGTTATTCTAAGAATTTAGTACAAACTGTAAGCGAGTTTAAATTGGTTACTGAGCATGGGAAGACGCCAGAAATCGAAACTACAGCTGTGGACGAACTTGAAAAAGAATTAGATATTGATCTTATGGTAAGTAACCAATAAGTCATTATCAGTACATTAAACATTTAAATTGCAACAAGGACGACTATTTAAATGCAAGAGATAGACCAGCAGAAGCTATCAGAATTTACTAATGAACTATCAGCATTTCAAATAGAAGCATCTAAAACAGCTTCTATTGATGTTTATGATCGCTTTACAATTAGTAAGCTAGAAGATCATTTGGTTGACCTTTGTCAGTTATCCATTGATGCTTCACATGCTGGGCTTCAGTACTTGTGTGAGCGGTTGCGCGACAATATTCGTGACCATTTTATCACTGGCACTAATATATCTGTTGCAGAATTCTCTCTGATGACTGAATGGAAAAGCTTGGTTAAAGCTTACCTGCTAAATAATGATAATGAGAAAATAGTTACTGCATTAGCTGCTAATTTATCAAAACCAGGTTGGACATATCCGCTAAATTCTGATGATACTGATGAAGTAATTTCTGTATTACTTAATAAGTCAATATATAATTCAGCTGAATCAGAATCTAATAATGCTGAATTCAATGTGGATGATTCGGAAGAATTAGATTCTCTACTAGGTGAGTCAAATGCAAGTCTCGCAGATGTATTTGAATCACTAAATGATAACGAAGAAGTTATTGATGAAGCTGTTGTTAGTCTGCCTGATGAAAAAGAATCATCGATTTCCGAATTTTTTGAAGATAATTCATCAAGTGCTGATATAAAGGAAGTAAGCAAAAATTCATCTGAATTTAAAGCAAATGAGAAAGAGGAGCCAATTGTTCCGAAGCAGTCCGTTGAGGACGAATTGCCTGAAATTGATGAAGAAATTACCCAAACATTGCCTAACGATCTGCTTGCAGCAGATGAAAATTCAGTAGAAGCAGATTATCAGGTAAATATTGATAAGGATATGTTAAATGCCGAGGCAGCATTTGCACATAATCTTGATGAATCAATTAATAAAATCGAAGTATCCAAGCAAGAATTAGAAGAAATTGATGAAGCAGTTGTCGATTCAGTAGTAGATGAGTTACATGTCGAAGGCGATGAAGCTGAATATAACGATGACTTTAATAAAGAGATATCTGATGCGAAAACAGCTTTTACAAAAGTTGTTAACGAATCCGATGATAAAATCGAAGTATCCAAGCAAGAATTAGAGGAAATTGATGAAGCAATTGTCGATTCGGTAGTAGATGAGTTACACGTCGAAGACGATGAAGCTGAATATAACGATGACTTTAATAAAGAGATATCTGATGCGAAAACAGCTTTTACAAAAGTTGTTAACGAACCAGATGATAAAATCGAAGTATCCAAGCAAGAATTAGATGATATTAATAAGACGGTAGCTAATTCAATAGAAAATAAATTGTTTGTTTCTGCTGCTGATGCTAATGAATTGCCTAACGATGAAGAGTTTGATGTTAATTTGCAGGAATCACAAGCAATTTTAGATCAATCTACCGTAGAAAAAACGTCACAGATAGAAGATGAACATTCCGATGATGAATCTGTTACTGATTCATTAGTCGATGAATTATTTGTTGCAGACAATGATGAGGATAAGCCAGAAAGTAATCAAGCATTTGATAAAGATTTATCTGAAGCAGCTTCTTTGATTGAAAGTAGTGATGTTGAAAAAGACTATAATGAAAGCTCATCTGACAGTAAAGAAGATTTACAAGCAGTAGATGAGAAAGAAACTGTCTATATAGAGACTGCAGAAAAGGAAAAAGCAGCTCCTAGAAGTATTATTGAAGCATATGTGGGTGTGATCGCCGATAAGATGCGCACAAATAAGCCCAAAGAGCTTGAACAAGAATTAATTAAAGCACCACCTAAGCCCCCACCTATTCAAAAACTTGAACCCGTAGATAGTATTTTACTTAAGTATTCTGATTGGAATGAAGAACAAAAAGAGTTGCTTAGTCTGATTTTATCAGAAGTGCATGATGTTATAGAGCAGCAAGATGATGTATTAAGTGTCTTGCATAAAGATGAGATATCTGAGCAGAATGTTCTCGATATGGTTTGTTTATACTCAGAACAAATAGAACGTATGGGCTCTGCTGCTGAAATGGTTGGTTTAGATGCATTGCAAAAACTGTGTGAATTGATTGGGTTCCATTTTGGTGATCTTGAAAAATCTAGTACAGATATGATTATTAGCTCTGAAGAGCAAATAAGAAAATGGCCATTTATAATTCATAACTATCTTAAAGATATTCATAACGAAAAATATCATCAAGAGGTGATTGAATATATTTCAAATGATGAGTGGGCACGAACTATACGTGAAGATATTAAAGCTGATTTAAAACAAGCGCTATCAAATTCAACTATACATATTGAAAAAACAGAAGAAGATAAGCGTATTACTAAAGCATCTGCTGAGGATGTAGATATAACAGTTCCTGATGATGTGCAAGCAGAATTGCTTGATGGTTTATTACAGGAATTACCACATCAAACAGAAGAGTTTTCTAAGTCTATTCAGGGCTTGATTAAAGATGATTATTTGTCTCAGCTTGAGGTTACACAACGTATAGCACATACAATTAAAGGTGCTGCTAACACTGTAGGTATCGTAGGTGTCGCTACACTAACACATCATCTTGAAGATATACTGCAATCATTGTTGAAAGCACAGGCTAAGCCAAATGCTGCTCTTCATATGGCATTAATAGATGCATCAGATTGCTTAGAACAGATGACAGAATGTTTGCTGGAGCAGGGTGAACAACCAGATGATGCTATGCAAATAATGCAGGTTATCCTTGATTGGGCAAATTATATTGATGAATTTGGTCCACCAAAAGATGATGCAAATAAAGTGGTAGCATCTGCTAATACCTCCGAATCTGAGCAAAAAGAAAAAACTAGTGCGACAGAGAGTGATAAAAAGGATAAAGCTAAATCATCTCAAGATTCATCACTACGTGTTCCAGCTATTATGATTGATGAGCTAATTAATCAATCTGGTGAGAGTATTATTGCAACTTCTCAGATGCATGAGAATGTAAATAAGCTTTTAAGTAGTATGCGTGATATTAAAAAGAACAAGGATAGTGTCTATTCTTTATCTCAACAGTTAGAACATTTAATTGATGTTCAGGGTACTAATGAGAAGTTTTCAAATTCTACCAATGACGAAAAATTTGATCCTTTAGAATTAGATCAATATAACGAATTACACACTTACTCGCGAAGACTAATTGAAGCAACTGCCGACTCCGTTGAATTGATTAAAGATATGGAAGAGCGTCTATTCTCATTAGAATCTGTCATTGCTGATCAAACTCGTGCGCAGAAGGATAATCAATATGCGATTTTGAAAACTCGTATGATGCCTGTAGAAACTATTGTTGCCAGACTTAAACGTGGTGTTCGTCAGGCAGCTAAAATTAGTGGTAAATCAGTTGAGTTGCAAGTCTCTGGTAGTGATACATTACTGGATAGTAAAATTTTAAATAATTTATTGGATCCATTAATGCATATACTGCGTAATGCAGTAGATCATGGTATTGAATCAGATGAGGTGCGCGACGCTAACGATAAGCCTTTGCCAGGAATTATTAATTTGTCGTTTTCTCAGACGGGCGAAAGATTAGAAATTTATTGTAAAGATGATGGTCAAGGACTAAATATTGAAGAAATTAAATCACGTGCAATTGATAAAGGCATGGTTCTTAATGAACAAGACTTAACGGATGATGAAGTACAGCAAATTATTATGCAGCATGGTTTTTCAACACGTGATGAAGTAACTCAGTTATCCGGTCGTGGTGTTGGTATGGACGTTGTTTATTCAAGTATCAAAGAACTTAATGGATCAGTAGCAATTAGTTCTGAGCCCAATAAAGGTATGAATGTTGAACTCTCTTTGCCTGTATCATTGCTGACTGCACATGCTCTTTTAATACCTACAATGTCAGGTTCTATGGCAGTTTCCACAAGTGGTATAGAAGAAATTCTTCAAGTAAATCTTGATGACTTGAAAGAGACCGAACAAGGATTGATCTTAAAACTAGAGAATCAAGAATATCCAGCAATTCATATTGAGCAGTTACTTAAAATGCCTTTATCTGTATCCTCAAATAAGCAGAAAAATTTCTCTGCATTATTAATAGATGAGCTTTCTGGTCAGAAAAAAGTTGTATTAGTTAATGAGATTCAAAGTGTTCGTGATATTGTCATAAAACCGTTTAGCCGTTACTTGCCTAAAGTGATTGGTTTGGTAGGAGCAACAGTTCTTGGTAATGGTGATATTGCTCCAGTGGTAGATGTTTGTGATTTGCTTGCACAGCAATCAAATCTTGTTGGAAAGATAAATATTCACCATTCTACTGATTTGGAAGAAATTCACCAGGCTAGTGTATTAGTGGTAGAAGACTCAATTAGCACTAGAAGGTCACTTGCAGAATTTATGCAGGATTTAAATTATAAAGTATTTACTGCTAAAGACGGTGTAGAAGCGATTGAAGTAATGCGTGATCATTCGCCAACAATCTTATTAACAGATTTAGAGATGCCGCGTATGAACGGATTAGAACTGACCTCTTATGTCAGATCGCATGACGAAACGAAAGATATCCCAATTATTATGCTTACTTCGCGTACAACCGAGAAGCATCGTCAAGAAGCAAAATCGATTGGAGTTAATGAATATCTATCAAAACCATTTGTTGAAGATGTATTACTAGAAAAAATACAGGGTCTTGCAATCCTCAAGTGATATCCTGCTAGTAGTTATTGAAGCACTTCTTATTTAATACAGACATAATAATTACAGTATGGGCTATGTGCACTACCATGTCTTAAATGTATAATTCTATTTTCAAATTTCAAATATGCGCCCATAGCTCAGCTGGATAGAGTACCTGGCTTCGAACCAGGTGGTCGGGAGTTCGAATCTCTCTGGGCGCGCCATTAATTTTGTCTACGTGAATAAACTATATTCATAATTATTTCTATATCTAGCTCTATTAACTATTATAAACAACCACTTAGTTCTTGTTTTGATATATGAATAGTGTTGGGAGCTAAGCTGTGCAAAATTATTAATTTGGTGTTCAGATTTTATATATCATAAAATTTTAAAAAATATTAGAGTACGGACTTAATAATATTTTAACACTACAATTTTGTTCTTAAATTAGGTGAAATTTTGACTGACGAATTAGATCATCCGACAGGATTTAAAGTTCTAAATAGTGCATCGCTAAACAAAGGTACTGCTTTTACTTCAGAAGAGCGGGACAAGTATAAATTACATGGTCTACTCCCTCCGACTATTAATACACCAGAATCACAATTAGATCGTGCATTAAAAAATATGCGACGCAAGTATTATGATATTGAGCGATATGTTTTTCTAAAGTCATTGCAGGGTAGGAACGAGCGTCTTTTTTATAAATTAGTGATAAATAATATAGAAGAAGTAATGCCACTTATTTATACACCTACAGTTGGGCAGGCATGCAATGAGTTCGGTCGATTATTTAGAAGACCAAGAGGTATGTACCTTTCCTTGCAAGAGAAAGGGCATATTAAAGAAGTAATGGAAAATTGGCCTTATAAAGATATTCGTGTGATTGTTGTGACTGACGGTGAGCGTATCTTAGGATTAGGTGATTTGGGTGCTAACGGTATGGGGATTTCTATCGGTAAATTAGCATTATACGTTGCTTGTGCTGGAATTCATCCTTCTCAATGTCTACCAGTTATGTTGGACGTGGGAACAAACAATGAAGAATATCTTAAAGATGATCTTTATTTAGGGTTGCATCAAAAGCGTGTTACGGGCGATGAATATTATGAATTTGTAGATGAATTTATTCAGGCTTCTAGACAGTTATTTACGAATGTTCTTATTCAGTTTGAAGATTTTCTGACACCACGTGCTTATACTTTAATGAATAAGTATAAAAATGAGACATTATGTTTTAACGATGATATTCAAGGTACTGCAGGTGTCGCCTTGGCTGGTCTTTATGCAAGCACGCGTATTTCTGATATCCCATTCTCCGAATTGAGAATTTTATTTTTAGGTGCTGGTTCTGCTGCCACAGGGATTGCAGATTTAATTTGTTATGCTCTACAGAAAGAAGGGCTGTCTGATCAACAAGCCCGAGAGCGACTATGGTTTGTGGATAAAGATGGGTTGCTTGTAAATACTCGGCAAGATATCAGCGAGCATAATTTACCATATTTAGTAGGTGAGTCACCAATGTCATTCTCAGAGGCAGTTGAGTATTTTAAGCCGCATGTATTAATTGGTGCAACAGGTTCACCCGGAACATTTTCTCAAGAAGTAATTGAACAAATGGCTCGTATAAATTCAAGACCTACCATTTTTGCATTGTCTAACCCTACTTCACATGCAGAGTGTACTGCAGAGCAAGCATATTCTTGGTCAAATGGGCGTGCAATATTTGCTAGTGGCAGCCCATTCGATGAAGTGCAAATTAAAGGTGAAATATTTAAACCTGGTCAGGGAAATAATGCATATATTTTCCCGGGGATTGGATTAGGAGCGGTTGTATGTAATGCACGGTTAATTGATGATGATGTATTTTTAGTGGCTGCAAGAGAACTAGCAAAGCAAGTTAGTGAAGAAGATTTAGCACGTGGTACTCTTTATCCTCCGTTAAATAGAATTAGAGAGATTTCAATTAATATTGCTGAAGTTATCATTAATCATGCATATGAATATGATTTGGCTCAGCTGGAACCAAAGCCTGAAGATGTCAAAGAATATTTATTGAACTATATGTACGATCCCACATATTAATTTTGTTGAGTAAATAATGAAAATTATAGAAGTAATCACTGATGAAGGACATGTAGATACAATAATAGGTATTGCAGAACAGTTCAATGTTACTGATTATTGGTATTATCAACCACAGCACGGTGACAGACATGTTGTTCGAATGTTAGTTGCTAATGAGCTAATTCAAACTGTGTTAGATACAACACAAAAAACAATAAGTGCTACTGAAGGTTCTCGGGTAGTGGTTATACCTGTTGAAGCAACGGTACCCCGTGTTGAAAAACGAGGCAGCTCTAATTCCTCATCTAAAAATACTACTTCTAGAGAAGAGCTATATCAATCGATTGAGCGTAATGCACGTATTGATCAAAATTATATTTTACTGGTTTTACTTTCCACAATTGTAGCTGCAGTTGGTATGTTAGAAGATAATATTGCTGTTGTGATAGGAGCGATGGTGATTGCACCTCTGCTTGGACCCAATATTGCCCTTGCATTTGGTACTGTGCTTGGTGATGGTAAGCTGGTTTTACGTGCGTTTACTGCCTTATTGATTGGAATTACAATTGCCCTGCTAACTTCATTTATTATATCACTGATCTATCCACTGGATGAATTTAGTAAAGAGCTTTCTGCTAGAACTGTAGTGGGAATTAGTTCTGTAGTTATGGCTTTAGCCTCAGGTGCTGCTGCTGCACTATCTATGACTACAGGTCTCTCTACTGTATTAGTTGGAGTAATGGTCGCAGTAGCCATTTTACCACCCACAGCCGCACTTGGTTTAATGTTAGGGTATCAACAATATTTTTTAGCATTTGGCTCATTTATACTGCTTGCTGTAAATATCGTGTGCATTAATTTATCAGCTAATATTGTATTTATCTTTAAAGGAATTAATCCGAGGACTAGCGGGGAAAAACGAAAAGCTAAGAAATCTGCATTAGTGTATCTATTTATTTGGTTGATGTTGCTTGTTACATTGCTGATTGTATTGCTTAAATTGAAACTATATTTAATTGGTGCCTAATTATGGAAAGACAAAAAAATGTGTATGGAGACGATTTAAATGAATGCGGTTATGAACCAATTACTGGTTACTTTCGAGATGGTTCGTGCAATACCGATAATGGTGATCATGGCTCACATACGGTATGTGTTCAGATGACTAAGGAATTTCTCGAATATTCAATGAGTAAAGGCAATGATCTGAGTACGCCTGTACCAGAATTTGATTTTCCAGGTTTAATACCAGGCGACCGCTGGTGTGTTTGTGCCCTACGGTGGAAAGAAGCCTATGATGAAGGTGTGGCACCCAAAATTATTTTACTGTCTACTAATGAAAAAGTGCTAGATATTATTCCCTTAGAGCTGTTAAAACTGCATGCAATTGACCTTTCCTGATGGCTCTGGTTTGGCATAAATGTATCGGCTTAACTAAGTATAAAGTCACTCGTGCAGGCAACGCTATACGCTTGTATCGTAATAAAGTATTACATAGTCAGTGGAATCCTAGTAAGCCTATTTCTGGTAATTTATGGGATTTATTTTTAATGTCTAGTATTGATGCTAATACACCTATCAATAATGTATTGGTTTTAGGTGCTGGAGGAGGTGCAATTATTAATTTGGTTCATCATTTTTTCCCTAAATGTAATGTTGTGGCAATAGATCTAGATGAAACGCATTTATATGTTGCGAGGAAGTATTTTAAAGTATCAAAAAAGTATTGTACTTTAATACATAGCGATGCAAAAGATTGGCTTAAGCTGAACCAGAATAATAAGTATGACTTGATTATCGATGATGTATTCATTGAATCAGATAATGTTCCATATCGATCTATTCAATTTCAAGCATTATGGATGAAGGACTTATTATTAAGACTATCTAAACATGGTGTATTAGTAATTAATTTCGCAGATAAAAAAGAGTGGTTGAGAAGTAAAAAACAATTGGCAAAAATGAAATTAATTGATAAGTATCAATTTGCAGTAGCTACACATTATGCATGCGATAATCAAGTTGTGCATGTTTCTAAAAAGTTATTTTTAAGTAAAAATATCAAAGAAAATTTGATTTATAAATCGGGGCGTCAATATAAACGCTATATAGAAAATGGCACGATTGAATATAAAAAATTAGCTCAATGGTGAACTGATGCATGGATTTGTCCCACCAGACCCAATAGATGGAGTTTCTAAAGTACAATTTGCCGTGATATATGCTCCTCGTGCTAAGAGGCATCGATTCTCAGCTAATTGTGTAAAGCTATATAACAGCAAAATGGAAGCTGTTAATCATGCTTGTATTGAGGAGAATAAGTATCCAGCTAAGGTGTTGGGCCCATCAAAATCCTCTGAAGGACAGTTTATTTTCTATCTGATTGAATGGCTAAGTGCATGAATTCTATTGGTTTATAGCACTCTGTCTAGTATTTCCTTCCATATAGCTTAAAGTGATTTTTATGCTCAATTAAATGGGTAATATATAGATTCAGATTACTCCACATACATGAAGTTGAACTATGCTTAATTTGTTTGGTAGAAACAAAAGCAGTGATTTAAGGCAAGATGTGCCTAGCACCCAGTCAGTAGAATCTAAAAGTAAGTATTCAATTCAGCTAGATTCCAATGGAAAAATTTTATTTATTAGCTTTGGATTGAAAGAATATTTTCTAATTTATGATATTTATGATGCTACACAAGTGCTTCCAGATAATGTTGCACAAATATGTCAATCTCTTTCAAAATCTGCAGAGTCTCAAGTTATTAGATGTGAGCTTAACGATAAGATATGGGTATGGGAGTTATCAACTCAGAGTAAAAATACTGTATTCGTTGAGCTTCTTAATGCTAATGATTTTGAAAATATTGATCGAACATCATCCGGTGAAGATGTAGATCAACTTAATGAAGAATTATTTGGAAGTATTCCAGCTAGCATATGTGTGACTACATATGAATCATTTGAAGTCGTTTACACTAATAAGAAGTTTATTGAGATGTTCTCGTTGGAGAACAAAAAGATGCAAGAAATATCAGAATTGATAAAAAATGAAGCTGTTCTGCAAGATATCAAAGCATCCATTAATGATGCGGATCAAGTTGATAATGTTTTATTTGTTTTCGCGAAATCAGGGGAGAGCTTTTGGCAGAATAGTAACTTATATATATCTATAAATATAAAACGGTCAAAGAAAATATTTGGAGATGCGCTGGTTTGGAGGTTTGAAGATGTCACTGAACTTAAAACCTTGCAGTATAAGCACAAGCAATATAAAAGAAAGTTTGATACAGCGATACAAGCTGCAACAGAAGGTATCTGGGAATGGTCTAAATTAAAAGATGATGGAGACTGGTGGTCTAACCCAATGTACAGTTTGTTAGGTTTAGATAATGACAATTCTAAACCATCATTTGAACTCATCAAAAGGCTAATGCATCCCAAAGAGAAGAAGATATTTGATCGTCTTGTTGAAAGTGAAATTAGAAATAAGCAATTCTTTTCTATGGAATGTCGTTTAACTGTTAAAGAGAAAGGTTTCCGTTGGTTTAGATTACGAGTTGTAGGGTCGTTTGATTCATCAGGCGATCTTAATAAAATGATTGGTTCTTTAGTAAATATACATGCAGAGAAAACTAATCGAATTCAGTTACAGCAAGAAAAAGATAAGGCAATTGCTACATTGAACTCTATTGTTGATGCGGTTATAACCACTAATGCAGAAGGTGTCGTAGAATACGAAAACGCGGCTGCAGAAAGGTTGACTGGTGTATCTAGAGAAGATACGCGTGGTAAAAGTATAGAGAAGGTAATTTCATTTTTTAAAGAACATTCAATGAATGATATTGATAATCCAGTGCTCACTTGTCTGAAGACAGGCGAGCGTATGAATCAAAAAATTTATGCTGATATGTTAGATAAGGATGGCACTAGATATACTGTTCAAGTAATGGCTGCACCTCTAGTGCGTAAGGATGGCCAGATTTTTGGAGCAGTATTAGTGCTTAATGATGTAACTAATATTCGTATTTTGTCGAGACGATTAAAGTATCAAGCATCACATGATATTTTAACTAAACTTATTAATCGCAGCGAATTTGAAAAAAGGGTGAATAATGCGATAACTATTGCGCAAAATTACGAAGGTAATTCTGCGGTGCTTTACATTGATCTGGATAGATTTAAATTAATTAATGATATATGTGGCCATGCTGCTGGAGATGAATTGCTCAAACAGGTAGCAAAGCTGCTGAGAACCATAGTCAACAAAAAAAATTCTGTTGCACGCATGGGCGGTGATGAATTTGCAGTCTTAATCGAAGATACCAATATCGTTAGTGCAGAAAAAGTAGCTGAAAAAATACTAACTGACCTGGCGGCATATAGATTCTCATGGGACGAAAAAACATTTAGCATAGAATGTAGTATTGGAATGGCTGAGATTCAATCTTCTTGTGATGGGTTAACTTATATTTTAAATGCAGTTGATAGTGCATGTTATTTAGCTAAGGAATCTGGACGAAACTGTATTCGAAAATACTGTGATGGTGATGACACTATTATTGAGAGGAAAGGGCAAGAACGTTGGATTCAACATTTTGACAAAGCAATAGAATCAGATGGTCTTGTTCTTTATGCGCAACCGATAGTATCTCTTGCAAAAGACAAACCCAAGAAAACCTCTATAGAAGTATTAGTGCGTATGCTGGATGAAGACGGTAGTATTATTCCACCTAATGCATTTTTGCCAGCCGTTGAAAGATATGACCGCGCATATAAATTGGATCGCTGGATTATTGAAAAAGTATTTCAATACATAAGCGAAAACAAGAATAAAGTTAAAGAACTGACTAAAATTTCAATTAATTTGTCTGGACAATCGGTTGCTGAAGATGAATTGCTTTCATTTATCCAAGATAAGTCCAGGGAGTACAAGATTGATTCGACAAAAATATGTTTTGAAATCACAGAGACTGCAGCTATTGCTAACTTAACAACTGCTATAGATTTGATCGAGCAACTAAAAGATGATGGCTTTTTATTTGCATTGGATGATTTTGGATCTGGTTTGTCATCATTTGCATATTTGAAGACATTGCCCGTAGACTTTCTTAAAATTGATGGGATCTTTGTAAAAGATATGCAAACTGATAAAGTTAATTATGCAATGGTTAAAGCTATTCACGAAATGAGCGCAGTGCTAGATAAACAAACGATCGCTGAATATGTGGAAAATGAAGCGGTAGTTGAGTTATTAACAGAAATTGGTGTGGATTATGGGCAAGGATTCCACTTAGGTAAACCAGAGCCTATCGAAAATTATCTCGTAAATAAAAGTTTTCTTAAAAAAATATCAAATTCAGCTGCATAGCTGGACAATATATTTCTGTCATTCTTATAGGCAATTCGAATAACTCGTCTTCAATAATTTTAGTTTGGTTATAACCTATCTTTTTATTACGTATTAAAAAAAACGAATATTTTTATTAATATCCTCTATATTTTGTAAATTTCAATATTGGTTATTATTTAACCAAATAATATATCGCTACAATACCTAATATTGGTTTAAAGATATTGCCAATTCTAAGTATGTCTTTGTTGATCATTCTAAATTCTAGAATTTAAAATCAAAGTTGTTACATTTTAGTAACATCTTTTGAGTACAATATAAGGGCATAATAATAATAATGAGTATATTCATGAAAAAAACCCTATATATCCTTACTTTATTTCTGGTTATTAATGTCAATTGTGTATTTGCAGAAACAGTAAATTATTATCTTCAACCGGGTGATGTGCTGTCAGTATCTGTTTGGAAGGAAGAAGATCTACAACAATTATTATTAGTGCGGCCTGATGGTGGAATATCTTTTCCTTTAGTTGGTGATATCCAGGCTAGTGGAAATACAATTGAAGGTATTAGGCAAATTATTACACGAAAACTGAGTAAATTGATTCCTGATGTGCAGGTGAGTGTTGCATTACAAGAACTGAATGGCAATTTGATTTATGTAGTAGGTAAAGTAAATCGACCGGGAGTATTTCCTTTTAGTAAAAATGTTGATGTATTGCAAGCACTAGGTATGGCGGGTGGTGCGACTGCATTTGCAGCGTTGAATGATATTAAAGTTTTGCGTAGGGAAGCTGGCCAGCTTAAGTCAATCAAGTTTCGTTATGCTGATATAGAAAAAGGTAGAGACCTTCAACAAAATATTATTTTACAAAGTGGCGATACTGTCCTTGTTCCATAACACTTATTTAGTATTTATTATTCATGAATTTAAAGCATATAACGTTTCTATCACCGATAGTTATAGCTATGACAATTGTAATTCCTGCGCGCGCAGATGGATGGTTTTATCAGACCTCTATGAGCACAAATTTAGAAGCAGATGACAATAAACGTTTGCGTTCAGAAAATGAAAAAGGTGTAGTAGGTGCTAATGCAAAAGTTGATATCAAATTATCAAATGTCACTGAAATAAGTGAAGTATATGTTCGAGGTGCGCTGCGTTCGGTGCGCTACGATGGAGATGATGATCGAGCCGCAGATACTGATGATCAGCTGTTATATGCGGGTGGTCGATGGGATGGGGAAAGATCTCAACTTAGTGTCGATGGGGAATTTCTTAGGCAATCATCGCAATTTACAGAGTTGACAGATACGGGCTTCCTTGAGGATGCGAATAGACGTGTAGATAAGTCTTTATCTTCACAATATAGCTATATAGTGAGAGAAGATACTCAGATTTTTGTGGGCGGTAGTTACACTGAAGTAGATTTTCCAAATTCAATACCTGTATCACTTACAGAATATTCTGTTGAAGGATTAAATGCAGGTGTTCAACATAATTTTGATGCGCTTAATTATGTGACATTAAATATATTTAGTTCTGATTATGAAGCAGATAACTCTAGCGATAATGAGGTTAATACAATAGGTAGCAATATTCGATATAACACCTCTTTTACTGAATTGTGGCAAGGTTATGCGCAATTGGGATATCGGAAATCAAATTTTAAGAATCAAATTTCTGGCTCAATTGTTAGAAATGATGACACAGGGGTTTCATATGATTTCGGTGCTACTAGGAATGATGAAGTTTCAAGATTTAATGTTGATTTTAGTAATTCCTTGGAACCAAGTGCAGATGGCGATGTAAACGAGCGTACTGAGGTTAACTTTACTTACAATAGACAGTTTAGTAGCCGTATTAGTAGCCGGGTAGGTTTGAAGTGGTTTGAAGACGAATCAATTAATAATAATCAAGAAGAAGAGCGAGAGTATTGGCAATTATCACTTGGCGCCGATTATCGTCTGACTCCTAAATGGTATGTTACTAGTCAAGTTCGTCATAGAGATACAAAAACAGATAACGATATTAATAGTACAAGTGCAGAATCTGATGCAGTAATCATAGGTATTCGATTTCAAGGTCAAGAAAATAGAATTTAACAAGATATGAACAATAGTAATGAGTATGATGATGCGCTAGAGCCGGAAAAAAGTCTTGCTGATTGGATTCGCGCAATCAAAAGAAGAAAGACATCAGTGATGATAACTGCTGGTGTTTTAATAGTAATTTCTGCGCTACTAGCTTTTTTCTTGCCTGCCAAATATCAATCTGCAGGAACTATCTTGATAGAACAACAAGAGATTCCGCAAGATTTTGTACGCTCAACTATCACCACATTTGCTGATCAAAGACTTCAAGTGATTAAGCAGCGTGTAATGACATCTACGAATCTATTTAAAATCATAGATAAATTTAGTTTGTATCAAGATTTGTTAGAGGAAGAGCCTAGAGAAGTAGTATTAGAAGAAATTCGAGATGCTATTTCATTAGATTTTATTAGTGCAGATGTCATTGATCCTAGAAGCGGACGTCCAGTTCAGGCAACTATCGCTTTTCAAGTCTCATATGAGCATGAGTCACCTGCATTAGCGCATAAGGTTGCAAATGAGATTACTGGTTTATTTCTCAATGAAAATATAAAAGAGCGTACACAAAAAGCTCAAGATGCAACTAAGTTTCTAGAGGATGAGTCTAGTAAGCTCGAAGGTGAAATTAGTAAACTAGAGGAAAATCTAGCGGAGTTTAAAACTGGTAACGTTGAGAAATTACCAGAGTTGGTATCTATGAATCTTAATTTGATGGATAGAACTGATCAAGAAATTAAGCAGATTGACCAACAGTTACGTACTTTGAAAGAACGCCAGATTTACTTGCAATCTGAGCTAGCCCAAATGAATCCTAATCAAGCTTTGTATAGTGAACAGGGTGAACGTTTACTTGGATCAGGCGATCGGTTGAAAATTCTTAGAATACAGCTTGCACAACTATCCGGAATATATTCAGACAATCATCCAGATATTCTGCGTACTAAAAGAGAAATTGCATCGTTGGAGAAAGACAGTGAGCAAAATGGTAGTGGCTTAAAAGAAATTAATGCTGAGTTACAACTGTTAAAACAACGCTTGCAACAAGCTGAACTAAAATATTCAAGTAATCATCCTGACGTAAAGTCGTTAAGGCGTTCCATAGAATCTCTTGAATCTACACTTGCTACAACTGATTCTAATGCGAGACCGAAACTACAATCCAGCGATATATCAAATCCAGCATATTCACAATTGCAAGCACAGTTAGAAGCATCAAATTCTGAGATTAACAGTCTGAAAATTACCCGTTCTTCTCTACAAGCTAAAATACAAATGTTGGAAAAGAGATTAATAGAGTCTCCAGAAGTTGAGCGAAAATACCGTGCGTTAGTGCGTGATTACGATAATGCACGTATAAAATATGCAGATGTTAAAGCTAAGCTATCTGAAGCTAAGATTGGAGAGTCACTTGAGCTAGGTAATCAGAGTGAGCGGTTTACGATTATTGAACCACCTTTGCTGCCCGAACAACCAGTTAGTCCAAATAGGCCAGCTATCTTAATTTTAGGTATGTTGTTAAGTGGAATTGCAGCGTTAGGCGTCGTGTTGATAAAAGAAAGTTTGGATGATGCTATTTATGATCGTTCAACTGTACTTCAATTAACTGGATATATGCCGATAGCAGTACTTCCTACTATGTATACAATTGAAGAAGTATCAAAATCTGAAAAAACAAAATTATATTTTTGGGGCTTGATATTAATGGGTGTGGCTTGTGTGCTTTTATTGCTACATATCTTCTATCTGCCTTTGGATGTGCTCTTTTATAAAGTACTTAGAAAGATCTAATTTAATAAACAAACAAATATAATAGTCGTGGATAAAATTACAAAAGCATTAGAGAAAACACGAGCCACAAGAGATCAGCACTCGCTTGAAACTGTGAGTGCTGATGTAAATGATAGTTCTATATCTTTAACTAAAAATAATAATGTTTATGAAATAAAAACATTTTCACCCAATGCATTGACTCTAGAAAAGAATAGAGTGCTTAATAAAGCTAGTAGAGAAGAAATGATTCAGCCATATAAAGTACTGCGTACCCGTTTAATGCATCTAATGAATGAAAAAGATTGGCATAGCATAGCTGTTGTTAGTCCAACAAAGGATGACGGCAAATCAACTGTGGCTATAAACTTATCTATTAGTGTAGGAAACAGTAGAAAAGCAAATGCAGTTTTATTGGATTTAGATTTGTTAACGCCATCTATACATTCATATTTTGGTTATGAGCCAGAATTCGGTTTGGATGAGTTTTTTGAAAAAAATGTGCCATTGTCAGATATTCTAGTTTCACCTGATATGGATGGTTTAGCTATTGCGCCATCTATTAAGCCATTACATGACTCTTCCGAATACCTTTCTACTTATAGAGGTGCAGACCTTATTGAAGAAGCAAGTGATGTATACAAAAATGGTGTGATCATTGTCGATCTCCCTCCCGTACTTGTTAGTGATGATGCAATATCATTTTTACCTCATGTTGATGCAGTATTGCTTGTTGTTAGAGAAGGTAAAACTAATAAATTAGATTTGCAGCGTACTCAAGAAATGCTTGCTGGGGTAAATATAGCTGGCGTGGTCATAAATGATTCTTTAGAACCTGCTACGCTGGGCTATTATTAGTCAGCATTAACAAGTAGCGGAAAATACGCATGTATAACGAGCACTTTGGGTTAAGCGAAAAGCCTTTCGCTCTGTCTCCCGACCCTGGGTTTTTATATTTCACAAAAAGTCATCGATTAGCCATGACCATGCTTGAGTACGGTATACAAAATGAATCTGGATTTACTCTTATTAGTGGTGAGGTGGGTTGCGGTAAGACCACTTTAATCAGGTATCTGCTGCGAAATTTGGATGATAGTTATACGGTCGGACTAATTAGCAATACCCATGAATCTTTTGGGGAACTTATTGATCTAGTGTTATTAGCATTTGATCTGGAATACAAAAATAAATCAAATATTGAGAAATACCATACCTTTGAAAATTTCTTATTAGAGCAGTATGGCATGGGTCAAAATACGATTTTGATCGTTGATGAAGCCCAGAACCTTAGTTCACGTATGCTCGAAGAACTTCGGGTAATTTCTAATATAAACTCTGAAAAAGATCAATTATTCCAGATTGTTCTTTCTGGCCAGCCTGAAATACGTGAAACACTTAGAATGCCTGAATTGAAGCAATTTGCGCAGCGAATATCATCAGATTTTCATTTAACGCCATTAACATTGGAGCAGCTCACAGAGTATATAAAACATCGTCTAAAAGTGGCAGGAGCAAGGCAAATGTTATTTACCAATAGTGCTATACGTATGATATTTAATTTTAGTAAAGGTGTGCCGAGAGTTGCAAATACATTTTGTGATTTATCGCTAGTATATGCATATGCAGATGGGCTTGAAGCAGTTGATTGGAGAACCGTCATGAGAGTTGCAATTGATAAAAAAAATAGTGGTGCAGTTGGAATTTTATAGATAAGTTAGAGAAGTAAATATATGTCGGAAGTAAATAACCAAAGTAATGACCAATCAGTTGCGTGGAAATTTTCATTCACTTACATATGCTTGATTGTTGTTTCATTTATATTTCTTTATTTGCTTTTTAAGGAAGGTATATTACATGCTGTTCAGAAATGGGACTCACCAGAATATAGTCACGCATATTTAATACCATTTATCTCTTTGTTTATCATATGGCAAAAAAATTCAGAAATAATAAAAGATAAGTTCAATGGCTCATGGTTAGGTGTAGCAATATTATTGCTGGGTATATTTTTCTGGTTTTTAGGAGAAGTCAGCACTCTCTATGTCATAATTAAATATTCCTTGCTAGTTGTTTTATTCGGGGTAGTGCTTTCCTTTTCTGGTATTAAAAGATTTCACTACTTTTTGGTACCGATATTTTTATTATTTTTCACAATACCGTTGCCAAGTTTCATATATAACAATTTATCTGCATATTTACAGCTCATTTCATCTAGTATAGGTGTCGAAGTAATTCGATTATTTGGAATTAGTGTCTTTCTTGAAGGTAATGTAATCGATCTCGGAAATTATAAATTACAAGTCGTGGAAGCATGTAATGGTCTAAGGTACTTGTTTCCTCTGGTAACTCTGGGAGTAATAACTGCATATTTTTATAATGATAGTTTTTGGAAAAAATGTGTGGTGGTCATTTCTACTTTACCTATTACTATATTAATGAACAGTATTCGAATAGGAATCATAGGTGTTCTAGTAGAATACTGGGGTATTGCAATGGCTGAAGGTTTTTTGCATGACTTTGAAGGTTGGGTGATCTTTATGGTTTGTTTTGCAATTTTGCTAACAGAGATTTGGCTATTATCTAAAATTACGACTGGTAGGTCTTTGAGAGAAGTATTGAGTATTGATGTTCCTGGGAAATTAGATCTATCTAATTATTCTATTAATGAGAGGCATATACCAAAACCATTTTATGCATCTATATTAGTTTTGTTTATAGTTGTTGCAGCAAAATTTTCGTTGCCAGAACGTCAAGATAATATTCCAGATAGGCAGGAATTTATAGATTTCCCTGCACAGATTTCAAATTGGCAAAGTGTGAGAAAAACTATGGAAGCTAAGTTTATTGATGCATTGAAATTTGAAGATTATTTATTAGCAAATTACTTCAGTGATCAAGGAGCGCTAGAACTATACATTGCCTATTATGATTCACAGAGAAAGGGCGAATCAGCACATTCGCCGCGATCATGTTTACCGGGTGCAGGTTGGAAGATTACAGATAGAAATCAAATTGCATTTAATTATGAAAATACAGATGACAGTGATTCAGAGATCTCTATCAGTCGTATGTTAGTACAGCAGGGTGATAATAAATACTTAATGTATTATTGGTTTAAGCAACGTGATCGTCATATTACGAATGAATACTTAGTTAAATGGTATTTATTTTGGGATGGAGTCACAAGTAATAGAACTGATGGTGCACTAATTAGAATTATGTATCCAATCAGACAAGGTCAGGACGTGCAAGAAGGTGATCAAGTAGTGCAGTCATTTTTGCAAGACACGTTGCCAATATTGTCTGAATTTGTTCCTGATTAACAGTTAAAAGAGATATTCATGCTGTTTTATACAATATTTCTAGTGGCAATGTTTACTGCGATAGTATTGATTCCGCCATTAACGTTCATTTATCAAAAGCTTAATATTGTTGATATACCATCCCCGAGAAAGGTTCATACAAAACCCATCCCTAGAGTCGGAGGAGTAGCAATTGTTATCGCAACAATTATTCCAATTATTGGCTGGATGCAACTAGATGATCCAGTAATTGGCCTATTAGCTGGAATTGTTGTGTTATTTATTCTAGGAGTGTTTGATGATGCGAAAAATTTAACTTACAAAATAAAATTTTTATTCCAAATCGTATCTATATTATTGGTTTTTGTCTTTGGATTTATTGATGTGCAATCATCACACTTTGTCGTTAATGAGTTATTGTCTGGTTTAATCGTTTTAGTTGCTTATTTTTTGTTTATCTTGGGTGTTACTAATGCTATTAATTTATCAGATGGACTTGATGGATTGGCAGGAGGGGAAGCGTTGCTTTCTTTCAGCATTATCGGTTTGTTAGCCTATGAATCCACTAATACCTCTATCATTCTTATTGTACTAGCTATTATAGGTGCTGTATTTGGTTTCCTACGTTTTAACACTTATCCAGCTAAGATATTCATGGGTGATACAGGCAGCTTGTTTTTGGGATTCATTTTAGGCTTGCTAAGTGTGGCTCTAACATACAGGGCAGATTATGCATATGCAAAACTACTGCCCTTATTGTTAGTTGGATTACCTGTGTTAGATACCTTAATGGTCATGGTTATTAGAATATATAACAGTCAATCTCCTTTTAATGCAGACAGGAATCATTTGCATCACAGATTATTGGATCATGGTTTTGAGCATTATCAAAGTGTTTTAATTATATATCTAATTCAAAGTATCTTTGTGCTAACAGCTTATTTCATGCGTTACGATACAGAATTAAATATTATTATTGCTTTTATGATTATCTCATTTTTTGCAATATTATTGAGTTATATAACTAGAAAGAAAAGCAATACGAAAACATTTGATAGTTCTTTACTTGAACGAATTAGTATGTGGTTAAAATCAATTGTAAATTCACATACAGAAAAATTATTTACATTATTGGCTGCACTATTAATTTTATATGCTTTAACTTCTTCATTAAGCATGCAGAAATTTGATATAGACGTATTAATTCTGCTTTCTGCAATATTTATTGTTGGTGTAATTGGTCTGATACTTTTTAGAAGAAAGCCAAGTAATTGGATAGAGAGAATAGCTATTCATATTATGATAGTTCTATCTATATATTTTGGTGCTAACTCAGATAGCAGTAATGTATTTGAAGGTTTCCAGATGGTTATGCTGCTTTTGTGTGTGTTTGTCATTGTTGTACTTTTCGCAGGAGAGGGTAGAAAGAAGTTTATAGGGTCACCTTTAGATTTTCTTTTAGTTGCTACAGCAATTGTGATACCAAATTTACCTGATTCGCCAATTTCAGATCATGGCTTAAGTTTTTTGATAATGAAACTAATTATATTATTTTATTGTGTAGAGTATGTTTTATTTAATATTGTTAAAAACTGGTGGGTAATTCGTTCTACTTTAATTGTGAGCGCTTTCATACCGATTACATTAAATTATTTATAGTAAAGTCTTGATAATATTCTCAGATTAGCTGAAGGGGTTTGTAGTGAATAAGTTTTTTGTTATTTTAGTTTTTGTTATTTTACTTATAAGTGGTTGTGGTGGTGCTGATTCAAGAAAAGCGAAATATCTGCAAAGCGGTAATGAGCATTACTCTCATGATGATTGTAAAAAAGCATCATTGGATTATAAAAATGTATTGCAAATAGATCCAAAAGATGTCGATGGCCTTGTTGGATATGCTCGATGCTTGATAGAAGAGAAGGAGTGGAGAAAAGCATATCAATCATTGCTGAGTGCGATAGAATCTGACCCAAATTCAGTAAATGCTAAGTTGGAATTGTCTAAAGTATATTTAATATCTGGTGATGGAGATAAATCCTATCAGTTGATTGAAGAAGTACTTGTTACTGATCCAAAAAATGCTACTGCAATTGCGCTGCGAGGAATATTTCACTTAAAGAATAGTACACTTACTGCAGCGCGAACTGATTCGCAACAGGCTATTAGTTTAGAAGGCGATAACTTGTCTGCTATTACTTTGCTTTCATCTTTATATGTCAAAGAAGGTAAAGCAGCAGATGCCGCTAAATACATAAGTAGTATTATTTCTAAAAATGAAATTGATAAAAGAAAGAAAAAAGAACTTCAGATAATTTTGATAGCGCTTTATGGCCATCTAGATGATCTTGATAACGTTACTCTAATATATAAAAGTCTAATAGCACAGTATCCGAAAAATAAGAATTATGTGTACAGATTGGCTGCAATTTATGCTCGCTATGACAATATCGTAGAGGCAGAGAATTTATTGCTTTCAAGTATTGATCCCGATGATAGCGATAGTCAGCTTGCTTACATCTCTTTTTTAAATACATTTAAGTCTCCTCTTGAAGCTACAGATAAGTTAGAAGAATTTATTGAAGAATTTAAAGATAACGGGAGGCTTAAGTTAACACTAGGCAAGCGTTATTTGAATAATGATGAGATAGATAAAGCAAAATTATTATTAACACAATTATCAGAAGATATATCTGTTGTAGAGCATATCGAGGCTAAAAATGAATTAGCATTTTTACTCTTAAGAGAAAATAAACCAGCTGAAGCAAAAAATTTAGTTCAACAAGTATTGTCTGAGCAGCCAAATAATATAAGAGCACTAGTATTACGTGGAACAATGGCTATTTCTAATCGTGATGCCCCTCAAGCTATCTCAGATTTTAGAACTATATTACGTGATCAGCCAAATAATACATTTGCAATAAGGCAGCTAGCTACTGCATATATTCTTAATGATCAAGAAGAACTGGCTAAAGAATTGCTACAGAAAGCTATAGATATAGATAGTAATGATAAAGAGTTAGGCCTTTTATATGCACGACTACAGGGTAAGGATAATGAGTTTGAATCTGCTATTACTACAGTCAATGATCTTTTAGAGTCTAATAATGATGATATAGATACTATAAAAACTTTATTTGATCTACAAATAGCAAATAAAGATTACGAAGGCGCCAAACAAACTGCTGAATCTATGAAATATACTTTAGAGGATAATCCGCTTGGTTACTATTTATCGGGTATTCTTTTGCAAAATGAAAATGATTCTACTGCAGCAGAAAAAGAATTTTTGACTGCCCTTGAAAAACAACCGCGTGCGAATGAACCTCTTTCTGGATTGGTTAGACTGTATCTATCAAATGGTAATCAAGATAAGGCAATTACATTGTTAAATAATATTATTAATGATGATCCTGACTATTTGGTTCCTTATAATTTGTTAGGTGAGGTTGGTATTGCAATTAAAGACTATGAAATGGCCATTGATAGCTTTAAGTCAGCTATTGAAGTCAATGATAAATGGTGGATTCCGTATCGCGGTCTTTCAATAACTTATACTGCTAAAGGAGATAAGGACAAAGCAATTCAGGTATTGCAAGATGCATTTGATAAGGAAGTAGGGGTTGAGCGTTTAGGAATTGAATTAGCTTTAGCTCAATATCGAGAGGGGCTAAGATCAACTTCAATTAGTACATACGAGAAAATTATTAATGATATTCCAACATCTTTGTTGGCTAAGAATAATTTAGCGATGATATTGGTCGATGATCAGGCTAATCAAAACGATATTAATAAAGCACTGGTCTATATTAAAGATTTAGTAGACTTAGAAGAAGCAGCCTCACTAGATACAGTTGGCTGGGTGTATTACAAAGCTGGTAATTTTGCTAAGGCAATTGAGATTCTTGAGAAAGCTGTTGCTATGGCCTCGAATGCTGCCGAATTACACTATCATCTTGGGATGGCATATAGTGCTGATGGTGGCGATGTGGAAAAAGCAAAAGAGCATTTAGGTATTGCAGCGGAGTCGGAACAAAACTTCGATGGTAAAGATAAGGCTGTTGCAAAATTAAATCAATTATAATCTTGATCTATATTACTTGGATTCAGAGTTGATATGTTATTTATGTAATTATCATTATTTTCTGGCTACAAGATATCGTGGCTCTGTACGTCTATCAGTTAACTTGGTAGTGTCAGTAGTTGGATTTTGCCGATTATGTAACCTTTGAATTTTGTTGAATATGTCATTGGTTTGTTTGCGAATTTTTTTCTGCATAATACCCTCAGCACTGTATCGGCTGCTATAGGGATTTGTTTATTAGAGGATTTTATTCGGCTAGATATTTCTCAGCAATTCTGAAGTTAACCTCTCTTAACTTGTTGTTATTTAAGAAAATATTTAAATTTTGTGCCGGCCTTAATTTGCTAGCATATTTTGCTATATCTGGGTCATTCAAATCTTGCTGATTAAATGCCACAAATATTACTGGATGTCCCTGCCACTGAATAGGATTAGTCCATTGCTCATACATAGTGGCTGATTTACCTACTGCGTTTCTTGAAACAATATTGTTTACCTGATTATCAATATCATAGAAGCGTAATGAACTTGCAATAGACCATTTGCTTAGTCCTATTATTAATGGTCTTTGCCCAGTTTCCTGAGTGAGTTGTCTTTCTATTGAGTCAATTTTATGTGCTGCTTGCTTCCAAAAGTAATGGTTGCTTATATGCGTGTTAGATTTTATTGGTAATCCCAATGCTGCGTAGTGGAGCAGGCCTCCATATGTTAGACATAGTATTCCTGCTGAATATAAAGTTAGTTTGGTAAATAATTTTTTATTAATAAAGATTGAGGTCGGACTTAGAGCATGAGACATCAAGGGTATGGCAACTAACCAAATTGGTGCTGTCCAATGAAAACGAGGGTAGTGAGTAAGACTGAAATATACATAAACAGCTAATGGAATTAGAGTGAATATTACAAAAAATTGTTTATAAGTTTTGATATCAGATAATGAATTTTCTTTATTAGAGATTAACGTTGCTAAGTTTTTATATGTGTTTATTAAAAATAGTAAAATAAATGGTGATAAAAGTATTATCAGGTGTAGTAATAAATAATGTGTTGAAAATTCTGAAGATCGATCTAACCGTCTAGTTGTTTGAAAAATGAACGAGGCCCATTCATTAGCTGCATTCCAATATAATGTTGGTGAGAATAAAATAATAGCTATTATTCCAGAAAGATAAACAATTGGTTTTTTCCACCATTGTCGTGATTCTTCATTTACGCAGATAAAAATGATTATACTCACAGCTATTAATGCCATAGAGTATTTTGAAAGCATGCCTAGCCCTATACATATTCCCAGACTAATCCAAGAGTGAGATGATTTCTCAAATACTATTTTTGCAATAAAATACAGGCTTGCTGTCCATAGTGTGATTTGCAAAGCATCTGTTGTGGCAAGAAATCCTGTGACAACAGTGAGTGGTATTATAGAAGTTAAAAGTAATGAAATATATGCCGATGTTTTATCAAATAAAAGTAAGCTGAGACGAAACATGAAATAGAGACTTGCAACACCGCAGCAGAATGAAAATAGCCTTACTCCAAGCTCATTGTCGCCAAATACACTCGTTCCTATCCAAATTAACCATGCAATCAAAGGTGGATGGTCTAAATATCCTATACTTAAATGTTCTTTATAATTCCAGTAATAAGCTTCGTCGGGTATAAGTTCGGTCGATCCTAAATACAAAAAACGCAAGATAAGCACGAAGGCAGTTGTAGCTATTGCTAATACGCGCCAATTTATAGAATTATATTTAAAGTTCTTATTCTTATCGGCCGGAAATACAATAAAGGAAGCTCCAAAATAATTAACTAAGGCGGCTGCAATAATGGCTGGGTATATTGCTAAACTTGGATCAACATTTAACAAGTTAATCAGAATTGCCAGTACTCCTCCACGTATTGTTAATGCAATTAAGCCAAAGTAAATATACTTAATTGCTTTTTTAAGCCAGCTATTAAATGAGTCATGAATGTACTTGAAGGACCATATTGAATTAAAAGTATAGTTAAATGTGGCAGCTATAAAAAAACTGCTTATGTGCGCACTGCTAATACTCCAGTCTCTACTCAAAAACATTTTAAAAAACAGGGCGTCTATGGCTACACCAAGTATACCTATCACTATGAATCTACCAGTAGTGGTACCGCTTACTCTCCCTCCACTTAATTCAAGTAAGCGTTGGAAGTATTGTATGAGCTGTTTGGCAGAAAGTTTTGATTCTCCAAGAATTCGGTCTGTGAATACAATGGGTGTTTCTGTTACTCGAAACTTATCTAGGCCAGAAGCAAGTAATTCCAACAGTACTTTGTATCCTCTCGCGTCTTTATCTATATTAGCAAAGCATTCTTTCTTGCAGGCGAAAAATCCAGAAGTAGTATCTTTGACGTCAGTCAATACTCTTGCTGGTAATCCTCCGAACCAAGATAAGAACCGTCTATGAATAGGCCAATCCGCAATTCCGCCATCTTTAGTGTAACGGCTGCCAACAACAACATCATGAGTATCATCAATGATAGGTTTGAGTAAATGCGGTACGCGCTCAATGGGGTGGCTTAGATCAGCATCCATAACTAATATATAATCAGATTTGCTGGCAGCTACGCCATCTAGAATGGCCTGTGTCAAGTCTGGGCTACTAGTACGTTGTAATACAGATATCCAGTTAAAACGTTTACTCCAAGCATTGATTTTTTCAATAGTGTTGTCTTTAGATTGATCATCTACGAATAAAACTTTGAGATCACAATTTTCTACAATGATTTTGCTTAGACCTTCTAAAAGAGGATCAATGTTATCTTGTTCATTCAGCGTAGGAATGATGATTGTAGCGCTGCTCATTGATTACTCAGTGAAGGGTAGGTTGTTGGGTAATTGATATAAAATTGTGAAGGAATGATACCAGAAATCAGGGTTATATACGTCAGGCGCTTGGTCAATTCTACAATGGAACTCAGTGCTTATTTCTTCCTATGATTTATCATGCTAAATCTTAAAAGTACTAATTATTTGCAGTGTAGTTTGAATATATCATCTGATATCTGGGATACATTAATATCAGAGAAGCGCCCAGTAAGGTCTTGGAAACGAGAAATCCGTTGATGTAAATAATCAATACTAATAGGTGGGAACCGATGTTTATGATAAGCAGCGCTATTTCGATTAGATGATTTTTTGCTTCTAATTATTTTTACTAATGTGCGCGCGTTATTATGTACTATACTTGGAGATCTAGCCAGTATGCCGCGTTGACTATATGATGTTTCAATATAATTTTTAGATAATGTGCTAATTATTTTGTCTGTTGCAAAATCGCCCTCTAGACTGTTGATATGATTCGAAAGTAAATGGTATTTATTACTATTCTTATTGTCTGTTGAGAGTATTGTTTCGACATTTTCTATCAAACTTTGATTACTGCTAGCAATATCACATAAGACTTTGGGTAATTTGTCATCAATTTGATCATTAGTTATAGGGTAGTAACCAAGTGTGGGCTTATTTAATAAAGTAGCTTCAATTGAAGTAGTGCAGCCATTGGAGATTAAGATCTTTGATCCCATTATCCAAGGGATCACATTTCCATTATTGGTTACTTTAATATTTGTATGCTCAGAAAAAAGATGTTGCCAGTTTGCTACATTTTCTGAAGGGTGAGGCCGGACGATTATATTTATTGAAGGAAATATTTTTGCTAGTAAAGGTATAACATTTTTAAATTCATTGAAGAGTATTTGCTTATGTTTAAAGCGATTAGCGATATAATCATCATTAGAATTTTCACTGAAGTTCTTATCTCTATTAGCTTCATCATTGCCAACGCTAGGGATAAAGTGATTGACCTGGCCAAAATTGGTATTGATGAGAATATAGTTGCCGTGTTCCTCAATAATTTTATTTGTTTCAGGATTAAAATAGCTGCGTAGCTCTGGTCTTAATATATCTATTCTTGGGTTACCTGTAATATGTACTGGCTGATTACTATAAGCAGAGTAATTTTTAAACACATTGGCATCGCTATTACCCCAAGCGAATAAATGATCTATATATCCGAATGCGGTTGGCGATAATCTATGCATATAGTATTGTTCATCAGGCAGTCTTACTAAACCTTCTTCGTCCCATGCAGCAATTCTATGACCTAAGCCATTCATGATTTTAAACATTCTGTTGCTGAATCTACGCATACTCTTAGCTAGGTAGACTGCATTACGTACTTTTGATGAATGGTGATGAATATAAGCTCGTGAGCCAATAATGGTGTTGAAACCTTTTTCCGCCGCTGCACAAGCAAGTAGTATTTTTCCATCTAGTTCGCGCACCTGGCTCTCGACAGGAATGAGTAAAGTATTAAACGTACTCATAGCTTATTATATAGCTCATTAAGAAGTACTTCTGCGAGCTTTAAATCAATTTCTTCATCGATATTTACCACAGGGCGTTCAATTACAAGAGGGATGCATTGCTTCTCCATTAAATTATAGTTGTCTATTAAACTGTTTCGTGTTGTTGCATAACAGATGCCATTACGATGAAAAAAATCAGGGATTTGTTGGCGGATAGAGTATTTAATTCCACCTTCTAAGTATGAGTTAATAAAACCTGAATCAGATAATTGTAAAGTTTTGTGTGGGGTATAGTGTCCTGGTGTTTTGCTGACGCTTGCAACGCTGAAAGAGTTTTGTTCTATCAGTAATGTAACAGCGTTGGTAATATCTTCTGGTGTTCTCATCGGGCTGGTTGGTTCTAACAACACAGAAATATCGAAGCTTTTACTATAATAATCTTCGCAATATAACCAGGCGTGTCTCCATACATCAATCGACTTTGCATCATCGGTAGATAATTCTTCAGGGCGAGTAAATGGTACGTCTATATTTAATTCTTTTGCATGTTCGCAAATTTCATCATCATCAGAGCTGAGGATTACTGCATCTATCCAGTTTAGCTGGTTGACGCAATCTGAAGCATGTGAAATTAAAGATTTACCATGAATATGACGTAGATTTTTTCGAGGTATGCCTTTACTGCCACCACGTGCTGGTATGACAGCAAGAATATTTTTTTTCTTGAATGACATGATTAAGTGCGACTAGTGACTAGCGTTTTTCAGCGAGAATTGAAAAACCGACTGGAAATTTAGTATGTTCGCGCACTAAATTGTCTTTGAATTTTTCTTCCCATTCTTTTAGTTGAGGCCAATGTTCAGTATAAAACCATTCTTCAGTTTTTTCTCTTTCATCAGGTGGCATGTATTCCAAGGCTTGAAGCCAGCAATAACCAATAGCGCTGAATGGACCGCCATCAAGATGTGTGTCTACTGGATGAAGCCCGACTGAACGCATAATTTCATACATTCCATAGGGTGTATAACGCAGATAATCATCGGGAATTTGATGTAGCTCTCTTAACGTGGGTTCAAACACAAATACTTTCCCATGGGGTTTGGTGATTCTAGCCATTTCACAAAATAAAGTATGTTGGTCAGCTATGTGATGAACTAAGTTTGGTACTAATACTAAATCAGCAGTATTCTCGGCTAGGCCTGTATTCTCGATAGGTGCACGCTTTGTGATAGGGACGCGTAGAAAATTCTCGTCTACTACTTTATCTTTATTATAAGCACCGCGATTATCCGCGCTATTAGGGCTGCAATCGATGGAGATGAATTCTTGTCGATGGAAATATGGGCCGACCAAACTGAGTCCACCATATAACAGTCCACGCTCTAATGAAACAACAGTAGTCTCAGGTGCCGCTTGCTGAGAAAGTTTTTTTATTTCGCGTAATAATAAATTAAAATGTGGTAAGCGATCGGTTAAAAAGACCTTTTCCGCAAGGACTTGGGTGTGCTTGTCTAGTTGGTCATTTGAGTAACTCATATGCTTATTGTACTAGAAAAATATGTGGGGATACCTGTTTAATCTCTACTGGTTTGTCTGTGTTGATAATTTGAGCAAATCGATCGATTTTGGTTTGTAACTCCTTTTGCTCCAATGTTGGAAATCGCACTTGTTGAAAAGAATGATGGTATTTAGAACTTTTGAATATACCTTTGATGCGTTTTATTGTCCTACGTTTAGATGCTAGTAGCTTTCCATGCATTTTGTCGGCCAGAGAGTTCTCAGATTTTGGTGTGTTGAGAATTTGCTTGATAATATCAATAATACTAGAACAACTTAGTTTGTCTTTATCAAACTCAATATATTTATTAAGTATTGATGAATCTAATGTAGGTGTAATATCATTCAAGTATTTATCTAACATTTTGGCCACTTCAGAATGATCTGAGCATTGATGACTGAGTTGATCCGGTATAATTGCGTCATAACCGTATCGTAGATCTACTGTCGGCACATAAGCTATAGCCGGTTTGTTAGAGAGGTATGCTTCAATGCCAGTGGTACATCCGCTGTGGATAACTGCAGTTGCAGACCTAATCCAAGGGATAACGTTACCTTTTTGCACTACTTCAACATTATTATGTTGTGCGGCAACGCTATAATATATATCTTTATTTTCTACAGGATGAGGGCGGATAATAAATTTTATATCTTTGAATTTATCAGCAAGATAAGGAATTAATGATATAAAATTTTCGTAAATTGATTGCTTGAATTTAGCGCGTCCTTCAGAAAACTGTCGTCCCATTCCGGTAGCACCTCGACCCATGTCTTTGTAGTTGCCATTTTCATCTTTGGTAGTAAATAAATTATGTATTGGTAAATGTGCATTAACATTTCCAAAGTTGGTATTGAGTAAAATAAACTTCCCATGATTTTTAATAATATCGGTTATTTCATCTTCATAATAGTATGCAAATTCTTTGCGAAGCATGTCTAAGCGGGGGTTACCAACTTTGTATATAGGTAATGTTTGTGGAAGTGAAGGGTATGATCTGAATAAATCTTCATTTTCTTGTCCCCATGCGAATAAATATGAGATATAAGAAGCTGCAATAGGTGAAAGTCTGCGTTTGAAATAGATATCAGCTGGATAATGAACTAATGCTTCTTCGTCCCACGCACAAATTGTGTGACCTAGCTTAGATAAGATGCGAAACATTTTGTCACTACGTTGAGTAAAGCTTTTAGCTAGATAGATACTGCGTGGAAATTTGGTAATCATGATGTCCATCTCTGTTCGATAACCAATATAGCTTTTAATACCTTCTTTAGCTGCACATACTGCCAGTAGTAGCTTGGGATCCAGCTCGCGCACTTGATTTTCAATAGGGATTAATAATGGTTGAGTGCTAGACACTGATTTAAATAATTTTATTAGTTAGTTGATCCCATCTTGTTTCAAATGCATCGATTATTTTTTTATCATAACAGCAAGCGACGACTTCATGATTCAACATGAAAGATCTGGAAGACCAATTAAAACTGCCGAACATCACGCAGTGTTCTTGATCAGATTTATATAAGATGAACTTGTTATGCATTAAACAGTTATTCTCTAATTTTGGTTGATAATATTTTATTTTATGCTTTTCCAGAAAAGCCAATTGCTTATTAGGCACTCTACGCTGACTTGATTCTAAAATTAATTCTATTTTCTTTCCAGCTCTCATAGCGATTTTTATTGGCCTTAAGATGCCTGGCCCCTTAAGGTGAGAGATAGCACATTTAACAATTGCATTATTATCTTTTCTCGATAGTAATATGTTGATAGGGTGAGTATGCAGTCTAGGAAGAAAGTCAATTGTCCAGTTTTTCGATCGATAAGAGATATTGTGTGTTGATGAAACACGTGCAAACATTCTTCGCCAAAAATTTTGTATATTTGAAATGTAATTTTTCAGGTATTTTACAGTTTCTTGATCATTGACTGTTACTAATACATTGTGACTGATTGAGTGATCACCAATTTTATTAATCGAATCTTCACTAAGATGCACTACTCCAGCGGTCGGGTTGTAAGAACCTAATAGTACTCGTGGAGCAGGGTGGGAAAAGTAATATAGTTTGCTATGAAGATGTGCATGCCAGTGTATTCCTATATATTCCCATAAGGGTCTAATTTTTACGACGTTAATTTTAATTGATGAGTTATTAAGTTGTGAAATCTTGTTAATACACATGAGATTAATACTGGGAGAGCGTGGTCTCCCGTCTAAAGTTAATTCTACATTTACACCTCGTGTGGATGCATCAATTAAGGCTTGCAATATAATAGGATCATTTAAGTAGTAGCATAGCCAGTTGATATTGCCATTAGCAGGAACTGCGTTTATATGCTCAATTAAAATATCACGCAGCAAATTTTTGCTTTTATCAGGACCGCCAAAGTAAGTCGTAGGTAAGTTTGTCACGGTGCAGACACGCGAATATTAATATCGCAGTGTTTTTTCAGTGTTGTTACCGGCATTAGCTATTGTTTCGGCAATACGTATACCTGCTTTGCCGTTTCCATACAGTGGATTAGAGGAGTACTTCCCATGTTTGACTTGTTTAAGTAGTGCGTTTTTAATTTCTTCACTATTGTATGTCACATCGATAACATTCTCTCCGCGATCTCTACCATTTTGGCGGCTACCAATGTTCACTGAAGGAGCGCCTATAAAAGTGCTTTCTCGAATCCCTACACTTGAATTTCCCACAATGCATTCGCTACGGTTTAGTAGTTGAATAAAATTTTCTGGTGGGAGATTTTTAACAAAGTGAATGTGATTTGTTTCATTGTTCTCTCTGAATGCGCGAATGCCTTTGGATGTGCCGTCAGAGCCAGCATCAACATTTGGCCAAAACCAAAGTGTTGGAATTTGACATTGCTCAATTGCCTGAAGTGTTTGTTCTATATGAAGTCGCGCTTGTTTATACTCTGTTGTCACCGGGTGTTGCATGACTATAATGAATGGTTTATTTAAGTCTACATTAGCGCCAACGCCACCTAGTTGTTTAGCAATACGGCCTACATTATCAGCTTGATTTTCACAGGCCTGCATAGCTAAGTCGATAGAGGGGCATCCAGTTATATACACTTGCTGAGGATTTTCACCCATTTTAATTACGCGTTGAGCAGCTTGTTCACCTGAAACACAGTGAATATCGGCAAGCTTAGTAATAGAGTGCCTGACTTTTTCATCTATTGAGCCAGTTACTTCGCCACCTTGCACATGCACCAAGGGGATATGCATATAGCTTGCTGCAATGGCCGTTGCCATGGTTTCAAAGCGATCTGCAATTGTGACAACAAAATCAGGTTGAAGGTTATCAAATACGGTGGCAAGTTCTGTCACGCCAAGTCCAGTAGACTTTGCTGAAGTTACTGGGTTTTCTCCCTCGAGAATCATATAGACACGTCGATCAATAGTAAAACCTTCACTTTCTATAACTTTGTCAGCACTGCCATAACGGTCGAGTAGTGCAGATGCCGCGACTACTAATTGTAATTCTAATTCTTTGTGTTCACAGATAGCGTGAAGTAGAGAGCGAATTCTAGCGTAACTGGGTCTAGCAGTAATAACGACACATACTTTGCGCACTTTTTGCTACTCCAAATTCTCTAATTGAATCATCGAGTTTGCTTCGATATCAATACGTGTTTTTTTGCCAAGTACCTGATTGATTTTATTGGCCGGGATACCGGTACCAGGCTTCTTAGTTGTAATCATATCAGCGCTAACAACTTGGCCTTTTTTGATTGGTGTCGTTGCATATAGACTCTTCATGAAAATTTTGCGTAAAGGCTCTGCTTCTGCATCAGGAGAAGACTTGTCGACTGGGTGATTAATAGTTTTTTCGATATAACGAATGCCTTCAACTAAAGTTTTTAGTTCTTGGGTCGTAATCGAAGCAACCACATCGGGGCCGAACATCTCTCTACTTAGTGTTATATGTACTTCTAGTACTTGAATATTTTGTGCTGCAGCCGCAAGACCAGAGTAAATAGTTCCAGAATGATCAGATAAACCAACTGCACAATTATAATCATCTCTAAATTGATTTATTACATTTAGTCCAAGTCTTTCAGGACTGCAAGGGTATTGAGATGTACATTGAAGTAGTGCCAATGGACTATTGGCTTTCTGGATATATGCCACTGCTTCAGTAATTTCAGCGCTAGCGCTTAAACCGGTAGATAAAATCACTGGCTTTTGAGTTGCAAGAATGCAATCGAATAGAGGTGTATTCGTGATTTCACCAGATGCAATTTTCCATGCACCTATTCCTAAGTTTTCTAAAAGCTCTACAGCTTTAATTGAAAATGGAGAACTTAAAAAATGTAAGCCTATCTGGTCGGCATGACGTTTAAGTTCTTGCCATTGTGAAGGAGTAAATTCCATGCGTCGCCAATAGTCCATGCGCGTGTCATCTTGTTGGCTAAACTTGGTGCGCCAGGGTTCTGCAAGCGTGCTTTCTTCTTCTGCTATGTGAGTTTGGAACTTAATTGCATCAGCGCCTGCATTAGCGGCAGCATCAATATGCGCATGCGCCATGCCTAAGCTACCGTCATGATTTTGTGCAACTTCAGCGATAATGGCACATGAGCCATTATTAACAGGATTGTCTAACCAAGTTTGAGTTTTCACAGTCATGAGTACCTTTTACTGCCTATTGTGAATAGACTTGCAGGTCCTTAAGCTAATTGCTCTTTCAGTGCAGGAACTTGGAAACTTGCAAATGCATCAAGAACAACATCAAGTTGCGCGCGAGTATGTGCTGCACTGACACTACAGCGTAGTAAGCATTTGCTATTTGGTGTGGCTGGTGGCATGACTAAATTCACATAGATACCGCGATCAAATAATTTCTTCCACATGGCTAAGGCGTTCTCACGTTCGCCAACATTGACAGCTATGACTGGACTGACTTCTGGGCTTAGATCGTAGCCCATCACTTTTAAGCCGTCATATAGTCTATTTGCATTCTCCCACAATTGTTTGCGCAAACCTGGGTTGTTGCGAATTATTTCAAGAGCGGCCCTTGTTGATGCAATAGTACCAGGTGAGGGAGATGCAGTGAAAATATAAGGGCGACTTGTATATCTTATTACTTCTAATTCAGAATGCTGGCTTACGCAGTAACCACCTATACCAGCTAAACTTTTGCTGAATGTGCCGGTAATAAAGTCTACGTGCTCCTCTACTTCTAACTCTTGTGAAAGGCCGCGTCCACTTTCTCCTAGCACGCCTAATGAATGTGCTTCGTCTACCAATAGTAAAGCATCATATTTTTGTTTAACGGCGACGATTTCTTTTAAATTACCACGATCACCAAGCATACTATAGATGCCTTCGATTATTATTAAGGTGGTTGATGCTTTGTCACCAAGTCTACGCAAGCGCTTATCTAAGTCTTCTGCATTATTATGTCTGAAGTGAATAATATCAGCACCACTTAAATTACAGCCATCGTAAATAGATGCATGACAGTGTTCATCTATCATGATCGTATCGCCTTTGCTAACTAAGGCTGAAATCATGCCTAAGTTGGCAGTGTAGCCAGTTGAGAATACAATTGAGTTTGATACACCATAAAAATCTGCTAACTCATTTTCGAGATCTTGATGTCCCGCATAAGAGCCATTAGCTAGACGTGAGCCGGTAGTGCCTGTTCCGTAAGTTCTGGTTGCTTGATGATTGGCATTAATACATTGATTATCAAATGTCAGGCCAAGATAATTATTAGTACCGACTAAAATGGTTCTTCTGCCTTTTACGCTGCCTTCAGTGGCAGAGTATAAATGTTCGATGACTGCGCCAAGAGGAGCCATTCTGTCATCATCCATAGTGGCATGTTGTTGAGTGAATTGTTGAAGTCGGTCTAGCAGGCTCATTAGTATTAAGTGCTCTTTAGTTTTGATATTTCAGCAGCTAAGTCAGATACAGTATTCACATCCGGCAGCGAATTAAGTGGGATAGAAATATCAAAATAATCTTCTAACTCCATCATTAGCTCCATCACCATGACAGAGTCTAATTCTAGATCTCTCATGAGATGTTGGGATTCTGTAATTTCAATGTCTTGCTTTACAAATTTACCCAACAGTTTAATTACATCGCTTTGTATAGCGGTTGAATCGTCAGCCATGAATATGCATATGTCTAATTAACTTCATCGCTAGAGTATAAAGTGCCAAGCCCTATTTTTAAATCAACTTTGGGCCTCCAGTTTGCAATTGAAGAAGCATCTTGGGATACCCAATCATCATGTAGTAACTCTCTTACTTTGCCAGGCGTCAACATGGGCGAGTAATTAAGAGGTTTAGATAATAGCACATTCAAATGTGCTACAAGCGATAGGAGAAAGCTTGGTAAGCGCAATATGATGATATTTTTATTAAAGAAAACTGAGCTTATTTGCTGGATTTTTTGCCAGTTATATCGATTTCCGTCATCAGGCTCTAGTGTTTTTCCGTATTGATTTGATGAGCTCAGCTGATCAATGATCAGTTGGCTTAAATCTGCAACATGTAAAAGCGAAAATTGTTGATTTAGTGATCCAGGAACCCAGAGTATCCCACGTTTCATCCAGTCAAATACTGGTTTTAGCTCAGTGTCACCCGGTCCATACATCGCGGGTGGGCGAATAATTGTCCATTGTTTTAGTTGACTTTGCATTAATGCAGCTTCACTTGCGTATTTGCTATGGGCATAGTCTGAGATAGTAGGTTCACGTGCTGACAATGATGAAATAAGTATAAACCTAGTTATATTATTCTTTACAGTTGCAAATAGAATATTTTTTGTCCCTTGAATATTGTCATTTGCAAAGTCAGACGCCGTGGCACCCTTGACTCTGCCCGCACAGTGAATAATTGCATCTACATTCGATGTGAGATTCAATAATGAGGAGCGACTATGTAAATCACCTGGGATGATTTCAATGTTTGGATGCTTAATGCTGATCTTATTGGGGTTTCTCACCAAAATTTTTATCCGAATATTATTGGCGAGTAGTGATTTGAGAATATTTGAACCAATAAAACCTGTGCTGCCGGTAAGGGCAACTACTTTAGCGAGAGGCATATGTATAACGTAGAGAGTTCTGAATCTAGCGGCATGTTGTCATGCCCTGTATATCATCAGCCAGCAGTGTTTACTTGTGTGCTGTGTGTGTCAGAGATAAATGCCTCAGGAAGACTATTTTGCTCCATATAGTCGCGTCTAGCAGCTGATCTCGATAATTTTCCAGAGGAAGTTCTTGGTAATGTATGTGGAGGGACTAATTTGATAAAACAGCGTACACCTATTTCATCAAGTACTGCTGTTTCCACGCGTTTAATAATATCCATTCGGTTTTCTTCATTGCGTTCACGGCATTGCATTACTAATACAACAGTTGCTTCACTATTAAATCCAGGAGCAGAGAAAGCTAACGCATCACCTGTGCGAATTTCAGGCTGCTGTTCGGCTAAGTGCTCAATATCTTGAGGCCAAATATTACGGCCATTAATAATAATTAAGTCTTTTTCGCGGCCAGTAATAAAAATTCTCCCGTCGACTAAAAAGCCAATATCGCCTGTATTTAACCAGCCATCACGCAAGGAGTTTTCTGTTTCTTCACTATTATCGAAGTAATGTGACATGACACTCGGACCTTGCACATATATCACCCCAATTTGGCGTTCGGGTAGGCTGTTGCCATGCTGGTCTCGTATTTCAATAGAGTGGTCTGGTAGAGATGAGCCGCAATCCACGAAACTAGCTTTTCTATGTTCAGATTCGTTAACGTTAAATGGAACCGCTATTTTGTTTTCTGCTAGTTGTTCTCCATCAACAGTTTCAACAGTAATAGGCTTATCTAGTGCTGCAAAACTGATCGCAAGAGAACACTCGGCCATACCGTAGCAGGGTAGAAAAGCAGTTTCATTAAATCCGCATTTGCTGAGTAATTTAGAGAATCTTTCTAGGGGCTCAGGGCGTATGGTTTCTGCACCAATACCAGCAATTCTCCAATGACTTAGATCATATTCGAGACTTTTACTTTCGCGTAAGCGTCTTTCTACTAATTCATAGCCAAATGGTGGGCTAAAAGTGATCGTTGCCTTGTTCATAGACATTATTTCTAACCATCTTCTAGGACGCATAGCGAAATCGCGCGTATCAAGGTAATCAACAGAAGTCTGAGAGGCAATTGGTGATAATACTAGTCCAACTAAGCCCATATCATGATAAAACGGTAGCCATGAAATGGCGCGGTCATCTGCATTGATCTTAATGCCATCAGAAATAATTCTGGCTAAGTTACTTAGTACCGCTTTTTGCTCTATAACCACGCCTCTGGGGAATTTGGTACTTCCTGAAGTGAACTGGATATACGCAGTATCACCTGGTTTTGCGTCATATAACTTAATCTTGGGGTCTACTGGATGGTCAGAGAAGCTCTCAATGTCTCCAACAAATTTCATATCGATGTCTTTACACGCTTCATTGACCAGTGGTAACACTGATTCTGGAGCGAATACAGCGGTAGCATGAGCACTTATTAGTAAATCACGCGTTTTTCGCACATAGCCCGCGCGGCTACCCAGTTGAATTGGAACAGGCACAGGGGCAGGAATAAGGCCAGCATATTGGCAGGCAAAGAAACCACGCAAAAAATTTGGATGGGTTTCAGCCACAATGACCACACGGTCACCTTGTTTGAATTCCATGGCAATTAGCTTTCTAGCTAAGTCTTTTGCTTCTCGTGCTAATTGGGCATATGGAACTGATTCTAGAAGTTGAGCTCGGCTTCCGTAAAAATTGGAGCCTGTGATGCCTTCAGCTGCATAATCTAGCGTTTCAGCAAGGTTGCTAAAGTCAGCGGGTCTAAGTGGAATATTATTTTTGGTTGGAGTGGCACTTACAGTCATGTTGTAGTTTAATTCCTAAAATTACAATATTATCAATTACTTATGTTTTTGTTATGTGCCAACGAATTTATTATTATTATATAATGCTATAAGCAAAGTTACTTATTTATTTAAATTTTCAAGACTGAGTGATACGAACTCACTCTAAAACCATAACTTTTAAAGTATTTTGTGC
This sequence comes from Gammaproteobacteria bacterium, assembly GCA_033344735.1. Lineage (NCBI taxonomy): Bacteria > Pseudomonadati > Pseudomonadota > Gammaproteobacteria > Gammaproteobacteria bacterium. The sequence continues at coordinate 285,177 of JAWPMW010000001.1, forward strand.
TGAGTTTCAAGTTTTTATCTTATTATTCGGTATTATCTGACAGTAATTACAACGTAATTGTTCCTAAAAATTTCAGTGCTCATGTATTAACAGTAGTGCTAAACGTATTAATGGTTGAACACCATAAAAATAGTCATTAACCCCATTGTGACTTGATCAGTGCTAGTAATGCCTGTTTGTGAGATGAATCCATGGGAACTTTACTGCTCAGATCTGGCGGCCCTGGCCAAAATTTGTCCACTATAGTAATGGATTCGAAGATTTTGTCCGTACTATAACGTGGAATCACATGAAAATGAACATGTGGATCAATCATCATTAGCATTAAGTAATTGATTTTATCATAATGAAAACAATTACTTAATGCTGTCTCAATGTCTTTCGTAACAATTGATAACTCGCTCATAGAGGCGCTAGAAAGATCACTAAAGGCGTGCGCATTACTATGGTTGGCTAGTATTAGTGAGCCTAATGTCACTTGTTCAGGACGTAAAAGTACACTCCAGTACTCATATGACATGATTAATGAGTCGGGAAAACCGAATTTGATTAGTGTGTCATTCATATTTGTTATTGGAGTGTTGGTCGAGTGGTATAGGTCAAGTATCTAGCTCAGATGGTTTACTCAAGGGATGATGATTATAATTATGATTAGCAAGATTATGAACCCAATGATTAGGTAAGTGAATGAATTCAACAGGTATGTTCTGGGCAAGTAAAAAGTATCATCTCGAAGATATGACGTTCCCAGAATTAGTAAAAGCATATATACAGTACCCAGCAATACAGGTTTATTTCATGATTGCGCTAGCCGCCGCAATAGCTATTTCTTTGCAGGGATTATGGTCATTTGTGCATATTGTAATTGCTGTAATTGTGGCATTTATTTATCCGCTTATTTGGTATTTGCTGCATCGTTATGTACTGCATAGTCGTTATTTGTATAGATCTCCCAACTTTGCAAAAATGTGGAAGCGTATTCACTTTGATCATCATACTGATCCTAATGACTTGCGAGTATTGTTCGGAGCATTACATACAACATTGCCTACGGTAGCGATTTGTACAATGCCTATTGGATGGCTTATTGATGGATGGGTTGGAGCATCAGTTGCTATTGCTGCTGGTGTAATCGTTACTATGTTTTATGAATTTTGTCATTGCATACAACATCTACATTACACACCAAGTATTAAATTTTTTAGAACCATTAAGAGGTTTCATTTATTGCATCATTATCGAAATGAACATGGGAACTACGGAATAACTAATTACTTTTGGGATAAGTTATTTGGGACTTATTACGATAAAGATGATAAATGGGAAAAAAGTCCAACCGTTTTTAACCTTGGTTATGATGAGCTGCAAGCCGAAAAATATCCATGGGTAGCTGAGTTAACAAGACCCGCTGAAGAATAACCTTTGGCCTCGTTGATAGTTTTTATTAGGTTGTATTAGTGTCATTAACACTACGTTCATTTGATGTCACAGATCGTGCATCTATCAAAAAGTTTATTATAGTCCCCTGGGACATTTACAAAGATGACCCCAATTGGGTGCCGCCTTTAATAAAGGAACGCCTTGACTTGCTTTCACCAAAGCATCCTTACTTTGAACATGCGCAAGCTCGATTTTGGATTGCTTATCATGGCTCTTCAGCTGTCGGTCGTATAAGTGCTCAGATTGATCAAATGAAATCCATTAATGATCATGAGTCAGTCGGTTATTTTGGTATGTTTGAGTGTATTGATGATACCTCTATAGCGGGAGAACTTTTCGCAGAAGCAGAGCGATGGATTGCAGCGCATCAATGTGCATTAATTAGAGGTCCATTTAGCCTGTCTATTAATCAAGAATGTGGTTTGTTGATAGAAGGATTTGATACTCCACCGTATATCATGATGGGTCACGCTAAACCTTATTACCAAGAATTGTTGATGAATCATGAATATCGCAAAGCAAAAGATCTATACGCTTGGCATAATCAGTCTGAATTCACTGACCCTCCCGCGATGGAGCGTTTAGTTGAGCGTTACCAAGATAGGATAGTGATGCGTGATGTGAATAAAAAGCAAGTTGATCGTGATATTAATATCTTGATGGAGGTGTTTAATGATTCATGGGCGAATAATTGGGGGTTTATTCCTTTTACGGCAAATGAATTTATACACTTGGGAAAAGAAATGCTGCGGCTAATTCCAGCCAGTCATTTCAAAATTGCTGAGTTAGATGGAGAGCCTGTAGGCATGATTGCGGGGTTACCTAATTTTAATCAGATAATAAAAGACTTGAATGGAAAATTGCTATTTTCGGGAGTGTTTAAATTTCTATGGCGGCTCAAATTTTCTCCCCCAACTACGGGTCGCGTGGCATTATTGGGTATTAAGCAAGAATATCAAAATCAGTTAGTTGGCTCAGCTTTAGCATTTATGTTGATAAGTAAAATCAAAGAGGTCGCTTATGAAACAGGTGTTACTGAGCACGAGATGTCATGGGTGCTTGAAGACAATAAGCGATTAAATAAAATATTAGAAAGCCTAGGTGCAAGTCGCTATAAAACTTACCGTATTTTTGAAAAACGATTGTTATCCCAGTCATAAAGTTAATATTGTAGAATGAAAATTTGGAATGCAGTTGTATTGGCTGGAGATCGTGGTCCTGGAGATCCAGTGGCAAATGTTGCTAATGTCTATGGAAAAGCAGCGGCTACTCTGCAAAGTAAAACACTTATTGAACGAGTCATTGTTGCGTTATACCAATCTAGTTGTATAAATAATATCTTTACTGTTGGCCCAGATCAAAAATGTTTGGATAAGAATCCTTGTATTGTTGAAATGCTTAAGAAATATAATGTGAAAGTTATTGAGCCAGCCAAAGGTCCTAGTGCAAGTGCGATGCGTGGTGTTATTTCTAGTGCGAAGTACCCAACGTTGGTAGTCACGTGTGATTTGCCGTTGCTTAATTCGTCTATGATAGATAATTATTGCCAGCGTGTTATTAATGTTGACGCTGATTTTGTTGTTGGTGCAATCGATTATCAGTTGATAAGAGAAAGAATATCAGCGCTTAAAAAAACTAAGTATCAATTCAATGATCAGGCAGTGTGTTTTGCTAATTTGTTTGCAGTGCTAAACCCACAGGGTATAAATGCTATTGAGTATTGGCAACAGGTCGAAGAAAGCCGCAAGAATCCCATTGAGCTGATTCGAAAGATAGATTGGTTGAGTATTTTGAGTTACAAACTTGGTCGATTAAGTTTGCCGCAAGCAGCAAATAAATTATCGCGCAAAGTTGGAGCTAAACTTGTTATTGAAAATTTCTCTGTCCCAGAATTAGCCATTGATGTTGATTCTGCTCATGACTATGAAGTGCTATCTAGTTATTTACAATAGTAGCTATCTTTTCGTCCATTTTTCAGCGAGCTGCTGAGCTCGTTCAAGATCTTGAATGAAATCAACTTCAGTCCACTCAAGTCCGTGAATGGAACATATGCCTACGTGTTTTTCTGATGCTAATTGATCGATAATGGATAAATACCACTTCTGTAGAGATTCAGGTGAAAACATTAATTTCTCTATAGTGTTTTTAAATAGCATTGCGCCTTTAGGAGAAAAATGCATAGCGCCAATAGATTCGCCGTTCACATCATCCAGGGATAATTTTTTTCCTACAGAGATTAGTTGGGGGCCCTCAGTAATTACTTTCATGTCGTCATCATCATAATTTTCTTTCTTATCAGTGGCTAATGTGATGGGGAAATCGTTTGTACTTAATAATTTGGAAATTACTGCGGGTTCGAATAAAGTATCGCCATTAAGAATCATAAATTCATCTATGAAATGGTCGCGTGCCATCCAGCAGCTGGCTAGATTGTCAGCAATTTCATAAAATGGATTGTAAACAAAACTTACTTTGTCTCCGTATCGTTTGCTAAGAATAGATTCGATCCGCTGTGCGGCGTACCCAACTACCGCTACTATTTGCTCTACTCCAACTTCCTGTAGTGCATCTATCTGCCATTCAATAAAATATTTGTTATTGAGTGATAATAAGCACTTGGGTGATGATTCGGTGTAGGGCAGTAAACGGCGTCCTTGTCCCGCACATAATATAATGGCTTTCATGTGATTTTGATAAAATTGTTGGTGTTAAAGTCTAGCGGTAACAAAATTAGCGCTAGACGAATCGGGCGTAACTATACACTATACTTAAATACAGGGTGATACCAATCCAATCACGGATTAAAGCAACTTGATTATAAGCGCGTACATATCTAGGGAAATACTAAGACCATTTGCATTAATCTGTGCAGTTTTGCTTTTATTAATGGTCAGTTATAGCGCATTAGCATTGTTAGCTGATGCAGAAAGTAATTTAATCCCTTCTAATTTATTAGTGGTATTAATCGTATCTAAGACAATTGCTGCATTTGAGTTGTTCTTGCCATTGGCGCTTTACATTACATTATTAATGGGTCTTGGCAAACTTTATTCTGAACACGAAATCAGTGCTTTGCATGCATCTGGAATGAGTGTGTTTGGATTGATTAAAATCCTGCTGCCATTGATTATAAGTATTACATTACTAACGGCTGTGGTAGCGATTTTTGTGCGTCCTTGGGCTTATGATTTGCGTTATAGCGCTAAATACCAAGCGCAACAAACATATGATTTTGATTATCTTGAAGAAGGCTACTTTTATGAGAATAAAGACACTGGGCAAGTGTATTTTGTTAGGAGTATTGATAATGACATAAAAAATGATCTTTTTGTTTATCAGCCGGAAGAAAATTCTGTGCAAATTGTTTATGCGGATAAAGGGTATCAGTTAAAAGCGGAAAAGAATCAGTCTCCATCAATGGTATTTTTGGATGGAACTGCTCACCGATTGCAGCAACATAGTGCAGATATTTTGGTTAGCTTTAAGAGGTTTACAGTATTTCCAGAGTCAAAAGAAATAGTGCCGCAATCTTTTAAAAGAAAAGCAGCATCTACCTATTATTTATCAAGTTCATCAGATCGAAATGAAGTGGCGGAATTTCAGTGGAGAATAACTTCTGCTTTTAAGGCATTTTTTTTAGCTATTATCGCCATATTATTAGCAAAGACATCACCTAGACAGGGACGTTACGGGAAATTAATTGTTGGTATATTATTCTTCTTTGTGATGCATGCTTGCAGTCTGGTAATGAAAACATGGATCGAGCAAGGTGCTCTAAGTGTGATTCCAGGGATGTGGAGTGTTGTTGCAATTCTTATTATGTTTACTATTATTTTAGGTAAACGCTACTCGTAATTCGCTATGTTTATTCTGCAACGCTATATAGGTTTAAGTGTAATACGTGGGTTTGTGTTGTTGGCGTTGATTATGGTGTCACTTTTTTCCATTATTCTTCTAATAGAAGAGTTGGATCAGGTAGGCAATGGTAGTTATAACTGGGTGATAGCGGTTAAGTATGTATTGTTGCAGACTCCTAAATTATTATTGGATTTTGCTGCTTTTATTAGTTTGGTGGGCTCAATACTAGCGTTGGGCTCTTTAGCAGGGAATCAAGAGCTAGTGGCAATTGAAAGTGTGGGGGTTTCTCATCGTAGTGTAACTAACTCTGTGTTGTTTGCTGCATTAATCTTGATGACTTTAGTCTTGATTAATGCTCAATTTGTTATTCCTGCAACACTACAGCGAGCTAATGTAGAAAAAACTTTGGCTATAGAAGGTGCTGGTGATTTTGTCAGTGAGGCAGGTTATTGGGCGCAAAGTAAACATCGATTTATTCATGTGAAAGCAGTTGAGAATGGACGTATTCCTACAAATGTGGAAATTTTTGAGTTTAATGATCAGCACGAATTATTACGCTATCTGCATGCAGATAAAGTTTACTTGGAAGAGGAGACTAAATGGGTTTTGCAGGGTGTAAAAGTTAAGCATCTGGTTGAAGGCCGTTTGCAGGTAAATCATTTAGACGCAATGAATTGGAATTCCTTTTTGACTGCAGCTCAGTTAGGAATTATTGTATCAAAACCTGAGGCTTTATCTGTCACAGATTTATATCAATTTGTACAAGGTTTGAAGCAGCGTGGAGAACAGTCGTATCGGTATGAACTGTTATTTTGGCAAAAAATCATGATTCCTATATCTGCGGCAATTATGATTTTACTGGGAATGCCTTTTGTATTTGGTTCCCAGCGTTCTATATCTACCGGCAAGAGAATTACTTTTGGCGTGCTTGCAGGCGTCACTTTCTATGTGATTTCTCAGCTAATAGCGTATACCGGATCACTTCAGCAGTGGTCTCCAATACTAATAGCTTCTGCGCCAAGCATGATAGTGTTAGTGATACTAATTTTTATTAAAATACGCTTGCCTAGCAAGCTCTCGGCTGCTTGAATTCCTGTTGGGTAGTGGCGATAAATTTTTTTAAACTTTCATTGAATGTATAACTCTGCTTGTTAATGTGCCAACCGAGTGAAGTTTTTTTGATATCAAATAATATAAATTCCGCTTGGTAATTTTTTATTTGATTAATACTAGACGACGAAGACATGCCAATAATAGGTGTTTCAGTGTTATCTGTGTGTTTAATCGAGTCGTAACAGCTGTTATGCCCATGTCCATGTAACACTAGTTCAACGGGGTATTGTTGTAATAAGCTGGTTAATTTGTCTCGATTGAGTAGACATTTGCGCTCAGGTGTATGTGTTATCGTTAAGGGATGGTGAATAAGAACTACTTTGCAATAATTGGCTAATGATTTACTTCTAAGTAATGTTTCTAAACGATTTAATTGTAGAGTATTAATTTTACCAGTGGCGCGAAACCATGGAGCATCAAAGACACTGGATAAACCAATAAAGGCAATCTGTTTGCGAATGCGTACAATTGGGTATAGCTGATTTAGCTGTGTTAATGCTTTTTTAGATAATTCATCTTTTTTTTGGTCGTCACCCAGCATGTAGTTTTCCCATAGAGCAAAACTACGATCCCATTGTTCATTAACATATAAGTCATGATTGCCGGGGATGACTGTAATTTTGTCAGAGGGGGCAACACTATTTAGCCATTGATGAGCTTGTTCAAATTCATCTTTTAATCCAATATGAGTTAAATCACCAGTGATTGCATAATGATCAACATTGAGCTCACGAATTTCCTCTATAGCAAGATCTAAGATCCAGCGTTGATGTGTGTAGCGCCGCTTACGTAGCCACGACAAATAACCTAAGCTGCGTTTGTTGAGTAAGTTAAATGGATTTGGCTTATCAATGGAAGATAAATGCAAATCAGAAAGTTGCACAAATCGGAAAGACTCATTAGCATGCCCGCCTGTTTGACTGCTTTCATTCATTAAATTTAATACAATACTGTTTGTTGAAAATTGTGAGCTATTTGAAATAATTTCTTCATTATTTTAATTGGTTGAAAGCATAATGGGTATTAATTCAAGCGATCCGGCATTATATACAATTATGGATTATCACATTATAAATACATGCGATGTTGCATTGTGGGGTGTGCCCCAAGTTGAGCGTATTCGTAAAGTATTGGCTAAAGCAGGCAATTTCAATGAAATTTTAGACGTCAGTGAAGTGCAATCAGGACAAAATATCTTAATATTACGCGCTGATTATCTTTACGAAGCGAATGTAATACAAAAATTGGTTGGTCACAGTAAGGCAATACTTACATCATCCTGCAATGAAAATCTTCCAACAGCAGTGTGGTGTAGCAATCAAAATGTACTAGATGCTGTTAAGCTGCTTGCTAATGAATCATCTGATTCTGGGTTAAAATCACTAAATGCCTTTTCACCGCAACAGCTGACTGGCGGCTATGATCCACGATTGCGCAAATATGATCTGGCACATGTGGTACATATTAATAATCGTGATAAAACAGTTATTGAAAACTATTTGTACGATAAATCATATAAGGGAATTACCGATTTGGTTACTAAATGGTGGTGGCCATTGCCAGCTCGAGGAGTAGTTCGAAAGTGTGTATCAGCTAAAATTACTCCTAATATGGTGACGGGATTTGGCTGGATCTTAACAATAATTGCAGGCATTGCATTTTTTTATGGTGAATTGGTGCTGGGTCTATTGGCCGCCTGGGTGATGACATTCTTAGATACTGTGGATGGAAAATTAGCACGTGTAACACTTCAATCTAGCAAGATTGGTCATGTTATGGATCATGGCCTTGATATTATTCATCCACCAATCTGGTATTGGTGTTGGGCGACTGGTTTAGGTGTGAGTCAAATTACTTTTATGGGTATATCTTTGACAGTCTTAGACTGGGTATGGTTGATGCTAGCTGCGTATGTCGGTGGTAGAGTTTTTGAAGGCTTATTTCAGTTACTGTTTAATGACATTAGCATCTTCTGCTGGAAGCCGATTGATTCATTCCATCGCTTAATAACGGCGCGTCGAAATCCATGCATTATTATGTTGACTGTAGCTGTACTAATTGCCGATCCGGAGCTAGGTTTTATGTGGGTGGTCGCGTGGTCAGTGATATCAACGCTAGTGTTAGCTATTCGTTTTTTAATGGCATGTTTAGAGAGAATTTTCAATGGGCCACTTGAGTCGTGGGTGGAAAATATCAACCCTGATAAAAGCGACGCTTCATTAGCGGTTAGAATGTTTACTGGCTATCCTGCGCAAAAAACAATTGCACCTTTACTGAATGCGACAAAATAGCTTATATCATGTATGCCAATACTATAGAGACTGCTGATATTGTTGCTATCAGTAATCCACGTAGTGGTAGAAATAAACGTGGAGGGTTTGAGTTATTTACAAAAGTGTTAGAACAATATCCTACTATTGAGCATATTGTTACAAACCATGAAAATAATCTTTTAGACGCGCTAGATGCTTGCAAGCAACATAAAATTAAAATAATTATCGTCAATGGCGGTGATGGTACCTTATTGCAGGTGCTTACTTATCTAAAGATAAAGATGCATCATGCATACCAGCCTAGTCTAGTATTGTTAAAAGCTGGAACAACGAGCATGGCATTTGGTGATGTAGGGTGTAAGGGTAAGTTGAAGCAAGTGATTGACAAAATTATCAATTATGTAAAAGGTGATAAAAAAGTATTAAAAGAAACTTTTAGGCCGGTTCTGCAAATGACATTACCAGAGAAAGACATTGACGTATGTGGCATGTTTTTTGGTGCCGGTGCAATTTATAATGGCATACTGTACTGTCGGCAAAACATACATACCAAAGGTTTACGTGGTGAGCTGGGGCCTTCAATGGCGATGATTCGTTATATTTTTGATTGGATTACTGTAAATAAACTCACAACATCGTCTTATGCAGTCATTCAGACTGATGAAAATTCTATGATAAAAGGCGATTTTAATATTATTACAGCGACTACATTAAATCGATTATTGATGGGTGTATTCCCTTTTTGGGGGAGTGGGCGATCAAATAACAATATTTCGCTTACATTAATAAAAAAGAATGCTCCGAAAGCTACTAAAGCATTAACTAAAATACTCCGAGGTGTAGATCCGTGTGTAGAGAAACATGCTGACTTCTATCATAGCTTCTGTCCGCAAAAAACCATATTGAATATTCAAGATGGATTTACTTTGGATGGCGAGCTGTTTGGTGAACAAGGTATATCGACTAAAGTGATTCTACAATCTGCAGGTGATATTAAATTTCTAACCATATGAATGATGCTTTATACCAGCATGTGTTTTCAAATTTGCAGTATCAACAAGACGCAGTGCTGGATAAGTTTGTTGAAGAGTTAAAATCTAAATTTCAAGACTCATTGCTAAGCATTGTTTTTTACGGTTCATGTATGCGTACTCATGAATACGACAATGCCATGCTGGATTTTTATGTCATTGTTGAAGACTACAGTCAGGCATATTCTAATCGCTGGTATTCAATAGCGAATACACTACTGGCACCAAATGTTTTCTACCAACAAGTGCAAATAGATGGGCGTATCTACCGTGCTAAATATGCTGTGGTAAGTAAATCAGCTTTATCGTCTGGTGTTAAATCATTTCACCCTTATTTTTGGGCGCGTTTTACACAACCATTGGCATTAATTTATGTTGATCATGAGCAAGTAAAAAAATGGTTGGTAGAGGTTCAATGTATCGCTGCTTCGACATTTATACATTCAATTATTAATGTTGTTGAAGGAGAAATTTCTAGTGAAAAGTTATGGGTTAAAGGATTACAGCTGACTTATGGTGCTGAATTGAGGGCTGAAAAGATGCAGAGGGCTAGTCTTATTTATCATTCGCAACGTGCTTTTTATGATGGCCTTACATTTAACATATTTCCTAAGAATCAGCTAGATTCCTTGGTAGGTAAAGCTAAGTTATTTGCCTCTTTGAAATGGAAATTAAGAAAAATCTTAGGGAAATTTTTATCGATACTGCGTTTAATGAAAGCAACGACAACTTTTGTTAATGGTGTTGATTATATTGCTTGGAAAATTGAAAGACATACGGGGGAAGAAGTGATTGTGAGTGAAAGGCTTCGTAAATATCCGTTGTTATATGGTTGGCCACTGCTTTTTAAACTCTATAAGCAAGGCAAAATTCGTTAGCACATTGTGCGCAAAAATAAAAATTATATTGTATAAATATTATATTTTGTAATAATTGTCCCATAGCAATCTAGCGACTTAAAAAGTCGCTAGATCTAACCTTAGTCCACTGGCTGGTAGTAACTAAGGCTATGATAACTATACTTAGGTTATTAATTAATGTTTGCAATAACATTGAGTTATGAGCGAAATGTAACAATATTTTTCAATTTAAGATCATGAATGAAATCGAACGTAATAAAGTGAGATTGAAAAAATTGATGCTTGCTCATGGTAAAACTTCACGTCATATAGCAATTTTGTTGGCTCGAGTAACTGGCGATCCATTGTCTACTAGAACAGTGCAGTCTTGGAGCGCATCACCTGATTTGGTTAGTGCGCGTCCTTGTCCAGGCTGGGCTCTATATATTCTCGAATCCGAGTTACAGATTATTGCTGAGGAGAGTTTAATGGATAGTACCCTTCGATATAATAATGTACAAAATAACTATAAGTGACTGTTCAATATTTCTTTGATCTCTGATGCCACATTTCTAACTAGCCAATGCGCACATACTTTATTGTGAGAGTAGGGGATATCGAATATCTGCGCATTGATAGGAACTGATATTAATAATTTTTCTGGAAATAAAATATCTATTTGAGTAACCCATATCCAGTTGCCTTTACTTTGATGATTTCTGGAAGTTAGATCTAGAGGAAAAATGTAGTCTATATTATCTATGGTAGTAATTTTTGTAGAAGCATTATTGACATGGCTTGATGCAACAAGTTTGGCCGCTACAATATCTTGATTCGTAATGTGATTTTGGTATGCGCGGATTAATTCTGGATGCGATAGATTGAAAAACGCATACAAATTGTGAATTTCCCCAATTTTACTTTTCATTATAATTTAAGCTCAATCTTGAATTATTGCTATCTTGGTCGATAAAGAATAAATGATCAATTTTCTAGGATTATCTCTGAGATTGTCATTATGCATACTCAATATGCGGCTTCATCGGTAATTATCTACCATATATTTTTCTATACAGATTTTAAAAGTCTTGCCGATAAAACCCTATAGCTAATTAATTAAGAATGCTAGCGCATTCATGTATTTCTATGTCAGTCAATAACTGTCATATCAATATTCATCTAGGAGGGTAAACAATAATGGATTTAGCGACTCTGATTGGTCTGATAGGCGCGCTAATTGTAATCAGTATTGCAATTCTTTTAGGAGGTGATTTTGGTACATTTATCAACATGCCTTCCTTGGTTGTAGTTATCGGTGGAACTTTTGCTGCAACATTGGCAAGAATTTCATTGGGACAATTTTTTGGTTCATTTAAAGTGGGTCTTAAATCTATTATCCATAAAAGTGTTAATCCGCATCAATTAATTGAGGAAGCAGTAGAGCTTGCTAATGTGGCAAGAAAAGAGGGTATTCTTGCGCTTGAAGGTCGAGAGATCGGTCATCCATTTTTAGAGCGTGGTATTAATTTATGTATTGATGGTCATGCGCCTGAAGTGGTTCAAAAGATGTTGAGTAAAGATATTAATTTAACCTTAGATCGTCACAATACTGGTATCACCATGTTTAAAGCAATTGGGGATGCAGCTCCCGCAATGGGAATGATTGGAACATTGATTGGTCTAGTGCAAATGCTTTCAGCGATGGATGATCCTAAAGCGATTGGTCCGGCAATGGCTGTTGCGCTGTTAACTACATTATATGGAGCAATTATTGCGAATGCAGTAGCCTTGCCGATAGCGGATAAGTTAAAGAAGATCAGTGTTGAAGAGAAGTTGAATAAAAGTTTGATATTGGAATCAATATCATCTATTCAAGCCGGTATCAATCCAAAGGTTGTTGAACAAATATTGCTGACATTTTTGCCAGAAGGCAAACGCATTACTGAGAAAAATGAGTAACTCAGTATGAGTGACGAAGAGCAAACAAAAGAAGAAGGAGATGCAGGTGCACCAGCATGGGTAATGACATTTGCTGATTTGATGTCGTTACTAATGTGTTTCTTTGTACTTTTACTTGCATTCTCTGAAATGGATGCACAAAAATTTAAACAGTTATCTGGTTCTATGAAGCAAGCGTTTGGTGTTCAGCGACAGATTAAAGCAAATGATATACCTAAAGGGACTAGTATTATTGCAATGGAATTTTCTCCAGGTATTCCTCAACCTACACCAATTCAGGTAGTAGAGCAGGAAACCTCAGATGACACTAAGGATAACTTGGAATTTTCAGAGGGCAGTGATGATGAAAATAAAAATCTTGCAGAAAAAATGTATGCTGCTGCGATTGACAGTATACGGGAAGAAGCTGAAAAGCTAGTTGAAGATCTGAAAGAAGAAATTGAAACGGGAATGTTGGAAGTAGAGTGGTCGGAAGCTGAGATTACTGTAAGGTTGAAAGAGAAAAGTACATTTAATTCTGGTGAGGCAAAACTAAAATCTTCTTCATTTGAAATTATAGATAGAGTATCTAAGTCATTAAATAAAATTGAAGGTAATATTATTGTTGCTGGCCACTCTGATAATGTACCAATCAGTACCTATGAATATCGCTCGAATTGGGAATTATCTGCAGCAAGAGCAGCTAATGTAGTGCATCACCTAACAAAAAATGGCAGGGTTGACCCATATAGAGTACAAATGCGAGCACATGCTGAAACAAAGCCATTAGTACCTAATGATAGCTTGGAGAATAAAGCAAGCAATAGAAGAGTGGAAATTGTCATCGTAGGTAATAACCATCTATTTGATGAGCTGCATAATAACTTTGGTATTGATGATGTGAATCAAGTTGTTGATGAGTTAAACCAACCGGAAAGTGAGTAAGAGTCACTGTCATGCATACGAAAGCGATTGACATAAGATGTATGCCAGCGTCGGACCAAGTAATTGATGAACTGCGCAAATGCTTTTCTCAAGATGATATTGATTTGCGAGACATTACAGCATTAGCTAATCAAGATGCCATTGTTCTTGCAAATATTTTATTCTTAGTTAATGAGATATTTCTAAAGCGCAATAGTCCTGTCGTAAATACACTTTCTGCGGCTATCAATTTAGTGGGTTTGCAACCTCTTAAAGACAAATTGTTATCAATAAAATCTCTAAGTGAGGAAGGTGTCGGAGCTGAAAAAATTTATGAGTTTGAGTTAATTAGAAGTCGAATATATGTGGCGTCACATTTGACACAATATTGGGCTGATTATATGGGCCAGACATCATCAGAAGAGATGTATTGTGCATCTATGCTTACTGGCATAAATGACCTTAATTCATGTTTGTCAGGTCAGAGTCTGAATGATATTAGCATGCTAGATCTAGATGCAATTGATAGTATTCAACCTTTATATCATTTTTCAGATCATGACATAGGTCTACTTCCAGATAGTATCCAGCAATTTCATGAAAGTTCATCAATTTCTGAACGTCTAAAATTAAGCATTATTGTTTATCATCTGGTTTCATGTGTAGAGTTTGGTTATGAGTGTGAAAGCTTTGAAAATGCATTAAACAATATTTGCGAATATGTAGGTATAGGAATTCACCGTGCAGGTTATGACTTTTCGCGCCAAGTGGTTGAAATAGATAAAGATGCAAGCCATCAGAGATTACATCATTGTCATTTTTTGTTGAGTACTAATACAGAATTTGTCAATCCACTTACAGCGTAATTACCTTTTAGAACAGATGTGTGGAGCTATTTAACTAGTAAAGCATATGCCCGGTCAGCCGATAATATCCTTAAGCCTGGTTGAATTATAGGATATTTAATGGAATACATTCTTTCTTTTTCATCGACTATAAAGTCGTTTGTGCAAGTATCGCTTGCTGTCGCATTGGTTGTAGCTGTTGCGGTAATCGCAGTTTTATATGTGATAGACGTTACTCAAACTAAGCAAGCTATCCGAAGAAACTATCCTGTGATTGGAAGATTCCGTTATTTATTCGAGTATCTTGGGGAGTTTTTCAGGCAGTACTTTTTTGCTATGGATCGTGAAGAGCTGCCCTTCAATCGAGCTCAACGCTCATGGGTCTACCGTGCAGCAAAGAATTTATCGAATACATCTGCATTTGGTTCAACACGCGACTTAAAAAAGCCTGGAACGGTGCTATTTGCTAACTGTCCGTATCCAACAATGTCGGAAGATGCAACAAGTCCTGATTACGAAACTATTGGTCCATATGCGAAAAAGCCGTTTGTAACACGTTCTATATTTAATATTTCTGGAATGAGTTACGGTGCACTTTCTAAGCCCGCAGTCCTTGCATTAGGCTACGGTGCAAAGAAGGCTGAATGTTGGATGAATACAGGAGAAGGTGGTTTGTCGCCTTATCATTTGTCTACAGGCTGTGATTTAGTATTTCAAATTGGTACTGCTAAATACGGTGTACGTGATTCTGAAACCGGCAAGCTAAGTGATGAAAAACTTAAAGAAGTAGCAGCACATCGACAGTTAAGAATGTTTGAAATTAAATTAAGCCAAGGAGGTAAGCCTGGTAAGGGTGGGATATTGCCAGCAGATAAGGTATCTCAAGAGGTTGCGGATATAAGAGGAATTCCAGTGGCAACCGATTCAATTAGTCCAAACCGCCACCCAGAGATTAAATGCGATGATGATTTAATTGACATGATTAATCATGTTAGAGATGTTACTGGAAAGCCAGTAGGATTTAAGGCTGTGATTGGATCGGAAAGTTGGCTAGATCATTTGTTTAGCGCAATTCTACGCAGAGGACATGAAACTGCGCCTGATTTTATTACTGTTGATAGCGCAGATGGTGGAACCGGTGCTGCGCCATTGCCATTGCTTGATGATATGGGTTTACCATTGCATGAAAGTTTGCCAATCGTTGTGAATAAATTAATTGAATATGGCTTGCGTGACAGAATTAAGGTCATCGCTTCAGGTAAGTTAATTAACCCAGCAGATGTAGCGTGGGCGCTATGTGTAGGTGCTGACTTTATTACATCTGCACGTGGATTTATGTTTTCTTTAGGTTGTATTCAAGCATTACAATGCAATAAAAACTCCTGTCCTACAGGCATTACTACACACGATAAGAAATTACAACGCGGACTTGATCCGCATATAAAGGCAGAGCGTGTAACTTTTTATGTGAAAAATATGATTTATGAGGTAGGTATGATTGCTCACTCTTGTGGTGTGAGCCACTTTAGAGACTTAGAGCGTCATCATGCACGAATTATTCAAGGTGATGGTTTGTCTGTGCCTTTAGATAGGCTTTACCCTAAAGTTGAACCGTTGTTTGAAACGGATCGTAGAGATTGGACTACTCGGCCATGGTCTGCAAAAGAACACGCTGCCTTAGACGCAGATGAGACTGAAGATCAATTAAATAGTGAGCAGGCTTCTTAAATAATAATTTTAAAAATAATGTTCGATAAAATTTTATCAATATTTAAAAGCAATAAAATTGCTAATTTAGAAGAAGTTCAAAACATGAGCTCATTGGCTTCTGCTAAGTCAAGATTGAAAGACTATCAAAACATTGCTGATGCTAAACAATTAGAAGAATTTCTACTGCTTGAGCGCGAAATCAATGATACATTTTCCAGTAATGAGGTATTAGCTTATCTGGGTGATTTATTTCAATCAATTAGTGTTGGATTGCAATCTTCAACACTTGATGCAAAAGCAGTTCAGCAATGGAAAAAAGCACTTCGAGAGTTGTTAGTTGGTGTAAATTATAGTGGCGAATATGTGGATTTGGCTAAAAATATCAAAGAGCAGCTTGATACTAGTCATGACATAATTAATTGTACTCAAAAGACTAAAAGTTTACTGCTAGATTTTTCTAGTAGCCTAACTGAAGATCATGAAGAAATGCATGGATATTTATTGGTCATCGCAAGTAAGCTACAATCTATTTATGCTGAACTAAGTGAAACTAAAGATGAGTATTTTTCGCGAGAATCTAAAAAAGGCAGCATCAATAAATCTTTTGAGGAAGGTATCAAGGAGCTTGATGATAGTATAAAGAATAGTGACGATATAAATTTATTGAAAGCAAGCCTAAGTAAAATTGTATCTGCAATACAAACAAAAGTTATTGAGGAAGTGGAGTCAGAAGAGAGCGAAACTAAAATTCTCGAAAATAAAATTGCCGGTATGAGTAATAAGATTAAGTTATTAGAAGATCATGCCAAAGACTTAGAAAAAACCATCCATAAAAAACACATGGAAGCAGTCACTGATCCTTTGACTGGCCTATATAATCGTGCCGCTTATGTGCAAGCACTAGAAAAAGCATGGATGAATTGGCAGCAAAATAAAGTATCTAGCACTATGCTGGTGTGGGATATTGATCACTTTAAAATGATTAACGATCGTCATGGCCATTCTGCGGGCGATAAAGTTCTCCAGTCAGTTGCAAAAAAACTTGGAACCGGCGTGCGTAAAGGCGATATGTTGGCAAGATTTGGTGGAGAAGAATTTGTTATGTTGCTTGTTGATAAATCTTTAGAAGAAGGTGCTCAGTTAGCTGAAAGAATTCGAAAGCTTATTTCTATAACGGAGTTCACTTATAAAAAACAGCCACTACATGTGACAATTTCTTGTGGTGTTGCATCTTTTGTGGATAAAGATACACCTACCACTCTCTTTGAGAGAGCCGATAAAGCGCTATATAAAGCTAAACAAAGTGGTAGAGATCGTATTGAAATGATGAAAGTTGCTTAGCTGATAAATTTTCCATCAGCAATTATCGACTGATTACGGCCCATTTTCTTTGCGTGAAGAACTGCGTTGTTAGCACGCTCAAATATGCTTTCAATGCTATCAGTTGCCAATAATTCAGCTACGCCTGCGCTAACAGTGATATGTGTAGATTTTTTATTGATGGTAATTAATCTATTATTATCAATCTCTTTACGTATGCGTTCACTAATTTCAAACGCATTGTTTGATGTTACCCCTTTCAAAATTAGGCAGTATGTATCATTGTTATAACGGAACAATAGATCTGTGTCACGAATTCTAGCTCGCATTACCTGCATTACGTTATATAAAATTTCATCTCTAATAATGAGGTTTGCTGATTCAGAAATTTTGTTAAATCGATCAATATCAATTAACACAAGTGACATAGGTACTCGTTCTCTGTGGGATAATTTTGCCTCACGCGTCACTAATTGTTCTACTAATGTTGAGTTAGCTATGCCTGTTGTTTGATCATGTATTGACAATAATGAATTAGACTTTTGATTAATTACAGACCTTAAAGGGTGGACTAATAATGATGAGATGAGCTCAATATTTTTCATCTCATTATCTGAGAATTCATTTTCTCTATATAATGTAATATCACCCCAAAATTCATTATCCGTTTTTAAATGGAAATTACTTTGTGCATTATCAGTAATGCCTAATGAGTGATTAATTCCAAGTAAAGGGTAGCGATAGCGGACTCCGCTTACATTTAGGATAGAATTGATGCATTCTTCATAGGATTGAATTAATGATTTATCGCAAATTTGACTCTGAAACTTAAGTGCATAGTTCAGCACTGACCCTGTAGAATTTGATGAGGTTACAGAAGTCGTTAATTCATGGTTCGCCGGCTTAAGTGGCCTAATCAATTTGATTGGCTTATTTATTTCCATTTATTTTAACTTTTTTATTATAAAATTTGGCAAGCAAATAATATTAGATCTGCATTAAATCGATATTAGTATTAATACTTACAGATGCATCAAGTTAACAACTGTTCACAATTGATATCAACAAACGCCAAATTATTGACGTCTTATTCGTAATTACACTCCTATATTTACTCGGTAAAGAGTGTTTTTGCTAGATAGTTTAGGCGTGAACGGAGCGATTTGGTTCCGAAGTGATAATTTGATTTCCGTTTTCGCTGTAAGTTACAGCATGTTCGGTATCAAATAATGAATGTAACTGGTTCAGAGTGTTGGTTGTTTGCTTAAGACGATTATTGACTAAAGAGCTATTCTCAGTATTCATTTGCTGACATTTTTTAAGTAAGTTAATGGTTTCTTGCCATTTCTTATCTAATGTTTGGTCATTTGCAAATTTATCTAACATTGGAGAGAACTGGGTTTCCAGTTTCGATAATTTCGTAATCGTGTCTTGTTTTTGAAGGGTGATTTTATTTAAATCATTTGCATTTCCGGCTAAAAGTAATTCTCTTTCGGCCGATAGCTGATCTAGGAAAGAATTAATACAATTCTGTAAATCACTAATGACTTGATGTGAGTTTTGATTATTCATATACCGTTCCGTGGTTTTTGAGTAGACTAAACTGTATGTGAGCTATTTAAGTAGCTCATCAATTTCTATTAATTTGTCCGCAATAACTGAGCTATTCACCTCATAACGGCCATCTGCGAGAGCAGATTTAATCTCGTCTACTTTTTGTCGATCAACGATAGGCTCTGAAGATAAATTAGCAATCAACTGATCTACTTTTTGAGCAGAATTGGTCAGATCTACCTGTCCTTCTGCGGCATTGGTTGATGCACTAGCTTTTTGGCTTGGTGCGCTATCATCCGAAGACTTAGCTGTTGGTTTTGACCCAGATCCAGCTATCTGGTTGTTTGAGTTAATATTTCTAATCACGTCTGTCATCTTCTCTTACCTTTTCCTGATTTCCATATATCGGCAATTATCGCCATTTCTTTAACAAAAATTCATATAAATCTTTAGATATTTATATGAACCACACTATTTTTATGTAATACACCTTCCAGTTCTTTTTTGCTGGATAGGTTTTGTACTCGAATTCGGTCACCTTCAGCCGCTGCGTTAAGCGCTGTCGCGGCGGTGCGTATTTCTAAACCATTGACGCGAGCGATTACAATCACACGATCACCACGTTTTACCGCCATAGGCTTTTCTAAAGCCAATACTTGCAGAATATCTCCTCTGCGCATTGGCCTCTTGGCAACTAGGCCGATTGGATTTTGCTCAATACTAAAATATTCACGGCTATTATTTCTAATCTCTTTCCGCTCAAGTGCAACATGTGAGCGATTAAGTATAGTGCCACGTGATAAGGCGGTCATGGCTACCCATACTTGCTGGTAACGCTTTATTTGTGCGCCGACATATATTTTCCATGGTTTACTATCATTACAACGAATACCAACAGAGGTATGACCTGCTTGGCTAGCACCTGGCGGCCAAAATGCTTGTAATGGTATTTCACATTTACTTAACTTTAATCTTTTATCTAATGATTTAGCTGTAATTGTCATCGATTCATCATCTGCATTAATTGAATCGCCAATGAATTCTTTTACTGCCACAGTAATATCATCATGGCGATGG
The DNA here is from genome assembly GCA_033344735.1 of Gammaproteobacteria bacterium. Lineage (NCBI taxonomy): Bacteria > Pseudomonadati > Pseudomonadota > Gammaproteobacteria > Gammaproteobacteria bacterium. The sequence continues at coordinate 305,099 of JAWPMW010000001.1, forward strand.
TATTGACCTGATCCTGATAGCTCTTGTGAAAATGCTGAGTTCACACTTATACATATAAGAATCAACGTCAGCATGATCTTCAGACTTCTATTTAAATTCTTCATCATCTCTCTTTAAGTATCGTCAATTGTTTAACGCTACTAGGAAATGTTGCAAAGTTCATGCCGACTATTTAGTTGAGCACATTATATTTGCTTTATGGAAAACATTGCATGCAATTATTGCCGCACGACGGCAACATCTGAATGTCACTTCATGTCATGTATTGATGAAGTGTCGGCTTTTATCTCTGATCGGTTGTTATCGGCTGGCACAGCGATTGCTATAGCTATTACAAATAAATTTTGTAAAAAAACCGATATGTCTAGTCCTATAGATAAACTTTTTGGAATACATGCACAAGCAATTACGCTGCGTGCTGCTCGTTCAGAAATGCTAGCAGCGAACTTGGCAAATTCTGATACGCCAAATTACAAAGCGAAAGATATTGATTTCAAATCAGCTTTTGAAAGTTTACAAGGTGGGAAAATGCAAACTAGTGTTCAACTTGAGAAAAGTAGTTCACAACATTTTTCAAGTGACTTAAATGGTATTGCAAGTCAGGCAATACGCTATCGAGTGCCTTCACATGCTTCATTAGATGGAAATACGGTTGATGCTGATTATGAAAAGTCTGCATTTACAGAAAATGCTATTCGTTATCAAGTTAGCTTGTCTATCTTAGGTAAAAAAATTAGTGGACTAATAAGGACTTTACGAGGTGAATAAGAATAATGTCATTATTTAATATTTTTGATATATCAGGTAGTGGATTAAGCGCACAAAGCGTTCGACTTAATGTTACTGCTAGTAATATTTCCAATGCACAGTCTGTTGCAGGAAGTGCAGATGCAGCTTACAAAGCAAGAAATCCAGTTTTCTCTGCTATGTATAAAGATGTATTTAATTCTCAGAGTAGCAATATTGGTGTGCAAACTCTCGGTATTGTTGAGAATAATACAGAAGCACCAAAAAGATATGAACCAGGCAATCCTTTAGCAGATGATGAAGGATATATTTATTTGTCTAATGTGAATCCCATAGAGGAGATGACTAACATGATGTCAGCTTCACGAGGTTATCAAAATAACGTAGAGGTAATGAATACATCAAAGGACTTGCTTCTACAAACACTACGCTTAGGCGAATAGCAGGGAGACTATTAATGGAAATAGGTACTAATACAGCATTGAGTAGCCAATTTGGAGTGCAAAGATTTCAAAAGGATGCCACGAACAACAAGGAATTAGGACAAGAAGATTTTTTACAACTTATCGTTGCTCAAATTCAAAACCAAGATCCGTTCGAGCCAGTAGAAAATGGTGCCTTTATTGGGCAGCTCGCTCAATTTGGCACAGTGGATGGTGTGAATAATCTTAATGACTCATTTGCAGAATTTTCACAGGGAATAAATAACAACCAAGCACTTAATGCAGCTGGTTTGATTGGTAAAAGCGTTCAAGCTGAAGGTAATCAAGTTTCAATGACTGAAGGAGAATCAGTGACGGCTTATGTTGATTCAAAAAGCCAAGCAGGAACTGCTGAAGTTCTGATTAGTAATGCAGCTGGTGAAGTTGTACAAACCAAGCAAGTGGTATTAGCCAACTTGGGGTTGAATAGTTTTACTTGGAATGGATTGAATGAAGCAGGTGAACAAGTCCCAGAGGGTAATTACTTTTTATCAGCTACAGTACTAGCAGGTGAAAATGAAGTTTCATTGCCAACCACTGTAGAAAGTAAAGTGCAAAGCGTTAATCTTTCAAATTCAAGTGCAATTGAGCTTGGGTTACAAACAGGTGGCACTATTTTATTTAATGAAGTACAGAGAATTTCGGAATAATTAATTAATAAATCGCATACTAAAGGAGAAAGATATGCCATTTGATATAGCACTCACAGGGCTAAATGCCGCCCAAAATGATTTAGAGGTAATATCTAATAATATTGCCAACAGTGAAACTACCGGATTTAAAAAATCTCGCGCTGAATTTGCAGATGTTTATGCAAGTTCTGAATTTGGAGTCAGCAGTAATGCTATCGGTCAAGGTGTTCAACTTGCAGGAATACAACAGCAGTTTACAGATGGTGATCTTACATTTACTGACAATGCTTTAGATTTAGCCATTAATGGTCAGGGATTTTTTGTGCTTGAAGATGCCGGTGAGCGTTTTTATGGTAGAGCAGGTTCTTTTGGTGTCGATTCAAGCGGGAACCTTGTTGATCCAATTGGCAATCAATTAATTGGTTTTCAACCTGACTCAAATGGCTTGATTACAGGTGGGCTAGGGCCAATTGTTGTTAGTCGTGCAGATGTTGCACCACAAATTACTTCAGAAATTGATCTAGGTGCAAACCTTGATGCAACAGCGACTGTGCTACCAGCATTTACAGTCGGAGCATCGGGTCCTGATCCTGCAACATATAATCACTCAACTTCACTAACTACTTATGATTCATTGGGTGGTCAGCATTTGACTTCATTATATTTTAGACGAGACACAGCTACTAATTGGGAAGCCTTTGCCTTTGTTGATGGTGTTCAAGTTGATGGCCCAGATATTTTGAATTTTGATCCAAGCGGAAGTTTGGTTGGTGTTAATGGTGGTGCTGGAACTACAACCACTTCAGCAGCTTTTACACCTGGTGGTATAGGTACATCGACCACTTATACGATTGACTATGCTGCAATAACTCAATTCGGAAGTCCATTTGGCGTCTCTTCGCTGAATCAAAATGGTTTCGAAACTGGTCGTTTAACAAGTTTAGACTTTGCTTCAGATGGAACATTGTTTGGACGCTACTCTAATGGTGTGTCTAGTGCATTTGGTCAAGTTGCTTTGGCCAACTTTTCAAATACTCAAGGTTTGGTGCCTTCAGGTAATTCGCTTTGGAATGAATCATTCGCCTCCGGTGCAGCATTAGTAGGTGCACCAGGCTCCACCGATTTGGGGCTAGTACAGTCAGGTGCACTTGAAGAATCAAATGTCGATGTGACATCGGAATTGATTGATATGATTCAAGCACAACGATTCTTCCAGTCTAATGCTCAAGTGATTGGTGCAGCTGATGAAATCACTCAGACTATTATTAATATTATTTAATAAGGTTGGCCTACAAGAGGAGTAGAGAATGGATGGGATGTTATATGTGGCAATGAATGGTGCTAAACAAATACAACTGCACCAGGCAACGAATACCCACAATTTAGCTAACGCAAACACTACAGGATTTCGAGCAGATTTCGATACCATTCGAAGTCTGCCCGTTTACGGACCAGGTAATCCAAGTCGTGTATTTAGCGTTGATGAAAGATCAGGAATAAATTTTGATGTCGGACAAGTGACGCAAACAGGGCGTGACTTAGACGTATCAATTAACGGCCAAGGTTTTTTTGCTATTCAAACACCCGATGGTAGTGAAGCCTATACTAGAGCTGGTGACTTGCGGGTCGTTAATGGCGGTTTATTACAAACCGGTGCAGGATTTTCTGTCATGGGTAATGATGGTCCGATTGCTTTGCCTCCCTACGAAAAACTCGATATTGCGGCTGATGGAACATTGTCAATTATTCCTGTTGGTCAGGATGCAAGTGCATTGGCAGTAATTGATCGAATCAAGCTGGTTAATCCACCGATTGAAGAACTTGAAAAGAATTTGGATGGATTCATTCGAGCAAAAGATGGTGTTGCTGTTGATGCAGATGCATCAATAAGAGTAGCAGCAGGTACTGTTGAAGGTAGCAACGTAAATTCAGTAAGTGAGCTTATTAATATGATTGAGCTTGCAAGAAAGTTCGAGATGCATGTGAAGCTAATGGAAACGGCTGAAAGCAATGACTCTAGCTCAGCAACAATATTAAGATTGCGCGGATAAAATAATAAAGGATTAAAAATGACTTCAGCATTATGGAATTCAAAAACAGGTTTAGATGCGCAACAAACGCGCATGACAGTTATTTCAAATAATTTGGCTAACGCAAATACCACTGGATTTAAAAGAGACCGAGCAGTATTTGAAGATTTGATTTATCAAAATATACGCCAACCAGGTGCGCAATCCTCACAGGACACACAATTACCAACCGGATTACAGCTAGGTACAGGTGTAAGAGTGGTGGCGACTGAGAAATTGTTTACCCAAGGAAATGTATCGCAAACAGATGCGCCATTGGATGTTGCCATACAAGGTCGTGGATTTTTTGAAATTCAATTGCCTGATGGCACATCTGGTTACACACGTGATGGAAGTTTTACATTGGATTCGCAGGGCCAAATCGTAAACTCAAGTGGTTATGTTTTACAGCCAGCTATTTCTATCCCGCCAAATGTTACCAGTATAACAATTGGTGTTGATGGTACTGTTTCAACGTTAACTGCAGGTGATAATGCACCTACGCAGGTGGGTAACATACAGTTAGTCGATTTCGTTAATGAAACTGGTTTGCAGCCAAGAGGTGAAAACTTGTTTTTAGAAACTGCATCATCGGGTAGCCCAACTCCTGGAACACCTGGTCAGAATGGTTTGGGAACAATGATTCAAGGGTCGTTGGAAACGTCAAATGTGAATGTTGTTGAAGAATTAGTAAATATGATTGAAACGCAGCGTACGTATGAAGTTAACTCGCGGGCAATTGAAACTGCAGATAGCATGCTTCAGTACGTTAATAACAACTTATAGAATTAAATGAATCACAGGGATGGAGAATATGAATAAGCCAGATAAAATATCATTAGCAGGACTGATATTACTATTGATTTCCGGTTGTAGCAGTATAGGTCAGCTGAGTGATCCAGATTACGAGCCCGTTGTGCCTGTCATGCCGGAGGTTAAATCTAATTATGATGGAGGGTTATTTTATGCCTCGAGTAATCTTTATATATTTGAAGATATAAAAGCAACACGTGTAGGCGATCTATTAACGGTCGTGCTTTCTGAGCAAACGAATGCAAGTAAATCGAGTTCATTAGAAGCTGATAAAAGTACCACAATAGATCTTCCAAATCCGACTATATTTGGTAAAAGTGACTACACATTGGATGGAAGAGAAGTTTTATCAAGCAGTGCAACTGCATCACGAGATGTTCAAGGTGAAGGAGAATTAACCCAAGAGAATAGCCTTGATGGCAATATCACAGTCACTGTAACAGAGAGACTACCGAATGGTTATTTGGTTATTAAAGGAGAGAAGCTGCTGACATTAAATGAAGGTAGTGAAGTAGTCCGTATTGATGGCATTGTTAGGCCAACTGATATTGATTCAAGTAATCAAATTGAGTCAACCAAAATAGCCAATGCTCGCATTACATATAAAGGGAGTGGTGTGGTTAGCGATAGTAGTAAAGCGGGTTGGTTGGCTAAGTTTTTTATGCATGCCATTTGGCCGCTATAACTTGAGGGAATAATAATGCGATTAATATACATAATAATTTTGCTTACAATTTCAAATTCAGTATTAGCCGAAAGAATAAAAGATTTAACTTCAGTTGCGGGTGTTAGAACAAATCAATTACTTGGTTATGGGCTGGTAGTAGGTTTAGATGGTACTGGAGACCAAACAAGTCAAACGCCATTTACAGTGCAAAGTTTAAAAAGCTTTCTTAATCGTTACAATATTACCATTCCACCAGATGTTAACCCGCAGTTGAAAAATGTGGCTGCAGTGTCAATCCACGCTGAAATGCCAGCATTTGCAAAACCTGGTCAGACTATTGATGTCACTATTTCATCATTGGGTAATTCTAAAAGTTTGCGTGGCGGAAGCTTATTGATGTCGCCATTAAAAGGTATTGATGGCAAAGTATACGCAGTAGCTCAAGGTAATCTAGTCGTTGGTGGTTTAGGGGTTCAAGGAAGTGATGGATCCAGTATCACTATTAACGTTCCTAGTGCAGGGCGAATTCCTAATGGTGCAACCGTAGAACGAACTATCCCTAGTAATTTTGCTCTTCAAGATCATCTGTTCCTCAACTTACATACTTCTGATTTCACCACAGCAAAACGTATGCAAGATCGTATTAATAATGTTATGGGGGGAGGTGTCGCTAGTGCCATAGATCCAGTAACAGTGAGAGTGCGTGCGCCATTTGATGCTGCAAATCGAGTATCGTTTCTTGCAGAAATTGAGAATATTCAAATGATACCTGGTGCTAGTGCTGCGAAAGTTATTGTTAATTCTCGCACGGGAACTGTTGTGATTGGGTCCAATGTGCGTGTTTCACCGGCTGCTGTTTCACATGGTAGTTTAGTTGTAACAATTTCTGAAAATATGGAAGTCAGTCAGCCAAACGAGTTTGCAGCAGTAGGTAATACAGAAGTAATCACTGATACAGAAATTGATGTGCAGCAAAATTCTGATCGCATGTTTTTATTTAATCCTGGGATTTCTCTGAATTCTATTGTTAATGCTGTGAATGAGGTAGGCGCAGCTCCAGGCGATCTGGTGGCAATTTTAGAAGCGCTAAAACAAGCGGGTGCGCTTAAAGCAGAATTAATAGTGATTTAATTATGAGTGACGGTATAGCATCTCTACTTTCTACAGCATCAGATACGGCTCGTTTGCGATTGCAAGCGGGTAATGGTGAGCAAGAAGTTAATGATGAAATTTTTCAACAGTTTGAAGCATTATTTTTGCAGCAAATGCTAAAAAGTATGCGTACTGCTTCACTGTCAGAAGGGATGTTTCAAAGTGAACAATCAGAATTTTATCGTGATATGTACGATCAGCAAATTGCAACAGATTTGGCTAAAAAAGAGGTTTTAGGCATAGCTAATATCTTAAACCGTCAATTAGGTGGTAGTTCAGAAAATGCTGTAAACGATGAACAGAATGCACAAGAAATTTCATTCAATGAAGTGATTGTTAATCGTGTTAATACAGATATAAGTAATGATGAATCCGAATATGTTGAACCAATAAAATCTGGTGTTGATGATTTTGTAGAAAAACTCGCTGCCAATTTAAAAGAAGATTCTGTGGTTGATGCCAACATTTATTCGACCAATGAAATAAAACAGATTAGACCATTAGCATTCAAACCAGAAACACCAAACGAATTCGTCGAGCTTGCATATAAATATGCCCAAGCTCCCGCAGAGCGTTTAGGTGTCGATGCCAAAGTGCTAGTTGCTATCGCGGCACTTGAAACAGGTTGGGGAAATCATGTGCCTAAAGATGTGAGAGGTAGCTCTAATAACTATTTTGGTATTAAAGCGGATACTCGCTGGGACGGCGATCATGTTGGTAGCAAAACTCTCGAATTTGAGAATGGTGCATTTAACGAGCTAAAACAATCTTTCCGCGCGTACGATTCATTAAAAGAATCATTTGAAGATTATGCCGAATTTTTACTTGGAAATGATCGTTATTCATATGCACTTGAATTTGCAAGTGATGCAAAGAAATTTTTAAGTGAAATACAAAATGCAGGTTATGCAACTGACCCTAACTATGCAAATAAGATATTGAATGTTCTCGATAACGCAGCATTCTCTAAACTACGTCAATAACGTTGATAGGAAACCATTATGGGTAGTCCACTAGACATTGCGGTTACAGGCTTACGTGCATTTCAAACTGCCTTAGCAACGACTTCGAATAATATTGCTAATTCGACGACGCCGGGTTATAGCCGTCAAGAAGTGAATTTTACTACCTTACAGCCCCAAGCATTCGGCAATGGGTTTATTGGGTCAGGGACACGAGTCACCAATATACAACGTATTGAGAGCGAATTTTTAATTGAACAATTGCGTAATGCTTCTACAGAAGCTGGTAGACTTAATGCAATTAGCAATTTAGCTTCGCGTGTTGATAACTTGCTCGCTGATGGTGATGGCAGCTTGGCCCCTTCATTACAGAACTTCTTTAATAGTGTTCAGGATTTATCAATTGATCCTAGCTCAAACTCAGCGCGTCAAGTGGTATTGAGTGCAGCAGAATCCTTGGTGACTAGATTTACAAACATAGAGTCCCAGCTGCAAGCGATCGACAGTGATATTAAAGTCGGTATTAGTGAGAATATTCAAGACTTAAATTCAATTGCAAATAGTATTGCAGATTTGAATCGAAATATTGTTGAAGCACAAAGTGTCACTTCTGGCGGCCAGCGACCAAATGATCTTCTTGATCAGCGTGATCAGTTGGTTCTGGAATTATCAGAAATTGTTTCAGTGCAAACTCTAGAACAAAGTGATGGGTCATTAAGTGTTTTCGTCGGCAGTGGTCAAAGCGTCGTAGTCGGCGATAGTGCTCAAACTTTGGTTGCAATTTCCGACCCTGCAGATGCATCAAACACTCGTATTGCATATCAAACATTTACGGGTGATGCTGATATTACTAACTCAATTACTGGTGGTCGATTAGCTGGGTTACTAGAATTTAAAAATGAACAGCTGGGTTCAATTAGAAACGAACTTGGCCGTATTGCCACTGTGATGGCAGGAACATTCAATGAACAACATAATATGGGTCAAACCTTAACAGGTACTATTGGGACAGATTTCTTTGCATCTGGTCCTGTTGAAGTGATAGGTAATACAGGTAACACAGGCAGTGCTAGTGTCACAGGTATGATCACAGATTATAGAGCGCTGACTTCTTCTGATTATAGTCTCAGTTATGATGGGGCAAATTATACTGTGACTCGTTTAGATGATGGCGTCACTACCGTATCAGCAGCCACTTCATTTACTGTAGATGGTGTGCAGATAAATGTTGGTGCAGGAGCTGCTGCTGGTGATCGATTTTTAGTTCGTCCTACAAGACTAGGCGCAAGCCAAATAGATGTATTAATTTCCCGGACAGATGACATTGCTGCTGCATCACCAGTTAGAACCAGTGCGCAATTGAGTAATTTGGGTGATGGCATCATCAATCCGCCGCAAGTGTTAGATATTACAGATCCTGATCTAACCGATACTGTGGAAATTCGTTTTAACACACCAGCGACAACATTTGACGTATTTAATGTTACTGATGGCGTCAATATTGCTGCGGGCGTGACATATACCAGTGGTGCTGATATTGATTTTAATGGCATAAGGGTAAATATCGAAGGCCCTGTTGAGAACAATGATGTATTCGTTATTGAACGTAATACTAATGCTGTATCTGATAATACAAACGCTATTGCTTTACTTGGACTTCAAACGGCCGATACCGTTGGAGGAAGTAGTAACTATCAAGAAACCTATGGTGGGTTAGTGGGCAGAGTAGGAACAGTGACGCGTCAAGCGGAATTAAATAGTAGTGCGCAAAATCGGTTGCTAGCAGATTCTGTACAAGCAAAAGAAAGCGTTTCTGGAGTTAATTTAGATGAGGAAGCAGTGAATTTGACCAAGTATCAACAAGCTTATCAAGCGGCAGCACAAGTTATTGCTGCTAGTGATGAATTGTTTCAAACATTATTGAGTGTGGTTGGGAGATAATATATGCGTATTTCTACGTCGCTATATTACCAGCGAGCTGTTCAAGACATACAAGAAAACCTTTCTCAGATAGCAGGCTTACAGGCGCAAGTAGGTTCAGGTAAAAAACTGCTGCGCCCATCCGATGCACCCACTGAAGCCGCAAGATCGGTGGATCTTAATCAAGCGATTTCTCGCTTAGATCAATTTGAGCGTAATCGAGGATTTGCGAATCAGCAGTTAGGATTGCTCGATGCAACTTTAACAAGTGTAAATAATACATTGCAGCGTGTCCGAGATCTGACTATTCAGGCCAATTCTAGTACTCAGACTGATGAAACGAGAAATATCATTAGAACTGAAATTAACCAAAGGCTTGAAGAATTATTAGACTATGCTAATACACGTGATGGTAATGGTGAATTTTTATTTTCTGGTAGTAAAGGTAAGACCCAACCTTTTACTTTGACGCCTAGTGGTGCAACATATAACGGCGATCAATCTCCGCTGAATTTACAGATTTCTGCTAATCGTGCAGTGGATATTGGCGAATCGGGTTATGAAGTATTTCAAAAAATTCGTAATGGGAATGGATCATTTTCGACTGATGTTGCGGCGGGTAACACTGGTGGTGGAACTATTAACGCAGGCAGTGTTGTGGATAATAGCAGTTTTCTTGCTCAAGACTTTAGAATTGTATTTACTTCCGCGACCACATTCGATGTGGTCAATGATACGACAGCAGCGACCGTATTAGCTGCGCAGACATATACAGATGGAACATCTATAAGTTTTAATGGAATTGATGTTGCTGTATCGGGTGATGTCAATGCTGGAGATGAGTTCACTATTCAAGCGAGTCGTAATCAAGATATATTTGAAACAATCACTAACCTTGTTAATACTTTAGGAATCTCTCCTTTTGATCAATCTGGAGAAGCTGAATTACAGCAAGGCTTACAGATAGCATTAGGTGATATTGATCAAGCGATAGGAAATATACTTAATATACGAACAACAGTAGGCACGCGCCAGAATTCTTTAGACTCAGCAGATACTGAGTCATCTAGTGCAAAACTTGTGTTACAACAGACTCTTTCTGAAGTGGAAGATTTGGATTTAGCTGAAGCAATTAGTCAATTAACCTTTGAAATAACCTCACTTGAAGCAGTGCAAGCGACATTCTCGCGTGTGCAAAACCTAAATTTATTTAATTTCTTATAGAGATCATCTGATCTCATACCATCTATCGTGAAATTTTTTCCGGTTATCAAAATAATATTAAAGAATTATGATGCTATAAAATATGAAAATAGAAAGTCAATAATATTATTGCCCGCTCATCACTTTTTTTAGACACATCCCTTAAAGTTTTTTTTTGCAAGGCCGATACGCTTGACAATGGCAACGCGGGAGCACTAGAGCTCTGCAGAGTCGGAGTGTTTCCTACTAAGGAAAGAAACTTTTTAAAGGAGCTGGTAAAATGCCACAAATTGTAAACACAAACTTATTCTCGTTGAACGCTCAACGAAATTTAAACGAGTCGCAGAATGCGTTAGGTCAATCATTGCAACGTTTATCATCAGGACTACGTATTAATAGTGCAAAAGATGATGCTGCAGGTCTAGCAATTGCAGAGCGATTCACTTCTCAAATTCGAGGTCTTAATCAAGCAATTCGAAATGCGAATGATGGTATATCATTTGCACAAACTGCTGAAGGTGGTTTAAGTACTTCAACAAGTGCTCTACAACGTATTCGTGAGTTAGCAGTACAGTCAGCTAATGATACAAACTCTGCATCTGACCGTGGCGCGATCAATAATGAGGTACAACAGTTGATTGCAGAAGTACGACGTATTGCGACTACAACTCAGTTTAACGGTCAAAATGTATTAGATGGTTCTTCATCTAGTCTGAGCTTCCAGGTTGGTGCAAACCAAAACCAGACTATTACTGTCGATGGTGTTGATGCACGATCTGATGTATTGGGTGCTCGAGTATCAACCTCTGGATCAATTGATCAGACGGCGATTGATGCTTCAGTTGCAGCTGCAGCAGGGGCTGGTGACTTGGTTATTAATGGTATTGCAGTTGATTTCTCAGGATTAAGTGCAGGTGCATCAGTAAATGATATTGCACAACAAATTAATGCAGTAACTTCTTTGTCTGGTGTGTCTGCTCAAACGGCGACTACTGTACTAACAGAAGATTTAGCTCAAACAGCAGGTACCGCTACTATAAATGGCGTTACAGTTACTTTACTAGCTGGATCATCAACTGCTAATAGAGATGCTAATGTAGCTGCAATTAATGCGTTAACTGGCCAAACAGGTGTTACGGCAGCGTCTGGCGCAGGTAATACTTTAACGCTTAGCAACAGTGATGGTACAAATATCGTTGTTGGCGGTGGTACTAACTTAGGTGGTGCTGCTGAGACGTATAGTGCAGGTCTTGTACTAGCGGGAAATGTTGGACAGGCGTATACAGCGACAGGTACTTTTGCTGTTCAGGGTGCTAGTAATGGTGTTGCCGCGGTTGTTTTAGGTGCATCACAAACAGACCAGTCTGTGACTAATACTAATGTATTGACTCAAGCAGATTCAACTGCAGCACTACTTACCCTGGACTTTGCATTAAGCCAGGTAAATACATTGCGATCAGAGTTAGGTGCGGTTCAAACACGTTTTGAATCTACAATTTCTAACTTGCAAATCACTTCTGAAAACTTAACAGCTGCACGTTCAAGAATTCAGGATGCTGATTTTGCTGCTGAGACTGCAGATCTTACTCGAGGCCAGATTCTTCAACAGGCTGGTTTATCAATTGTGGCTCAGGCTAACTCTTTACCACAATCAGTATTATCTCTACTTCAGTAATAGTGAGAATGTGAAATTTGTGCTCGGTTGATATGGCTGAGCACAAATTTACTAAAGATTAATAAAAGGTAATAACGATGACGACTGATGTGACATCCTTAACAGGTATAACACGACCACAGTCCAACTCGAGTATTGTTAATCGAGGGACTACAAATGTAGTTGCGATTAACTCAGAAGTCTCAGAAAAGTTGGTGCAAGAAATTAAGCAACCAACTGTAGTAGAGGTCAAGGTAGCAGCAAAACAAGTGAATGACTTTGTTAAGCAGTTAGATAGAAATCTTGAGTTTTCAGTAGATGAATCTAGCGGCAGGGTCATTATTACCGTACGGGAGCCGGAAACCGGCAAAATTATCCGCCAAATACCCCCAGAAGAGTTACTCGTAATCGCTAAATTAGTAAGTGAAAACTTCGCTAGTGCGCCTGTGCCTACAGGTATCTTATTAGCCGATGAAGGATAGTGCGAATCGGCATTATCTTTGCAAGCTTTTTGTTAACTAAGTTTGTTTATATAGATTAAGGAATTATATGGCCGGTTCAATCACTTCACTTGGCGTTGGATCTGGAATTGACCTAGAAGGGCTAGTAAATAATTTGCTGGCTGCAGAATCAAGACCAATTCAATTACTGCAAGTACGTCAGGGAAATCTTGATGCGAAGATCAGCGCATTTGGCCAACTTCAAGGTTCTCTATCCTCGTTTCAAGAAGCCGTCAGTGCATTGTCTACATCAGAAGCATTTCGTGAAGTATCAGCTTCGTCGACGGATGACTCTGTGTTTACAGCAACAGGATCACAATCTGCTGTCAACGGATCAAATGTCGTCGAGGTGACGCAGTTAGCGCAAAATAACAAATTAGGTACACAAAGCTTTCTTAGTGGAAGTGAAGTGTTAGGAACAGGCCAGCTTGCGTTTACAGTTGGTAGTGAAAGTTTCACTGTTGATATTACTGAAGAAAATAATACCCTTGAACAGATACGTGATGCAATCAATGCCAATAGTAATAATAATAGTGTTCAAGCAAGTATTATTAATGTTGATGAAGGCAGTAAACTAATATTAACGTCAAAAGAATCTGGACTGGCAAATCAAATTGCTTTTACTGTCACAGATGATGATGCAAATAATACCGATGATGCAGGTTTATCTCGTCTAGTGTTTGGAATTCAAGAATTGGAGGAAGCTCAAGATGCCACTTTGACGGTAGATGGATTTGCAGTGACGCGAAGTAGTAATGAAATCTCAGATGTCATTCAAGGAGTCACTCTTAGTCTGACGGGTTTAGGGACTGCCTCAGTATCAACAACAGAAAACTTGAATGTTGCGAGAAGTTCTATTGAAGCCTTAGTGTCTTCTTATAATGATTTAGTGTCTACGCTTAGTGTGCAAGGTGAAACTTCATTATCTGGTGAAAATACATTGTTAAATATTGAATCACGCGTGAGAGGTTTATTCTCCAATTCATATAATGATTCCTCTTCTAATATTAATTATTTATTTCAACTTGGCTTAAATTTCGATAGAGATGGTGTGCTTAGCTTTGATGATGAAAAATTTACTGAAGTCGTAGCCACTGATATTGATCAGATACAGAATCTTTTTACAAACTCTGAAAATGGTTTTATTACTTCATTAGAAACAGTAATTAAAAGTTATACCGACAGCGATGGTATTCTTAATAGTAGAACAGAAGGCTTAAACACAGAAAGATCGAGAATTGACGATGATATTGCACGTAAGGAGCTACGATTAGAAGATATTGAGGCACGTTTACGTACAAGGTTTGGTGCGCTTGATGGCCTGCTAAGCAGACTTAATTCAACTAGCTCTTTTTTAACTCAACAATTGGCAAATTTGCCATCTTTTAATCAATCAAGATAAAGGTAATAACTATAATGAATTCATTAAATTCTAATCAGGCATTGGCAAGCTATCAGGAAATGGGTGCGTATGGACAGGTAGAAGAAGCTAATGGGCATGAGCTTATTCGATTGTTACTTGAGACTTTGTCAATACGTATTGCTGAGGCAAAAACTTGCATACAAGAAGATGATATTGGTGAGAAAATCACCCGTCTGACCAAGGCCTTAAATATACTTGATGGTTTACGTATGTCATTAAATATTGAAAAAGGTGGTGAGATTGCTAGCAATCTTGATGATTTATATGACTATATGCAGCGCCAATTGATACAAGCGAATGCGCATAATGATGTATCAATTCTTGATGAGGTCAAAGGTCTGGTTGAGGAAATTTATAGTGCATGGTCTTTAATACCACAAGAATTACGTCGCTAGTCTCATGCTTGAATCCCGGCATGTGCATCAACAGTTATTAGGCGCGATTGACGCAAGTGAAAAAATAATTGATTCACTTAATAGTGGTGAGCTAGAAGAAGCAAGAAAATATGACGATCTTCGTGCCGACTTTATTCGTAGTATGTCTAAATGTCAAAATTTTTCAACAGATGCAGCTTTGTTTATAGATGAAATTGGTAAGTTAGCTAAACTTGATAAAGTTATTTTACGACTTAGTGGCAAACTACGTGACGAAGTTTTGACGGAAATCCGCAAAGAGCAATCATATCGGTTAAGGCATGTACAGTACGCTGAAAATCTCCAGCTGTAGCTAACATATACAATACCTAATAAATTGATAGTTACTATTATTTACAATACTTAACGAATGAAGAAAGAGATATCTCAAACCTATATTGATAACAATCATTCAAATATATTTATTTATTAACATGGACTTAGAACTAAATAGCAGATAATATTTGTAATATGTTAAGTAATTTGTCAATAATTTACTGGTGTATGAAGTAAAACTAGAATATTATTTAGTGGCATAAATATGTCGTTGAGTGTCAGAAACCCTACACAATAGTTATAACAATAAAGTGTTTGGAATTGCTACGTTGAAGGGAGCCTAAACTATGCGAAGTGTCAGTGAAGATCGACAGCACATTAACCAAAGCAGCACCGAAACAAAAGAATCAGTAGCGGCAAGAAGACGTCGTGGAAAATCGTTCTTAGATGGTCACAGCCATGCTATTCAAAATGTTTGTAAATTGGTTGAGCATGTTGCATCCACTACTGCTAATGTTTTAATTCTTGGCGAATCTGGAACAGGAAAAGAATTAGTAGCACGAGCAGTTCATTCTTTTTCTAATCGTGCTAAAAATCCCTTTGTTCCTGTTAATTGTGCAGCAATCCCATCAGAATTATTAGAAAGCGAGTTATTCGGTCATGAAAAGGGCGCTTTTACTGGTGCAATTACTGCTCATAAAGGACGCTTTGAATTAGCTCAGCACGGTACAATTTTTCTAGATGAAATTGGCGATATGGATCTGCAGATGCAGGCAAAGTTATTGCGGGTATTGCAAGAGAGAATTTATGAGCGAGTAGGAGGAACTAAGCCAATTCAGGCAGATGTCCGAATTGTTGCAGCGACACATAGAAATCTAGAAGAGATGGTCAGCAGTGGTGAATTTCGCGAAGACTTATATTATCGTCTAAATGTCTTTCCAATAGATATGCCACCATTACGTAGACGCGTTGAAGATATTCCTGCGCTTATTTGTGCTATTACTGATAGATTGAAGCGAGATAACGGTGCTAATTTCTCTCTGACCAATGATGCAGTTAAAATCTTAGCCAACTATCCATGGCCTGGCAATGTAAGAGAATTGTCTAATTTAATCGAGCGCCTCAGTATTCTTTATCCAAATAGCTCAATTGATTCATTGCAGTTACCAGAAAAACTACGTGATAAAGCGTCAGTGAAATCATCGACAAGTGATGAGAGTGCTGAGGTGGAATTCATAGAACAATTAGTCGAACCTTTTGTTGTTGAACAACCCAGTGATTCATTTCAATCTTATGGGCATCTCCCAGAATCTGGTTTTGATCTGAAAAGTTACATAGGTGATTTAGAAGTGCATTATATCCGTGAGGCCCTAGAGGCATCTGACGGTGTAGTGGCGCAAGCTGCTAAGTTATTAGGATTAAGAAGAACAACTCTAGTCGAAAAGTTACGCAAATACGGAATCCAAAGATAATATCGTCGTAATTTTGGCGTACTTCCACTTGAAATAAGTTAAGTCCTTATTTTATCTAGTTAAATTCATTTAGGCACGCCGTTTGCTTACAGTTGGTTAACGTGTAGTTTTTCTGCACATAATTAAACAGTAAGAAGCAAACCAAGAGGGTGTGCGCCATGAATGCAGTATCTAGTCTATCAAATGCAGATCTACATCTTGCTTTTGAGCAGTTTAATCAGATATCAGAACAATTTACTCATGCATATCAAGATCTCGAAGGTCGTTTCAAGCAAATAAAATCTGAATTATCTGATACCAAAGCAAAACGATTATTAGAGCTCGGTGAAAAAGAGCAATTAGCTAATAGAATGCATTTGCTATTAATGGCATTGCCAATGGGCGTCATGGTTATTGATAGTGAAGGTGTCATCCGTGAGTGCAATCAGTCTTCAGTTGAATTATTAGACATACAGTTACAGGGCAAGCTCTGGTCTGATGTTATAAAACAATTGTTCCCTCAGAATTCTCAAACTGACATTAGCAGTATTAATATCAATGGGCGAAATATACATTTCTCATCAAAATCAATTGCAGATTCTGAAGATTCGTTAGTTTTGGTTAATGATGTAACAGACCCTATGACGCATATCGATAGTGTTAAAAGAAAAGAGCGTCTAGCATTTTTGGGAAATGCAATCGCATCTATCGCGCATGATATACGTACACCTTTAGCAACATCATTTCTACATTTGTCAAATTTAAACAAAAAGTTAAAAAGCCAAAATCATGGCGACTATGTGAAAGTCGTGGAGAAGGTCAGGCATAATTTAAAAACTTTAGAAAATACTATTAATAGTATGCTTATTTATGCCAAAGGTGGTGTAGATACATTTAAGTCAATTGAGTGCAAGAAGTGTTGTGAATTGATTGCGACGGATCTTTTTGAATTATTTCCACAAGTCACATTTACAATTCATGCTCAGGAAAGTTTAAAGAATAAGTATGTAAAAGTTAATTTTGATGCATTAATGACAACATTTCGAAATTTAATTGCAAATTCGCAAGCAGTATGTAATCAGGATGTTTCAATTAAAATTAATTTTATTAGTGATAAAGACGACCTTATGAAAATTACAGTTTCTGATAATGGCCCAGGAATAGAAGAAGAAACTATGGAGAAGATATTTGAACCATTCTTTACCGCCAGAAAAAATGGAACAGGTTTAGGTTTGTCTATCGTTAAGTCAATAGTTGAATCTCACAGTGGTCAAATCACAGCCGAAAATACGTCTTCGGGTGCTATGTTTAACATACAGCTGCCTTTAGAGTATCAAGTATGGAAGCCAAAAAAAATTGGAGTAAGCCAATAAAATGGTTAATGACAAGGAGGAAGTAGTGTCTAAAATTAATATTCTCATCGTTGAGGATGATCAAGAACTATTGCAAGCGTTAGTTGATACATTGAGCCTGGATGACAATATTGTGCATGGCATGAACACATTGTCTAGCGCAGTAACTTGCTTGAAAAACAATGATATAGATTTGATTGTTAGTGATGTTAATTTTAATCAAGAAGATAAGAAGTGCGCATTACAATCAGGAATGGATTTTCTAAAATATACTAGAGAAAATTCTTTACAGATTCCATTTATTCTTATGACAGCTTACGCAACCGTGGATAAAGCAGTTGAAGCAGTGAAGTTGGGTGCAATTGATTATCTGGTTAAGCCATTTGAAGCTGAACAATTAATTAATATCGTTCAGAAGAATGTGCAAGTGCGTAAAGATGATTCTATTTTCGTTGCGGTTGATGATGAAAGTGTCAGAGTTAAACGTTTAGCAGCACAGGTTGCGTCAACTGATGTTTCAATTTTAATTAATGGAGAAAGTGGAACTGGTAAGGAAGTTTTGGCTAGTTATATACATCATTGCTCGCCTAGAACAAATGAGCCGTTCATTGCCATAAATTGTGCAGCAATTCCAGAGAATATGCTGGAAGCAATGCTGTTTGGTTATGAGAAAGGTGCATACACGGGCGCCCATACCTCTAACCCTGGAAAATTTGAACAGGCTCAAGGTGGAACCTTATTGTTAGACGAAATTTCAGAAATGGATATTTCTTTGCAGGCTAAACTATTACGAGTCTTGCAAGAAAAACAGGTAGAACGATTGGGCGGTAAGAATGTTATTGATTTGGATGTAAGAATTCTGGCAACAACTAATAGAAATATAAAGCAAGAAGTTGAAAAAGGTAGATTTAGAGAAGATCTTTACTACAGACTCAGCGTATTTCCAATAAGCTTAAAATCTTTAAGAGAGCGTAAAGATGATATTTTGCCAATAATCGAGTCGCTTCTTTATAAGTATCGAAATATTTCTGGAAATGTCAGTTTAAGTAATGCGGCTAAAGATAAGTTAATTAGTTATCAGTGGCCAGGTAATGTCAGAGAACTAGATAATGTTATTCAGCGATCAATAGTCTTGTGCAATGGCCAAACGATATTGCCTGAGCACGTATTTATTGAAGATGATGGCGAGGACAACAATATTATTATTCAGCCTGAAAATAATTTAAAAGAAAATGAACGTAGTTTAATCTTACACGCCTTGAAAGAAGGAAATGGTAGTAGGAAGCATGCGGCTGAACAGCTTGGTATCAGTCCAAGAACATTACGATATAAGTTAGCAAGGCTTAAAGATGAAGGGGTAGAAGTACCTTCAGCATTTGGTATGGCATAAAGGAGTAATAATCAATGGATAAAATAAATTCTAATGAGTTGCTTAATCAACTTCAGGTGTTGGCAAGACAAGTTCAAGAGACTAACACTCAAAATAGTGCTGATAATGAAGTTACACAAAGCAGTCAATTTTCTGAACTCATGAAAAATTCTATTAATCAAGTTAATGACCAGCAAATGAAGGCGGGTGAAATGACTAAAGCATTTGAAATGAATGATCCTGATGTGCCACTTTCATCAGTAATGATTGAAATGCAAAAAGCGCGGGTATCATTTGAAGCACTTAAGCAGGTGCGTAACCAGTTGGTTGATGCGTATAAGCAAGTAATGAATATGCCATTATAATAATTAAATTAGCAATAACTTAATAAAAGAGGATAGTCATGGAAGGCGACATTAGTATTCAGCAAAGCCCCGAAATGCCTGATAAAGCAATGCGTATCACTAAAACAATTGTGTCGTCTGTGAGCACTTTGTTTGGTTTGGCTGCTGTTTTAGCGCTTAGCGTTGCAGTCATAATGTGGGCATCAAAACCTGAATATTCACCTGTAATTGATAATTTATCGGACAGTGATATTGGGGCGGTAACCTCAATATTATCGGCCAATGAAATTCCGTATAAAGTTGATAGTAATTCTGGAAGTTTATTGGTAGCTAATGACCAAAAGCAAAAAGCCAGAATTTTATTGTCTGCAGAAGGCTTGCCCAACTCAAGCCCAATGGGGTATGAATTGTTGAAACAAGATACTGCATTAGGAACTAGCCAATTTTTAGAGACTGCACGCTATCAGCATGCTTTAGAGACTGAGTTGAGTCGTTCTATATCATCGATGAGAAATATAGATAGTGCTAGAGTACATTTGGCTATGCCTAAAAGAACAGCATTTATGCGAAAGAAAGATAAAAGTAGTGCTTCAGTAATGGTTAATGTGTCGGGTGGTTTAAAATTAGAAAAAGGTCAAATTAATTCTATTGCTTATTTGGTCGCATCTAGTGTTCCTTATTTAAATGTTTCTAATGTAACTGTCGTTGACCAATGGGGTAATCTGCTTAATTCTACAGGTGCAGATAAAGGAATTGAGCATTCGAAAAAGCAATTCGATTATAAAATGGAAGTGGAATCATTGTATGTTGATCGTATTGAGTCAATGTTGGCGCCAATATTTGGTTACGGTAGAGTAAAAGTTCAGGTTAATGCAGAAATGGATTTCACTCGAATTGAAAGCACTCAAGAGTTATTTGATTCAGACCAAGAAAAAGTGAGAAGTGAGCAAATAATAGATCAACAACAAACTGGCGCTGGAGGTACAGCTATAGGAATTCCTGGTGCTTTGTCTAATCAACCACCTGCTGGTGGTACAGTTGATCCCCAAGGTAATGCAGTGGATGGTAGTAACATTACGCCAACAAATAGTAATAGAAATTCAGTTCGTAACTACGAATTAGATAAGACTATAAGACACGTAATGCAGCCAGTTGGTGAACTTCAAAAAATTACAGTAGCTGTAGTAGCTGATGATTGGGTCACGGTGAATGAATCAGGTGAAGAAGTGAGAACTGAATTATCAGATGAAGATTTCGCTTTAATAAGGGGTATTGTGAGTGAAGCAATCGGATTTAGTGAAGAGCGTGGTGATAGTGTCTCAGTCTATAATAAATCATTTCAAACTATTGAGTTAGAAGTAATACCAGAATTGCCAATTTGGAAGCAAGACTGGTTTGTCACACTTGTGAAACAGAGTCTTGCTGGTATAGCTATATTGATATTAATTTTCACAGTAGTCAAACCAACAATGAAAACGTTGCAAGGTCGTTTAATTGATTCGGGTTCTGATTCAAATAAGCAATTATTAGCATTAGAGAATTCAGATGGTTCGAGTTCTGGTAAAGCAGAATCAAACACTCAACAATCTCTGACAAATCGACATCCGAATTATGTTGAACAATTAGCAATGGCTAAACAGCTTGTTGGACAGGATTCAAAGCAGGTAGCAAAAGTAGTCAAGAATTGGGTTTCTGATAATGGCTGATGAAATAGCAGCGTTAAATGCACCTGCACGTGACTTAACGGGTGCTGAAAAATCAGCAATTTTGTTAATGGTACTAGGTGAGCAAGATGCTTCTCAGGTGTTAAAACATATGAGCCCAGAAGAGCTTCAACAACTTGGTGAAGCAATGACTAGTATGAATGATATAACACAGCATGAAATTCATGATGTGATGGTTAACTTTTCTGATGACACAAAAAGTACAACACCATTAGATATTGGTGCTTATGACTATCTTAAGAAAGTTCTGAAAACTGCCCTTGGTAATAATAAAGCTAAAAACATCCTTTCTAGAATAGTTCTTGGTCCTGAAGCTAAAGGTATAGAAGTTTTGAAGTGGATGAATGCGGAAACCATCTCAGATTTTATAAGAGATGAGCACCCACAAATAGTAGCAACTCTTCTAACTCAACTAGATGGGGAATTGGCGGGTAAAGTGTTAGAGAGTTTAGATATACACGATCAGTCAAAAGTAATTGAACGAATCGCACTTATGGAAGATGTTAATTCTGATGCGCTTAGGGAATTAGACGAACTAATTGAAGATTATTTTAAGAAAGATAAACCTGACAAAGTCCCTAGTGTTGGCGGCCCATCAATTGCAGCAAATATTTTGAATAATGTTAAAACTGATATTGAATCTAATGTCATGGAGCAAATTAATAATCGCGATAAGAATTTAGGAGATCGAATTAAAGGTTTAATGTTTGTTTTTGATAATTTATTAGATATTGATGATCGTGGTATGCAAACTATATTAAGAGAATCACCTCAAGATAAACTTGTGCTTGCTCTGAAAGGTGCAAGTGCTGATGTGAGAGAGAAAATATTTAAGAATATGTCTAAACGTGCTTCAGAAATGCTAAGAGATGATCTGGAAACTGCTGGTCCAGCAAAATTATCTGAAGTTGAAGATGCTCAAAAGGAAATATTGGAAGTCGCGCTTAAGTTAGGCGAGGAAGGTAAGATTATGTTGGGTGGAGGAGATGATGATTATTTATAGATCATCATATATTGAAATTATAAATTTAGGTGGAGCATGAGCGAAGGTGGAATAAAGCGATTATTATTTGAGAATAATAATCAAAATCGAAGTGTTCAAAGCCAGTTTAGTCCAAGTAAATTATTCCAAGCAGGAAATAATGCATCGAGTAATGTTTATCAAGATTCTTTCGAAGAAGAAAAAAAACGTGCGTTTGACCAAGGTTATCAGCAAGCTGTTGCTCAAGCTCAGCAAGAGTGGAATGAAAAAATCAGTTTGATAAATAATTTAGCTGAAGCTCTAGATCAACCATTAAAAGATATTGACCACAAAGTTATTGAAAAATCTACAGAATTAGCCATCGCAATTGCTAAACAAATTGTTAGAAGAGAACTATCTTTAGATTCTGGTCAAATTGTCTCAGCTGTTAAGCAAGCAATTGAGCTGATTCCAAAAGATGGTGAGCAAATTAATATATATGTAAATCCCAAAGATGATCAGCATATTAAACAGCTTTTCTCTAAAGATGAGAAATTTAATAAATATAATGTTATACAGGATCCAACAATTTCTGTAGGTGGATGTAAAGCAAGTACAGATTATTCATTAGTCGATCTTACTATAGATAAACAAATAGCAAACATAGCAGCACAAATTTTTGGTGATCAAAGAAATGCCGCAAGATAATACCTATTTGTATACTAGGATTGATACATATTCGCAATGGTTTGACCAATGTTTGGAAAATATTCAATTGCAGACTCCTGTTGTACGTGGAGTATTAACTAGAATATCTGGCTTAGCGCTAGAAGCTAGAGGTATACATTGTAAAATAGGCACTCGATGTGAAATTATTGCAGATTCTGAACAAGCAATAGAGGCTGAAGTAGTTGGTTTTTCTTCAGGTAAAACATTTCTTATGGCAATGGATAAAACTCATGAGTGCTCTCCTGGAATGGAGGTAATTCCAAAAGAAGAAATTGTTGGTCTCCCAGTTGGTGATGAGTTAGTAGGGCATGTGTTAGATGGCAATGGTTGTCCTTTAGATGGAAAACTTCTACCTGAGAATTTAACTCGCTCAAAATTAACCAGTCATCCTATTAATCCACTAATGCGAAGTATTATTAATGAACCACTTGATGTAGGTGTTCGGTCAATTAATAGCTTGCTTACTATAGGTCGAGGACAAAGGATAGGTTTGATTGCTCCTAGTGGAGTGGGTAAAAGTGTTTTGCTTAGTATGATGACACGATATACCAATGCTGATATTACAGTTATTGGGCTTATTGGTGAAAGAGGACGTGAAGTTAGTGAATTTTTACATCACACATTAAATGAGCAATCTAGAAAACAATCTGTAGTTATAGCAGCTCCTGCTGATTATAGTCCATTAAATAGAGTACATGCTGCACAGTATGCCACTTCAGTGGCTGAATATTTCCGCAGTCAAGGTAAACATGTATTACTTTTAATGGACTCATTGACACGTTATGCGCAAGCTCATCGAGAAATTTCTTTGTCGGTAGGAGAGCCGCCTGTATCAAAAGGTTATCCACCATCTGTATTTGCAAAGATACCCGAATTAGTTGAGCGTGCAGGAATGAACGAAGATGGCAGTGGGTCTATTACCGCTTTTTATACTGTTTTAGCTGAAAATGATGACTTGAATGATCCTGTGGTTGATTCTGCTCGCTCAGTACTAGATGGACACATAACTCTTTCACGTGACTTGGCCGAATACGGACATTACCCTGCAATTGATATAGAGAAGTCAATATCTCGAATAATGAATAATATTGTTAGTAAAGACCATATTAAACTTGCTCAGGTATTTCGATCTATCTATTCTAAGTATGAGGAAAATAAAGATGTCATTCAGTTAGGAATTTATAAGAAAGGTTCTGATGAAGAGCTTGATATTGCGATCGCTCTACATGAAAATCTAATGAAATTTTTATCACAAGATATTGATGAACAGTCAAGCTTAAATGAATCTATAGAAAGTTTATCATCTTTATTTACAGTTGCTAACGAGTGAATAAAGTACAACGACTGGAAAAATTGCAGAAGCTCTTGAAGATTCGAGAGCAGGACGTGTTGGCTGAATTTAAACAGCTACAAAAAACTAGTAATGAGATAAAAATGCAGATTAATGATTTGTCCAACCATGGAATTCAATCTGAAAAAAAACTTATGCAAAATCCTGTTGTAATTGATCAATTAACATTAGTAAAGAATTTTAATGCTAAAATTGAGGTGGTGATAGAGCAATTAAATGTTAGTTTAGCCAACAATGATAAAAATTTCCTCATCGTTGCTGATAAGATAAAGGAATTAAGAACTAGTTTGACTTCCATTGAACGCTTGACTGATAAATACCAGTTGATAGAAAGTTGCGATCAAGAAAAGCGTACTCAAAAACAAATTGAAGAAAATATAAACTATAATCTTTCTACTTCAGAATGATGGTGATTTAATTTAATAAAAGTTGGCCCACTCTATGCAATGACTTAGGTAAGTTATTAACTACCTTATACATGCTATGCAGTCATTAATAAGCCAAATTGCTAATTTATTTGCTACACAATCACTAAAATCTATAGATAACAATGGGTTATCTCAATCTTCAACAGTTAATTCAGAGTTCGGTGGACTATTAGAAAGCTTTTCTGGAGATGATTATGCTGCAAATATTGCCGCTCTAGATGGCAATATTTCACCTGTATCATCATATACACCTATCTCTTTTAAACTCACTCAGTTTGCAGTGACTGCGCGACCAAGTGATTCTAATGGAGAAATTGAGTATAGCGGTCAAATAAGTAGTACCCTCTTAAAGGGCAGCTTAGAAGGTTTGACAAATTCATTCAATTCAAATTTTAGTGCTTTAAGTAAAGATAGTATTGAATTTTCTAATCCTGCAAATCATATAAGTCTAAAATCGACAACGTCTCACAGTCTTGATGGTGAGCAATATATCCCAGTATCTGCTTCATCAACACAGTTAAATGATGATTTGAACTTGCGCCGAGGCATTCATAATTTCATTGATGACCCAAAAGTTAATGCTCAAGTAGGAAATCAGAATCGGAGCGAAATTAATTTTCATAATCTTGTTGACGAACCAACAGTTAATACTCAAGTAAGTACGCATAATCAGCGTGAAGTTCTCCATAAGACAGAAAATGTAGTTAACAATTATCTTCTAAAGGATACGCCTGACGATAGTTATTTAGATAATGCTATTCGTCGGAATACAGAGAACTTGGTGAATAGCAAAAATGCAACATATAGTAATACAAATGGCGCAGATCTTATTGCTAAAAGTAATGAGGTGACTACTAATTCTGTTGTTAGTTCTGTGGGTAATATAAAGCCATCAGATCAAAGCTTAAGTGCTTTTTCGGTAATTCCAGTAGATGAGAAAGTCGTTAAAGTAGCAAGTACAGATGCGCAAATATTTGATGTTAAAGTCGCAAGTAATACAGATTTAAGTATTGATGAATTAAAATTACCATCAATTAAAGAAAGCGTTAACGATAAAACTTTATCTACTGATGCAAAATTGGGTATGCGATCGGAAACATTGAATGCTAATAATGAATCTGTTGATATGTATAATGATAATGCAACAACAAAACAGTTAATCACTGATAGCTCGTCTATAGATAAAGAAGTAATTATTGCAGAAAAGCAAATATATAACCAAGCTCAGTTAGATGAGGCAAAACGTATAGACAATAATGCCCGTGAAGAAGTGAAAAATTTTAGATCCAGCTCTTTAGACCACAGTATAGATCCAGGCAATATTCCTAGAGTTACGGCTCGTAACGATGTCGGCCCGGAATTAAATACTATAAACAGGAATCTAGATATCATACAAGATGTGAAACTATCACCAAATATGAATGTTCCAATAGATAAACTCACCACTATTAATTCTGCACCTATAGAACAACTTACTATGAGTAATAAAGTGTCTGGACTTGAAAGATCACCACTACTATTCAATGATAGTAATCAAGTGCGCAATGGTGATGATCTAGCACAACAGATAATATGGGCAAAGAATAATAATGCCAGTCAAGTTAGGATCGCTATGTCCCCAGAGCATCTTGGTGCATTGGAGATAAATATTGAAGGTGATATTGATGGATTGAATATTCAATTTACTACTCAAAATGCAAGTGCTAAAGATGCGTTAGAAACTTTTATGCCTAGACTTAAAGACATGTTAGAACAAAATGGTTTAAATCTTCAGAATGCGAATGTGTCGCAGCAGGATAAAGGCCAGAGAGATAATTTTGCTTTTAATGATACCGAGCAATTTGATTCCCAGTCCATTAATGAAGAACAGGCAGGTACTAATGGAGATTTTGATACTAAAGAATCTAAGCAGTCGAAAAATTATCTATTAGAAGCGTTTGCTTAAGTTTTAGATTCTCAATTTCAAAGCATCACTATCGTGGTGCGGGTAATTTGTCGCTAAGTTGACGTCAATGTGTTGGCTATTACTTAGAGTGATGCGCCAATTTTACAGCTATTCAGCCCTATCTTATTGAAAATTAACAATTTATTTTGTTGGCATATGCTTTGCTAATACTAAAGCAAAGACACATTGGTATGTAATTGATTTCTTTAAAAGGTGTAAGAAATGGCTGACGAGAACAACGAAGAAGAAGAAAAGAAAGGTGGATCTAAAAAAAATCTGATCATGATGATTGCGGTTGTCGTTGTTACATTGGCATTAGGCGCTGGTGGGGCAATATTCTTCATGGGAGGTAGTGATTCAGCTGAGGTAGAAATGGTCGACGGAGAAATGATCGAAGAAGAAATTATGCCAGAGATGTCGATTTATCATGAATTGCATCCTGCATTTGTCGCCAACTTCAGTGGAAAATCGAAAAAGAAGTATATGCAGGTATATATAGTTGCATTAGCACATGAGGATTCTGTTATTGATGATCTTCAATTGCATATGCCCGCAGTTAGAAATGATGTGTTGATGACTTTAAGTAAAACAACAAGTGATGAAATTGAAACAGTCGAAGGTAAAGAAGAATTGCGTCAAAAAGTACTGTCCAGAATCAAAGAAACAATGAAAAAGAAAACAGGTAAAGAGGGCATAGAAGATATCTACTTTACTAAATTTGTAGCGCAATAAGGCTATGTCTGAGGAAGATATCTTGAGTCAAGATGAGATGAATGACCTTGCTAATAAAAGCAATGGTGATGAAACGTCACCTAAAGAGGAGCTGCACGACGTAGGTCAGGTGCAACCATACGATTTTAAGCAACCAGAGCACACAAAACAATCACATTTTCCAACTTTACAAATTATTAATGAGAAAACTGCATTAGATCTGCGTGAAAAATTAGAAGTAATGTTGCAACAAAAAGTTGAGGTAACAGCTCAAGAATCACATATTAATAGATTTGGCGAATTTTTGCATTCTCTCAACATACCAATTGATATTAAGAAAATTTATGTTCCAGAATTAAAAGGAAGTTTTTTGATTTGCTTTGATGAAGAATTAATTGGCTCTGTCATCGAAGGATATTTTGGTGCTCCAGAAATGGCTGCTGACAATCATGAGGAGGCAAATAGTAAGTCAGATGATGAAAGCAAAAGTAATGATAACTCGGAAGAATCAGAGGATGAGTTAGAAGTTATCTTGGAGAAAGAAGAATTTACAAATGCCGAGTCGCGTATTAGTCAAAAGTTACTTAAATATGTATTAGAAAGTATGCAAGGTGGTTGGAACTTGTTGGATAACTATTCATTCAAGTATGAGAAAACTGAAAATAATCCACGCCTAATTAATGATTTAGATCATGAAGAGCTACTTATTAATATTAATTTTGAAATAAAAATAAGAAATAAAATTAATGTAATTCGCATAGGTATGCCTTACAAAATGCTTGATAAAGTTAAACATAAATTACGAAGAGTTGTTCAAAATATACAAGAAGCTAGTGATAAAAAATGGCTTGCAAAATTATATGACAAGTTGCAATCAGTGCCTATGGAATTAGTTGGTGAATTGGGTCGAGTAGTTGTTCCTGTGAATAAACTTATCGAGCTTAAGGTGGGCGATACATTGAAGATCCAAAAACCTGAAAATATTACTCTTTATGTTAATAAAACTCCTATATTGACAGGCCAGTTAGGAGAATCAAATGGTCAAACAGCAATCCAAATAAACAATTGGATTAAGCCTGAGATGAAAAAAATATAAAAGGATTTTTATGAGTGAAACAGATCAAGAGGTAAACATGGATGATAATAAGGGAAGCTTAGCTGATGAAGAAATACTCGAAGCAGCGAGTATTGATAATAATCCAAATCTAGACGTAATTTTAAATATTCCTGTTCAAGTTTCATTGGAACTTGGAAAAGCTAACATGGACTTAAGGGATTTACTTCAACTTGGTCAGGGTTCAGTTATAGAGCTAGAAAGAATGATTGATGAACCATTAGATGTTCTAGTCAATGGCGCACTTGTAGCACGCGGTGAAGTTGTTGTGGTTGATAATAAGTTTGGTATACGTCTTACAGATATAGTTAGTCCAGAGAAACGAGTTCAATCATTTAGCGGGCTATAGCATGATCAAATTCCCACTTATGAAAATAGCATCAATCGCTATTTTAAATGCTACTTATGTGTCTAATTCATGGGCACAAGAATTAGCGACTGGAACATCTATAGGTTCATATTCTTGGGAGGCAGTGAAAGTCGTCGTGTCTTTGGCATTGGTGTTAGTTATTTTCTATCTCTTGGTGAATGCATTCAAAAAATATACGGGTGTTTCTATGAAAGCTAATTCATCTATTCGTGTGATAGGTGGACTTACTTTAGGTGGTAAAGACAAAGTCGTTATATTGGAAGCAGGCAAGGTTAATTTTTTATTAGGTGTCTCGAACTCAGGTATTACTAAGATACACCAGTTTGAAGAAGATGAATTTGATGCATCAAATAATGCTCAAGTAAGTGGAATTGGATTTAATCAACATATTGAAAGAATACTAAATAAAAATTCGTCATGAAGTTTATATTCGTAATTGCATTATTTCTAATTTCAGCTACAAGTTTTGCTGCGCCAGGCCTTGAGGCATTGACTGTCGAAACAACAATAGATGGGGATCAAAAATATTCATTAAGCTTGCAAGCTTTAGTGTTGATGACGGCACTAAGTCTTTTGCCAGCAGCATTATTAATGATGACATCATTTACACGTATCATTATTGTCCTTGCTATATTGCGTCAAGCATTAGGCACTGCTCAAACACCTTCCAATCAAATTCTTTTGGGATTAGCGTTGTTTATTACCGTGTTTATAATGTCACCAGTATTACAAGAAATTAATGTGACTGCAGCGCAACCGTATTACGCAGAAGATATTTCAGCAGATCAAGCGATAAATTTAGCAAAGAAGCCGATTATGGAATTTATGCTTGCGCAAACAAGAGAAGATGATATTTCTATGTTTATTGAGATGTCTGGTATTCAGGGTATAGACGGTCCAGAAAATATTCCATTGACTGTATTGTTGCCATCATTTGTCACCAGTGAGTTAAAAACAGCATTTCAAATTGGTTTTCTAATATTTTTGCCATTCCTAATTATTGATTTGGTCGTTGCGAGTGTACTGATGTCAATGGGTATGATGATGTTGTCACCTCTTATTATCTCTCTACCATTTAAGTTGATGTTGTTTGTAATGGTTGATGGTTGGTCAATGATTATTGGTAGTTTGGCTTCGAGTTTCTTATAGGTATATTTATGACTCCTGAATCGGTATTAGATCTAACTCAAAATGCAATGTGGACAGCAGTCATTGTTGCTGGACCAATGTTAATGATTGCATTAGCTGTTGGTTTGGTGATCGGTATGTTTCAGGCTGCTACACAAATTAATGAAATGACCTTAAGTTTTATTCCAAAATTATTTGCACTATTTTTGACTTTGGTTTTTGCGGGACCTTGGTTGTTGGCAACTCTAATGAATTACACGCAAAATTTAATTCTCAGTATTCCAAGTATAATTGGTTAGCCATATGCAAGCTGCATACATCATCAATTATCTCAGTGACTTTATGTGGCCATTTGCCAGGGTAACAGGGCTGTTGTTAATTGCACCATTAATTGGTAGTTCATATATACCTCTATATATAAAAATTTTAGTGGCTACTGCGATTACTGCATTTGTATATCCTCTAGTTGAAGCTCCAGCTAATATAGATCCACTTACACTTGACGGCGTTGCTTTATTAGCACAACAGATAATGATAGGTCTTACAATAGGGCTTATTATGCAGGTGGCTTTTAGTGCTATTACTATTGCTGGTGAGAATATCGCATTAACAATGGGATTGGGTTTTGCTTCAATGACTGATCCAGCTAATGGAGTAACAATTCCTGTCGTCAGTCAAATAATGACTATTTTTGCTTCGCTATATTTTCTTGCATTAAATGGACATATTGCTTTAATTGAATTGCTAATAAATAGTTTCATCACTTTACCGGTTAATGGGATATTCTCTTTAGATACAGCGATGGCTGTTGCGGAATGGGGTGGCCGCATGTTTATTGGTGCCTTATTAGTGTCTATTCCTGCTGTTACTGCATTGCTAGTAGTTAACATCTCCATGGGTTTAATGACACGTGTTGCGCCGCAAATGAATGTATTCTCTGTAGGATTTCCTCTTACGATGATGCTCGGTTTCATATTTATAGCAATAAGTATCCCTATGATTATGAGGATTTTTCAAGATATATTGGAACAGTCAGTTGAATACGTCACTGTTCTTTTTAGCTGATGGATTGAGATATGGCTGATAACTCATCTGATCAAGAAAAAACGGAACAACCGAGTGCCAAACGTTTACTTGATGCTAAGAAAAAAGGTCAAGTTCCAAGGTCAAGAGAATTAAATATCACTATTGCTAGTCTTGGTGGAGGGCTATTATTTTTATTTTCTCTAGGAGAAATTCAAAAATCAATTGAAAGTGTTTTTAATAAAAGTTACGTAATTACTAGTCGTAGTATGCTGAGTAATGACTACATTCTTGATTTATTTGGAGCAACATTTAAAGAAGTTTTGATGAGTTTTTCTTTTATGTTCTTCTTTCTAATGATTATTGTCGTGGCTGGTCCAGCATTAATTGGAGGTTGGTCGTTTAGTCTTTCTTCAATGAGTTTCAAGATTTCCAAACTTAGCCCTATGAGTGGTTTTAAGCGTATGTTTGGTATGAATGGTTTGATTGAATTAATTAAATCAATTATGAAAGTTATTTTGGTTGCAACAATTGCATTTACATTTCTAAAATCCAATCAAAATGAATTCTTGGCCTTAGCTGGTGAACAGCATGATAAAGCAGTTGTTCATTCAGTTAGTATTGTAGTTAGTAGTTACTTGTATATTGCATTAGGTCTGATTGTGATTGTAGGTATAGATGTTCCTTATCAGTTATGGAATCACAAGAAACAATTGAAGATGAGTTTACAAGAGCTCAAAGATGAATATAAAGAAACTGAAGGAAATCCTGAGTCTAAAGCACGTACACGGAATCTGCAGAAAGAAATATCACAAAGAAAAATGTTACAAGAAGTACCTAATGCAGATGTCATAATTGTGAATCCAACACACTTTAGTGTGGCTTTGCGCTATGACACAAGTAAAGATGCTGCGCCAATATTAGTTGCTAAGGGTGTAGATAATGTGGCGTTGAAAATTCGAGAGATAGCCACTGGGCATAATATTCCAGTATTCACCGCGCCACTCCTTGCGAGAGCAATTTATCATACTACTGATTTGGAGAAAGAAGTGGATTCAGATTTGTATATTGCAGTTGCAAAAGTACTCGCATATGTATTCCAGCTGAAAGACGCGAAACCTGGAAACTATCCTAAACCTCCTACAGATTTAACTATTCCTAAAGAGTATAGAGCGTATTAATCACATGAACATATTTGACATGGTTAGAGCATTTATAAAAAATGGGCTTGGAACACCTGTTCTCTTGGTTATGATGCTAATGATGTTAATTGTGCCCATTCCGCCATTTGGTTTGGATGTGCTATTTACTTTTAATATCACGCTTTCACTGATTGTTATTTTAGTAACAATTTATACTATGCGGCCATTAGATTTCGCTGTATTTCCTACAGTGCTTTTAATCGCAACTATGATGCGATTAGGTTTAAATGTTGCATCCACTCGAGTGGTATTAATTGAGGGTCATACAGGTTCAGATGCGGCTGGTTCAGTAATACAATCTTTTGGTGATTTTGTAATTGGCGGCAATTATGCAGTTGGTATTGTTGTATTTGCTATCCTAATTATAATTAATTTTGTGGTTGTCACCAAAGGTGCTGGTCGTGTATCAGAAGTGAGTGCACGCTTTACCTTAGATGCTATGCCTGGTAAGCAGATGGCTATCGATGCTGATCTCAATGCAGGTTTAATTGATCAACAACAAGCTAAAGACCGACGAGAAGATATATCTAATGAAGCAGATTTTTATGGCTCCATGGATGGTGCCAGTAAGTTTGTTCGTGGAGATGCAATTGCGGGGATTTTGATTGTATTTATTAATATTGCTGGTGGTTTGATTATAGGTATGACTCAGCATGGATTATCGTTAGAGGTCGCTACTCAAAACTACTTATTATTAACTGTCGGTGATGGTTTAGTTGCGCAAATTCCTTCTCTTCTATTGTCCACAGCTACCGCTATTATCGTCACACGTGTTTCATCATCTCAAGACATGAGCCGTCATGTCATTACGCAAATGTTTGATGATAAACGTGCTCTCGGAGTTTCAGCTGTAATTATGGGTGGACTTGGTTTGATCCCTGGAATGCCTAATGTCGCATTTTTAACATTAGGTGCAATTGCTGGTGGCGCTGCGTATTGGATGAAACTGAATAAAAATAAACAAGCGATAGTAGTTGAAGAGACCTCAGAGCCTGCACCAACAAATGAAGAGAGTACAGACATTAGTTGGGATGATATGCAATCTGTAGATAAGATTGGATTGGAGGTTGGCTATAAATTAATTCCATTGGTTGACAGAAAACAAAATGGTCAATTAATGGGAAGAATTAAAGGTGTAAGGAAAAAACTTTCTCAAGAACTGGGTTTTTTAATTCAGCCTGTTCATATTAGAGATAATTTAGATCTTAATCCTAATTCTTATCGAATTACATTATTAGGTGTTAATGAAGGTGAAGGTGATATTTATCCTGATCGAGAATTAGCTATTAATCCAGGTTCCACCACCAGCGAATTGAAGGGCATTAAAACAACTGATCCTGCATTTGGTATGGACGCGGTGTGGATTGAAGCTAATCAAAAAGATTATGCGCAGAGCAATGGTTATACCGTTGTAGATCCTGCCACTGTAATTGCAACACATATCAATAAAATTCTACGTGATCATGCAAGCTCAATGCTTGGTTATGACGAAGTCCAGATGCTTTTAGATAACCTGGGTGTGCAGTCACCAAAGCTTGTTGAAGATTTGGTTCCAAAGGCATTACCAATTGGCACCATTACTAAAGTATTACAAAACTTATTACAAGAAGGTGTCTCTATTCGTGACATCAGAACAATTTCAGAAACATTGTTAGATGCGGCAAATACTAGTCAAGATGCTGACGTTTTAACAGCTACCGTGAGGGTTGCATTACGTCGAATGATTGTACAAGGCATCAATGGAATGCGCACTGAACTGTCAGTTTTCACCATTGATTCAAAGCTGGAACAGTTATTGCAGAAGTCAGTACAGGGAAATAATGACGGATATTTGATGATAGAGCCAGGATTAGCAGAAAAGTTACAGAAAGGCGTTGGAGAGTCTGCACAGAAGTTACAGGCGATAGGCTTGCCTGCGGTCTTGGTTGTATCTAAAGGCCTGAGAACCATGTTGTCGAGATTATTTTCAAATACTGTCTCAGACTTACATGTTATTGCATATGAAGAGATTCCTGAGTCAAAACAAATAAAAATAGTCGCAAATGTTGGCGATGAAAGTGAAGAAACTACCTCAAATATGATTGGTATAACCGCATAAAACGCATTTAGCTATTAATGCAACGGAGTTAAATAATGGAAATAAAACGGATTAAAGAAAAATCAATTCATGATGCTATTCAAAAGGTACGTGAAGAATTAGGGCCAGATGCGGTAGTTCTTTCAACGGAAAAAAATAGACATGGGGTGGAAATTATTGCCGCTTTGGACTTCGATGCAAGTGTCTTAGAGCAAAAACTAGCTGATCAGGATCAACCAGCAACAGTTGTAGAATCTCAAATAGTGGCTAGTGAGGAGACTCTCTCACAAGCTATCGAGAAAAGTATCGAGAAACAGTTCTCTGAGCAAATGGATAAAATCAGTGAAACAATTGTTAAATTTCAGATTGAAAGTAATGAAGATAGAAATAAAATTTATGACACTTTGAATCAGAAAATTGACACATTACATAAGTCGGTTGAAGAAAAGTATATAGAGCAGCAACGTGCACGTACCGAAAATTTTTCAGTACTACAAAAGCAAGTAACTCAACTGCGTGATGATTTTACTGACTATATGACTAGTGCACTTCCTGATGAGATGAATTCAATTATGCAGATTCATGAGGAAATTGGTGATTTGAAAGATGTGTTAGGTTGCCAGACAAAGTTATTAGATTGGGCTAAATGGGGTAAAAATAACCCTAGTGGTATCTCACTTATATCAAGGTTGGTTAATGCAGGTTTTGGTGTAGGTTTAAGTAAAAATGTAATGAGTAATATCAGTGATATTTCAAATAGTGAAACAGCGTGGAGAAATGTAATTGAGTTGCTAAGTACAGGTATTAAAACACCAGCAGTTGATATACAAAAAGATGGTGGTGTAGTAATGGCGTTAGGGCGTACTGGCGTTGGTAAAACTACCACATTAGCAAAAATAGCCACAAAATATGTTATTGAAAATGGACCAAATGATGTTGTATTTATTAATTTAGATGACAAGCGTGTTGGAAGCTTTGATCAATTAGATACGTATGGACGTATCCTAAATGTGCCTGTCTATCGTTTCGATGGTGAAGAAAATACACGTAGTATTCTAAAAATCATTCGTAGTAAAGCGCTAGTTCTAATTGATACAGCTGGAATGATTGAGCCAGGTAAAGAAATTGAAAGCTTTGTCAATAATTTAACTAGAAATAAAGTAAATATACATAAGTTGCTTTTGATGAGTGCAAATACACAGTTACATAACTTAAAAGAAATTGTAGATGGTTTTAAAAAATGTCAACCAAATGGTTGTGTGATCACTAAGACTGATGAGTCATCACAGCTAGGGAATGTTATTACTGTTTCAATCGAAGATGACTTGCCAGTATATTTTGAAACACATGGTCAGCAAGTTCCAGAAGATATTTCTAATATTGAGCCTTCATCGTTGATACAAAGAGCAATAGATAACAATAATGATGATAATGTACTTTCATCGGATGATGGATTACTACTTGAAGGATTAAATCAACATGGATCTACAGACTAACCTATCAACCTTGAATAATAATAATATTATGGATGCAGCTCAATTATCGGTCTCTGAACACAAAGTACGCTGTATAGCAATTACTGGCGGTAAGGGCGGTGTTGGTAAAACTAATATATCTATTAACTTGGCGACCAGTTTCTCTAAACTTAATAAACGTGTGATGTTATTAGATGCAGACTTTGGCTTGGCCAACGTAGATGTTGTATTAGGTCTATCTCCAGAAAGTAATCTATTGCATGTAATTGAAAATAAATGCTCTCTGCAAGATATTCTTTTAGATGGTCCTGAGGATATTAAAATCGTACCTGCTTCATCTGGTGTTAAAAGAATGGCTAACTTAAATAGCTTAGAACAGAGCGGATTGATATCTGCATTTGGTGATATGGGCGATCAGTTAGATGTGATGATCATTGATACAGCAGCAGGTATAAGTGATAGTGTTGTCCACTTTGCACGTGCAGCTGGTGAAGTAGTTGTAGTTGTATGTGACGAGCCAGCTTCAATTGCTGATGCGTATGCGCTAATTAAAGTATTAAGTCGCGATTATGCAGTCAATAAAGTTAGTGTGATATCTAATCAAGTTGAATCAAAAGCACACGGTGAAATGTTGTTTAATCAGATGCTAAAAGTGATCAACAAATATCTTGATGTATCTGTAAGTTATCTAGGCGCTGTCCCAGAAGATGCTTATTTAAAGAAAGCGGTTAAAAGGCAGCTCGCAGTGACTAGTGCTTACCCAAGATCAAGGTCATCTGAAGCTTTTAAGGAAATAGCTAAAAAGATGAATAGTAGAAAAATTGAAGAATTCTCATCTGGGAACTTAGAATTTTTCGCAGAACAACTAGTAAATATAAATTAACTATAAAGTTGGGAAAGGGAAGTCAGGGATGAATGCTCACACAATGTACATGAATGTACAGCAAGAGACATCAGCAGATGATTTAGTTACTCGACACGCACCACTGGTGAAACGAGTTGCTTATCATTTAAAGGGCCGTTTACCAGATTCTGTACAAGTAGATGATTTGATACAGTCTGGTATGTTGGGTCTTTTAGAAGCTGCAAAAAATTTCGATTCTACACAAGGAGCTAGTTTTGAAACTTATGCGGGGATAAGAATCCGTGGTTCTATGTTAGATGAGATTAGATTAGGTGATTGGACGCCTAGATCTGTTCATCGTAAAGCACGTGAAATGAATCAAGCTATTAAGAAAATTGAAGATAGAAAACTTGGTAATGCATCTGACAGTGAAATAGCTAAAGAAATGGGTGTGTCATTAGATGAGTTTAATCAAATTCTCAGAAATGCATCAGTGTCTAAAATATTTAGTATTGATGATGGTGAGGTAGAGCATGACTACAATGGCAGCATGTCTACTAAAGTTCAGCCAGAGACAATTTACAAACGGGAAGAATTAGCATACGCATTAGAAGGAGTCATAGATGATTTACCTGAAAGAGAGCGTCTAGTGATGTCTTTCTACTATGAAGAACAAATGAATCTTAGAGAGATTGGAGAAGTGCTAGGAGTTAGTGAGTCAAGAGTATCGCAGATTCATGGAAAGGCGCTTATTACAATTAGAGCTAAAATTCAAAATAGTTTTGAAAATACAAAATAATAACGAATTGTACTATGAGTCAAAGAATTAAAAAATATCACAATGAGGCATGTGATATGAATGGAGCATGCCCATGGACGACAATAGAATCAGACCAGTTACACCTTCTCCTGCTAGATTAAAATACGAGCCAAATCGTAATAATAATAGTCAGAAGAAAAAACGAGAAAAAAAAGACTCGCATGAACCTGATGCGGATAACGAACATGTCATTGATGACTTTGCATAAAGGATAGAAAAATGGATTACTCAATTTCGGATAACGATTTATTTACTTCAAGACCTTCATTACTTGAAAGGATATCAGCCATAATCTTTAATAATTTTGTAGCAAAGAAGTCTACTACGAAATCACAGATTGACGGGTTGCGTGCTGATTACGCAATGGCAATGGATCAGTGTCAATTGATGAAGCAACATATTCAGGACTTAGAAAGTAAATTTGATAATATGAATGCTTCAATGGATCTTCGTCCAGAAGCGAATGAACCAGAAGTGCCTTATTCAACAGCAATTGTACTTGCTAAGCGTGGTTGTGATAAACATGAAATTCAAGAAGCATGTGGCTTAACAGATTCTGAAGCAGATCTGATTTTAACTTTACACAATAGAACGCATGGACAATCCTCAAATAGTGTATTGGCGAATTAAAATAGGTACGAGCGCTTTAAATTACGGGATGTTTGGTCATTACTACTGATTTAATGCGAGTATTATTTGTATACCAGCTATAAACATTGAATCAGTGGTATGGAATATTTTGGTAAAAACACATTAGAGCAAGTTATTTTAGATTTTCTTGATCAGCAAAAAGAGAACAGAAATTTAAGTACTCAAGAATTGATTGGGAAAATCAATAAAGTTGTTGAATACTATCGAGAGTCATTAATGTATGAATTTGATGAGTCTGAGTATCCAAGCACTTTAGAGATGATGCGTGAAGACACCGTTCCCAAGATTGAAGAGAACTAAATCATCCCATGTTTTTTGATGAACGAAATAACTTCATCAAGGCCTTTCTCTTCTTTTAAATTTGTGAATATGAAAGGCTTATCACCTCTCATAATTTTAGCATCACGTGCCATCACCTCTAGAGATGCACCTACCATTGGTGCTAAGTCAGTCTTATTTATAATTAATAAATCTGATTTAGTGATTCCAGGACCGCCTTTTCGTGGAATTTTTTCACCAGCTGCCACGTCAATAACATAAATAGTCAGATCAGATAATTCTGGGCTAAATGTAGCGCTTAGATTGTCACCACCACTTTCAATAAATACAAAGTCTAAATTTTCAAATGTATCGCATAAATTTTCTACTGCTGATAGATTCATTGAAGCATCTTCACGTATCGCAGTATGCGGGCAACCACCTGTCTCAACACCGATAATTCTATTTTTTTCTAACGCTTCATGTCGAATTAAGAAGTCGGCATCTTCACGTGTGTATATATCATTGGTTACTGCAGCTATTTGATAGTCATCACGCATATGCATGCATAATAAACGCAATAAGGCTGTTTTTCCTGAGCCTACTGGACCGCCTACACCAATTCTTAGTACTTGTTTATTTGTAGTCATAATTATATATTTTGATTCATGAGCGAAAAAGACGTGTGTATTGTTGTTCGTGTTGCATGCTGGCCATTACTGCGCCTGGGCATGTTGCACCGATAAGATCATCGTTCATATCCAGTCCGTGAGTTACACTATCATTAATGCACTGCATTACATCTGATAGAATTAATTGCCCACTAGTTTGCCCCAGGGGGATTAGTTTTACACCTATGCCAACTTGGTTTTCACACCAACTCCAGACTAGACCTTGGGTGGCAGTTGTTTTTTCTATTTCCCATTTAGCGCAGGCTAAACTAAACGTGGTTAATAATGAGCATGGGTTTTTTTTCCAAAAGGTGGATTCATTTAATCCTAAATCGACAAGAAGTCTTGCTAATGCGCCACCCATTTGAGTGTCTTCTAATAAAAGTTCACTAGTTTCGCGTGATGCTAAAATGTAATCATTCCAATAGCGTATATCTTCGCAACTTTGTCGCATATGTGCATCATAAAGTCTTGAGAATATAGGGATGTCCAAATATGCCATGCTATTTTCTAGCAGACCTATTATCCACTTATATAGACTTTCTTGATCTGAAACATATTCATTATGGCATGCTGTTTCTAAGCCTTGTGAATATGCGTAACTGCCTATTGGTAGAGTAGGGCTACAAATTCTCAACAGTTGTAATAATGAATGTTTACTCATGATTATGATGGTGTTGATGATGATCATGTGTGTGTATATGTTTCTGTCCATAGCCTTGTGAATATGCACCAGACTCAGGTTCAAAAGGAGCTGATTCTTTTTTGATGTTAAGATTAAGATGTTCTAACATTTCATTTAATACATGATCGTGATGATATCTTAAATATGTTGGTTTGACTTCTAAAGGCACATGTCGATTGCCTAAGTGGTAACTGGCACGCATCAGAAGTAGAGGGTCTTTACATGTGACAGTGCTGACTTCTTCATTGGCTGAAATGATTTCTATAATCTCGCCTGATTCTGCTTCTAGTTTATCTCCGCCACGCAAAATTAATCCTCTTTGCAAAAATAATCCTGCTTCTTCACCACTATCTAATAGAGTATGTAATCTTGCTTTTTGCCTAGACTCAAATGGTAATGTCAATGTGTATGTAGCATTGATATTAGTATCGATCTTATTGGTAATTTTAATCATTATAGATTGTGCTCATGATTAAAATAAAAAATATCGCTGTGCTAGTGTGACAACTTCAGCGGGCTCACAGGTTAGTAACTTGCCATCAGCGCGTACTTCGTATGTCTGTGGGTCTACTTCAACATTTGGCTGATAGCTGTTATTGATCATGTCGCATTTCCTGACTGATCTTGTATCTTTTACAGGGATACAATTTTTTTGCAAAGATAATTGTTTTGCTATGTCATTATCAATTGCGGCTTGAGATACAAATGTATAGCTGGTTTTGTAGTTTGCACTAGCGTAAGCACCAAACATGTAACGATAATGAACTGGCTGTGGCGTAGGAATAGATGCATTGGGGTCACCCATTGGTGCTGCTGCAATAAAGCCGCCCTTGACTATTAATGCAGGTTTAACCCCAAAGAATGCAGGCTTCCATAATACTAGATCTGCGAGTTTCCCCACTTCAATTGAGCCAACTTCGTGTGATATACCATGCGTAATCGCTGGATTGATTGTGTATTTTGCAATATAGCGTTTTGCACGATTGTTATCATTATCAGAGCTATCTTCTTCTAGAGGTCCGCGTTGTTTCTTCATTTTGTCAGCAGTTTGCCAGGTGCGACAAATTACTTCACCGACACGCCCCATTGCTTGAGAGTCAGATGCGATCATACTGAATGCACCTAAATCATGAAATATAT
Organism: Gammaproteobacteria bacterium; assembly: GCA_033344735.1. Taxonomy (NCBI): domain Bacteria; kingdom Pseudomonadati; phylum Pseudomonadota; class Gammaproteobacteria; species Gammaproteobacteria bacterium. Next base: position 345,835 of record JAWPMW010000001.1, read on the forward strand.
CCTCTGCAGCTATTGTTTCTTTGCGAATTCTTGATTCAGCAAATGCAACATCTTCTGGAATTTTTGTATCTAAGTGATGGCACACCATTAACATATCTAAGTGTTCATCAATTGTGTTGATAGTATAAGGGCGAGTAGGGTTTGTGCTTGATGGTAGTACATTGGCTTCGCCACAAGCACGAATTATATCTGGCGCATGTCCTCCACCCGCACCTTCGGTATGATAAGTGTGAATAGCACGGTTTTTAAATGCAGCAATAGTATCTTCAACAAATCCGGATTCATTAAGAGTGTCAGTATGAATAGCCACTTGAATGTCATATTCTTCTGCCACGCTCAAGCAATTATCTATTGAAGAGGGCGTTGTTCCCCAATCTTCGTGTAGCTTTAGGCCCATTGCACCTGCTGTCACTTGTTCTTCTAATGCTATTGGTAAACTAGCGTTACCTTTCCCTAGGAATCCTAAATTCATAGGGAAAGCATCGGCTGCTTCCAGCATTTTATGAATATTCCATGGTCCTGGTGTGCAAGTGGTTGCGTTAGTACCTGTTGCAGGACCCGTGCCTCCGCCTAGCATGGTAGTGACACCAGTCATTAATGCTTCTTCAATTTGTTGCGGGCAAATAAAATGTATGTGTGCATCAATACCACCTGCAGTAATAATTTGACCTTCACCTGCAATCGCTTCTGTGCCAGGACCAATGGCAATATTTACATTTGGTTGTATGTCAGGGTTTCCTGCTTTGCCAATACCAAAAATTCTCCCGTTTTTAATGCCAATATCAGCTTTAACAATACCCCAGTGATCTAGAATTAACGCATTTGTTATAACGGTATCGACAACGTCCTTGGAGCTTAACTGGCTTTGTCCCATGCCGTCGCGAATAACTTTGCCGCCACCAAATTTCACTTCTTCACCGTAGGTTGCAAAGTCTTTTTCAACTTCAATAAATAAATCAGTGTCGCCCAATCGTACTTTGTCACCAATGGTTGGGCCGAACATTTCTGCATAGGCTTGTCTGCTAATTTTAGCCATAATTCTATTTTACCTTTCCCATTACTTTGGCATTGAATCCGTAAATTATTTTATTTCCATCAATCTCAACTAATTGAATGCTTCTTTCTTGACCTGGCTCAAAACGTACTGCAGTGCCTGCAGCAATATCTAGGCGCATACCTAAAGTACTTTCTCGATTAAAAATTAATGCGCTATTAGTTTCATAAAAGTGATAGTGAGAGCCAACTTGTATAGGACGGTCGCCAGTATTGGCAACAGTAATATTTAATTTTTTGCGATCTTGATTAAGCTCAATGTCGCCCGATTGTGCAATTAGTTCGCCAGGTATCATATGTATATTCCTAGGATTTAAGTAATAGGGTTATGTATGGTGACAAGCTTGGTGCCGTCAGGGAATGTTGCTTCAACTTGTACATCGTGAACCATCTCGGCGATGCCATCCATCACGTCGTCTTGTGTTAGTAGATGTCTGCCTTCTTCCATTAATTCAGCTACTCGCTTTCCCTCTCTTGCACCTTCTAATATCGCGCAAGATATATAAGCGATTGTCTCTGGGTAATTTAATTTAATACCTTTGTCCTTGCGTCGTTCTGCCAATAAGCCTGCTGTAAACAAAAGCAGTTTATCTTTTTCTCTTGGTGATAATTCCATACTGGTTCCTATGTTAAATTAAGTATGCCAAATTCTAGGTGTGCTCGACTCTAGCTGGAGAATCTGTGGTCTTAGCACTTCCCACAATGCTGCAAAAAACTTTTTTATTATTTCTGCATAAGCGCTCATTGCCCTAATAATTAATAAGCCATTCATTGAAGTGTATGAGTTGCTCAAGCCCTTAAACTTTAATGCTTCTGTATTGATCGTTTCAATATCAATTGTTGCGTCTCCATCACTGATGACAAATGTGCCCACCGATTTATGACCTTGAAGTCCCCAACTAGCATTAAGAAGTTCATCACCGCCAATGAGACGATTGGTTTCTAGTAATACGGGTTTGTCTTCTCGCCATATTTCTAATTTTTGTCTGCATTGGCCGGAAATAAAGTATTCTTGTTGTGCAGGTAAGCCTAAACATTGTATTTCCCATGCAAAAAAACGATTACTTTTATTCAGATTAATTCTCGTAGTTGATGCCGCATTAGTGTCATTAAAGTAAACAGTCTCTTGGGGAAGCCATTCTAATATGGCATTTTCTTTTAGATTGATAACTTGATTCTGGCTGGCTTGTATGCCTGTGCTTCGATAAAACTTGGTTGCTGCTGGGGTAGTGATTAAAGCATGTGAATTTTCATCAAGTTGTGCACTAAGGTTGAGTGAGTCTCCACCAACAATACCACCAGGTGGATGGATTAAGTAAATGTGACAGCAACCATTTGCCTCAGGATAAAATGGTTTTTGAACTATCAATGGGCCAGAGTGTTTTTTGCTTGTTAGATTTGTTTTATTATTTCTTTGTGCAAAACAAAGATCCAGAGTTGCTTTCCAGCTGGCTTGATTTTGTGATGACAGTGCAGCAGAAATCATTGTCGTCTACTATTTCTTAATGTAATGGTAAATTATGCCGCCAATAACAAACAATGCTATAAAGTATTCAATGCCTGAATGGCTATGAAAGATAGCTGTATGTCCGGAATGAGACAGTGCGGGTGTAGCAAGAATCATTAGTGTTAAATAAAGGCAAATATTTGTTAATTTAGAGTGCATAAGTTTCTCCTAGAATTATTTTAAACCTTCAAGTATTTATCAATTAAGTGATCATCTAACTCATTCATTGCACCTTGTGCAACATCACGACCTTTTTCTAATATACAAAAGTTTGATGCAACACGTCTTGCAAAAGGTAACTTCTGTTCGACTAATAGTACAGTGAGTCCAAGTTCTTCATTTAATTTTTGTATAATGTCGCCTATTTCACGAACTATGTTTGGTTGTATCCCTTCAGTTGGTTCGTCAAGTATTAATAATTCGGGTTCAATGGCCAATGCGCGACCAAGTGCTAGTTGTTGTTGTTGACCACCAGATAAATCTCCACCTCTTCGGTGCAACATTTCTTTTAGAACAGGAAATAACTCAAAGATAATTGATGGTAATTGCTTGGATTTATTTGCAACTAAGCCAGTGTTTAAATTGTCTTCCACAGTCAGTTGAGAAAATATTTCCCTACCTTGTGGTACATAACCAATTTTATGAACGGCGCGTTTTTCAGCATTTAATCTAGTGATATCTATATCTTTAAATTGAATAGACCCATCAGTAGTAGATTCTAATCCCATTATGCATTTCAGTAAGGTGGTTTTGCCGACACCATTTCTACCCATTAGACAAGTCACACTCCCTTCGGGAACGTCTAATGATAGATCCCATAGTGTGTGGCTTTCTCGATAGTATTGATTGATTGAAGAAACTTTTAACATATTAATCTCCCAAGTAAACTTCAATCACTTTAGGATCGCTTTGGATTTTATCCATGCTGCCCTCAGCGAGGACAGATCCTTGGTGTAATACGGTAACTCGTTTTGCAATAGATCTAACAAATTCCATATCATGTTCCACAACAACTACTGAATGTCGTTCAGCGAGAGATGTAAGTAATTCAGCTGTGCGTTCAGATTCCTGGTGTGTCATTCCTGCAACAGGTTCATCAACTAGAAGCACTTGGGGATTCTGGGTGATTAACATGCCGATTTCTAACCATTGCTTCTGCCCATGAGATAATTCGCCAGCCATTCTATATTTTTCAGATTCAAGGCCAATAGTTTCTAGTGAATAATCAATTTTGTTGCGTTGATCTTCGCTCAGTTTATAAAACAAATTGCTTAATATATTGCGATGACCTTCTAGAGCAAGTTGTAAATTTTCAAATACACTGTGATTCTCGAATACAGTAGGTTTTTGAAATTTTCGACCAATGCCTAAATTGGCAATTTCTGCTTCATCTTTAGTGGTTAAGTCTATGTGATCTCCAAAATAGACTTCGCCTTCGTCTGGATTTGTTTTACCAGTAATAATATCCATCATGGTTGTTTTGCCAGCACCATTAGGGCCAATTATGCAACGTAGTTCATTCTTGTCTATGTAAAGACTCAGTTCATTGATCGCTTTGAATCCGTCAAAACTAACAGAGACATTATTCAAATATAATATAGATTCATTTTTATCCATTATGATTTCTTCATATTGGCAAGCGATTGTTTGATCGATTTATTTTTAGTATTGCGAGTGATGACTTGATTGTAAATTCCGACTAATCCTTTTGGCATAAATACCGTTACGAACACGAACATGCTGCCTAATATAAATAACCAAGCTTCAGGTGCCCATGCAGTAAAGAATGTTTTTGCATAATTGACAACAAATGCTCCTAGTACAGCTCCATACAATGTGCCTCGACCACCAATGGCAACCCATATAACAAGCTCGATTGAACGGATAGGTGCAAACTCACTTGGATTAATAATACCGACTTGTGGTACATATAATGCACCGGCAATTCCTGCTAATAAGGCAGATACAACAAAGATGAATAATTTTATATGTTCATCACGATAACCCATAAATCGCACGCGACTCTCTGAATCTCGAATCGCCATAACTAGACTTCCAAGACGAGACTGAGCAATGTATTTACATAATGCGTAACCAGATAACAATGCAACAGCAGATGTAAAAAATAATGCACATCGTGTGGTGTTGTCTTGCAGGTTGAATCCCAATATCTCTTTGAAATCAGTTAATCCGTTATTACCACCAAATCCAAAATCATTCTGAAAGAAAGTTAACATTAGTGCATAAGTCATCGCTTGTGTCATGATAGATAAATACACACCAGTGACACGCGAACGGAATGCTAACCAGCCAAAAACGAAAGCAAGAATTCCAGGAGCTAGCAATATCATTAATAGTGCCATTGAGAAATGATTGAAGCCAAGCCAGTACCAAGGAAGTGAATCCCAGTTTAAAAACACCATAAAGTCTGGTAAAAGTGGGTTACCATATACACCTCGATCACCAATTTGACGCATTAAATACATGCCCATGGCATAGCCGCCTAACGCAAAGAACGCACCATGTCCTAGGCTGAGTATCCCTAAATAGCCCCAAACCAAATCAACTGATAGAGCCAATAAGGCATAACATAAATACTTGCCTAATAAAGTTACTGTATAGGTTGATATATGTAGAACAGAATCTACCGGCGTAAGTAAGTTTAATGCAGGAACTATGATGGCAGAAATAACAATCACTATTGTGAGTATTTTGCTTCCTGTGTCAGACAGTAGTAACCGTTGTATAAGAGATTTTTCCATAGTGTTAGCTGTCAACTGAGCGACCCTTCAAGGCAAACATGCCTCGTGGTCTTTTTTGTATGAATAAGATAATAAATACCAGTACGATTATCTTTGCTAACACAGCGCCAGAAAATGGTTCCAAGTATTTATTTGCAATTCCTAAAGTCATTGCACCGAATAAAGTGCCCCATAAATTCCCTACACCGCCAAATACGACGACCATAAATGAATCAATAATATAAGTTTGACCTAAGTTAGGACCCACGTTAGTCAATTGGCTAAGTGCAACACCAGCAATTCCAGCAATTCCAGAGCCTAAACCAAAAGTGAATGCGTCTACCCAATCGGTTCTAATGCCCATCGCTTTTGCCATAGAGCGGTTTTGAGTCACTGCTCTGACTTGTAGGCCAAACCTTGACTTATTGAGTAATAGCATTAGTCCGGCAAGGACGATTAAAGCAAATATTATGATATAGAGTCGGTTATAGGTAAGTGATAAAGCTGGATTAATTTCAAGTGAACCACTCAACCAGTCAGGGGTAGAGACTGCACGATTCTGTGGTGAGATAAGTGTACGCACTGCCTGTTGCAAGATTAAACTAATACCGAAAGTGGCTAATAAAGTTTCTAAAGGACGACCATAGAGAAATCTAATAATGCCACGTTCAATGCCTATACCAACAAGTCCTGTAAAAATAAAGGCAGTCGGTATTGAGATGAGTATTGAGTATTCAATATGATTCGGCAGTACTAGCTGGATAATATAAGTAGTGTAAGCGCCTAACATTAGCATTTCACCGTGAGCCATGTTAATTACTCCCATGACACCAAAGGTGATTGCTAAGCCAACCGCAATAAGTAATAACACTGATCCCAAGCTAACACCGAAAAATATATTTTCAATTTGTTTGTATATACCCACTCTAGATTCAATTTTTGTCAATGAAGTGCGTGTTGATTTAAGCAATGATTGAGATTTTAGAGTTTGTGTATTTCCAGAAAGATTTTTTTCAAGTTCTTTTAACGCCACGCGTACTTCAGGGTAAAGTGAGTCAGATAGTGCTTCGATAGCAATAATTTTTTCTTCGTGAACAGGCGCGTTTAATTGGTTGATATATATTGCTGTTTGCAATGCGCTAATGACATTTTTATCTTTTTCCACGCCGAGTCGTTGTTCTAATATTTCAGATGTTTCGTCATCCATATTCTTGAACATTTCTACTGCAGCAGATTTTCTGACTTTGGGATTACTATCAGCTAAGCTTAATTGGGCAATGGAAGAATTTAAGGCGCGTCTTAACTTGTTGTTGATACCAACTTTTTTAAGTTTCTTTTTGGCGATGTCTCCAAGTGGTTCACCGCTGCTGGCGTTTATAATGCTAGCTGTTTTGTTTTGAATGTTTGCAATGACTATTAATTTATCGTCTTTCTTATAATAAAGTTTTCCATCTAATAATTTAGATAAAATGGTTAGAGATCGTTTATGCCCTGATTGCTGTATATTTTTTATGATGACTTCTTTTTCATCAAACTTTTTAGTTGTCAAGCTTGCGACTAAGTCAGAAAAGTTTAACTTTGAGTCATTAGTACTATTTTCGTCTGCAAGAGATAACCCTGCTAGCAGAGAAGAGAGTAACAAGATAAATGTTAATTTTGACAGCATTTTAATTATTATTATAAAAGGGCGCTCCAATATTGGAGCGCCCAATTTGTACCGAGAGTACAAGGTTAACTAATTATAATTTAGTAATTTTGACCGGAACATTTCTTGGTCTCGGTATTGTAGTTACCGCAGTTGATTGCAGGATCAGACCAATCAGACACGATTACTGCGCTTTCCGGAAGATAGTCAGTCCAAGCATCACCGATAACTTCGCTATCTGTTGACCAAACAATTTCAAATTGGCCATCATCTTGAATCTCACCAATTAAGACAGGCTTAGATAAGTGATGATTAGTATTCATTACTGCAGTACCGCCAGTTAAGTTTGGAATTTCTAATCCATACATTGCGGGACGAACTTTATCTACCTCTGTAGTGCCAGCTGTTTCGACTGCTTGTGCCCACATTTTGAAGCCAATGTATGTTGCCTCCATTGGGTCATTGGTAACACGATCTTCGTTACCAATAAATGTTTGCCATGCTTCGATGAACTTATCATTCTCATCACTTTCAGCGCTTTGGAAATAATTCCAAGCAGCTAGGTGACCAACTAATGGTGCAGTATCAATACCTGAAAGTTCTTCTTCACCAACAGAGAATGCAACTACTGGAATATCTTCTGCTGACATACCTTGGTTGCCCAGCTCTTTGTAAAACGGCACATTTGCATCACCATTAATGGTGGAAACAACTGCTGTTTTCTTGCCGGCTGAACCGAATTGCTTGATGTCAGAAACAATTGTCTGCCAGTCAGAGTGACCGAAAGGTGTGTAATTGATCATGATGTCTTTCTCATCTACACCTTTAAGCTTTAGATATGACTCTAGAATTTTGTTGGTAGTGCGAGGGTAGACGTAGTCTGTTCCTGCTAAAACCCAACGTTCAACGCCACCATCCATTAGATAGTCAACTGCTGGAATCGCTTGTTGGTTAGGTGCAGCTCCTGTGTAAAAGACGTTCTTAGAAGACTCTTCACCTTCGTATTGGACTGGATAGAATAAAAGTCCATTTAATTCTTCAACAACAGGAAGTACAGATTTTCTGGAAACTGATGTCCAGCAACCAAAAATCACATCGACCTCATGAACTTCAATTAGCTCACGCATTTTTTCAGCGAACAAAGGCCAATCAGAGGCAGGATCTACTACTACCGCTTCTAACTGCTTGCCTAAAAGACCGCCAGCCTTATTTTGTTCTTCTACCATCATTAATACAGTATCTTTAAGTGTTGTCTCACTAATTGCCATGGTTCCTGATAAGGAATGAAGTACGCCTACTTTAATAGTGTCTGAGAATGCGTTTGATGACCATGCAATCATCGCAACACATAACACAGACCACAAACTCAACTTTTTCATTAAATTCTCCAGTGGTTAATATTCAAAGTTCTAAACAGGGCTTACATCAAGTTCATGTGCATAGATGCATTGTCATTGTGCGTAATGCCCTTAGTTTGGTAGGTTCACGATTTGTGCCACAAAATATATTTAGTAAAGATATTACTAACTAAGTTTATTAACTTATTGAATTTATTATATAATTTTATCAAATATCTAGCTCTTCTTATGTATTACTTCATTAATTTAATATGATTGGAATGTCCGACTTTAGTGCAAGCCGAATTTATAATGATTTAAATTGGTGCATATTTAATTCAATTTATTAGGTTTGAAAGGTTTTCAGCGATTGATTAATGCTTGATTGACTTAAGTTTAAAAACATTAAATGCATAAAATCGTACAAATCTGGCAGCTGCATTGATATTATATAAACAAAATATGTACATTAATGTTCGTATAGATTATTAGATATGTACAAATACTGGTTATGTGTTTATTGTACATAAATTGTAAATATACGAGGAAAATTATAATGGATTCTCAAATTTGTAAAGATGAATATAAGATCGGTGCTGTTTCTAAGATCACAGGAATAGGAACTGAAACACTAAGAGCGTGGGAAAGGAGATACCAAGCGATTGTGCCAAGTCGATCTGAATCGGGTGACCGTGTTTATAGTAGTGATGATCTATCGAAGTTATTTCTGCTAAAAAACTTATCTGATGCAGGAAATTCAATTGGTACAATTGCACGACTGTCTCTACATGAGCTAAAAAGTAAATGGGAAAATAGTGTGCAGTTAAGTGAGCTAGGTTCTAATTTAGGAAAAGCTAATGATAATCAACAGATTTCAAATAGCCAGTCATGTCGGGTATTACTATTAGGAGAAGATTTTCCATTGAGAGTACTTGATGGTATGTCTGACTTTAACGGCATAGAGTTACTTGGGCATGTTGATTCCATAGAAAGTTGGGATAAAACACAACCAAATTCATTGGTGCATGTGGCAATTATAGAGCGGCCCACAATTAATGAAGAGGTCAGAAAATACGTGTCTACATTGCTTAAAGAAATGGGTGTTTGGCATGTGATTGTTTTGTATGGATTTGGGTCGCAAATAGAAATTAATCAATTGCAAAGTCCCCAAGTGAGTGCCATACGCTCATCTATCGATGTACATGAATTGGCTAGATTGTGTATGGACCGTGCTGGTGGTGATTCTAAAAATTTAATTGCTACTCAAAATTCTACAGTGTACTTAGAAGATTCTATACCTACTCGACGTTACAGTTCTAAACAATTAGGTAGCTTGGCTAGAATATCATCATCTATACAATGTGAGTGCCCAAAGCATTTGTCAGATCTTATTAATAGCTTGGTATCTTTTGAGATATATAGTGCTGAATGTGAGAGTAAGAATGAACAAGATGCAAATTTGCATGCCTATTTGCATGCTACGTCAGCACAATCACGAGCGATACTTGAAGATGCCTTAGCCCATGTAATCAAACACGAAAATATAAAAATATAGTTAGCTTTAGTTAATTCGAGACTAAGGACTGTCCCTCGCACGTGACTTTAAATTTATTTGATGGCGTAACACCAAATATATCGAGGAGTGTTGGTGTTATGTCTAGAATGGAAATGATAGTGTCAGGCTGCTTGGTATAACTTACATCTTTTGGTAAGAATAGTAGGCCGGAAGGATCATGCTCGCCACTCTTGATGTCTTCCATTTTGTAAAGTGAATCATAGAATTTAATGCGTCTGTCTTTAACAACTATTTCAGCATCATCCCCGATTGCACTAAATATTTGACTGCCAAAATTGAGAATTCCAGTTTCTTCATATGTTACATCAAACACTTGGGTATCTTCATCAGCCATCTTGACTTGTGATAACAATTCTACGTAGTAATCAGTTTTGGAAGGATCTTTAATTGTCAATTTGTATTGTTGAGCCATTATAGGATGGATCTCAACTTGATTGGCATCGATATCTAGCTGGCTTAAAAAAGATAATTCATCTTTCAGGCGGTAGTAGTGCCGGCCGCCAGAGTTTTCGTATGCTAAATATGGGCGTTGACTTAATGCAGAACAGACGACTAATTTATAGTCATGCTTTTCTGCAATCGTCATAAATTTTCCTAGCAATTGATCTAGTTTTGAATATCCGAAATAAATTGCATCTTTATAGAGATTGTAGTTTTCTTTGCCAATATTGCTTGAGAATTTTTCCGGTTGAAGGTAACGCCAATAGGCATGTTGGTAATGAGCAACGCTATTTGAGAAGAATGAAATAAATTTTGGATCCTTATCTTTTATAACTTTTTTTGCTAGATCAAGTTGTATCAAGTCGAGTAATGTTGCACTTTTCCAGCTATGCTTTTTATGATTGGTTTTTTGTAGAATCAGCTGTTTTATGATTTGAAGTAGGGTGCTGCTGCTTAAACCATTTTTCCATAGGCTGATTAAAGTTTTCAGGTTGTCTGATACGCTGTTTTTATTGTTATTAGAATGGCCTATGACACTTTCAGATATAAAATTATATGGTTGCTGCAATTCTTCAGGGTGAGATTTTTGGCTATTACACCATGGGTCTGGAATATATGCACATTGTTCTCCGGTGAATGCTTTTACATTCATTGATCCTATAGATGCAACATTATGACCATCGTTTTTTATGGCTTGCCAGATATTCTCAAATTTACATCTAGTGCCATCAGTAAGCTCAAACACTTTATGAGTATTATATGATTTGCCGACATGGATTGAATGCCATTGAATCCATGGTTCTAAATTCGTAGTTTGCTCATCAGATAAAGTATTGAAATACATAGAATCATTACGTAATTTACTGAAATTCGGCAATCTTCCTTCAGCTATCCATGAGTCTATTAAATCAATGCATATTTCATTGAATTCTAGGAATAATAATTTATTGGGCATGAGCTTAGTTCTGTTTTATTGCTAGATTTGCGAAATATTAAGTATTAGTAAGCGGATGTTATTGCAGAACGATATTGGAAACTATGAATGAGTACACTTTTTTGCAAGTAGATTTAAGGAATATTGCTTTTTCTCGTAAATGACTTAATCCATTTGTCTTGTGACTATTAACTATCTGAATTTTGGTGAGTATTGTTGTTTTTTGTAGAGATTTTTAATCTATGCTAACTATGCGCTGCATTTCCATTGATAGTAATGAATAGTAGCTTCAATTTTTCTTTGATCCATTTAACCAACACCTAAATACGCTCATCAGTTTCCATAATAACGCTATGTTATTGATTGCTATGTTATTTGCCATTGGAGTCGAACATCGTTTTTGCTTACGTAAAGCGATGATAATAATTATATAAATTTTTGAATAATTAACATGGTGAGTAATATGCAATCGGAAAATGCAGCTGAGTATAATGACGTGCTCGAAGAACCTCGAGTAAATCATCAAGATAGTATTGTACGTGAAAAGTTAGATCAGAGGATTCGCCCTTATTTTTTGATTACAGGGTTCTTGTTTGCTTTCTTATTGTTAGAAATATATCGCTGGTATATGGATATTCCCCCAATGCCTATCGTTATTTTTGGATTGTTTGTGGCATCTTTGGTTTTTGTTGTTTATCAACTAGCAGATTATAAAGACCACTTCCGTTTTTTATACTTGGGCAAGCGTGGGGAACCATTATTAGCAAACATCATTAAAGAGCATAGTGACCAAACCGGAAGTTCAGTCTACAAAGATGTTGTGGTGGGTAAGGAGAAGGTCGATTATGTAATTGCGAATCAAACGGGCATAGTGTTAATTAATGTGTGTGACTGGATAACGCCTTCGAATGATGAGGCGATAATAAACTACGGCAATGAGCAAATTCTTCTCAATGGATATCGACCTGATGCGAATCCTATTGAACCTTTAAAGACAGTTAAGCAATGGATCGAAAATAAGCTCTATGCAAGTCTTGGTAAGCCAATTGACGTCGAATGTTTGGTGGTTTTCCCTAAATGGTTTGTAAGAGCGCCACGCGAACATGTGGTAGTTCAAGTAATTAATCCACGCGAAATGAAGAAAGTATTAGAAGAGCGCAGAGAAGTTTTATCTGATAACGATAAAACATTGCTTAACTATCATATTGCTAAGCTAATAAATAAAAATAGGATTAGTTAAATTTAATTGTGTATCAAGCACGAGTATTTGCTCGTGCTTGATTTAAACTGTTTAATTTATAGCGCCTTGCTCAAAATCTACTTCAACTTCAATGTCACTTTGAAGTCTGGACTGGCAAGCTAAAACCATTCCATTTTTTAGCTGTTCTCCATCAAGTACGTAAGAAAAATCATTTAATGCCTTAACTTTTCCACTCTTAATAGTTGCCCGACATGAGCCACAGCTGCCAACGCGACAATCATGTGGCCACTCGATACCTGCATTCAATGCAGCTTGAAGTAAATTGATTCCGCCCTTAACTTCAAAACTCTGACCAGAATTGACAATAGTTGCGGTGAAGTCCTTCTTTTTTCCTATTCCAAACATGCTAAATCTCCAAGCTATGTTACTTCCAATGTATTGCCCTAAAAATTAACAGGGCGGTATATAAATCATAATTTACATATTCATGAAACTTAATTGCATTTAAATCGCTAATCTAGTTAGTAGAAATATTAAAAGGTAAGTACGCTGGGCACCATCCCATTACTCCAGTGAATACTGGTATGATTCCAATTACACCCCACCAGGATGAAAATATAAAGCCAATTGTAATAATTAAGAGTCCAATAAGTATTCTTGCCATCCTCTCTGTATCGCCTACGTTACATACCATAATTAATTACCCCAGTTAAAATAGTGTTATTTGTCTGTCTGTCAATAATAAATAGTCTTACGATTGTGTGCAATATACTACGTATAATTAAAGGGACCTAGCAGGAACTGAATCTTCGTACAGGATAATGCTGAGTTTCTGCGTTTTAAAGATCTTTTGCATCCTAAGCTTGGAGGAGCTCCCCGTATGTCGATTTGTGTGATATTAATCGTCTAAATTGAAAATATTATGAAAGATAGTCTTGATCAGTCAGGTCTTAGAGTTATGAATACAAAAGAGCAAGGGTTTGAGTCCATGGTTCACGCCTATTCGAAAGATCTTTATAGATACGGATATTGGTTGAGCAAGGACAGTGCGATTGCTGAAGATTTGGTGCAAGAGACATTTTTACGTGCCTGGCGAGCAATTGATTCACTAAAAGATGCTAATGCGGCAAAAAGTTGGCTTTTTACTATCCTTCGACGTGAGAATGCACGTCGGTTTGAGAAAAAAAGTTCTCAAGCAGAATTAACCACCTTAGATGATGAAATGGTGGAAGTGTTTGCAACTGTAGATGATGATTTCGCAAATGTAGACAATATAGCCGTTCGTGCCGCACTGCGACAATTGCCAGCATCATATGCCGAGCCATTGGTGTTACAAGTCATCGGTGGGTATTCATGTGATGAGATCGCTACCATCATAAATGCTAAACCTGGCGCGGTAATGACACGAGTGTTTAGAGCCAGACAAAAATTAAGAAAGCTACTTGAAGAGGATGAGACCAATGTGGTCTCAATATAGTTATGGATGACATGAATTGCTTGGCGGCGAGACGCATTATTACTACCGATATTACAGATAAGAGTAGTGCTTTTGTGAGCCATGTTAATGGTTGTCCAACGTGTAAATCTTTTTACGAGAAACAGTTGAAGTTCAATTCTGTACTTAAAAAAGCAGTAGATGTAGATGTCCCTGAAGGGTTGGCTGCTCGCATATTAGTTGAGCATAATCTTAACAAGAAAAAAGAAAAAGAAGGTGCAAACAAATTTCGATGGAGTGCAATAGCGGCTAGTGTCATACTTGTTTTTGCTGTGTCAATTGTGTCTACCATTAATACACCTCCTGCAATAGCTGAAGTGATTTTAGAGCATGCTCATGAAGAACTATGGGTATTGGAAGATAAAGGCCATGTCACACTTGAAAGTCTTAATCAGTTGTTAAAACCTCATGGTGTGAGAGCTAACGAAAATATTGGTTATGCTACGCATGCTGGTAACTGCGTAATTCAAGATCAAGTGGGCGTGCATATCGTGTTTGCTGGTGAGAATGCACCAGTGACATTAATTGTTTTCCCGAAAGAGTTGGACAATGAAAAAAGTGTGCGTATTAGCGATCATTTTTTCAAGGGGGTCCTAATGAATACCAATAAAGGTACATTAGCGATATTGTCTGAAGATGAAGAGTCGTTGAAGCTATTTGAAGCTAGATTAAATAGCTCCTTGATGACATTCATTTAAATAAATCTCAATATTTAAAAAAGCGCCTCCATAATTGGAAGCGCTTTTTTTATGTCTAACTATTTTGGTAATGTTCCATGAGAATTTTAGCAACTTCAGGTCTGGCGAACTCCATAGGTAAGTCTTCACCGGCTGCTAACATCTCACGAACCTTAGTGCCAGAAAGCAACACAAAGTCTTCTTTACTATGATCAGGTGCGTCGCGCATCATGACAACTTTATCTAGTTTCTTTGAATATGCAGTATGGTCAGCATTAAAAATTTCTATTTCTAATGCACCATTGGGTACTTGATCATCAAAGATCGTTTGTGCATCAAATGCGCCATAGTAATCTCCAACACCAGCATGATCGCGGCCGATAATGAAATGTGTGCAACCACAATTTTGTCTAAACACAGCGTGTAATACCGCTTCCCTAGGGCCAGCATAAAGCATGTCAAAGCCATAGCCTGTTATCATCACAGTGTTTGTAGGGAAGTATAATTCCACCATCTTACGGATGGCTGCATCACGCACAGGAGCAGGGATGTCACCAGGCTTTAGTTGGCCTAGTAACATATGTATGAGTACTCCATCTGCATGTGTAGCTTCTTTGGCCATCTTGCATAGCTCTTCATGAGCACGATGCATAGGATTACGCGTTTGGAAAGCAACAGTTTTATTCCAACCTCGTTCTTCAATTTCTGAACGAATTTGTCCTGCAGTTCTGAAGGTGCCAGGAAAATCTGTTTCGAAATAGCTGAAATTCAATACTTCTACCGGTCCTGAAACTACGTAATTACCAAGAGAAGTGAAAGTAGCTACACCGGGATGTTGTTTATCTTTAGTGGCGTAGACTTTTTCAGTAATGAGATTTAATTCTTCATCGCTGAGTTGCTCAATGTTATCAACTGTTTGTATAGCGATAACTGGGTTTCCATCTACGTTTGGATCCAGTAAAGCAATTCTTTTGTGTCCGCTTATTTTGGAAACGTCTTCACATAAATTTAATACGGGTGTTGGCCAAAATAGGCCAGTACTTGTATGCAGGTTATTGGCAATTGAAATGGCATCCGCCTTATTCATGTAGCCTGCTAGGGGAGTAAAATATCCGGCACCAAGCATAACTGCATTTGCCGCGGTGGCAGAATTGACTAGTAATCTAGGTAGCGTCTCTGCTTCCTTTAATAGTGCAGCACGCTGCTCATCATTTTCCACATAAAGTGGGGTGAGCTGTGCACTTCCATGCGGTTTTATCATCGCAATCTCCTCCTGGTTAAATTTATGTCGATATTATTATTTTCTATCTGTATTGGTAGGTGAATAGACTATATCTAATGTTCTCGTCTACTCGTATAAGAATAGTATCACTAACACAAATACACGCAAACTTAGTGGCCTTATTTACTTCATTATTCTTTTAAACCTGCAGCTCCAATTTCTGTAATTAAACAGGCTTTGCCAAATGCAATTTTTGGTCAGAAAAATGTGGCTAATATTTTTGCATTTCTCTCTTATAGACGGCGTCTTCAAGCACTTCTCCTTTCAATGGTATTGGCCTTGATTCAGGTCTCTTTATAATTAACTGCTGGCTGAATGATTTGAGGTGTTTAATTAAAAATTTGTGCTTCAATCATGTTAAATCTCTTTATATTTGTGAATTCATTTAATTTTGAATTAAGTGATAGTTGTTTGGCGAAAAACTCACCAACAATTAGTGAGATATACGGTGTTAACTTGTTTTTTCCTGTAAAAAATTCTATCTGAAAAATGTTCTATCTACTTAAAATCTAAATAAAAAATGTTAATCCGATCACATCGTATTTTAGGACACCATGCTAATCTGAATTCGTAATTTTTAAGTAGCTATCTCAAGGAATTTATTTATGTTGTTAACAAGTGCGGTCATCGTTGCTTGGTTTGCCGGTTTGCTAGTGATGTTCAATGGTTTTGAACGTTCTCAGGAACTGAAGTCAGGAGCACTTATCGTTGATCATCAAAAACGCAATAAATTTACCTTTGGCTTGAGTATTTATCTTGTAGTAAGTTTAGGGCTGCTAGTAGTCTTTATCACCAACGCATAATAGCAATATTTCTAGCTGTATTAGTTTGTAGATCCTCACAATTCTTTACGTAGCCACAAAATGCAATGAGATACCATTGTTGCACCAACGTTCTCCTGTTGGTAATGGTCCATCCATGAATAAATGGCCATGATGCCCCTCACAACGTGCACATTTATAACCTCTCTGTGGTGGAATTGCAGACAAATCAGTATAGGTCACTAAGTGTCCGCGGATATGATCGGTAAAACTAGGCCAGCCAGTATTACTTTCATACTTCATTTCTGAAGTAAAAAGATCTAAGTTACAGCCTTGGCAGAAATATACCCCAGGTCGCCACTCTCTGTTTAATGGGCTCGACCGGCGTAATTCAGTTTTACCTTTTCTTAGCACATGATAAGCATCCTCGGATAATCTTTGCTTCCATTCTTTATCGCTGAGCTCTAACGTTTCAATGTCACTTGCTGCTGTATATAATTGTTTGCTCTTGCCAGATAGTATCTGTAAATAGACAAATCCTCCAAAGCCAAATAAGGCTAATAAGAGAGTTCTGCGTGATTTAGATAGTTTCATGTTGCTTTAATGTGTTGGCTATAATAACTATTAGACCATGTATACACAGTGTAATCTTACACTTCAGTTAGATGATTTAGTGATCACTATATACAAAAGCTATTAATAATATGAGCAATAATCCAGCAGACGTTAAACAATATTTTCTTAAAATCAATCGCAATCTGACTTCTGGCCTGGTGGCTGTCTTAATTGTGGCTTCTGCGCTGTTTTGGTACACAAAAGTAGTGACACTGGAGAACTCTTCATTTTGGATAGGAGCGGCATTTATGCTGTTAGCTATAGTATTTTACCAATTACCTTTTGTGAGTTTTCTGCTCACACGACGTCACTTTGATAGTGTCGATAGAAGTAACATAGAAATTCTAGATGCAGATTGGAAAACGTTTAGAAAGTGGGTGGAGTCTTAATTGTAAATATTAATTATTTACCACAGTTTGAGCGACCGCATAGGCTTGAATCTGGGAATATTGTCGGAATACCTCCAACTCATAGATGTATTTTATAGTAGCCTGTGGATAGCCTCTAAAAAGGCTGGGAATTGGTCAATTTGTCTAAATTAACGGAAAATAGTATGCATTATCCTCGTAGTAAGCGAGAACCTATCGATGGTGAAGTGATAATCAAACGCCCTGGTAAGCCGACATTGAAGTCAAAGCAAGGCAACGTCAGTGATGGGGGGCTATACGTGAATCTACCAAATAATCATGATCTTCAGAAAGGACGTCGTGTTGAAGTCATTGTGGTACGTGAAAATGGCACAGTACGAGATATGCAAAGAATGTCAGGTATCGTTATAAGAATTGATGAGCAAGGTGTTGCCATGGTGATCTATAAGGCTGACCAATTGCGCCGTGGGGATGCTGATGAGTCCAATCTTACAAAACTTAATGTTAATTCACCTAAAACTTCATAGTGATTCCTGTTAAACGGTCGATTTCGACCGATAACGTGTAAAGTAATTTTTCCCCTACAATCTATAATTAATTCCGTAGTTTCTCTCCTTCTGAAGCTGACCCGCAGTAATTTATTACTGCGGGTTTTTTTATGTCCTTGATATATATAGTACAAGACTGCTATCTCTGCCTTGTCTCAGAGCGCTTCAAGTGGTTGAATAACGTCACCTAATAACTGCTGAAGACCCGTTTTATCCAATGAAATCTTTATTGCTTGTTGCCCATGGGAGTCGTCGTACTGAGTCCAATGCTGAAATTGCCGTAGTGGCAGAATCTTTGAGTTGCAGAGTTAAGCATCAGTATGCTCAAACGGCTTATGCATTTTTGGAATTGGCAGAACCCTCCATACAAGACGGAATTGATAAATTGGTCATGCAGGGGGCTACAGATATCACGATTCTTCCATACTTTTTGTCTGCGGGGCGACATGTGCATGAGGATGTGCCTGAAATAATCAATATGAAGAAGAAACAATATAATGATGTTAATTTACATATAGCGCCTTATATTGGTGAAGCTGATGAAATGATTGACGTGCTAGTGGCCATTTCAGAAGGTAAGAATTAACAATCATTATTACTAAGTAATAATTAAAGTTACTTGGCCGTGATTCAGCCAGTCAAATTAATTGCTTACGGCGATGTATATTATCGATAGGCTCGTTGTTAGAAATGCAATGACTAATAATGTAAATGATTGAGTCTGACTTTGATAGACACAAGTTGTGCATCATTGCTCCAATTATTAATTCGAGGCTAGAGCATTATTTGCGATTTTTCGTGCTTGTATCATCTCGGCATGTAAATCTTCAAATGGTGGAATATTGTCATCTCTTTCGATCAATGTGCTGATTAAGCCAAATTTTTTCACTGCATCAGCATATAAGTCCCATACTGCCGGTGGCACATCATGATCATGAGTATCAATGACATAATCACCATAATCACTATGCCCAGCCAAATGAAACTGTTGAATATGTTCTGCTTTGATTGAGTGTAAAAAAGTGTGCGCTGAAAATTCATGATTGCGTGAGCTGACATAAATGTTATTAATGTCCAGTAGTATTTTACAGCCAGCACGATCAGCAATGGCATTAATGAAATCCCATTCTTCCATTTCAGACTGGTTATAAGTGAGGTAACTAGAAACGTTTTCCAATACTAATGTCCTGTCTAAAATTTCTTGTACTTGTTGGATGCGATCAACAATATGTGTAATGACTTCGTCATTGTATGGAACAGGTAATAAGTCGTGACTATTTAAACCTTGGGCGCCAGTCCAACACAAATGATCAGATACCCACTCGGGTTGTACTTCAGAAGATAAGGTTTTTAATTTTTTCAGGTAATCCATGTTTAATGGATCAGTGCCTGCAATAGACATCGATACGCCGTGCATAACAATAGGATAATTTTCTCTAACAGAATGTAGAAAATATTTAGGCTTGCCGCCTTCCACCATGAAGTTTTCTGATATAACTTCAAACCAGTCAACATCGGGTTTGTTGTCAACAACATATTGGTAGTGGTCAGTTCTTAGGCCTACGCCAAAACCAAGAAATTTTGTGTTCACTTAAAGAAACCTTTTATAATTTCTAGAAGCAACTTCAGCTGTATCTGCGGTCATTTTTACAGACGTTTAATATGCCTGCTGCTACAAGTACAACACCAGATATTTTTGGAGTAACTTTTGGGTTTTCCACGTTTGTTTTCCTTTATCAGATCTACAAAAAACTAATTTAAATATTAACGTAAACATTTAATGACAGCGTATTTGCTGTTTCTCTGCGTTATTAAATTATAAGACCTTGCAAAAGTCGTGTTAATTACAAAAAATTACTTATTTTAGTAATTCTTTTGCTGTGATTGGATGGTATGGAGTATGACGGGTTTTATCATGCGTGTGCATGCGGTATTCGACAAAATCGTCACATGAATGAAAATGTAGAAATGGATTGCCGGATATTTGTTCGCCAAAATTTGAAGTATCTTTGCTGGCGTAATTGTGGCCGGGGTGAATAACGGTGTCAGGATCAAGCTCAGTTTTCATTTTCTTCAAAGTGGCAAACATCTGCTCTGGGTCTCCACCCTGAAGGTCGCATCGTCCACAACCAAATACGAATAATGTGTCACCAGTAATAATGTCGATATTATTAATTAAATAACATGCTGAACCGGGAGTATGTCCTGGTGTGTGAAGTATAGTTATCTCAGTGCTACCAATTTTTAGTGTGTCCCCACCATAATGCAAAGCGGGTTTGCCGAGATTGATTTCTCCAAAATCTGCTTCATCTTTTAATATGTGCAGTCGTGGGTCTGAGAGGTTGAGGATGTCTTCAACGCCATTGATATGGTCATGATGACTATGAGTGAGTAATATATCAGTGATTTTTATGTCTTTAGATTGAGCATTCTGGATAATTTTTTTAGTATCCCATGCAGGATCAATTACGGCGGCATGGTTGGTTTTAAGATCAGTAACCAAATAGACGAAATTCTCCATCGGGCCTAATTCCATAGTGGTTATTTCATATGTCTTATTCACTGTCGTACTCCAAAATAGCTGCTTTAAAGGGCCTACTGGGTTATATCTTATAATGTAGAAGATAGTACTTTAAAATACAAAGATATGTCCGATGTAAATAATAATAAAACTTGTTTACCTGATTATATAGATTATGGGTTAAAGATTTTGTCGGTTGGCTTAAATCCTTCGATTCCATCTGCAAAGCTAGGTTTTTATTTTGCCAATCCTCGTAATCGTTTCTGGAAAGCATTTAATAAAGCTGAAATCATTGATACTGAAATTATACCAACCCGGGATATTCATACACTTTTGTTAAAACAATATGCCATTGGTTTTACCGATGTGGCAAAACGTGTAAGTGCTATGGGGCACGAATTGCGAGCTAGTGATTTCAAGTCTGATGCACCTGTATTGCGTGAAAAGATACAATGCTATGCGCCTGATTTAGTGTGGTTTCATGGGAAAATCGCTATGAATAAATTTATGTATTATGCCTATGGTGTTAAGAACAACTGGAAATGGGGCTTTAATGATGTTGATATTATCAATTCAAAAGTATTTATTAGCCCAAACCCTAGTCCGGCAAATGCAGCTTATAGTCTTGATACATTAGTGGATTTTTACAAGAAGCTCAGGTGTGGGTGAACCTTCATTTATCGCAACTATCTAATCATGATTAAAGTTTAACTTGTATAGAGGCTATGTTGTTTTGAAAATGTTATTTCGGATTGTATTTGCCTCAATGATATTGTTATCGATGCTGTTATCACTATCATCTTCCGGGCATGGAGTGCCGGTTATATGGAATGACAAATTAATACACTGTATTAGTTATTTTCTGCTAATCATGATGTTTGATTTCTCATGGGAGTCTAGTAAGCAATTGTTGATTAAATCTGTGTTGATATTAGTTTATAGTGGCTTGATAGAGTATGCGCAGGGATTTGTTCCGGGTAGAGATACGTCATTAGCAGATATCGCTGCTAATGCTATAGGTGTGTTGTTATTTATCATTTGTGTTCCTGTTTTAAAAAGAACTAATGTTTATCAGGCATTAAGACTTGTATAAAATATAAAAAGAGTAAATGAAATGTATCGAATATTAAATTTATCGGTAGTAGTAATAGTAGTCGCCTCAATATTGTTTGCGCTCTATTATCTAGAAGCAGTTCTTTTTTTGGAGCCCTGTCCTTTATGTATGGTGGATAGAGTAATACTCTTAACCATTGCTGCGATATGTTTGATTGCATTTATTCATAATTCAAGCGGTGTGATGCGTTGGCTATACACGAGTTTTGCTACTCTATTTGGTTTGGCTGGGGTAGGAGTGGCTGCACGGCATATATGGTTACAAGGGTTACCGCCAGAGGAAGTCCCTGAATGTGGTCCTGATTTAACTTATATGTTAGAAGTGTTTCCACTCGGAGATGTAATAAAGCGCATATTTACCGGGTCTGGAGAGTGTGCGGAAGTGAGTTGGACTTTTTTAGGAATGACAATTCCTCAGCAAACCTTATTATTGTTTATTGTATTGATTATTATTGTATTAGTTGCCCATATGCAAACCCAAAAACGCTAAGGTTCAATAAAATTGGCAAGAAAGCTTAGCGTTGAAATTTAATAGTAGATATAATTTAACCTTAGGTTTTGCGTGTATAAAGTTGGATAAATATGAGTACTAGTACATTGGACGTTAAACAAACTCATTTGCGTGCCACAGCGGCGACTAAATTCGTTACATTAAGAGGCGATTACGGAACCGGTGATTTTGTCATGCATCGAGGCGGCGTACTAAAAGAGGTTGTAATTGCGTACGAATCCTGGGGGACTTTGTCAGATAACAATGACAACGTAGTGCTAGTGTTTGGTGGGCTTTCGCCATCTGCTCATGCCTGCTCTTCTGAGCAGGATCAGAATAAGGGCTGGTGGGAATACATGATAGGTCCTGAAAAACCCATTGATACTAATAAATACTATGTTGTATGTGTGAACACCTTAGGGAGTTGCTTTGGTTCTACTAGTCCAGCATCAATTAATCCTGAAACAGGAAAAGTTTACGGCTTAGATTTTCCTGATTTAAGTATTGAGGATGTGGCAAAGTCTGCCCATCATGCTCTATTAGATTTAGGTATTGATCATTTGCATACAGTAGTTGGCAGCTCTATGGGTGGCATGTCAGCATTAGCGTATGCCTTAATGTATCCGCAAGAAGTTGATCATTTAATTTCAATTTCGGCTGCGACTAGAGCTTTGCCATTTACCATAGCAGTACGCTCTTTGCAGCGGGAAATTATACGATGTGATCCTGCTTTTAAAAATGGTCTATATGATCCTAATGAAGAGCCTACAAGTGGAATGGTGTTAGCACGTAAGTTGGGGTTAATGTCATATCGAGCTGCGGAAGAGTGGCATCAACGTTTCAATCGTGCACGTATTAGTGCTGATCGGAAATCTAATGATCGGTTTGGTATTGAATTTGAAGTTGAATCTTACTTGGATTACAACGCACATAAATTTGTTAAAACGTTTGATGCAAATAGTTATTTATATTTGTCTAGAGCAATGGACCTATTTGATGTTGCTGATCACGGGGGTTCAGTTAACGCTGGTCTTGCAATGATTCAAGCAAAGAGTGCGTTAATTATTGGTGTGGAAACTGATATTTTATTTCCAGTTCACCAGCAACAAGAAATTGCAGATGGTATAAGAAAAACTGGTCGACCGGTTGAGTTTGTGCAGCTTGATTCAATCAATGGTCACGATTCGTTTTTAGTAGATGAGGCGCACTTTGCACCAGTGATGCGAAACTTTTTCGAACAAAACGCTAATACATAAAAAAGCCAGTATTGCACTAACAATACTGGCTGAGAGCTGTCTACTAGTAGGGACTAACGTTTATTGATGTCAACGTAATCTCTTTCAGCGTAACCTGTGTAAAGTTGCCGAGGTCGACCAATTCTTCCTTCAGGATCACTCATCATTTCCATCCAATGTGTTAACCATCCGACTGTGCGTGATAACGCAAAGATAACAGTGAACATGCTGACAGGAATTCCGATTGCTTGGAAAATAATGCCTGAATAGAAATCAACGTTTGGATATAGCTTGCGTTTAATGAAGTATTCATCTTCAAGTGCAATCTTTTCTAGATCCATAGCAATTTTAAGTAATGGCTTGTTAGGATTGTCATCGCCCAATTCGTCAAGCAAGTCGTGACAAATTTTACGAATAATTTTTGCACGTGGATCATAATTTTTATAGACGCGATGGCCAAATCCCATTAAGCGGAATCGATCATCTTTATCTTTAGCACGTGCAATGTAATGAGATAAATCTTTGCCTGACTCCACAATTTCATTCAGCATTACAATCACTGCTTCATTTGCACCACCATGCGCTGGTCCCCATAGTGAACCAATACCTGCTGATAATGCAGCAAAAGGGCTAGCTTCAGAGCTGCCAGTTAAACGTACAGTTGATGTTGATGCATTTTGTTCATGATCTGCGTGCAAGATTAATATTAAATCCATAGCACGAACCATTGTTGGAGTTGGCTTGTGCAGTCGACCTGGCATGCTGTAAAGCAAGTGTAGAAAGTCAGCAGTATAATCCAGTTCAATATTTGGATAATTGAAAGGATGGCCAAGTGCAAATTTGTAACACCAACTTGCAATAGTTGGCATTTTAGCAATTAATCGATGTGCGGCTATCTCTCTTGAAACAGGATCATGAACATCTACCTCTTCGTGATAGAACGCTGCTAAAGCACCTACCGATGCCACCATCATAGCCATCGGGTGAGCGTCATGGCGGAAACCTAAGAAGAAGCGTCTCATTTTTTCATCAAGCAACTTTCTGTCTTTTATCGAGGTGGTGTAACTGCTTAATTGGGTCGAGTTAGGTAATTCTCCATAAAGTAATAAATAACATACTTCATCATAGCTGCTATTTTCAGCCAGTTGCTCGATCGGGTAACCGCGATAAGACAAGCGGCCTTCTGCGCCATCGATGAATGTGATTTTGCTGTCACAGCTGGCAGTGGACATGAATCCTGGGTCAAAAGTGAAATAACCAAGTTCTTTATAGAGTGATCTGATATCTATAGTACCTGGGCCGTCAGTACCTTCTAAAACAGGCAATTCAACTTGCTTGCCAGTGGTATTGTCAGTAATAGTGACGGTTTTCTTTGATTGACTAGACATGTTTAGTCCTCCTGGATTCTAGTTCAACGTCCGTTGATTGAAAGGCGCACAGATTGGTGGCCGGTGCAGCGAATTTTACTCGTTGACAGTACATCATAAATCTAATTAAAAAATTGATATAACTAATTGATATTATTTATTTTAAACGCTCGAAAAAAACCATTGAAGGTTTAATAGTAAGCGTTGATATTGTTCGTTACTCTTTAATTTGCCGAGCTATTTTACATGAGTCGGGAGTATAGAGGATATCTAATTGAATAAACGGCGTTGCAACACACATTTATCAACTAGCTCAGCTTAAAGTGACTACGGATAAATGTCGCTATCTCCTTAGGTTCATTGATATCTAAACAAATTACTTCTTTAGATACTTCGCAGACTTGATCAGTAGCAAAGGCAATTATATTTGGGTCTTCAATACACATAATTGGGTGGCCAAGCGAAGGGCGGTGTAATTCGATTTTAGGAAAAGAAACGTTCTTGAATCCCTCAACCAATATTAAATCAATGTTTTTATGATCAATTTGCTCAATAAGATCAGGCAGTGCTAGCTCTGATTCATTTTCATGTAATTCTGTCATCAAGGCCCAGCGACGTGATGAAGAAATGATCATTTGAGTCGCACCAGCGTGGCGCAATTTGTAACTGTCTTTTTCTGCATGATCGACATCAAAATTGTGATGGGCATGTTTAATCACACCTAGTCGAATACCTTGATTGCTTAGGATTGGAATTAATTTAGTCAGTAAGGTGGTTTTGCCTGTACCACTGAAAGCGCAGAATCCAATTAAAGGAGTGGGGCAATTTTGTATATTCATCATAAATTTAGAGTAATTGAATAGCAGATTGCAGATCTTCTGGTGTGTTGATATTGGTAAACATATCAGCAGAAGTAGAGAAATCGGCTTGTGCGAATTGGTGTTTATCGTACCAGCGATCAATTTTGCGTTCACCAGCATCAAGATAATCGACCAAATCGTTTAATAGATCACGGTGAATAAGGGCATAAACCGGCTGAAGGCGTTTTCCGTCAAATCCTACGCTAATCATACTGTTTGCTTCACTAGCGGCATGCATAAGAATATCAGCATAATTTTTAGGTAGAAATGGGCCGTCACACGGTACAGTTGCAATATAGTCAGTTTGGCAATGCTTTAGTCCACTCGCCATACCTGCAAGCGGGCCTTGAAAATCTTCAATATCATCGCTAATCACATCGTAGCCATATTCTTTATAAGTGCTAATGTTACGATTAGCGTTTATCAGTATTGAACTGACTTGAGGTGCTAAAGCATCAATAATATAGGAAATAATTGGCCGTCCTTCTAGTGTTATGAGGCCTTTGTCTGTCCCACCCATGCGGCGCGCAAGTCCACCTGCGAGGATAAGACCAGTAATATTGTTGTGTGTTTTCATGTTGGATTAGAGCACTTCAAGGTAAAATACTGAGTAATTTGATTATAAAGGTTTCGCGCTTAACTAGGAGCATAAATACATGACTGATGACAATAAGCAAACGGAAATTGAAGCTGCAGTATATCGCCGACTCGTTGAACATCTTCAATCTAAACCAGATGTGCAAAATATCGATTTAATGAACTTGGCAGATTTTTGTCGTAATTGTTTGTCGAAGTGGTACGTAGCAGCTGCAAAAGATCAAGGTCTTGAAGTTGATTATGACCAAGCACGTGAGCAGGTCTATGGTATGTCCTATTCTGAGTGGAAAGACAAATATCAAAAAGAGGCAACACCAGAACAGCTGGCAGCATTTAATGCAAATAAAAAATAATCACTAGTTGATTTCATGTCTAATTCTATTGATTTGACTGATGCGCAGTTACTGCAATTTAGTCGGCAAATTATGTTGCCGCAAATTGATATTGCAGGTCAGCAAAAAATAATTGATGCAAGGGTATTAGTATTAGGCGCGGGAGGCTTAGGTTGCCCGGCATTGTCTTATTTGGCTACGGCAGGCATTGGGGAAATTGTGATTATCGATCCCGATGTCGTTGATCGGTCGAACATGCAGCGGCAGATATTATATACGCATAATGATATAGGCAGCTATAAAGCTGAAGTGGCAGCACGCAAGCTACTCCAATATGGTACAAAACTTAGTACTACAGCGTTAACAACAATTCCAAACCATTCAGAGTTATTAGCATTGATAGCTGATGCGGATGTTGTGCTTGATGGCACTGATAACTTTGAAGCTCGTTATAAACATAACCAAGCATGCAGGAAATCTAAAACGCCGCTGATTTCTGGTGCAGTTATACGTTTTGAAGGCCAGCTGGCGACCTTCGACCATCGAAATGTCGACTCGCCGTGCTACCATTGTTTATATCCTGAAGCGGTAGATGAGCAACTGAATTGTTCTGAAAATGGAGTATTAGGTCCTGTCGCAGGTATGGTAGGCGCGATGATGGCTGCCGAAGCAATAAAGATTTTACTAGATATTGGTGAATCTCTTAGCGGCAAACTAATGTTGTTGGATGCATTAAATATGCAATGGCGGAAAGTGAAATTGCGAAAAGATTTAAGATGTTCTGTATGTTCAAAAGAGTGAATTAATGCAAGTCATTATAAAAAAAATAAGTGAAGCAATTTGGCAGGGAAACCTAAAGTCGCAACCACTATGGAAGCAGATTGTCATCAATGTTTGTCGATTTATTCATTTGATCATTGTAGATTTGGCTAATGGCCAGCTTAATCTGCGCGCAATGTCGTTAGTGTTCACGACGATTTTATCTTTTGTTCCTTTGATTGCAGTTAGCTTTTCAGTATTAAAAGCATTTGGTGTACACAACCAAATTGAGCCTGCGCTATTAAATTTATTTTCACATTTGGGAGACAAAGCACCAGAGCTCACTAACAATATTATTGGCTTCGTTGATAATGTTGAAGTGGGATTATTAGGTACATTGGGAATCGCGTTTTTGTTCTACTCAGTTATTTCTTTGTTAACAAAAGTTGAAGAAGCATTTAATTATACTTGGCGTATACAAAAGACAAGAACATTGGCTGAGCGTTTTAGTAATTATTTAAGTGTGCTTATGGTGGGGCCAGTGCTGGTAATCGCAGCCATGGGGACAACAGCAAGTTTGCTAAATAATTCTGTCACTCAAAGTTTAGCTAGTGTAGAGCCATTTGGAATTTTGCTCGAGTTTGTGACTAAATTAATTCCTTATGTGCTAATCATATTTGCATTTACTTTTGTTTATTCATTCGTTCCCAATACTAAAGTACGTTTTATACCTGCCTTAACAGGTGGTATCGCTGCAGGAATTCTCTGGCAGTCAGTTGGCTATATTTATGCATTAGTGATCGCTCAGTCATCTACTCAAACAGCGATTTATGCAGGATTTGCAATAATATTCTTCTTTATGACTTGGCTTTACTTGAATTGGTTGATATTGCTGGTGGGTTCGAGTGTTGCGTTCTATCGTCAATATCCAGAGTATTTAATGGCAAAAAATCAATCTGTTTCATTAAATAATCATGATCGTGAACATGTAGCCTTAAATGTATTATTAATGATTGGTGCGAGCTTTTATAACAGGCAAACTCCAGTGAGTGTTGAGGCAATCGTTGATCATCTATCCTGCCCAAAACAGTCGGTTGAAGAGGTATTACAGTGTTATGAGGATGCAGGCATATTACAAAGCGTAAATGCTGCGTCCTCGGCATATTTGCCAGCAGTACCATTAGAGAATTTAACCGTATCAGAAGCTTATTCTGCAATACGTACTAGTTACGCTATATTCTCACCAGTAGTTATGCATAATATAAGTACTGATATGGCATTGCCTATTGTCGATAGAGTAGAGAGTTCTATATCGCGTGAGTTAGGTGATCTAACCATTAAGCAAATTGTAGATATGAATGCTGATAAATCTAAAAATTTAATAATTGCCATGGAAGGATCCTAATGGAGCAGACAGAAGTTAAAGAATTAATGTTAGCGTTGAGGAAATTTGCTCAAGATCGTGATTGGGAGCAATTTCATAGCCCAAAAAATCTTTCAATGGCATTATCAGTTGAGGCGTCTGAATTACTTGAGCATTTTCAGTGGATGCCAGATCAGGCCAGCTATGCTTTAGGAGAAGCCAAGCAGCAACTTGTTAGTTATGAACTTGCAGATATATTTATCTATCTGCTACGCATATGTGACCAACTTGATGTCGATTTGATGACTATGACTAAAGAGAAAATGAAAATTAATAACGAACGCTATCCTGTTAGTAAGGTCAAAGGCAGTTCTAAGAAATACACAGAATATTAATCTAACTATATTTTAATCCCAATGAGTGAATTACCTGCTGGATCTCAGCCGATAGAAGAGCTCCAGGTAAATAATACTAATATAACTATTTTAGGCACTGCGCATGTATCAAAAGCTAGTGCTGATGCGGTGCGAGAGTTGATTAATTCAAATCAATTCGATGTCATCGCTATAGAGCTTTGTGATAGTCGATTTAACTCAATCGTTAATCCAAATTCGTTAGCAGATATGGATCTATTTGAGGTTATCAAAACAAAAAAAGCGAGTATGGTCGCGGCGAGTTTGGCTTTGGGTGCATACCAACAACGTTTAGCTGAGCAGTTTGATGTTCAGCCGGGTGAGGAAATGCGTGTAGCGATTGATCTAGCAGAAAAAAATGATTTACATCTTGAGCTGATCGACAGAGATGTAGGTATTACTTTGAAACGCTTATATAAAAATATACCTTGGTGGCGAAAGCTTTACGTAATCTCTGGTTTAATAGCTAGTGTCATGACTAATGAAAAAGTCACCGAAGAAGAAATAGAAAAACTAAAAACTGGCGATATGCTTGAAAATACTTTTGCTCAGTTTGCTACTTCTGCTTATGATCTTTTTAGTCCGCTAATTTCTGAGCGCGATCAATTTATGTCGGCAAAACTTAGGCAGTCTGTACAAAAACATGAAGCTAAGAATATATTAGCTGTGGTCGGTGCTGGTCACCTTGCTGGGATTAAGCAAGAATTAACTAATGGTAATGCTGAGCCACAATTAACTATTGATAAATTAACTCACTTACCAAAAGGCTCTGGAATTGGGAAATTTATTCCATGGATAATAGTCGCATTAGTATTAACAGGCTTTGCTTTTGGTTTTAGTAAAAGCACTGACTTAGGGTGGAGTTTGGTTTTAGACTGGGTGTTGATAAATGGAGGTTTGTCAGCGTTAGGTGCTGCTATTGCTGGGGCACATATATTGACAGTTCTAACTGCATTTCTTGCTGCACCATTAACTTCACTGAATCCTACAATTGGCGCAGGAGTGGTAACTTCAGCTGTAGAGTTATATCTCCGCAAGCCTACCATTAAAGACTTTGAGAATGTACGCTTAGATACAACCAGGTTATCTGGCTGGCGCTCTAATCGAGTGGCTAGATTAATTCTAGTATTTTTATTAAGTACACTAGGTTCTGTTTTCGGTACTTATATTGCTGGTTTCCAAATATTTGATGCACTTGTAAATTAAATTGTGTTGGCTCTCGACAGCATAGTAATCTTATTATTGCTTGGAGCTATTGTTGGTTTTTTTGCGGGACTATTAGGTATTGGTGGTGGAGGTATTATGGTGCCAGTACTAACTTCTTTTTTCTTATACAAAAGCGTGCCTGTTGAATCCGTGGTTCATATTGCTTTAGGCACATCAATGGCTTCAATTATTATCACGTCTGCATCAAGTTTATATGCCCATCAAAAACGTCATGGTGTTGTATGGTCCGTCGTGAAGTCTATGGTTCCTGGGATTTTATTTGGAACTTATATGGCAACTTATATAGTTACATTTATAAGTGCTAAACATCTAGCAATATTTTTTGCATTATTTATGGCATATGTATCCATCCAAATGTTTTTGAATATTCAACCTAAACCTTCTCGTGATATACCTGGTACTTTAGGGCTGATATCTGTGGGTGGTTGTATTGGTGCTATATCTGCTGTGGTTGCTATTGGGGGAGGCAGTTTAACCGTACCATTTTTGGCTTGGAATAATATTCCACTGAAACGTGCAATTGGTACATCGGCGGCGGTTGGGTTTCCGATTGCAGTTGCTGGCACAATTGGTTACTTAATGAATGGTTGGAATAACACTTATCAACACGATTATTTGTTTGGCTTTATTTATTTGCCAGCAGTAGTGCTGATATCACTAGTGAGTTATTTTACAGCACCACTAGGCGTTAGTTTGGCGCATAAACTACCAGTGCCGATACTTAAAAAAGTATTTGCTGTGTTTTTGTTATTGCTGGGAATTAAAATGCTGCTTTCGATTACTCAGTAGTGAAATTCACTTCTGAACAATCATTCTTTGTTTGTCACGATTCCAATAGGCATTTAAATCTGCAGAAATTTGTGCAGCTTCAATTAGCAAAATATCATTTTCGATATTGCTTGATTCTTCCTCGTTATTCTCACTAGCATTATTTTCTTCATCTAAGCCAATTAATTTTTCATATTCTTTTCTATCTTTTTCTAGCTGGGCAAATTTTTTCTCGCGTTTAGCTTGGTTTAAAGATAATTCGGATTGTTTCTGTAGGCTTTCATTTAGATCGTAGAGTTTGATTAAAGACTGATATTTTTCATCATCTTTAATGCGGTCTACATGTTTATTTTCTAAATTATCAACAATTATTTTTGAAATATGGCGATTATCAAATTGTGTCGGTGATATTTTTGTCCACGGTAATGCATTATCTAAACTTCGCTCACCTTGTTCGGATTTATCGTAAGAAGCTTCGAAAGGAATGTCGGGTTCAACTCCTCGATGCTGTGTGCTTTCACCATTAATCCTAAAATATTGCGCTATAGTGGCTTTTAACTGTCCTAGATTTGCATCATTTTTACGTCCAAATCGATTTAAATCGACCAGCTGTTGAACCGAGCCTTTGCCAAATGTAGTTTCACCAACAATGACAGCACGTCCATAATCTTGTAATGCACTAGCAACTATCTCTGAGGCTGAAGCGCTAAATCGATCGACTAAAACTACCATCGGACCTGTATATGAAATATTGGCATCTTTATCTTTATGAATTTCAATATGACCACTAGAATCACGCACTTGCACTATTGGCCCTTCATCAATAAATAAACCAGCTAATTGAGTTGCTTCAATTAATGAGCCACCGCCATTTGAGCGTAGGTCTAGCACTAAACCATCAATGTTTTCTTCTAATAGTTCATTTAGTAATGCGTGTACATCTTTAGTGGTACTGCGGTAATTTATATCACCACTTTGAAAAGCATTAAAATCCAAATAGAAAGTAGGGATTGTGACAATGCCAATTTTTTGAGTCTTCTTGTCATGTGGTATTTCTAGTAGCTCTTTACTTGCTGCCTGTTCTTCTAATTTTATTTTATTTCTTTTAATGGCAATTTCTTCAAGTGCAGCACCGTCGCCTTTGCTGCCTGGCAATATTTGTAATTTGACTACAGTGTCTTTAGGTCCACGAATTAATTCCACTACTTCTTCAAGCCGCCATCCAACCACATCTGTAAAATCTTTTTCATTCTGCTGTGAGATACCAATTATTTTATCTTTGGCATGCAGTAAATCACCAAGATCTGCTGGTCCACCTGGAATAATGCGTTCAACCACTGTGTGATCTCCGTCGGTACGTAACAGTGCTCCAATACCTTCTAAAGATAAACTCATGCGAATTTCAAAATTATCATAAGAGCGTGGTGACAGGTAACTTGTATGCGGATCTATTGCTGTAGCATAAGAGTTGATATAAAGCTGAAAGATATCATTCTCATCCAATTGATTAGTTCGCCTCAATACACTGCTGTAACGTTTGACTAAGGTCTTTTTAATTTCATCTTCATCTTTATCGGCAAGCACTAGTGACAACACATCATTTTTAATACGTTTGCGCCATAAGTCATTTTGCTGATCTACCGTAATTGGCCACTTAGCATTTTCTCTTTCAATAACAAATGTTTCGTTTTTAGAAAAATCAAAATCTTTTTCTATTAATAGCAATGCATACTCAATTCGTTCATTCACTCTCTTTTGATAAGTAGAGAAAATAGAATATGCGGGTAATAAATTGTTTGCGCGTAATGCATCGTCCAAAGTGAATTTATATTTATCAAAGCGTGCAATATCAGTTGCTAAAAAGTAGCTCTTACTCGAATCTAATGAGTCTAAGAAATTATTGAAGATAGTGACGGAAAATTCATCATTCAAATCAACCCTTCGATAATGATATCGGCCTAGGAAATCTGTAATAATTTTCGTAGCACGTAGATGGTCAACCGTTGGTGACAGTGTTGTATTCTCAACGCTGGCACTATTCAACGATAAGGTTACCAATAAAAAGGCGGAAATTAGACTAATTAATTGTTTATGCACGATAATTTTGACTTTGACTAAGGTGAGTTAGGGTTATTAATTTAAATTATTATTCTTAGATATCAATTTATTGTATACAACTGTTGAAGTAAATAGCGTATTTATGTCTCTATTTTGATGAAAAACTCTCAGTGAGTTCCATATAAAACAATTAGAATAGTCGGCTAATAAACTTGGCGCTCATCGGCAGTCTGCCATATAATGGCGAAAAATTATATAACTCATTGAAATAAAACAACATTATAATAAATGTGTGTGTTCAAAAATATGGAATATTGAGGAAACCCTTAAGGAGAAAGTAATTGGATCCACTAAAACAACATAAAAAATTGTTTATGACGAGATTGATGACCCCTGAGATGGCCAACTTTTCTGGCAAAGTTCATGGTGGATCAATACTAAAGTTGTTAGATGAGGCGGCTTTTTCTTGTGCATCGCGCTATTGCCAGACTTATGTAGTGACAGCTTCCTTAGACCAGGTCGTGTTTAAGAACCCTATTACTGTAGGTGATTTAGTTACCTTCAAGTGTAATGTGAATTATGTGGGCAATAGCTCAATGGAAATTGGCATAAAAGTGGAAGGCGAGAAAATCTGTGAAAAGAAAAAGTATCATGCCATTTCGTGCTACTTCACTATGATATCAGTGGATGATAGTGGCAAGTCTCTAACTGTGCCAAGACTTAAATTAGAGTCAGATACAGAAGAAAAATTATTTCAGGCAGGAAAAATGCGCTGTCAGATGCGTAAAGAAATCCAAGAAAGAAATATGCAATTACATGTAGGATTTGATACTGATTAGACTTAGCGGCTGACTGGCTTAACAATCATCACATTGCCATCAACCGAAGTAATCATGCATTGAGCGCCATCTGCAATACTATCAACATCAGCGCGGCTATCTAAGCGGCTATTCCAATCGATGCCAGAATATCGAATCGTGCCATTACTTGAAGTAATTTCACTGCTGGCAGGTACTTGTTTGCCAATCATGTCACTACTGGTGTCAGCACCGCCACCTGAATTTTGAAATTTCTTTAATGGTTTCCATAAGAGTAGGGTAGTTAACGCTGTTAATACACCCAACGCAAAAATTTCCATTTCCCAGCCAGACAAGAGTCCCAAGCTAATCAACACGCCAGTAATAAAACTAGCAATAGCAAAAAAGAGTAGTGGGCCACCTAGGCCAATAATTGCTAGTTCAACGATAAAACTAATGCCTGCTAACAAATAAAAGAAATGGTCATGGTTGTCGGCAAAGTATTGGAAAAAATCCACTATTATGCTCCTTCTGATTGTCCGGGTATTTTAAGGTTACTAGATACCGCTATTGCTTGAGCGACTGTATTGGCAACATTATCACTGGTTTTTCCATCGCTTAATACAACAGTACTTTCAGCAGCAATTGCACGATGTGCGTCTATTGCTTCGCGTGCTAGCTTTAATGTCACCGCTGACTCACCTGATTCAGTTTTTGCAATATCACCAATAGTTTTCAATGCGCTTGCATCGGCTTCAGCGACCAAACGTATTGCCGTGGCTTTACCCATGGCTTGTAAAATTTGTGCTTCCTTATCTGCTTCTGCAGCCAACACTTGTTCTGCTTTTGCTGCTTCAGCATCTAGTACGCGTGCTGCTTTTAAACCTTCAGCCTCAGTAATAGCAGCAGTTTTAACACCTTCAGCTGTCAGGATGACTGAGCGCTTTTCGCGTTCCGCTGTCATCTGTTTTTCCATATCCTCACGAATAGACTGTGGAGGAGCGATATCTTTAATTTCATATCGTGTCACCATTACACCCCATGGATGGGTAGCTTCTGTCATGGCATTAAGTATGGTGGCATTAATTGCGTCACGGCTTTGAAAACATTCGTCGAGTTCCATTGAACCAATTGCGTTACGCATTGTTGTCATAGCAAGTTGAATTACCGCCATTTTGTAATCGGTAACATTATTTGTTGCTGCGGCGGCATCGGTGACTTTCATAAAAAGAATGCCATCAATATTTAAGGAAATATTATCTTTGGTGATTGCTGACTGAGAAGAAATATCTAGCGCTTGCTCTTTTAGATTACGATCTGCAGCAACTGTTTGTATAAATGGAATAATAAAATTTAAACCGGACGATAGTGTCTTGTCATATTTGCCAAACGTATATATGACATAGCCACGATTTTGAGGAACAAAATGGATACCTTTTTTCAGCGTGTAAAGTAGTACTAGAGCAATCCAAAATAAAGGGCTAGAGAGAAAATCGGCAGCAAAATCCATAGTCTTTTCCTAATTGAATGGTCTGCTAATGATAATGTATTTTTGCAAATACAGGGTAGAATATTATTATCATTTAGATGAGTTGAATTTGCATTGTTGTATTAGCAAATTCGACAATATCACCAGAAAGTATTTTTTTGCGTTTTCTTGTTTCAATGGCACCATTTACTAGTACATGACCATCAGCAATGACAGATTTAGCTTCCGCGCCACTAGCGACAATACCTTCAAATTTGAGAATTTTGTAAAGTTCTACAGGCTCGCTAGTTATTTCGACTACAGTCATAGCAATTTGGATATTGAATGTATTCTTATGGTAAATGCAGTGTGGTGTTAGGTATTAATAAATGTAATTCAAATTTCATATTAATGCTAAATAAAGTTAGTCAAACAAGATGAGTGACTTGTCATGCATTTGAATTCAATATTTGATGTCTAAATGATGCTTTTTGTTAGGTATGAGTAAACTCATGCCCAGCCGAGCTGCTCCAAGCTAATAGTGTCATTCCATATTTTAGTCATATGTTTGAGTAACCCATTCTCAAATTGCATTGCGTAGACATAGTCTGCTGCAATAGTCTTTCCAGTAGGATCGACGGGGCCTCCAGGACCAGTTTGCGTGCCATGAAATACTGCGAATGCGGTAACGCATTGACGCTCTTCATCTTCTGAAAAACTCTTTATTTCATAGTGTCCGTCCGGTATGGGTGTCAGCAGATTCTTCATCCATTCGGTATAATTTTCTAAAGTGTCAATGTCAGCAAGTACTCCTGACTGCGCGGAAAATGTAGCTCCAGACTGGCAGAATGACTGGCAAGCCTTCCAGCCTTTGCCAGACTCACAAGCTTCAAAAAAATCTCTTGCAGTGTCTATTATGTTACTCATTTAATTATCTCCACTTGGCTAAAGTTCTTGAAATCTAAAGGCCATCATCAATATTTTTTAATTGCAGGTTACATTATACATCGCAGTTGAGCGAAAGGGCGTGCGTGTAACGGGTGTCATGGCATGCAGTGGCGAACTTGAATGGATTCTTAGGAGGTCTGGTTAATTTTAGATTTAACATAGCGATCAAATAACCAAAATAACACAGTGATAAACACGAAAAACCCCAAAGCCCCAGGAAGGCCACCCAGTATTAAATTATCTGACAGGGTAGTAAAAACAATTAAAAATAGAATACATGTACCCATCCAACTTCTGACTGCATAAATTGCCCATTGTCTCATCCCCCATAAACCAATTGCTGAGACAAGTGCTGAAATACCATATAGAAATGCAATAACACCAATGAATTTAGGCGTCTCTGATGATTGATCTGAGATTATCATCCAGGCATTTCCAAAGCCTGATATTGTCAACCAACCTAAGAAGATTGCGCTAATTGTTATACCAATTGGACGTTTCATATAAAACACATAACGGTTGAGCTAACAGGCGACCAGTTGAGTGACTTGTCAGCGGTCACATATCTGCTAGGCAGGTTTAAGAAATTCAATAATATTTTAAATATTGATAATTAATAGATAACAAGTTTAATTACTTGGGTAAATTAAGTCTAGTTGCACTTTGTTTGTTGATTAGATGAGTAATATTTGTAAGCCGGCTGTTAATTTTTCTATGCCTTGTTTGACTGTAGCACTGGTTAATGCCCCATAAGATATTCTTAAATAAGCGCCATTTGAGGCTTCAAATGCACTGCCAGGTATAGTCGCCACACCGAATTTTTCTATGAGTTGTTTGGCAATAGTGAAATCGTCTTTTTTCGTATTTAATTTTATAAATATATAAAAAGCACCTTCAGATACTGCAGGTGTTTTGAGTAAATTAGTCTGGTTGATATGTTCTAAGCAAACATCTCTGGATTTCTCTATTTCTTTTAAATGGTTTTCAATGTACGAATAAGGTGCACGATGTGCGCCATGTGCAGCATATTGTGAAATGATTGTCGGCGAGATCAATACTGTGTCTTGGACCTTTCTTAATGAGGCAAACATTTGGCTAGGTATAACCATGTAACCTACGCGCCAGCCTGCAAAGCCATAGGCTTTTGATAGTGAATACAAACTAATGGTATGTGCTTCTGAATTGTTTAATGATGCTGGTGAAAAATGCTTTCGGTCTTCGTATAAAAAATCTTCATAAGCTTCATCTGAAATATGATAAATGCCATGTTTTGCGCATAGTTGATTAATTGCAGTTAATTCTTCTTGTGTATAAACAGCGCCGGTGGGGTTGTTAGGTGAAACAGTGACAATTGCACGAGTCTTATTAGTGATGGTGCTTTTAATATGGTCAATATCAGGGTGATAGTTATCAAGTGTGGGCACTAATACAGGTGTGGCATCAGCTAATCGAATTGCCATTTCATGATTAAAATAATACGGTGTGAGTAGAATAATCTCATCGCCTGGATCAGCAATTGCAACCATTAGAGAGCTAAATGCCATGTTAGAGCCGGCAGTCACAAAGACTTTACTTTTTTGATTAATGCTGATGTTGTTTCTTGCGTGTAATTTTTCAGCTAATGTTTGTGTTAATTCTGGAATGCCTTCAACAGGGCCATATGCATTTAGCTTGTTTGAATTTAATTGTTTTTGAATTTCATCATAGGCTTGTTGTGGTGGTCCATAGTAGGCAACACCTTGACCTAATGAAATTGTGCCCGAATGTTTTCGTGCAAGCTGTGTAATGGTGGGGATGATTGGTGTTTGAACCGCATATACGCGCTTGCTTTGAATTTTTTTGATTAATTCATCCATGAACTTATACCCCCCTTACATTGTTATGCGTCGATAAATATCTGAAACTTTGTAAGGCAGTTTGTCGACTTGATCAACAATAGTGAAATTCACAGGGCCATACATATATTGCAAATAGTCCATTGCTTCATCATCAATTGTGATGCAAAAAGGATAAATGCCCAGGAATTTAGATTCTATTAATGCTCGACGTGTATCTTCTATACCATAGGCGCCTCGATAGCCATCTTGGTCATCGGGTCTGCCGTCTGATAATGTGATTAATACTTTTGTCTTGGCTTCTACACAGGATAATAATTTTGATAGATGTCGTATTGCTGCACCCATACGCGTGTAATCTTGCGGCTTAATATTGGCGATTCGGTCTTTTACTGTCGCAGAATAGCTTTCTTCAAAGTCTTTAATTTTATATAAGTCGCAACGACGATGAGTTAATCCAGAAAAACCATAAATTGCATAGCGGTCACCTAGCACCTCTAGTGATTCACATAACAATACTAATGCTTCGCGCTCCATGTCGTTAATCCAGCCTGAAGTCGAACCGCTCATATCCACCATAAACATGACCGCAATATTGCGATCGACCTTGCGTTGTTTGATAAACAGATTCTGACTTACTTCTTCTCCATTTATCATATCTGCATAAGATGAAATGATGGCATCTAAGTCAATATCTTCTCCATAAGGTTGTTTGCGTACTCTTCTGTCTTCATCACGTAATGCTTCAAAGGTTCTATGTAAATGCTTTAATAAACTTCGGTGTTTATTTAATGTTTGCTCTACAAAGTCTGAAGGTTTGCCTTCGACATCTATTTCGCGAAGATGACACCATTCTTTTCGATATTTTTGTCTTGAATGGTCCCACTCATCGTATAGGAAAACTTCACCTGAGCCAGAGCGAATATTAATATTGTCTTGTATATCTTCGCCATTGCCCGTTTTGTATGCATTGTCATCAACAGGTGATAAATAATCATCGGGTATTTCACCTAAGTCTTGTTGAATAGATTCTAATAATTCTTGAATATTTTCAGGCGGGTCTATTGAATCGCCATTTAATTCTAATTCATAACGATAACCATCGGGCATTTCGTCGTCTTCAATTTCTCGTACTTCAAAACGATTTCCATCTTGTCCGTCGTCTACAGGCATGTCTTGGTTATTACCTATAGATTCTTTCTGTAATTCGTCTAATGCGAGTTTTAATTCTTCTTTGTCCTGGTCAATACGTTCATTCATTGTTTGTCTAGCAAGGTCAGGATTCAAAACGCCCTGATAGAGTGTGTCTTGGGGAATGAAGTCGTGATCATAGAGTTCATATAGTAGGCGTGCTGTATCATGTGCAGAAGCTTCTTCTGATGACAAGGTCTTGATTGCACTTTGCCAAGGTAGAGAAAGATCTTTTGCGACTAATAAAGAACTGAATTTTTCTATTGCTCGGCCAATGCCAGGTAATTCACGTTTAATGTTGGCGTCTAGGCGAACTGTCTCAAGCTTATGAAACAAATCAATTGCTTTTTGTTTGTCGGCAAAGTTGGCTACTAATTGTTGAATGTCCACACGCCAGGTGCCATACCAAGTTTGCGCCCATTGATGCACAGCAATTGATTTGTAAAGCGCAAAGTTATCATCGCGACTTTTAAACGTAGCAATATTTTCAGGAAGATGAATTACTTCAGTATCTGTAAATAATTGTTCGCCTTGCTCAAGTTTTAATGCTCGACCATTTAGACCGGTAATAATACTTTCAATAATGCGACTGATTTCATCAAAGCTGACTGACGTTGGCGCAATTGCAAATGAATCAACGTATTCATCGACCGCTTGCATAGCGGCGATGCAGTCATTGAGTCCTTTAGTAGTGTGTATTTTTAATAAATGAGTAACCCATGCCTGCCAGTTTTCTTCGTCGACCACTCTTAAGCTATAGGGTGCGTAGTGACAAAAATTAAAAGCAAGCTCAACATTGGTGAGTGCAATGGAGTCTATCGATTCTAAAAAGCGTTCTTGATCAGCCAGGCTGAAATTCACTAATGCTTGGGCTGGCTCAAACACACTGTTATGTGTTGATAATATTGGCTCAACTAGTAATTCTAAGCGTAATTGCAGTTCGCGTTCACCCATCCCGCCAAAGGAAGAACTATTTTGGTTTTTGCCTGTGCGTACAGGTGAGCGAATATAACCGCCGTCTTTAGAATATGATTTAACTTGGTATTCTGGTTGGTCATCAATTACTGTCTCATTAGACTTTTTTTTACGCTGCCAAAATTTAAAATTCATGAAGTTTAATCAGCATGTTGATTAATTAATAAATCTTTAGCTTGATTGATTTTTGTCGCTAGATAACTAGAGCCGCCTCTGTCTGGGTGCAGTTTTTGAATCAATCGTTTATGTGCAGCAATTATCGTATTTTTGTCAGCTCCAGATTCTATTCCAAGAATAGCATAAGCTTCTTGTTCGGAGAGTTGAGAATTACTGCTTGCGCCGCTATTGGGTTGAGATGAGTAATCTTGTTCTGTACGCCATGTTGTACCGTGTGTGCGATCAAGATAATTTTCTAATAATAATCGAGAGTCCTCATCATTATTACTATATAGCTTACGCAACTGAAGTAGTTCTTCTAAGGATAAATTATCTAGTTTATGTCCAGCAAATAATCCTGTCTTAACAATGCCAGATAATTTTCCTGAGTCGTGATCTAGCTGCATTTGTAAATATTCAGTTTCAACTTGTGATGTTTGGCCGCTACTGGGTTTGTTGCCTCCCAATGAGTTAGCAACTTTTTGCAATATGGGTAAATACGCAACTAAACCTATAATACGTTGCAACGCTGGAATTAATGCACCAGCCAAAGCAAAAAGCCAATGCAATTTTCCTGTAGCAACAAGACCGAGTAATACTACACCGACAAGTAACATCATATATTGCCAGCGCTTATTAGCTGGTTGTTTTTTAACCCAACGATATAATAGTAGCGCTAATATTATCGCTGCGATGATTAAAATAATTCTTGCCATAATTGTTAACTAGCTTTGTTTTTTACTTTGATTGTTTAGGCAGTTGTTTAATTATAGTACGAGCAATAGTGTTGCCTTGTTGTGAATGTTTTTGTAATGCCTCGAAACCACCAACTGCAAACGTTGCAACAGCGCATAATAATTCTTTTAACTGTGCGACACTATTATGGTCAAATGAGCAATAAGCACCATTGCTGAGTTGAGCGATATGTTGAAAGGCATTTTTTGCAGCATCATCATTACCCTCATGAAATACAAACACTGGCACGCCTAGCATACCTAGTTTCCCAGCGACTGCACCAACTTGGTCGATTGATTCTTCAAAACTATCACTGACTAATACTACTGCTTTAATTTTCTGTTTAACACAACTATTAATTGCATACTCAAGTGTACGTTTAATTTGTGTCTGACCAGCGAGACATCGTACCTGTAGCATCTGATCACGCAGCTTGTTAGCATTGTTACTCCAGTCAAATGATTTAAATTCATTGTAGCCACGGTAGTAGCAAAGCGAGATTTCAAGATTACCAATTTCTTGCGTGCTCATGAACATATCTGCTTGGATCTGGCATGCCATATCCCAAGCATGTTCTCGGCTAGCAGTAGCATCCATGGCAAACAGAAGTCGGCCAGTATTTTTATTTCCCTCATGCGGTACAATTTCATCAGATTTTTTAAGAAAATCTTGTACCGATAGTGAATTAGAACGGGTAAGCTGGTCTTTTGCCATATCAAATGATTTTAATAGTTTTGCT
The DNA here is from genome assembly GCA_033344735.1 of Gammaproteobacteria bacterium. Classification (NCBI taxonomy): domain Bacteria; kingdom Pseudomonadati; phylum Pseudomonadota; class Gammaproteobacteria; species Gammaproteobacteria bacterium. The sequence continues at coordinate 387,963 of JAWPMW010000001.1, forward strand.
AAACCTTTTCTGGGCGGATTGGTCTATTGGTATGCCTATTATTATAGAAGGAGCATAAGAATGCAGCAGTTGATGATCAAACACCACTCACTTTTCATGCAATTTTATTTATTAATACTGTTCCTGGCTATTAGCTTATGCACCGTTAATGCAACAGAGATCAAATCCACCATTGAAGATCAGCAAGAATTATCACTTACAGTTTATAACCAAGATTTAGCGTTGATTCGAGATGTGCGTAAAGTTGGATTAAATAAGGGTATTAATAGAATTGCTGTAAGAGAAGTTAGTGCACAAATTAGACCAGAAACAGCAATTATTACCAGTTTATCGCATCCTGATTCGCTGTCTTTGCTTGAACAAAATTTTGATTATGATTTGTTAACACCGCAACAGCTATTACAAAAATATGTAGGAAAACAAGTACGAGTTATAAAAACTCATCCCACCACTGGTGCGGAAAAAGAAGTGCAGGCAACTGTGTTAAGTGCCAATAATGGTGTGGTTTTAAAAATTGGTGATCGCATAGAGACGGGTGCACCCGGACGTATTGTTTATGACAAAGTCCCAAGTAATTTACGTGATCGCCCAACTTTATCAATTCTTGCTAATAATAAAGTAGGCAGTAAGCAAACGCTTGAGTTAAGTTATTTGTCAGGAGGTCTAAGCTGGAAAGCAGACTATGTGGCTAAATTGGATAAAGATGAAAAACACTTGGACTTAAATGGTTGGGTGACATTAAATAACCAAAGTGGTGCTAGCTATAATAATGCAAAATTACAATTAGTGGCTGGTGATGTTAATCGCGTTTATGAACCTCGTGCTATGCAGCATAGAGATGTGAGAACGATGAAGTCTATGGCTGCTGATAGTGTGAATGAAATGGCAGAAGAGAGTTTATTTGAATATCATTTATACACGCTAGGCCATAAGACTGATGTTTTGCAAAATCAAACAAAGCAAGTTGCATTGTTAACTGCGAGTAAAGTCCCTGTCGATAAAGAATTTCTTCTAACAGGTAATCAACATTACTACTATAACAAGTATGGCGTCATAGCAGATAAGCTTAAGGTTGGAGTGTTTGTTGAATTCAAGAATGAAAAGAAAAATGATTTAGGTATTGCCTTACCTAAAGGTATTGTTAGAGTTTACAAAAATGATTCTTCAGGTAATTCTCAGTTTATTGGTGAAGATCGTATTGATCATACGCCAAAAGATGAAACAATTCGTTTGAAACTGGGTGATGCGTTCGATATTACTGCAAATAAAAAGCAAATGACTTATAAGAAAGAATCTGCATTTGGAAAATATAAACATGCAGCTAGTTCTAGTTATGAGATTGAAATTCATAATGCTAAAGAAGAAGATGTTGTTGTTAAAGTACTTGAGCCAGTACCGGGAGATTGGAAAATGCTGGAAAGTAATTTAGAGCATGAGAAGGTGAATGCTCATACAGCACAATGGCTGGTAAAAGTGCCAGCGGAGAAGAGAGTTACCTTGAGTTATAAAGTGTTGGTGAGATATTAATGTTTAGTTTAGCTTCGTCTCTATGATTTGCGCTTGCGTATATATGACAGGTTTGGCCTGATTTATACCTTATTTTAGTACGATTTTTTTAGAAAGTGGTAAGCTGCTTCTTGAATTACTAAATTGTCTTAAATGAATTCTTCTCGATTATTTGATTGGTTTGCATTATTCGCGTTAGTCGCAATGTTTGGTTCTGCATTTTTGTTAACCAAAATTGCTGTACAGGAAGTGCCGCCGGTAATGGTAGTTGCAGGGCGTATAGTTATTGGCGCTTTATTACTGTTGATTATTTCATATTCGCAAGGCGAAAGGATTTCTGCATTAAAGCCTTACTGGCCAATCTTACTTGCACTGGCATTGACAGGAAATTGTATTCCATTTTTTGTCATTACTTGGGGTCAGCAGTATGTAGACAGTAGCCTGGCCGGAATATTGATGGCAATGATGCCGCTAACAACTGTGGTGTTGGCTCACTTCTTTGTGCAAGGAGAACGTATTACCAAAAATAAACTAATAGGTTTTTTACTTGGATTTTTTGGTGTTGTAATTTTAATGCAGCCAGAATTATTAGTTTCTTCTGATTTTGATTGGCTACATTTAGTTGCAATGTTTTTTATATTAACAGGTGCAATAAGCTATGCAGCTAATTCTATTATCGCACATTCATTGCCTAAAATTAGTTTGTCATTGATTTCGGCTGGTGTGTTACTGATGGCTTCATTTGTCATTATTCCCTTGTCAGTATCACAGGGGTTTTCGTGGGTAGCAGAAACGTCTCCAGCTGCAATCTGGTCAGTTATCCTTTTAGGTGTTTTCCCTAGCGGGTTGGCTACTATTATATATTTTAGTGTTATTAGACGTGCAGGTGCTGCATTTCTTTCGCAAATTAATTATTTGATCCCTGTATGGGCTGTATTGTTAGGAATATTGTTTGGTGGAGAACAGATGACACTTAACGCAATAGTCGCATTAGTGGTTATTTTAAGTGGGATTGCAATAGCACAGAAAAATAAATCAGCTAGAGAAGATTCAATATACCATGATTGATATTAATCTCTGTGAACAGGTAAACCACCAACACGTACATATATTAAGCAGCCATTTTTAGAGTAAGGTTTGTGTTTACTTAAATGCGGACTGCGTATCCAAGAACCAGTTGGGTATTCACCATGATCATCTTCAAATGTGCCTTCAATGACAAATATTTCTTCACCACCAGGGTGTGTGTGCTCTGGAAAATAAGTGTCTGGTTGCCAACGCACTAATGCCATGTTCTCGGGATATTCTGATTGCGAATATAGAGGTAGCACTGTCAGGCCTTCGACCATTCCTTGGCGCCATTCCATATCACTAGTATTCACTGCTAACTTTTTACGATTATTGCCATCGTATTGGCGTAACCTTACAAACAATGTGCAACCAATATCTGAGTAAGGTGCATGCTCAGTTCCGTCAGGATTTAATAAATATGTGCCAGCAGGGTAGCGGCCATGATCGTCACAAAATTCACCCTCTAGTACAAAAATTTCTTCACCCTGTGGATGAGGGTGTGTGCGAAATTTTCCACCTGCATCATATTTTACGATGCTAGTAACAGGGCCGAATTCACCTCCCTGACGATACAATGGCTTGCGCCAGACAGTACCGCTTGGGCTTGATTGCCATTGCAAGCTTTCAGTATAAACAACAACATGTTGGTTTAGGTCTGCATTTATGTCGTCTAGTTGTTTCATGTCTACTCATAAACAAGCAGTTCTAAAGCGTCTATATCAATCGCATTACGGCTATACCCAGCTAATTTATTTTCAGTATTGTATAAAAGTTGTGAAGGCACACCAATTAATGTTGATTGAGTAATATCCTGATAAAGTACATTACTATGGTCAAAGTCCGTCAGTACATGTGTGTAATTCAGATTACGCTCCTGGATTTGTCTTAGCGCCTTTTGCTTTTCTTCTAATCCATCGGTGACAACGCCTACCACAGTTAAGGGAATTGAAGGGTTATCCTGAATGAATTCAGCTAATTTTTCAAAATCACTTTTGCAGATATGGCAGTACGTTGCCCAAAACATGACAAGTTCCCAGCGTCCTTCTTGTAGCTCGTCTAAAACCGAATTTTTAATTAATCCTTGTGGTTCTATAACTTTGCTTACTGATTGATTTACAGGGTTTGAGGTTGGTGTGTTATTACTCTTAGACGCAGACGTCTCTTCTTGATCAGAACAGGCCTGAAGCGTGGTAAATAGTAATATAACGAGAATGACAGAAAATATTTTCATAATTATTTGTGATCTTATAGTTAACTAAACACTAGACCAAAATTATACGTCAGGTATTACAATTACCTATATTAATTGGTGATTGGGTTATACTTTGACCTAAACAATAACAGCTTTTGGAGGGTTTATGGCTGCAACACGTGTACAAAAAGTATTGGATGAGGTCGGTTCGTTAGCTTTCCCAGGTATATATGACACACTTTCAGCCAAAATAGCTGAAAAAGTAGGTTTTCCTATGGCCTTTGTCTCTGGCTACTCGTTAGCAGCCTCCACCATTGGCGAGCCTGATTTTGGCTTGTTGACTCAAACTGAAGTGGTGGAACGTGCCAGACAAATATGCTCTAGCGTCGATATTCCAGTCATTGTAGATGCTGACACGGGCTACGGTAATCCGTTAAATGTTTATCGGACGGTAAAAGACTTAATTGCTGCAGGTGCGGCAGGGTGTTTTTTAGAAGATCAAGTATGGCCTAAGAAATGTGGTCATATGCGTAACAAAAAAGTTATCGAGCGTGAGCAATATTTACAAAAAATCAGGGCTGCCGTAGAAGCACGAGGTGATGCAGATTTCTTTATAGTTGCGCGCACAGATGCTGAAGCAGTGTTGGGTCTTGAGGAAGCCATTGCAAGAATTGAAGGAGCGCGTGAGTTAGGTGCTGATGCTAGTTTTGTTGAAGCGCCAGGTTCATTAGAGCAGTTAAAAGAAATTGGCAAACGTGTCCCCAAGCCAATGGTTGCTAATATGATTGAAGGCGGTAAAACGCCAGTGTTAACTAAGGAAGAATTATCTGAAATGGGTTTTCAGTTAATATTGTATCCGTTGACAGGGTTGTATGCAGCGGCGGCAAGTATGAGAGACTTTTATCAAAAACTAAAAAATGATGGTACAACTATTGGCAAAGAAAGTGAGTTAATGCAGTTTGCCGAATTTAACGATTTAATCGGTGTTGAGGAAAAATATCGATTGTCAGAAAAATTTGGAGAGTAGTTTTACGCTGGGCGTCTATAAAAGCGTTGTCCATAGGTAAAAAATAACTGTTGCATATAGAGCGTAAGAAGTGGGGTCTATTAGTTCCCAATATTCATCATAAAGATCTTTCATATGTTTTCCTTAATTTAAGTGTAATTTGTAGATACAGCTTCGATAGTATTGCCTGAACTTAGTTCACAGATTTAAATAATTAAAGTTAAGCGGTAGAAAAATCACTCCCAACGGTTTGTTAGAAGTGATTAGTTAAATGCTTAAAATACTGCCAGCCATAGTCCAAATGTGCTGCATGTCCCAACTGTGTACAATGTAGGGTCAATAATGGTCCAGAATCTCTCATATAACCTATTAAACATGATGTTCTCCTCTAGTAAAAAACATAAAAAAATTAAAAATGTATATAGATAATTTTCTACACTGCAACCGCTGTGCCAACTTTAAACGCGTGAGGAAAGGCGATAAATGGCTGTATTTACTTATTTCTAAGACGGGCAACGTTCCAAACCAGAGCAGTTCTTAGTTTTAATGAATACTTTTTGTGCATTTTTTAACAAATACACATATTAAGATTTGAGTTATTGATGTTAATTTGGAGAGGCAAGTACTAATGTCCAATAAACGCGAAAATCTGATAAATTATTTCGGGTGCAGGCTAGGCCTATTTCTTTGTGAGCACTATTCATAATATTGTGGCAGTGCTCTGGACTTGTCATCCATTGATCTAATGTTTGTTCAGGTGTATCTGTACCGGCTGCAATGTTTTCAGCAACTGTTTTCCAATTGTAACCAGTGTTGGAAACGCGCTCGCTAGCAGATAAACCTAATGAACTATTATGGTCAAAGAAATTATTTTTAGCCATGTCATTAGAATGGGTAAGCGCTGCAAGCGATAACTTGTTATTCCATGTCAATGCAGGGGCAGCAGGGTGAGATTTCTCACTACACACCCGTGATTGAGAGCGCAGTGCATTAATGTAACCAAGCACGCGTTGAATTCTTAGTTCGCTAAAATCGCACTGACTGGTTTTAGGGGGTTCTTTATAAACAGGTGCTTTGGCAATTTTACGACTGTTAATATAATCAGACATACTGCAACTGCTCATCAAGAATAGTGAAAAAAATGTAAAAAACATGCTGCAGGCTATTTTAGATTTCATGACTATATTTATTAATTATCTGGGTATAGTTTATAACAAGCTGACTGAATATATCTTGCACCAAGCTCTGTTTGTACTTGCTTTCCATATTTTAATACACAGGCGCTGGCGGTTTTAGGTCCAAACCATGAGCGTTTTTTTTCTATAAAAATCCTGTCATGAAATGCGAACTGATTTTTACATGAAGCGACAACTTCTTCAGCAATAGTGTCGCTCTGTACTTTTTTCATATTTTTCAATAAGCATTCCCAGTAGTTATCAGGACTGAACCAGCCTGCATTTGCTTGAGTGCTTATCGTTAGAATGCTAAGCATTACTAGTAAGAAAATTTTCATCAAGAAGTTTTTAAAACAAAAGACTTAGTTAAAAATCTTTTGTTTGGATGGTGAGATCAAATATCAATCAGGCCCGTATTGAAACGCTGCTGCAAGTCCAACTGTATTGGAGTGTGTGTGATCTATGCCGTTACTGCGGTACCAAGTTTTCTTGGATTTTGCGACACTAATTGGATTTCCAGGTGCGACAGCAAGAGGGTGATTACTAACAATGACATCTCCGCCGTCTTCGCCTTCAATTGTATACATTTCATTCTCGCCCACTTTGCCTATTTTTAAATGACGTTTTTTACCATCAATAGTAAATTCAATAGGGGCCTGTTCAACGGTTTTAACTTGGCTAATAAGACCGGCTATAACTGCAAGATGCCCGCCATGTTTGCCACTCCATAATTCACTAATCGCCATAACTTGCATATCAGTAGCGCCATCATCGATATATAAATTTACTTTCCAGCCTCCATCCGTTAACACGCCTGGTGCTTCAAGATATACTGCTACTTTGATGCCATCGAGTATTACTTCGCCTAAATTTCCTTTATCTATTCTCCAGCCAACAAGTGCATTGCAGTAACCTTTGGTCGGTGGCATGAGGAATATACATGGGCAAACTAAATCACATGTACAGGATTCAAAGTAATTTCCTTCCAGACTCCAATTATCAGCCATAGTTATATTCCTTAGGTGAATGTTTTAATGTCATCATGAATGAATAGTATACTCAGCAACTAGTGAAATACAAACTTATTAAGTGATTGTTATTTCAAGTATTATCGTCTCTTACTCCCTAATTTCTTTGTGATTTATGGTAACAAATTTAATTAAATCAAATTACTTTAGCCGTGATTATCTGATTGTCTACACAGCGATGCTATTGGTCTTTTTGATCGCCTGGGGTTATATGGGCTACATGGGATGGGCAATGCAGCATATGGATATAGTTGATATGTGGATGCCACCACGTGCAGGTACTCGATCATGGCAGTTGTATGATTTCTTTATGCTGTTTGTGATGTGGGCAGTAATGATGATTGCGATGATGACACCTTCGGTACTACCAATGGTGTCAATGTATGTCACGGTTACTCATAGTAAAAAATCAAAAGCTCAAGCCTACACGCCTACCATAATATTTTTATGTGGCTATTTAGTTGCGTGGATATTTTTCAGTGTAGCTATTTCGATCGCTCAGTATCCTTTGCATGTTGTCGGTTTGCTGAATCCTATGATGGATAGCCGAAGCTATTTATTAAGTGGGATTGTATTAGTGCTGGCTGGAATTTATCAATGGACGCCTTGGAAAGATGCATGTTTAGAACAATGTCGTAGCCCATTACATTACTTAATGACACGATGGAGGGAAGGTCATTGGGGCGCTTTTAGTATGGGGGTTCATCATGGGGCTTATTGTGTAGGGTGTTGCTGGGCATTAATGGCAGTGATGTTTGCTGTTGGTGTGATGAATGTTCTTTGGATGGTGTTAATTGCATTCTTCGTATTGGCGGAAAAGATCTCACCTATCTCATCTAAATATATTAGGATCATCTCAGGGCTGGGGTTGGTACTATGGGGAAGTTATTGGTTGTTTTTGTATCCTTGGTGATATTTAGATCACATAATAAAAATATGTAACACTTGTGGGTTATTTGAGCTTCTTAATAATTTTGCAACAATTACAAAATTATTTTTCTTGAGGACTGTATTGATAATAGATCTACTTAAGAAAGTGGCTAAAGAATTAAATGGAATTAATAATGATAAAAGTTAAAACAAGTGATATTCATGGTAAAGGACTATTCAGCGCAAAAAAAATCTGCAAAGACACTGTGATTGGTAAATGCAAAGTTAAAAAAACCAAGAAATCAAATATGTATACTTTGTGGGTTGGTGACAAACCATTTGATGTGAAATGTAAGCTACGCTTTATCAATCACTCGGATGATCCAAATATTGTTTATTACGATGATTTTACTGTCGTTGCACTTAGGGATATCAGTAAAGGTGAAGAGCTGTTACACAATTATGGTTGAGCTTAATAATTAGAACAAATTAAGTTAGGTTAAAAACCAATTACTGGCTTGATAACTACATAAGTGAACACAGTAATTAAAATCACACCAATTATATTTAACCACAATCCTGCTCTGCACATCTCGGGAATAGTTATATGTCCAGAGCCAAATACGATGGCATTTGGTGGTGTGGCAATAGGCATCATAAACGCAAAGCTAGCGGCTAGTGTTGCAGGAAATATCAACAAGTAAGGGTGAATCCCAGCACCAATTGCAATACCAGCAAGTATTGGGACTAAGGTAGCAGTTGTTGCGGTGTTTGAGGTTAATTCTGTTAAAAATATAACACTTGCACATATAATCAATACGAACAAAATTTCCGGAATGTCTTGAAGGAATAAAGCTTGTGAGGCTATGTACTCCGCAACACCATTTGTTTGAATTGCTTTGGCTAATGTAAGTCCGCCGCCAAACAAAATAAAAATTCCCCAAGGCAGTTTTTTTGCCGTTGGCCAATCTAAGACAAATATTTTTTCTTTGAAGTTAACAGGAATTACAAATAAAAGCATTGCTGCTAGCATAGCTATGCCTGGATCGCTTAATTGGTGTAAAGGGTGAATTGCCTGTTGATTAATTGTGATAGTAATTTCTTGGAGCAGTGGGCGAGTGATCCATATAATGACGGTAGTAATGAACACTGCGATGGTAATTTTTTGACCGCGGTCCATTTTATATTGTTGTTTTGTAGGTGCTTTAGACTGCTGATTCAGTGATTCGGATTGAAAGGGAAATGCTAATTTGGTTAGTACTAACCAAATAATCGGTAGGAATATAAATGCCAAAGGTGCTGCAAATGACAGCCATTTGATAAAGCTGATTTCAAGTTGATAGTTACTATTAATACTATCCTCAAGAAAGCTAGCTAAAAATAAATTTGGTGCGGTACCAATTAAAGTCATAGTGCCACCCACTGACGCTGCATATGCAATGCCAAGCATCATGCAGCAGGCAAAATTATGCTGACTTGTGTTGTCAAAGCCATCTTTTTTTTTGTTAGTGTAGAGTGCAATGATGCTTAAACCGATTGGTAGCATGACGGCGGTGGTGGCGGTATTTGAAATGAATGCGCTCAAAATTGCCGATGAAAACATAAATCCTGCAATAATCATGTAAGGATTTTTGCCAACAATGGATAATACTGTATTGGCTAATCGATGATCTAATTTCCAGCGTTGCATCGCCAATGCAATAAGAAAACCACCCATAAATAAGAAAATAAGGTGAGATGCATAAGGTGCCGTAGTCTCTTTGATATCAGCAATGCCTAACAATGGGAACATGGCGATTGGAAGCAATGCGGTAGCACTTATATCAATCGCCTCAGAAAGCCACCAAATAGCCATCCAGACTGTCATGCAAAGTGTTGTTTTTGCTGAGAAAGTGAGTGGAATTAACGCTTTATGGGTATCGACATATTGGTCAGGTAAGGCAAAGTATAGGCATAGTGCAGCCAATGGCCCGGCGAAGAATCCAATACGTTGAACGACGAATTGCATAGACAAGTTAAATTCCGCATATTTATTAGTAATGAATAGTACACATGACTGAATTGAACGACCAATTTAATCGAAGCATGAGAGATCTGCGCATCTCGGTGACCGATCGATGCAACTTTCGCTGCACATACTGCATGCCGAAAGAAGTGTTTAATTCTAAATATCAATTTCTTGTGCGAGATGATTTGTTGTCATTTGAGGAGATAACACGACTAGTACAAATATTTGTTAAAAATGGTGTGCGCAAATTGCGACTCACTGGTGGTGAGCCATTATTACGTAAGAATCTAGATGTATTAATCTCAGAGTTGAATAAAATTTCTGGCATTGAGGATATCGCATTGACAACAAATGCATCATTACTCACATTGGAAAAAGCTCAAGAGTTGAAACGTGCCGGCTTGCATCGCGTTACTGTCAGCTTGGATGCAATTAATCAAGATACATTTATGCAAATGAACGATATGAAAGTATCTGTGAAGAAAGTATTAGATGGAATTGATAATGCGCGCACAGCAGGGCTGGATTGTGTAAAAGTTAACATGGTAGTTCAGAAGGATATTAACGAAGAAGAAATCGTACCTATGGCTGAATATTTTAAAGGAACAGGAAATATTTTGCGTTTTATTGAGTTTATGGATGTTGGTAATACCAATGGTTGGAACATGCAGCAAGTTGTGTCTGGCCAAGATATTGTTGATCGCGTAAAGCAAAAATTCCCAATTGAAGCTGTGGACCCAAATTACAAAGGCGAAGTAGCTAAGCGCTGGCGCTATAAAGATGGTGAAGGTGAAATTGGTGTTATTACCTCAGTTACTCAAGCATTCTGCGGTGACTGTAATCGTCTTCGCCTTTCTGCTGAAGGAAGTATTTATACTTGCTTATTTGCTTCACAAGGTGTTGATCTGCGGCGTCTATTGCGTGAGGGTGCTTCAAATGAATTTATAAATGAAGTAATTACTAATACATGGAAAGATCGTAGTGATCGATACTCTGAAGTACGCGGAAAAGAAAATAAATCAGTTCATAAGGTGGAAATGTCCTATATCGGTGGTTAAGCAGCATACTTTCTATGAGCGTATTGGCGGTCAAACAGAGATCACTAAATTAGCTAATAAGTTTTACGATGTTATGCAGCGTGATTCAGTTGCCAGTCATGTTCTGGATCTGCATCCTGATAACTTAACGCGTTCTCGTAAACGATTGGCTAATTTTCTTTGTGAGTGGTTTGGCGGACCAAAGTTATTTGGTGAAATTTATGTCAATCCAGACTGGTTAAAGCTACGTCATAAACATTTAAATATTGGGATTGAAGAACGTGACCAGTGGATACACTGTATGACTACTGCGATGCGTGAATTAGACTATGACCAGCAGCTACAAAAAGAACTCACTAAGACATTTTTTGAGGTTGCAGGTTTTATGCGTACGCGTGTTTGAGTGAATGTTGTTTTAGTTATTTTTCCAGTAAGCGAGGAATGAGTTCAACTAAATTACATGGTCGATGTCGATAATCTAATTGCTGGTTAATTAATTTATCCCAAGCATCAGCACATGCACCTGATGAGCCAGGCAAACAGAAGATATAAGTGCCGTTGGCAACACCCGCCGTTGCGCGAGACTGCAATGTTGAAGTGCCAATTGTCTCGAAAGATAATACCCTAAACATTTCGCCAAACCCTTCTATTTCTTTGTCAAGTAAAGGCTTGACCGCTTCAGGAGTGCCATCGCGTCCGGTGACGCCGGTGCCACCAGTAGTAATTATAACTTGAGGTTTTTCTTTGGCAATCCATTGTGAGACAGTTGAGCGAATTTGGTAAATATCGTCACGCACAATTTTCTTTTCACATAAAGAGTGACCAGCTTTCTCTAGGCGTGTAACGAGTAACTTTCCAGACTTATCGTCATGTTCAGTGCGTGAATCAGAAATCGTTAATATGGCAATAGATAGGGGGATTAAATTTCTTTTGTTATCCATCATGAATTTTCTCTACTTACATTTTTAGGCTGTAAATTTTGCTTCACGCCAATTGTCTATTACATCGCTTGCTTCTTTGTAATCATTTTCATCGACGACGACTCTTATTAGCCCATTTGCAGGCAATTCTCCCGTGGCACCTTGAAGAAATTCACCTACTATGTTGGAACTAATACCTTCGCTCTCTAATAGACCTTTAATGACATGAGCCTCTAGAGAATTTAGTGCATGCAGGACTGTTTTCATAGTTGGTGTATAGATTATTTGCTAAAACGATTATTATACAATTTACTATAGCGGACATTTTACAGTTAGTAACGTTTAAATTGAAATAATCACATATTCCTATGAAAGTTGAAATTTTTAGTCATCCATATAATCCTTGGGATTGGGTGCAGTTATATCAAAAAGAACAATCTCAATTGCAGCATAATTTTGGTGCCACTGCTGTGTTTGTAGGTACCATGCGTGATTTTAATGAAGGCGATGATGTCGCCTCGATGTTTCTTGAACATTACCCTGGTATGACAGAAAAAAGCCTGGAAAAAATCATTCTTGATGCAATTAAGGCATGTAATCTAATTGATGCATGTATTGCGCATAGAGTGGGTGATGTGTTCCCAGGTGATCCTATTGTTTGTGTAGCAGTTTGGTCATCGCACCGCAAAGAGGCTTATGAAGCTAATAGAATGATTATGGAGGCGCTTAAATCAATTGCGCCATTTTGGAAAAAAGAACAATTAGGACAGGATGACCAAAATCAAGGACAGCTGACAGGGCGATGGGTAGAAAAAAATACAGACGGTTTCTAGATAGTGGGTTTAGTAATTTAATGATTCATAAGTAATTAATTCTTATAATCGGCCGATATAATTCTATTAAGAAAACTTAGTTATTGCTAAAGCAATTTAAACAGCATTAGTAAGCTAATTAATAAGATTTTTATTTAAAACCATTAGGCTGGGAAAATATTATGGATGCTGTCGTTATACTTGTCGCGCTAATCGCGGGACTAATATTCCGTAGGTTTAATTATCCACCACTGTTAGGTTATCTGTTATCAGGATTTGTTGCGCATGAACTAGGGATTGGCAGTGTAGAGAATATTGCACCTTTCGCTGATATTGGCATTCTGCTTTTATTATTTACTATTGGTCTAAAGCTTAATTTAAAATCACTAGCAGCGCCCCATGTTTGGGGAACCGCCTCATTGCATATGGTTATAGCGGTAGTTCTAACTGTGCCTGTAATTATGGCTGCAGGATTATGGATGCCCGCACTCGCCATAAACGATTCAATAGCTATTTGGACTCTAGCATTCGCATTATCATTTTCTAGTACGGTATTTGCTGTAAAAATATTTGATGAAAGAGGTGAGAGTACTTCTTTACATGCTTCAATAGCGATAGGTATTTTGATTATTCAAGATTTATTTGCTGTATGTTATTTAGTATTTACAGCAGATAAAGCAATTGAGCCAAGCGCAATTATACTACTTGCATTACCTTTGATAAGGCCTGCATTACTATACTTAATGCGCTTAACGGGTCATGGTGAATTACTTGTTTTATTTGGCGTGGTGGCGGCCGTGGGAGCAGCAGAATTGTTTGAGCTGTTTAATCTAAAAGGTGGTCTAGGAGCTTTACTGTTTGGTGTATTACTCGGTAATACTGAAAAATCTAATGAGCTTTATAAAAATTTACTAAATTTAAAAGATTTATTCCTGATTGGATTTTTCTTACAAATTGGTTATTACGGATTACCGTCCATTGAAATGCTATTTGTCGCCTTAACGTTAGCGCTGTTAATATTTTTACGGCCTATCATTTATTATTTTGTATTGGTTGCTTTCAGGTTAAGGTCTAGAACATCATTTTTAACAGGTATAGCATTATTTAACTATAGTGAGTTCGGTTTGATTGTAGGAGCCATTGCAGTTGGTAATGGTTTGCTATCAGCTGAATGGCTAACGACTATCGCGCTGGCTATGTCTATTTCCTTTTTTATCTCAACACCTTTTAATACTCGTGTGCATGATTTGTTTAGCAAATATAGTGACGGCTTGCATCGTTATGAGCGTAAGCAAAGGTTGGAGCAGGAAGCGTTACCATGTTTGGCGGATTCAAAAACTGTAATTCTAGGCGGAGGGCGTGTAGGCCTGGGGACTTATGAAATGTTGTCGTCAAAACTGGATGGAAAGATTGTATGTGTTGATGAAAAACAAAAAAGAGTGGATGAATTAAATCAACTAGGAGTGAACTGTATTCGTGGTGATGCCAGTGATTATGAATTTTGGCGTGCTACGGATCTTGTTTCGAGTGATAAGATATTTGTATGTTTATCTAATCATCATGAGAATTTACATATTGTAAATATGGCAAAACAATTAGGGTATAACAATGTTCTTGCAGTTGTCTCTAGATTTCCTGATGAGCAATTAGAGTTGCAAGAGCTGGGTTGTATTGCGTTTAATTTATATGCAGAAGCCGGGCACGGTTTTGCCGAACATGTATTAACTGAATTGGATAATGTTAAGATGTAGTTTAGTTTAAACATGTTTGGGCAGGTGCATAATGGATTGGAAGATACATCAAAAACAACTTGCCTACGACGGTCATTTCAAAGTTACTAAGTTTGATTTAACGCATGAAAAGTATAATGGTGAGTCAACTCCGTTATTACGTCGTGAACTGGTTGAACGCAATGACACAGTCGCTATGGTTGCATATGATCCTGTGACAGATGAAGTTGTTCTAGTAGAGCAATTTCGTATTGGAGCCATCAGTGAAGAACAGCCTTGGCTGATAGAAATTGTAGCTGGGCTGATCGAGGCTGATGAATCTGCCGAACAAGTTGTTATAAGAGAGTCTGAAGAAGAGATTGGCTGTGTTCCAAGTGAGATAATTAAAATTGCCGATTTTTATACTAGCCCGGGCGGTAATTCTGAATGGGTGCACTTATATATAGGTAAAATTTCTGTAAACGAAATCAGTCAATTAGGTGGGCTTGAAGAAGAGGGAGAAGATATAAAAATTACAGTAGTTCCTGCCAGTGATGTGCCATATATGTTATCTACCGGTGAAGTTAGATCTGCAATTGCGATTGTAGGGTTGCAATGGTTCGTTATGAATAAAGGTAATATACGCTTACAGTGGCTTGATTAGTTGGATAATTCTATTTTCAAGAAAATTTTGTTATAGCGATCTTGATTCTTTTTCGTGCGATATAAAATGCCATTAGATTCACTGCTGCGGCTATCTGTATTACCGCCGATCTCAAACCACTCTCCTAAGCGCACTCGCAGCGTTGTGTCTACATAAGTCTGTTCCTGGCCATATCCTTGATAAGTGCGGCTACTATTAGAAGCGCTTTGTATACTTATGTTTGCAGACCTATTATCTGCACTTCGCGCAACGACATAGAACCCATCCTGCTTGCTAGGAGATAGGCGATTATGTTCGATTAGGAAATTACCATTTGGTCGCTGCACATAAGAATAAATAGGGGTAATGCGTAAATTTTCTTTGGAAATATATGCAGGCTTACCTTCCTGTACTTGCACAAACTGAGTCTTGTCACTTTTGTTTTCTGTATTACGTGTATCAATATTGACAGTGACACCCGGTTCTTTTCTAGGATATTTACCTGCATTAACCTTTGCGCCATTCGATTCTATTTGTACTGATGCATTGACATTGTTTTCATTACTAGCTGCATATTCATCACTGGTTACTGAAATTCGAAAAGTTTTACTGGCGCGATCCACAGAACTGATAAGACTTTCGATTTCTTCAAGACGATTAGTAGGTGCTTTGATAAATAGTTGGTATCCATCACCACTCATTGCTTCTGTATCATTCAGTAGTGGCCGTATCAAGGGAATTACCTCATCAGCGGGCCTGTTCTTTAAATCAAAATAATGAATTGTGTCAGCCGCATAAATACTTGGGGCTGAAAGTATTACGACAAAAATATAGATAAATTTTTTCATGATTTATATACTCACGCGCCTTAAGT
Source organism: Gammaproteobacteria bacterium (assembly GCA_033344735.1). NCBI lineage: Bacteria > Pseudomonadati > Pseudomonadota > Gammaproteobacteria > Gammaproteobacteria bacterium. The sequence goes on from JAWPMW010000001.1 coordinate 403,814, forward strand.
CAGGTGTGATTTCACTTTGATTCCAATGGTCAATAAATAATTTATCTAACTCAGCGCATTTGATATGGTCATTAAACGAGACGCTACCTTCGTAACGATCTGATTGAGGGTTGTGCAGGAAGCCTTTTCCGTCAGCTGTGACTAAGCTTTCATTGTAATAAGTATACTCTGTAGGCAGTTTTCTAATCGATATCTTAGAGGGTACTTTATCGGCGAGATTTATTAGGCGGTGACCGTCTTTAATAACGTTAGTACTATCAAATAGAATGATGCGGATGTTTGTATTACGATTCCTGCGAATGAATTTGCTGAAAGCCTCAACAATATCACTACGATCGAATATCTGGTGATTCAGCGTTCTTGAGATAATATTAATATCTAGCACTGCAGAACTTGCTAATTTATGGATAGCTGCAATATTCAATGCGCGGTCTTCCACAGGAATCTCACCTTCAGTGACGCCCAGTATAAAATTCTCAAAAAATCGTTCTTGCTTCATCTTTTGGTTTGCGGTGGAAAATGTCTGAGAATACCTGACTATTCAGGTAAGATGTACGCCTGTCTTCCAAATTGGCAGATTAAGTGCCTGTTTGGTATCAATATTCAGACTGTTTTAGCGTCTGATTAGTTCACCGGCAAAGAGTCGGGAACTTGCCATATCTTTACACTGTCATCTACTTGCCAATGTGAGACGAGTTTGGTAAAAAATGCCTGTTTTGTCAGTATGAATGGCTCTTCTTGAGTCTAAAATAAATATAAATGTGTCATGATTGAAATTGAAAATTTAGTCAAAAAATTTGGTCCTTTAACCGCAGTCAATGATATTTCCTTCTCCGTAGAGCCCGGGCAAGTTCTGGGTTTTCTTGGCCCCAATGGAGCAGGAAAATCAACCACAATGAAAATGATAACCGGTTTTCTTGCACCTACCTCAGGTTCAATTCGTGTGTGTGGCCACAAGGTTGAAGGTGATTCTCTGCAAGCTAAAAAAGAGCTTGGTTACCTCCCCGAGGGTGCTCCTAGCTATGGAGAAATGACGCCCTACCAGTTTCTGCAGTTTATTAGTGATGTCAGAGGTTTAAAAGGTGTTAATAGAGCTGAGCGCATAGATACTGTAATTTCGCAGCTGCACTTGCAGCAAGTGATCAATCGTCCAATAGAAACTTTGTCTAAAGGGTTTAAGCGCAGAGTTGGTCTGTCGCAAGCAATCCTACACGACCCTAAAGTGTTAATTCTTGATGAGCCTACTGATGGTTTGGATCCAAATCAGAAATACGAAGTGCGAGAATTAATCAAAGGGATGGCTAAAGACAAAATTGTAGTGATTTCGACACATATATTAGAAGAGGTCGATGCAGTATGTTCACAGGCTATAATTATTGCTAATGGAAAAGTCGTGGTTAATGAAACACCGAAGGAATTGATTTCAAGATCACCAACGGGTCGACTGGATGATGTGTTTAGAGAGATAACATCTAGGGAGGGCTTATCATGAAAAATATAGGGATTATTTTTAAACGCGAGTTGATAAGTTATTTCGCAACACCAGTAGCTTATGTCTTTATTGTTATATTTTTAGTGCTCAGTGGGGCATTAACATTTCATATGGGTGGTTTTTATGAGCGTGGCCAGGCAGATCTTGCGCCATTCTTTAATTTTCATCCTTGGTTATATCTGTTTCTCGTGCCGGCCATCTCTATGCGCTTGTGGGCTGAGGAGCGCAAGTCAGGAAATATTGAATTATTATTGACCTTACCTATAACCATGATTGAAGCAGTAATTGGCAAGTTCTTGGCTGCGTGGTTATTTACTGCTATAGCGTTGTTTTTGACTTTCCCATTATGGATTACTGTTAACTATTTAGGTGACCCTGATAATGGAGTCATTCTTGCAGCTTATATTGGTAGCTTGTTAATGGCAGGTGGATTTTTAGCCATTGGTGCATGTATTTCTGCCACTACGAAGAATCAAGTGATTGCTTTTATTATTAGTGTAGTGATTTGTTTTGCTTTTTTATTGAGTGGTTTCCCTATTGTGCTAGATTTTTTCCGAGGTTGGGCGCCGCAATATATGGTAGATGCAATTGCTTCATTGAGTTTTTTGACTCATTACACATCGATTAGTAAAGGTGTGATTGATCTACGCGATATTATTTATTTCGCGACATTAATTGGTTCCTGGTTGTATGCCAATGCAGTAGTTATTGAAATGAAGAAGGCTAGTTAACTATGAGTTCTGAAAAAACAATGAGTAAAACAATCAGCTACTCAGGATTAGTAATCCTTGCGATTTTGTTTGTCCTAGTGAATATGGTGAGTGGTAATCTTTTTAAAAGTTTACGCATGGATTTAACTGAAGATAAGCTATATACACTTTCTTCTGGAACATTAAATATTTTAAAAAGTATCCAAGAGCCAATTACCTTGCATTATTTCTTTTCTGATCAGGCAAGCCAAGAAATTCCACAGTTAAGAACCTATGCAAATAGAGTGCGAGAGCTGTTGCAAGAATATGCGCAATTATCAAATGGAAAAATAACCTTACATGTTATTGATCCTGTTGCTTATTCAGAAGAGGAAGATCAAGCAGCGGAATTTGGTTTGCAAGGTGTGCCGACCGGGCCCGGAGGAAATACTATTTATTTTGGTTTAGCAGGTAGTAACTCGGTGGGTGAATCCAGGCTGATTCCTTTTTTTCAGCCAAATAAAGAACAATTCTTAGAATATGATGTGACAAAATTAATATATACGTTATTAAATTCTAAGAAACCTGTAGTAGGTTTGATATCAAAAGTACCTATGTTTTCTTCTTTTGATATTGAAACTCAAAAAATTCGTGATCCATGGGTGATTACAAGTCAATTGCAACAGTTGTTTGAAGTGAAAAATATCGATTTCACAGCATCTTCATTTGATAAGGATATGGAATTGTTGATGCTAGTACATCCCAAGGATCTTAGTAAAAAAACATTATACGCAATTGATCAATACGTTTTGAATGGTGGTAATTTAATTGTTTATGTTGACCCATATGCAGAAGCAGATGTGCCAGCAGTAAATCCTGAATCGCCCATTGAGTCGGCGGGTGTACGTAGCTCTAGTCTAAAATTGCTGTTTGATGCATGGGGAATTGATTATTCGCCAGCATCTGTTGTGGGTGATCGTAAATATGCCTTGGCTGTAGATGTGGGAAATGGTCAGCAAGAGCGTCATTACTCTATATTAGGTCTAGATAAGCAAGCTTTTCAAGACGATGATGTAATCACTTCAAGTTTGGATTTTGTCACAGTTGCTATGGCTGGTTCAGTGAAGCCTAAAGAAGGTGCAGATGTAACTTTTGAGCCGTTAATACACTCTAGTAGTGAAGCAGCACTATTTGAAAGTTCTAAATTTAGATTTTTGCCTAAGTTGTCGAGCTTATCAGAGGACTTCACGCCCTCTAAAGAAGAGTATGTGATCGCAGGACGATTCCAGATGCAGCCAAATTCAGCTTTCCCGAATGGAGCTCCAGAAGATGCAGAAGTTAAAACGGAGCATGTTAAAAAAGCAGCGAATTCGGTTAATGTCATCGTAGTGACAGATGTTGATATGCTGACTGATCGTATGTGGGTAAATGTGCAAGACTTTTTGGGACAGAAAATTACTGATGCATGGGCTTCAAATGGTGATTTCGCAGTTAACGCTGTGGATAATTTGTTGGGTAGTTCGGATTTGATCAGCGTGCGTGGTCGAGCGACTGCAACAAAGCCGTTTACTCGTGTAGAAGAATTGCGTCGTGAGGCAGATGACCAGTTCCGAGTTCAAGAGCAAAGTCTACAAAACAAATTGAGAGGTGCTGAACAAAAGATTGCTCAATTGCAATCGCAACGTGATGACCAAAGCTCTATGATTTTGAGTCCAGAGCAGAGTGCTGAAATCCAACGTTTTCAAGCAGAAAAATTACAAGTAAGAAAAGAGCTAAGAAAAGTTCGTCACGAATTAGATAAAAACATTCACAGCTTAGGTGCATGGCTAAAAGCGATCAATATTGGTTTGATGCCAGTGATTTTAACCATTCTTGCATTAGTGTTATCTGCTTTACGTATTAAAAAGCGAGTTCAACAACGCGCGTAATATTATGAATACAAAATCTCTTGCTATATTAATTATTTTTTTACTTGTCGGTGCGGGTGTATATTTTTTCTCTACAGCAAAAAATAGTATTAACACATCAGAAAGTATTAATTCTGAAATCATACCCGCACTGCAGCCAGCACTTAATGATATTGCTGAACTGCAAGTCATTGGCGCAGGTAGTCAAGTATTATCAACTTTGTTGCGCAGTGACTCAGGATGGTTAGTTAAAGAAAGAAACCAGTATCCCGCTGATATTTCAAAAATACGTTCCGCGTTACTAAGTTTGGCGGAAGCTAAAATTGTAGAGCAAAAAACATCTAATCCAGAATTATATAATAAGTTAGGTGTCGAAAGTATTGAGCAGAGCGATGCACAAGGTATTAAAGCTGTTGTTCGCTATGGTGCGCAGACAAGCGAATTAATAGTAGGTAAGCCTGGACCACAAATAAACAAGTCCCGATATGTACGTATCGCAGGTAAAGAAACCAGTTGGTTGATTGATCGAAAAATTGACTTGAAACACCAGCCAGATTACTGGTTGAGAAAAGATATCCTAAGTATTGAGCCTAGCGAAGTTGCTGCGGTCACTATCTTGTTAGGTGACAATTCAAAATTAGATATTAAAAGCACTCAGGAAGAAGAAAAATTTGAAGTTACAAATTTAACCGATCCAAATTCACAAGTTATTGAAGCAGAGTTACATCAAGTCACTAATGCTTTATCTTCGTTTCAGCTGCTTGATGTTGCAAAAAGTGCAGATTTTGAAGATGCGAAGCCTACTATGAATGTTAAGTATCAATTAAAGACTGGCGTTGATATAAATATTGCTGCATATGAGTTGGAAAAAGATCATTATGCTGCTCTAAATATTCGACTTAGTTCACACATTAACGAAGAGCAAAAGTCCAAGGCTGAGGAATATATTGATAAATTAACCCAGTTAACATCAGGGTGGGTGTATAAGATACCTAATGTTACTTACGAATCCATGAATAAACGCGAAGCAGATGTGCTCGCAATCACTGAAGACCAGTTAAATTAGATTATATTTTTTTAGCTTTATCTACTGCATTCCCAATATAAGTGCCTGGAGTGAGTGATTGCAGCTCTTTCTTTGCATCTGCAGGAATATCTAAGCCTTCAATAAATTCAACTAAACTTTGTTTATCAATTTTCTTGCCACGAGTTAATTCTTTAAGTTTTTCATAAGGCTTTTCAATATTGTATCGGCGCATGACTGTTTGAATTGGTTCTGCCAATACTTCCCAGTTATTGTTTAAGTCTGCCGCCAGACACTGTTCGTCAATTTGAATTTTATTGAATCCACGTAATAAAGATGCGGATGCGATTAAGGTGTATCCAAAAGCACTGCCCAAGTTGCGTAATACGGTAGAGTCTGATAAATCTCTTTGCCAGCGTGAAATTGGTAATTTTTCTGCAAAGTGAGTTAACAATGCGTTGGCGATACCATAGTTACCTTCTGCATTCTCAAAATCTATAGGATTAACTTTATGCGGCATGGTGGAAGACCCTACTTCTGTGGCGACAACCTTCTGAGTAAAATAACCAATTGAAATGTAACTCCAAATATCACGCGAAAAATCAATACAAATAGTATTAATGCGTTGTATGTTGTGACACATTTCGGCAATGTAATCGTGGGGCTCTATTTGAGTCGTGTAGGGATTGTAATGCAGCCCTAATGATTCAATAGTAGATTGTGAAATTTTATCCCAATCTGCATTAGGGTAAGCAGATATGTGTGCATTAAAATTTCCGACTGCTCCGTTTAACTTTCCTAGTATTTCAATGCCATTCAATTGTGATATTTGTCGTTCAAGGCGATGACATACATTGGCAAATTCTTTCCCCATGGTTGAAGGTGTTGCTGGTTGTCCATGTGTACGACAAAGCATGGGTGTATTAGCTAACTCTAGTGAAAATTTTCTTAAATGATCGGCAATGTGAGTTTGAAGATCAATCAATAACTCTCGGCCTTCTTTTAGCATCAAAGCATAAGCAAGGTTATTGATATCTTCTGAGGTGCAAGCAAAGTGGAAAAATTCTGAAAGCTCTTTAAGGTCGCTATCACTAGCGACTGATTCCTTTAGCCAGTATTCAACTGCTTTAACATCGTGATTTGTTGTTGCTTCAATTTGTTTGACGCGCTCTGCATCAGACATATCGAAACTTTTAATTAAGCTATTCAGCTTTTCTCGGCCAGTGTCACTGAGAGTTGGAATGTCATTGAGTTCAGGAGTATCAGCCAAACGAATCAGCCAGGCGACTTCAACAACTGCGCGACTACGAATTAATCCATATTCACTGAAAATTTCGCGAAGATTCAAGGTGGCCTTGCTGTATCGGCCATCAATAGGAGTCACTGCGCTGAGAGTATTTAATTCCATGTATTTTCCAATTTGCTTCGATTCTGCTTCTATAGACAAGGTATGAACCATTATACTACAGCCCATCCAAGGTTCGCATTTACAAAAATTTTAGAAATAGGAAAACAATATGTGTAGTGACAAATACAGAATAGAAAAAGACAGCATGGGTGAGTTACAAGTCCCTAAAGGCGCTTTATATGGTGCTCAAACTCAGCGTGCGGTGAATAATTTCCCTGTCAGCGGCTTGACTATGCCAAGAGAGTTTATAAAAGCTTTAGGATTATTAAAAGCTTCTTGTGCAATGGCTAATCAAGAGCTGGGCTTGCTAGACCATAAAATAGCCAATGCCATTGTCGATGCAGCAAAAAAAGTCAGTAGTGGCGAACTTGATGAACATTTCCCAGTGGATGTTTTTCAAACTGGTTCAGGGACTAGCAGTAATATGAATACCAATGAAGTGATCTCTCATATTGCTTCTGTGGATGTGCATCCAAATGATCACGTCAATATGGGACAAAGCTCTAATGATATTATTCCTACAGCGATTCATGTCAGCGCATGTCTGGCGATTCATGAAGAATTATTACCAGCTCTAGAGCATCTTTCAAATTCTTTGCGTAGTAAAGCTAAACAAGTAGATGGCTACGTAAAAACTGGCCGCACCCATCTTATGGATGCCATGCCAGTCACTTTGGGACAAGAATTGAATGCTTGGGCGACACAAATTGAAAATGGCCAAGCGAGAATTAAACATGCATTAGGCTTTTTATATGAGCTTGCTCAAGGAGGCACAGCCGTTGGCACAGGTATTAATGCTCATCCTGATTTTGCCGACAAATTAGTTAAGCATCTTACCTCGTTAACAAATATTCCATTTAGTACTAAGCCAGATAAGTTTGAAGCATTAAGCTCACAAGACGCTGCGGTAGAAATGAGCGGACAGTTAAAAACTGTGGCAGTTAGTATGATGAAAATTGCAAATGATCTACGTTGGATGAACTCTGGACCACTTGCTGGTCTGGGTGAAATTGCATTACCAGCATTACAACCAGGCAGTAGTATTATGCCGGGAAAAGTGAACCCGGTAATTCCAGAAGCAACCGCCATGGTATGTGCACAAGTCATTGGTAATGACGCGACCATTACCGTTGCTGGTCAAGCCGGAAACTTCCAATTAAATGTGATGCTACCAGTGATTGCTTATAATTTAATCCAAAGTATCAAGATATTGGCGAATAGCGCCCGCCTAATGGCGGATAAAGCAATTGATGATTTTGCGGTGAATGAAGAAGCGTTAACAGATGCTTTGAGTCGTAACCCAATTCTTGTAACAGCTATTAATAGTGTGATCGGGTATGAAAAAGGGGCGGCTGTTGCTAAGAAAGCATATGCAGAGGGGCTAACTGTGATCGAGTCCGCAATGCAGTTAACAGATCTGTCAGAAGAAGAGCTTGTCAAGCTTCTAGACCCGGCTCAACTGACGAAAGGTGGCATTCAGGGTCTCTAGTTTTTTAGAGTGTAGAACAATCCGATAAATCACTGTAGTTACTTGTATACAATAGGGTTATGCAAGTAACTACAGTTTTCCAGTTCTTCTATCTGGCATTTGTCGCTGGATTAAGTGCCTTCGCTTTTGTGCGGTTGCACAAGCGTGTTCCTATTAAATATGAATCACGCATGTCTATTGGTGCCTTGCTATTTTTAGCATTCTTTGTGTTCTTGGTCAGTGCATTACTATTTCTAGTTTTCGGCATTATCTTTATTTCTGAAATCAGCTTGGCTGTTTATACAGGTGGAGCACTGTTAATTATTTGTAGCATCGTTTTCTTGCTCGCTTCTAATATTGTGGTTAAAGAGCGAGAGTATTTCAGGCAACTTGAAAAAAGACAGACAGAACATGATTCAAGTACTGGCTTGCCTAAGTATCCTATCTTTTTAGAAAGAACTAAGAGAGCATTAACTAAACATAGTTTAGATAGCCCTTACTATCCTGCAGTTATGGTCATTTTAATTTCTGGTTTGCGCCAGCTGGATCGGCGTGTGGGCTTTGGTGTTTCCGACTTTGTCATAAGAACTGTTGCTCAACGAATTCATGCGACACTAAGAACAACAGACTATGTAGCAAGGTTGAATGAAAATTTATTTGCAGTGTATGTTAATGATCTTAAACAGCGTGAAAATGTTCATACAATTTGTGAGAACATATTAAAGAGTATAAAAGTGCCTGTACAAGTTGCCACAGAACAAGCGCCCATATTCCCTTTTATTGGCGTGGCATATTATAAAGATCATCCCTTTGATGAAGTATTGAAGTATGCTCAGTCTGCCGCATTAGAAGCGTGTGATCGTGGAATGGAAGTGATTGTGGCCGATGCAATCACCCCTGTTCAAAAGGCAGATAATGACATTCTGACTGTGTTACAACGAGGTTTAGAAGAAAAGTCATTCCAGCTTTACTACCAACCTCAAGTATCTTTAAAAGAATTACAAGTTATCGGTGTAGAAGCACTAATTCGTTTGCCTGAAGAAAACTGGTTATCAATTGGCACGGGTGAGTTAGTTGAGCTTGCAGAAAGAAATGGAATGATTCATCAGTTAGATTTACTTGTATTTGAGATGTTATTTGAACAAGTCGATCTTTGGGTAGAGAAAGAATTAAAGATTAGAGTGGCTGTTAATATGTCTATTAAGAGTTTCAAGAATCACTCTTTATTAGATTATATAATCGAAACGCTAGAAAATAACCCGCGTTATGGTAAGCGACTTAAAATTGAAATTACAGAAACAGCTAGTCTGGACGATGTTAAAGAAATGCTTGATTTTATGAAGCAAGTGACACCTCATGGCGTTCTATTCTGTATAGATGATTTTGGTACGCAGTATTCATCTATGGAATATTTGCAGCGTCTGCCTGTGCATGAGGTCAAGATAGATAAAAGTTTTGTATTAAGTGCTTTAAGTGATAATTCTAGTGAAAAGATTGTTCGTTCAGTGATTCAGCTAGCGCATAGTTTAAATCTGTCTGTCACGGCAGAAGGCGTTGAAAATGAACAAATGTTAAATTTTCTTCGTTCATGGAAATGCGACCAGGCTCAAGGCTTTTACTTTTCACAAGCTCTATCTGCTGAAGAATTTGAAATCTATTTAAGTGAACAGGAAAATAAGGAAGTATCGGCTTAATGATTAGGTAACAGGCGCATGTTTTTCTCGTATCCTGATTAGTTATTCATTAGATGGTTTCTTGCTATATAAAATTACTAGTCCTGCTGTAATAATTAATGTGGCACCAATGAATGTGTTGATTGCAGGCCATTCATTCCAAAAAAACCAACCGGCAAGGCTTGCCCAGATGATAGAAGAGTAGGTGAATGGTCCTACTTGGCTCGCAGGCGCCATGTGATAAGCCTTGGTTAAGAAGAATTGTCCTACTGTGCCAACCAAACCTAAGCTAATGAGTAATAGCCATTCTTGGCTGTTAGGCGAATACGTTTCATTAGTGAGCATGGGTACGCTACTAAATAATGTGCCGAAGAATGCAAAGTAAAATACAATTCTTGCTGTTGGTTCTGTGTCAGACATTTTTCTTATTGATACTTTTGCAGCCGCGGCGAGTGCGCCACCGATTAAACCAATAATTGATGCAAATTGTACTTCTGCAGTGGGATTAAGAAAAACGATCACACCAAAGAATCCCAGCGCAATTCCAAAATAAGTTTTCGCGCTTACTTTTTCATGAATCCACAGGATTGCAATAATCGGTATAAAAATAGGCCCAGTTAATTTTAATAACATTGCGTTAGCCAATTCAATATTAGCAAGTGCGTAGAAGAAGCAATACATTGCCATTAAACCTGTTATCGAGCGTATTAAGTGCATGCCTATGCAATTTGTTTTTACATGCGTTAAACGCTGACGAAACAAAAAAGGTGCAAGCACAATGACTGCAAAGACATTACGATAAAATACGAGTTGATAGCTTGGAATGTTTTCTCCAAGGGTTTTAATGATCATACCCATGGTAGTAAAAAACACTTCGCCCAATATTACGAACAAACTACCAATGACGATGATTTTATTGAAGTGCATAGAATAATGTCGCCACGCAAATGACAGGGTAAGTGATAGTTTTAATATTGGATTTCTATTGTATAGATATAAAAAAAGGCGAACATCAGTCCGCCTTTTTAATCAACGAAATGGAATGTAATTATCCGTTAACGACCTTAATATTTATTTCCGCCAGTCTTGCATCCGCTTCTAATGCTTTACTTGTGTAGTCTTCGATTTCATTAAAGTTTAAGTAACGGTAAATATCGTCAGCCATTGGATCAATTTGTGCGGCGAACTCCATATATTCCTCGTAAGTTGGAATTTTTCCAAGTATAGAAACAACTGCTGCAATTTCCGCGGAAGATAGAAATACGTCTGCACCATCACCTAAACGATTAGGGAAGTTACGTGTTGAGGTTGAAACAACTGTAGAGTTAGCGGCGACGCGTGCCTGGTTGCCCATGCAAAGCGAACAACCCGGCATTTCTGTACGTGCACCTGCTGCTGCATAAATGCTGTAGTAACCTTCATCTGAAAGTTGGCTTTCATCCATCTTTGTGGGTGGTACTACCCAGAGTCGTGTTGGGATAGTGCCACCATAAGCTTCAAGCAATTTTCCTGCTGCACGAAAATGACCAATATTGGTCATGCATGAACCAAGGAAAACTTCATCCACGGGAGTGCCTGCAACATCCGCCAGTGTTTTCACATCATCAGGATCATTCGGGCATGCAAGAAGAGGTTCTTTAATCTCATTCATATCAATTTCGATGATTTCTGCATATTCAGCATCAGCATCAGCTTCCATTAGCTCTGGGTTAGCTAACCATTTTTCCATCGCTTTTATGCGACGGTCTAATGTACGCGCATCACCGTATTCATTGGCAATCATCCATCGAAGCATGACGATATTTGAATTTAGATATTCAATGATAGGTTCTTTATCCAGTTTGATAGTACAACCTGCTGCAGAACGTTCCGCAGAGGCATCTGATAATTCAAACGCTTGTTCTACTTTAAGATTGGGTAAGCCTTCAATTTCAAGAATGCGACCAGAGTAAATATTTTTCTTGCCTTTCTTTTCCACTGTTAGCAGACCCAGCTCAAGTGCTTTATATGGGATCGCGTTAACCAGATCTCGCAACGTAATTCCAGGTTGCATTTCACCTTTAAAACGAACAAGAACTGATTCTGGCATGTCCAGAGGCATGACACCGGTCGCCGCAGCAAATGCCACTAGCCCCGAGCCTGCGGGAAATGAAATACCAATGGGGAAACGCGTATGTGAATCACCACCAGTACCCACAGTATCTGGCAGTAACATACGGTTTAACCATGAGTGAATAATGCCGTCACCTGGACGCAATGAAACACCGCCACGATTCATAATGAAATCCGGGAGTGTATGGTGAGTCCCAACGTCAATAGGCTTTGGATATGCTGCGGTATGACAGAAAGATTGCATTGTAAGATCTGCCGAGAAACCGAGACAGGCTAAATCTTTTAATTCATCACGTGTCATCGGGCCTGTTGTATCTTGTGAGCCTACAGTTGTCATTTTAGGTTCACAATAAGTACCGGGGCGTATGCCATCAGTACCACAAGCGACTCCCACCATCTTCTGTGCAAGCGTATAACCTTTGCCGGTGTCTTTAGCAGGTACAGGAACACGGAATAGATCATTTGAGCCCATACCAAGAGATTCACGTGCACGTGTAGTTAAGCCACGCCCAATAATTAACGGGATTCGGCCGCCAGCACGAGCTTCATCCAACAGTATGTCAGTCTTTAGTCCGAACTCACAAATAGTTTCGCTTGTTGCATTGTTTTTAATGACACCTTCGTAAGGGTAGATATCGATTACATCACCCATAGCTAGGCTGGTGACATCACATTCGATAGGCAATGCACCCGCGTCTTCCATTGTATTAAAGAAAATAGGCGCAATTTTTCCACCGAGGCAATATCCACCATCGCGCTTATTAGGGATAAAAGGAATATCGCGACCCATATGCCATAGTACAGAGTTAGTGGCAGATTTACGTGATGACCCTGTTCCAACAACGTCACCAACATACGCTAGAGGATGACCTTTCTCTTTTAGCGCTTCGATCTGTTTGATTGGACCAACTTTGCCTTGTTCGTCTGGTGTTATACCGTCACGTTCCATTTTTAGCATGGCGACAGCATGTAAAGGGATATCTGGACGAGACCAAGCATCTGGTGCTGGTGAAAGATCATCTGTGTTTGTTTCACCAGTTACTTTAAACACAGTGACAGTAATTTTTTCTTCTAACTCAGGCTTGCTAGTAAACCATTCACCATTCGCCCACGACTCAATAATCTTCTTCGCATGTGCATTTCCCTCTTTCATTTTTTCTTCAACGTCATAAAACGCATCGAACATCAGTAGCGTATGTGACAGTGCTTCAACCGCGGCGGATGCAAGTGACTCATCATCTAGCGCATCAATCAGTGGGGCAATGTTATAGCCGCCAAGCATGGTGCCGAGTAGTTCAACGGCTTTTACTTTGTCGATAAGCGGGGATGAAGTTTCACCTTTTGAGATAGCCGCAAGGAAACCTGCTTTCACGTAAGCAGCTTGGTCAACACCAGCTGGCACGCGGTTAATAAGTAGATCGAGGATAAACTCTTCCTCACCCGTAGGTGGATTTTTAAGTAATTCGACTAGATCTGCTGTTTGTTCCGGGGATAATGGCTGAGGGACGACTCCCAGAGCAGCTCGTTCTGCTACATGTTCGCGATAAGCATCTAACACAATATTGGACTCCACATGTTGGGTGACAGCTCAGCTTCCTTGCTGGCACCTTAGATAGGTTGTTATAAATGAGCCGCCCATTATAGCGGATCTAGTAGAAAAATTTTAGAAAGTAAGCTTCTTTAAGCTAGAATCTGATCAATAGTTTTGAGGTATTTTGACTTGCCAATTAACAAATTAAGTTGATTTCCTCCAGCCTGATACCAAAGTAAAGCAGCGCGCAGGCCTGCAAACAACATAGCGCGAATAGCGGCTGCGTTATCATCATTTTTCAAAATTTGTGGATCGCATAGACAATTACACGTGGTGTTAGAGGACTAATAGCGTTTTGATAGAGTTGGGCAATACGCTCGATGACATAGTCGCGCTGATTTTCTAAATCATGAGCAGCTTCGTCTAATAAGCTAAGGGTTGTGCCAGTTTGTTTGCCTAGTTGATTGTTATCTCTTAAGTTTTTAGACAACATCATTAGGTTAACCATATAGCGCGCACGCTCTAATGCTTGCTTGTTATGTTTTTCGGTGAAGCTTGTTTTTAATGCGATTAAGCCTGGTCTTAAATCACTAATTGATCCAAACACTTCTGTATATGTGTCTGGATTTCGAACAAATAAACTGGTTAAACATACGTCGATTTGAGAGTAATCGTAGTCTGCCTCCCAGGCTATGTTTTGAACTTGTGACAATGCTTGATGCATGCCTGCTAAAGCGATAGTTTTATTTGTATATTCTGTGCTCATAATTAATTGATACGCTGGCTTATTATGCCGCCACCGAGGCAATGTTCGTTATCGTAAAGCACCGCATACTGCCCAGGCGTCACTGCGCGTTGAGGCTGTTCGAAATCTAGCTGCCATTGGCCGTTTTTTAATTCAGTTGCCAGGCATGCTTGATGAGATTGGCGGTAACGTATTTTAGCCTGAATTGAATTAATAGAATGCTTGTAGGACTGTTCTATCCAGTGCATTTCCTCAATTATCAAGCTGCTGTTGAACAAGTCAGGGTGGTCACTGCCTTGGCCGACAATTAGTTGGTTAGTCTCCATATTTTTATCCACAACATACCAGGGTTGTTCGCTGGCACTGGCGACTCCGCCAATACCTAAACCCTGTCTCTGTCCAATGGTGAAGAAGGTAGTGCCTTGATGAGATCCTATTACGTTACCTTCGGTATCTACTATATCACCTTGATTATTATCAATATATTGATTTAGGAAATCACGGAATTTTCGTTCACCAATGAAGCATATTCCAGTGCTATCTTTCTTGTCATGAATATGTAAATTCAATTCCTCAGCAAGTTGCCGAACTTGTGGCTTGCTTATATCGCCTAGTGGAAATAACGATTTACTTAGTTGTTGTTGATTCAGTCCATGTAAAAAATAACTCTGATCTTTGTTTGAGTCTATGGCGGTAAGTAATTGGTAATCACTAGTTGTTTGTTGACAACGTGCATAATGTCCCGTGGCTATTTTTTCAGCCCCCAACTCAATGGCGAAATCTAAAAATGCTTTAAATTTGATTTCTGTGTTACATAAGACGTCTGGATTAGGTGTGCGTCCTGCCTTGTGTTCGGTTAAAAAATATTCAAACACCCAATCCCAGTATTCTGAAGAAAAGTTAACTGTTCGCAGGGGAATACCAAGTTTTTTGCATACTTTTTCAGCATCTTCTAAGTCTTGTGCGGCTGAGCAATATTCGTCTGAGTCATCTTCTTCCCAGTTTTTCATGAATATTGCATCTATCTTATGACCGGCTTTTTTTAGTAAATATGCCGCTATAGCAGAGTCGACACCACCAGATAGACCAACAACAATATGCTTTAATGACATATGGTTAAAGAATATATGTAAAGTTATTTATAGAATATTTATGAGGTATTACGGTATAAGCATTATGCCTGTTGATTGCTTGAAATGACTATATATCAATCAGAGTGGAGCTTACCAAGTTTCTATTATGTCGCTCAACATAGAAAGGTCGCAACGGCGACCGCTTTCATAATCATCAATGCTCTGAAGCACCATGGCGCTGCGACGCTTAATTTCTGGCAGTCTTGCAATTTCCTCTCGTGTCATCCACAGAGCTTCTAAAATTCCATTGTCTAAAGGTTGCTCTGGAAAATGTTTGCCTACCTGTCCAGAGAATGTAATACGGAGATAAACATCGTCTTTTTCGGGATGTTTCCAACGATAAATACCCGTCAGCGACTCTGGAATAAACTCCCAGGCAGTCTCTTCTAGAGTTTCTCGAATAGCGGCATCTTCTAAAGTTTCGTCTACTTCCCAATGTCCGGCGGGTTGGTTGTACACTTCAAGGCCATTGGCTAGTTCTCTTACCATTAAGTATTTGCCATCTCGCTCAATGATGGAGGCAACTGTGATATGTGGATTTGATGGCATATCTATAATATTCAGTTAGTTATAGTTATAATTTAAAGTTAAATTGCAAGTAAAATTTGGCATAAAACTTGATACTAAAAGACTATTTAAAGATTATTTTTGTACTACTTTTTGAGAGAACACTGGTCTTATGGAGTATTCGATTCTTGATAGTAAGAATCCTATAATATGATTTACTTAAAGTAACAATGTGCTATTTGTATGTCGAGTGACAATCAATATCAAAATGATGATGGATTAGCGGTCGAAGAAGATCGTCCTAAGGTCAAACAACCACCCATGTATAAGGTAGTGTTGTTAAATGATGATTACACGCCGATGGAATTTGTTGTGCATGTGTTAGAAAATTTTTTCAACATGGGACGTGAGCAGGCCACTAGAGTTATGCTAAATGTACATTCACATGGTAAAGGGGTGTGTGGAGTATTTACTCGAGAAGTGTCAGAAACCAAAGTATCGCAAGTTAATGAATATGCGCGATTAAACAATCATCCTCTGCTTTGCGATTTGGAAGAAGCTGAGTAAATTTAAGTGGATATTACAATACAAAATGCTATCTAAAGATTTAGAAACAAGTTTGAACTCTGCGTTCAAGAGAGCTAGAGAAAAGCGACATGAGTTTATGACTGTCGAACACCTGCTCTTGGCTTTGACTGAGAATAATTCAGCTGCAGAAATTTTACGTGCTTGTGGAGCCAATATTGAGGCATTGAGCTCTGAATTGAATGTATTTATCGATGAAAATACGCCACTACTTAATGATGATGAGGAGCGTGAAACAACTCCTACGTTAGGTTTCCAAAGAGTTTTGCAACGTGCTGTGTTTCATGTGCAATCCTCAGGTAAAAAAGAAGTGACAGGCGCCAATGTATTGGTTGCAATTTATGGTGAGCAAGAATCACATGCAGTGTATTTGTTAACGAATAACGATGTCGCTCGTTTGGATGTGCTTAATTTTATTTCTCATGGTATTTCAAAAGTTTCGGATGATGAAATTGGGGAAATGCCTCCAGAAATGGATCCTGATGTTGATTATCAAGAACAAGAAGCAAAACCATTAGAGAAGTATGCGACTAATCTTAACGCCTTAGCTGCTTCAGGAAAGATAGACCCTTTGATTGGCCGTGCGCATGAAATAGAGCGCACTATGCAAATTTTATGTCGACGTAGAAAAAATAACCCATTGTTAGTTGGAGAAGCTGGTGTAGGGAAAACCGCCATTGCTGAAGGCTTGGCTAAAAAGATTGTCGATGGTGAAGTGCCTGAGATTCTAAAAGATAGCGTTATTTATTCTCTAGATCTTGGTGGTTTAGTCGCTGGGACAAAATATCGTGGCGATTTTGAAAAACGACTCAAAGGTGTTCTAAAGCAATTGTCATCTGAGGAAGGCGCGATTTTATTTATTGATGAAATACATACTATTATTGGTGCAGGCGCAGCATCAGGTGGTGTAATGGATGCATCAAATCTCATTAAACCGCAATTAGCAACTTCAGAATTAAAGTGTATTGGTTCTACTACTTATCAAGAGTATCGCGGTATCTTTGAAAAAGATCGTGCATTGGCAAGGCGCTTTCAAAAGATAGAAGTTTCGGAGCCATCTATAGATGAAACTTTTCATATCCTCAAAGGTATTCGTAGCCAGTTTGAGGGTCACCACAAAGTTAAATATTCAGATAAAGCTTTAAAGGCTGCTGCAGAACTTTCTGAGCGTTACATTACTGATCGGTTCCTACCGGATAAAGCGATTGACGTAATAGATGAAGCTGGGGCAGCTGTTACATTGAAGTCTGCGACCTCACGCAAGAAATCAATCACTGTTAAAGATGTAGAAGGCATTATTGCAAAAATTGCACGTATTCCTTCTAAAAATGTTTCACACAGTGATACTGAATTATTGAAAAACTTAGAGCGTAATTTGAAGTTAGTAGTGTACGGGCAAGACGAAGCTATTACTACATTGTCTACATCAATCAAAATGTCTCGTTCGGGATTGGGCGATGACGAGAAACCAATTGGTTCATTTTTATTTGCTGGTCCAACCGGTGTAGGTAAGACAGAAGTAACTAGACAATTGGCAACAGCACTTGGTATTGAGTTGGTACGTTTTGATATGTCTGAGTACATGGAGCGGCATACTGTTTCGAGATTGATTGGTGCGCCTCCAGGATACGTTGGTTTTGATCAAGGCGGCTTGTTAACAGATGCGGTATTGAAAGCGCCACATAGTGTATTGCTGCTTGATGAAATAGAAAAAGCACACCCCGATGTATTTAACTTGCTATTACAAGTGATGGATCATGGAACATTAACTGATGCTAATGGCCGCCAAGTAGATTTTAGAAATGTGATTTTGGTGATGACAACTAATGCTGGCGCACAAGAAATTAGTCGCTCAACGGTTGGGTTTACTAATCAAGATCATTCCAGTGATGGTATGGAAATTATTAAACGAATGTTCACACCAGAGTTTCGTAATCGTTTAGATGCCATTATACAATTTCAAAGTTTGGATAAATTGACAATTGGTAGCGTGGTGGACAAGTTCATTGCTCAACTAGAAAGTCAATTGAGTGAAAAGAAAGTTGATTTGATTGTTGATGAAGATGCACGCATCTGGATAGGCGAGGAAGGTTACGATCCGCAAATGGGGGCACGGCCAATGTCGCGTGTATTACAAGAGCATATTAAGCGCCCATTGTCAGAAGAAATCCTGTTTGGGGATTTAGCTAAAGGTGGAACTGTGAGAGTGACAGTACAAGATAATAAATTGCACTTGGATCTATCAAACGAACAGCATTAGTTGCCTTTGCTGTTAACGTGCTCGGTAAGTGATTCGGCCTTTGCTTAAGTCATAAGGTGTTAGTTCAACAGTGACTTTATCGCCAGTTAAAATACGAATATAGTTTTTTCGCATTCTTCCAGAAATATGTGCGGTGACGACATGACCGTTTTCTAGCTCGACGCGAAACATAGTATTCGGTAGAGTTTCAACAACGGTGCCTTCCATTTCAATGTGATCTTCTTTTGCCATGCATCTCCTCATATGTGTTTATGGTGAGGCGTCATTATCGTTATCTATTCAGTTAAAACAAGGTTTTTCTGACAGCTAGATGAGAAAATACTGAAATTTTATGAATAAGCTGCTAGATAAGTGCTAAAAACACTAAATAATAATATTAATAGGAAATAGAGAATAAACATGAAATTCGCATTTGTTTTTCCCGGGCAAGGTTCTCAATCAGTAGGTATGGTCAAAGACCTCTCTGAAAGTTTTGCAATTGTTAGAGAGTGTTATCAAGAAATCTCTGATGCTATTGAGGTGGATTTATGGAAAATGGTTCAAGAAGGACCAGCGGAAGATTTAAACCAAACAAAAAACACTCAACCAGCGATGCTCGCAGCGAGTTATTCCATATCTAAAATTTGGGCTGATTCAACTGAGCGAAGAGCAACTATCATGGCAGGACATAGTTTTGGTGAAGTGTCCGCGTTTACATGTGCTGGGGCGATGACGTTTCATGATGCTGCATTACTTGCACGTCGCAGAGGTGAATTTATGCAAAATGCGGTGGCTGCAGGAAGTGGAGCCATGGCAGCAGTGTTGGGCTTGGAGAACCAGGAATTAGATGAATTATGTAAATCAATAAGTAGTGATGGAGCCGTTGTTGAGGCTGTAAATTATAACGCTCCAGGACAAGTTGTGGTTGCAGGGCATACTCAAGCAGTTGAGAAATTAATTGATTTAGCTAAGCAAGAAGGAGCAAAGCGAGCATTAAAGTTGCCTGTATCAGTGCCAGCGCACTCAAGTTTAATGCGGCCAGCCGCAGAAAAGTTTGCTAGTGCATTAACTGAAGTTGATTTTAATATGCCTAGTGTTCCTGTAATTCAGAATGCTACTTTAGCTTCTCCGCAAGATACTCGAGAACTGGTATCTGCCTTACAAGCTCAGTTACATTCACCAGTGCGTTGGGTGAATACAATTGAGTCTATTAAGCAGGCTGGAGCAAGTTGTTTGATAGAAGTGGGGCCAGGAAAGGTGCTTACAGGTCTGCATAAACGAATAGATAAATCGCTCACTTCAGTGTGTGTTTGCGATAATACATCGCTTGAAACTGCTTTAAATACTATTGAGGAAGAACAGTGTTAGATAAAAAAGTCACATTAGTCACGGGTGCAAGCCGTGGTATTGGTAAAAGTATCGCTATTGAGTTAGGCAAAGATGGTGCGCGAGTGATTGGTACAGCCACTTCAGAGAAGGGTGCAAAGAATATTACTGACTATTTAACCCAAGAAGGCATAGATGGAGTAGGTATGGTGTTGGATGTGCGTAGTAGCGAATCAATAGATCAATGTATGTCAGACATAAAAGCACAATATGGTAATGTTGACATTTTGGTGAATAACGCAGGGATTACACGGGATACTTTGCTAATGAGAATGAAATTAGACCAGTGGGAAGAAGTCTATGAAACCAATCTGCGTTCAGTATTCTTGTTAAGTAAAGCGTGTTTGCGTGGCATGATGAAAAATCGAGCTGGGCGCATTATCAATATTTCATCCTTAGTGGGTACGACAGGTAACCCTGGTCAATCTAACTATGCTAGTACTAAAGCCGGCATGGTGGGGTTCACCAAATCACTAGCGCGTGAAGTGGCTAATCGAGGTGTGACTGTCAATTGTGTGGCACCTGGATTTATAGCTACTGATATGACTGATGAGCTTAGTGATGAGCAAAAACAGCAGATTCTAGCTACTATCCCCATGGGTAAATTAGGGGAAGTAGAAGATATTGCTAAGGCAGTAAAATACTTGGCATCAGATGATTCTGCTTATATAACGGGCCATACTATGCATATAAATGGTGGGCTACATATGGAGTAAGCATACTATAAGATTTAATGTATCGAAATAGATATACATTGTAACTAATTGTTATTAAAGATAAAAAAATTATAATTTCCCTGCTAAAACTAGCTGAAATAATAACGTCATTAATGACTAGATTGCGAATAAACTTTTCACTACAATGGCGGCCCTTCTCCTCCCACACAAATTATATCTTTGAGGATTTTATTAATGAGTAATATTGAAGAACGAGTGAAACAAATCGTTGTAGAACAACTTGGCGTAAGTGAAGAAGAAGTTAAAGAATCAGCTTCGTTTGTTGATGATTTAGGTGCTGACTCACTAGATACTGTTGAGCTGGTTATGGCATTGGAAGAAGAATTCGAATGTGAAATTCCTGATGAAGAAGCAGAAAAAATTACGACAGTTAAACAAGCTAT
Source organism: Gammaproteobacteria bacterium (assembly GCA_033344735.1). Taxonomy (NCBI): domain Bacteria; kingdom Pseudomonadati; phylum Pseudomonadota; class Gammaproteobacteria; species Gammaproteobacteria bacterium. Next base: position 424,833 of record JAWPMW010000001.1, read on the forward strand.
TGATTACGTAAACGCGAATAAATAAGCATTACTAAATTTATCGTGAAGTCAAAAGTGACAGATTAAACCTTATACTTAATAAATATCACCATCCGTGTCTTCTAGAAGAGTAGTTGTAACAGGTCTAGGCATTGTTTCTCCCGTAGGATCTACCGTAGATGCTGCCTGGGCGAACATATGTGCTGGCAAAAGTGGCATTTCAAAAATTGATGTATTTGACCCGTCAGAATTCTCTGTGCAAATCTCAGGCGCAGTCCAGGGCTTTAATGCTGATGACTACATTCCTAAGAAAGATCAAAAGAAGATGGATCCGTTTATCCATTATGGAATTGGTGCTGGAGCTCAGGCAATTAAAGATGCTGGTTTAGAGATCAGTGAGGAAAATGCTGATCGTATTGGTGTTTCTATCGGTTCTGGTATTGGTGGATTGCCAGGTATCGAAAAAAGCTACGCAAGCTTTATGAAGAGTGGGCCTAAAAGGATTTCACCTTTCTTCGTTCCTTCTAATATTGTCAATATGGTTTCAGGTAACCTTTCCATCATGTACGGCCTACGTGGACCAAACTATTCGCTAGTATCCGCCTGTGCAACTGGGACTCATAGTATTGGAGATGCTGCGCGCTTAATTCAATATGGCGATGTCGATGTGATGATTGCTGGTGGTGCAGAAATGGCCACAAGTCATCTTGGAATCGGCGGGTTTGCGGCGGCAAGAGCTTTATGTGCTTCCCATAATGATGACCCTGAATCAGCCAGTCGACCATGGGACAAAAATAGAGATGGTTTCGTGTTAGGTGATGGAGCTGGTGTACTTGTTCTTGAAGAGTATGATATAGCAAAAGCACGTGGCGCAAGAATATATTGCGAGTTGGTAGGGTATGGAATGAGTAGTGATGCTCACCATATGACGCAACCTGCAGCGGGTGGAGTAGGAGCAGCTAAGTGTATGAAAAACGCATTTGCTGATGCGGGTATTAACCCTGAAGATGTAGGTTATGTGAACGCTCATGGTACATCAACTCCCGCAGGTGATATAGCAGAAACGGATGGACTTAAGGCCGCATTTGGCGATCATGCTTACAAGGTTGCTGTGAGTTCGACCAAATCTATGACAGGACACTTATTAGGTGCAGCGGGTGGTGTAGAAGCATTGTTCTCTGTGCTGGCTCTACATAACCAAATAGCTCCGCCGACGATTAATTACACCACACCAGATCCTGACTGTGATTTGGATTATGTGCCAAATCAGGCACGTGATGTATCAATTGATATCGCTATCTCAAATTCTTTTGGATTTGGTGGCACAAACGGCACGCTAGCTTTCAAAAATATCTAACGGCTGAACATTCTTCAGCTTTGTAACTTAATTAATCAGTTTTCGTAGATGCATTGATAACATTGATTTGTTAGCAATGCATCGACTCGCATGCCTGATTACATTACCATCTTGTTTCAATAATAAAGTCAAATAAAACAGGTGTAGAAATATGTTGGTTAACGGAATAGCAAATGATGCTCTTTCAATTGTAGATAGGGGGCTTCTGTATGGTGATGGAGTTTTTGAGACTATTTTATGTGAGGCCGGCCGGCCTATATTATTGGCTGGACATACGCAACGTCTGGAAAATGGATGCAAGCGCTTAGGTCTGGCCAAACAAAATTTATCAATTATTCTATCGGACATCCGCGAAGTTGCCCAACAAGAGGATTGTGTCGTTAAAGTGATCATCACCAGAGGTGAGCGTAATCGAGGTTATGCTTTTGATAAAGAAGATAACACTAGTACGCGAATAGTTTATCGTGATGACTTGCCATCTATCCCTGTTGATTACTATCAGGAAGGTATCCAGCTTACTAAATGCGAATACTTAATTCCCGATAATGCGCCCTTGGCAGGAATCAAACACTTAAATCGATTGGATCAAGTGATGGCGCGCAGTGAATGGAATACACAGTTTCAAGAAGGCATTATGCTCTCAAATGATGGTCGTGTTGTTGAGGGAACAATGACTAATATTTTTATTGAATCTGATCAAAAGTGGTTCACACCCATTCTAGAAACTTCCGGAATATTGGGCGTGATGCGTCAATGGTTAATGCGAAATTGTTTTCATGCAGGGATAGAATGCGTAGAAAAGGATATTCAGTTATCTGAATTTAAAAATGCACAATCAATATTTGTTTGCAATAGTGTGGTAGGTATTTGGCCAGTGACTCAGTTTGAAGGTAAAACCTATCCTGTAAGTGAGGCGGTTTCTAAAATGATGCAGCAAGCTAACTCAAGTTTAACTAAATTGTATCCGGTTTGATTTATGCTTAAAGCATTTTCAATTTTTATAGTTATTATGCTTATTGCTGCTAGCGTGTTTGCGCATAACGTGCATCGGTATGTAAATGATCCTATCAGTACCAAAGATAACTTGATAGAAGTTGTTGTTGACCAAGGCGCTACATTTAACCAGGTTAGTCACCGGCTTGTTGAGGCTGATTTTATTACTCATCCGCTGTATTTCAAACTGCTTGCAATGTATGAGGAAAAAACTCATAAAATTAAACCAGGTGAATATCAATTTAATATGAAGCAATCACCTATGCAGATTTTGGATGATCTTGTTGAGGGTAATACTGTTCAATATAAGCTAACTATCATTGAGGGAAAACGTTTCCAGGACTTTTTTCAACTGCTGCAAGATCACCCCAAGATTGCTCGTGTTATTGATGATGTAAATATAATCAAAACAGAGCTAAATATTAAACAAGAGAGCTTGGAGGGATTATTTTTTCCTGATACTTACACTTTTACTGCTGGGACTAAAGATATAGATGTTATTCGTCAAAGCCATAGGTTGTTACGCGATTTTCTCGATCAAGAGTGGCCAAATCGCAGCGAAGAATCTTTTGTTACAAGTCCATATGAAGCATTAATCCTTGCCTCAATCGTTGAAAAAGAGACATCTGTTGAATCAGAGCGGCCAATCATAGCAGGTGTATTTATTTCAAGGCTTAATATAAATATGCCATTACAAACTGATCCCACTGTAATTTATGGATTGGGAGCAGAATTTGATGGTAATTTAACACGCAAGCATTTAGAGACAGACAATCCTTATAATACATATACGCGTAGGGGGTTGCCGCCATCGCCGATTGCCTTAGTAGGTAAGGCTGCTATTGAAGCTGTATTACATCCGCAAATTACTGGCGATTTATATTTTGTTTCAAAAAATGATGGTACTCATTATTTCTCGAAAACATATAAAGAGCATCTTGCTGCTGTACGTAAATATCAATTAAATCAATAAATATGAAAGGATCTTTCATAAGTTTTGAAGGCATTGAAGGTTCAGGGAAAAGCACTCAATTGAGCTTTGCGGTTGAGTATTTGCAAGCTAAAAATATAGAGGTTGTTCAGACTAGAGAACCTGGGGGTACTTTGGTCGGTGAAAAGATTAGAGATGTGTTGCTAGATAATCAACTACCTAGCATGTATGTGGATACTGAATTGATGTTAATGTTTGCAGCGCGTGTTGAGCATGTGCGAAAGGTAATTCAACCTGCCTTGCAAGCGGGTAAATGGGTGGTGTGTGATAGATTTTATGATGCTACTTATGCATATCAGGGTTACGGGCGCGATATTGATTTAACTCGGATTGATGCACTTAAAGAATTTTCTATTGGAAGACTTTCGCCAGATCTCACATTGTTACTTGATGTTTCGCTAGAAGTAAGCATGGATCGAGTGACTAAACGTGGTAATAAAGACCGTTTTGAAAATGAAAAAGTAGATTTTTATAAAAAAGTCAGAAATGGGTATTTGCAGATTGCTGAAAACAATTCAAGTAGAGTTTCTATAGTTGATGCCAATAACTCAATCGATGAAGTTCAAAAAGCTATACGTATTCATCTTGATGGGTTGTTGAATGAATAATAAATTGTATCCATGGCAGCAAGAAAATTGGGATTACTTTATTCGCATGCAACAATCAAATACAATCCCGCATGCTATTTTATTGAGTGGACCCGAAGGAATTGGTAAACATGATTTTGCCAACAATGTTTGCGAAGCTATTTTGTGTCAGCAGGTATTAGATACCGGTTTTGCTTGCGGACATTGTAAACACTGTTTATTAATGCAGGCGAATACTTACCCTGATTTTGTTCGTGTCCTACCAGAGGAAGATAAAAATACAATATCCATTGATGTCATTCGTGAATTAATTGCAAAGTTACACCTCACCAGGCATTTCGAATCTAAAAAAATTGCCTTAATTGAACATGCCGACAGTATGAACACTAGTGCTGCAAATGCACTTTTGAAAACATTAGAAGAGCCTCCAGAGGGAACAATTATTATTTTGGTAACAAGCACTCCTCTTAAATTGCCGGCCACTATACGCAGTCGCTGCCAGTTTGTTGCTTTTCACCCACCCACTCAGGAACAGGCACTGTCATGGTTGAATGGCACAGATACTGGCATTGACTGGGAGCCCTTACTTAGGGTTGCACAGGGTGCACCGCTCCAAGCTATGCAATATCATGAGACAGAATTGCTTGATCAACGTATTTCAGTTGTACAAGGTTTTCTAGAGGTATTTGAGGCAAATTCCGACCCAATAGCCATTGCGAACAGAATTGAATCAATTCCATTTTCGCTCTGTTTTCAATGGATTCAAACGGTTATCGTCGATTTATTAAGAATAAAGGGGGCTGAAAACCCAATAACGCTCGAAAACCCCGACTTTTATCGGTCATTACTTGCCTTAGCGCCACGTATGCAAGTACCTTTACTATTGGAGTTCTGGGAGTTAGTCATAGAACGTAAAAGGATTTTCGATAACAGCCTAAATAAGCGATTATTCGCAGAATCACTGCTGATACGTAGTCATAAGTTGGCGCTTAAACACTCAGTCTAAATTAAAGAGAATATAAGAGAATATAGATATGGCAAACGGTGGAAGAGGGATTATATCACTAGCAATTAAGGATAAGGGCTCTTTATATGCCTCGTATATCCCATTTGTGAAAAATGGTGGTTTATTTATACCTACTAGCAAGAATTTTAACCTGGGTGAAGAAGTATTCATGCTACTCACTTTAATGGAAGAGAGTGAAAGGATTCCAGTAGCAGGCCAGGTCATATGGATAACTCCGCAAGGATCTCAAGGGAACAGAACTACTGGAATTGGTGTCCAATTTAGTAGCCAAGATAGTGGTGAGACACGTACAAAAATTGAAGCATTACTAGGTGGTGCCTTGCAAGCAGATAGACCAACCCACACAATGTAATTGCACTGCAGCAATATTTGTATAACTTGCTTTAAATCTATAATTTACTTATACAAATTCAGTTAAAACATATGCAGCAATGAACCATAAAAAAAACCAACACATTTATGGACTCAATGCAGAATATATTGAATCGCTTTACCAGCAATATATAGACAGTCCCGCTTCGGTTAGTCAATCCTGGCAGAAATACTTTAGTCAGCTAGATGTTAATAGTGATGCAAATTTGCATGACTTGCATGTAAGTGCAAAAGAAAATATTGGTCGAAATATTAACTCAGCTAAGCAGCATGTTTCTCAAGCTGGTAATGATTCTCATGATGATTACCAAGAAAAGCAAAGAGCAGTGCTGCGCCTGATTCGAGCTTACCGACGTTTAGGTCATCGACAAGCAGATATTGATCCATTATATGGTGAGGATCGTATTCAAATAAGTCTGCTCAATCCAGAGAATCATGGCTTAACATCAGCTGATCTTGATAAAGAATTTTTTGTATGGGAGAAAGCTACTGATTATAAACACTCACTGAGTTCTATCATTAATCTTATGACTACCACTTACTGTGGAAGTATTGGTACAGAAACAGAACATATTTCTGATCCTGAGCAAAAGCGTTGGTTAAGAGGTTATTTAGAATCAAACTATTCAAATTTAAAGCTTAGTAATGATAGAAAGAAACGCATACTAACAAGGCTAATTGCAGCCAATGCTTTAGAAACTTATTTGCATCGTAAATACATTGGGCAAAAGAGATTTTCTTTAGAGGGTGGCACTAGTCTAATTCCTTTGCTTGATACATTGATACAGTCAGCAGGTGAGCATGATGTGGGAGAGGCGATTATTGGTATGGCGCATCGCGGGCGACTGAATGTGCTGGTTAATATTATGGGTAAGAGCCCTCATGATTTATTTGAAGAGTTTGAAGGAAATATAGATTTAGAGTTTGGTTCGGGTGATGTTAAATATCATAAAGGGTTTTCAATAGACCTAAAGACTAATAAGAATCCCATTCATGCGGTATTAGCATTTAATCCATCTCATTTAGAAATAATTAATCCTGTAGTTGAGGGGTCGGTACGTGCACGCCAGGAACGACGTCAAGATAAACGTCGTGAACAAGTAATACCTGTATTAATACATGGTGACGCTGCTTTTGCAGGTCAAGGTGTTGTGATGGAAACACTGAATCTATCTAGTACTAAGGGATATACCACGGGTGGGACTATCCATATTGTTATTAATAATCAAATTGGATTTACTACCAGTGACCCATTAGATTCACGTTCGACACTATATTGCACAGATGTGGCAAAGATGGTGCAAGCACCTATTTTGCATGTTAATGGAGATGATCCTGAGGCGGTAGTATTTGCGACTCAATTGGCAATGGATTACCGCATGAAATATGCATGTGACGTCGTGATAGATATGATTTGTTATCGACGTCATGGTCATTCTGAAGCAGATGAGCCAGCAATTACACAGCCGTTAATGTATCAGCGTATTCGTACCAAAGAACGTGTTGATCAAATGTATTATAAGCAGTTGATAGAAGAGGGCGTGGTTAGACCAGGTGCGTATGAAGACATTGAAAAAGATTATATTGAAAAATTGAATGTCGGTAAGCCGGTATGTGGAGATATCGCTGAACGTAATTATTCTGAGTATGTGGTTGACTATAGCCCATTCAAAGGTTCGCATTGGAAGCAGCATACTGACACTACAGTCACAATGGATGTTATCGAGCAGATAGGCAATGTTGTGAGTTCGGTACCAGATGGATTTGTAGTGCATAAAAATGTTCAAAAAATTATTAAGCAACGTAAGCAAATGTCTAAAGGATCCATTCCTGTCGATTGGGGATTTGCAGAGATGCTGGCATATGGTTCATTGTTAGAGCAAGGATATCCCATTCGTCTGTCTGGGCAGGATAGTGTGCGCGGTACTTTTTCACATCGACACTGTGCTTTTCATGATCAAAATAATGGTGATATACACATACCATTAAGAAACTTATATGAAAAGCAACCGCAGTTCCTACCTATTAATAGTTTGCTGTCTGAAGCTGCAGTGCTTGGCTATGAAGTTGGGTATGCGACTTCTGAGCCAAATTCTTTAGTAATATGGGAGGCTCAGTTTGGTGACTTCGCAAATAATGCACAAGTTATTATCGATCAATTTTTAAGTTCTTCTGAAGTTAAGTGGCAAAGATATTGCGGTTTAGTATTATTCCTCCCGCATGGATATGATGGTCAAGGGCCAGAACATTCATCTGCGCGCATGGAACGCTATTTACAACTTTGTGCTGAAGAAAATATGCAAGTATGTATGCCAACTACTCCGGCACAACATTTTCATTTATTGCGTAGACAAATGCTGAGGCCATATAGAAAGCCGCTGATAGTGTTAACGCCAAAAAGTTTGTTAAGACACTCGAAATCCACATCATCATTAGAGGAGTTTACCCAACAAGGCTTTAAGCAGATTATAACCACTTATAATGAAGCCGATATTTTAAAAGTGACAAGACTTCTTATATGTAGTGGTAAAGTCTATTATGATTTGTTGGAGCAAAAGCAAGAACATGAATTGGATCATATAGAAATTATAAGAATTGAGCAGCTTTATCCATTCCCAGGTGATGAAATAAAAGAGCAAATAGCCAGATTTAAGCATGTATCTGATATTGTTTGGGTTCAAGAAGAACCTAGAAATCAAGGTGCTTGGTTCTACATGCAATCACGTAAGAATTTAACTGATTGTATTTATCCTAATCAGTCTCTAAAGTATGCTGGAAGAGACTATTCAGCATCACCTGCTGCTGGTTACATGCAACTACATCGTCATCAGCAAAAGCAGTTGGTGAATGAAGCGCTTGGTTTGACTACTGTGTCGAAGAGCGTTGAACTTAAAAGCGTTAGCTAATATCTATTAACTTAAGGATATCCATTGACCATTGACATAAAAATCCCTGAATTTTCTGAGTCTATCAGTGAAGGCACTATTAGTACGTGGGTAAAAAATGTAGGAGATCATGTTGTTGAAGGGGAGACACTGGTTGAGATAGAAACTGATAAAGTGGTTTTAGAGATTCCTGCGCCTGCGAGTGGTGTTATCGAGAAAATAGCCAAAAGTGAAAATGAGACAGTTAGCAGTCATGAGGTGATAGGGTCCTTAGCTGAATCTAGTCAGGATTTGTCTGCTGAAAGTACACAAGATAATGATGTTGCTGAGATTGAAAATAGAGATATCACAAACGAAGATGCTATTGAAAAAAATTCGGCTAGCTATAAAAAGACAAGTCCTGCAGTAAGAAAGTTAATACAAGAAAAGAATATTAATATTGACGAAATTATACCCACAGGTAAAGGTAATCGTGTTACTAAAAAAGACGTATTAGCTGCAGAATCAAGCAATCCTCATCCAAACAAATCTCTATCTGATGTAGCTGGTGATGGGGGCGAGATTGAGCGCGTACCAATGAGTAGTTTAAGAAAGAAGATTTCAGACAGATTGGTTTCTGCGCAACAAGATTACGCTATGTTGACCACTTTTAATGAAGTTAACATGCAAGAAATATTGTCGATTCGTTCTAAGCATAAGGAGCAATTTTTTGCGCAACATGGCGTAAAATTTGGTTTTATGTCATTTTTTGTTCTAGCGACAATAGAAGCGCTAAAAGAATATCCAATAATAAATGCATCTGTTGAGGGAGATGATATTCTCTATCATCGATATGTGGATGTCGGAATAGCGGTTAGTGCTGAACGAGGTTTGGTAGTTCCTGTGGTGCGTAATGCAGAGACCAAATCTTTGTCATCGATTGAAATTGAAATTAACGAGCTTGCAAACAAAGCGAGGGAGAATAAATTATCTATTGATGAACTAATCGGAGGAACTTTTACTATAACAAATGGTGGAGTTTTTGGTTCTATGCTATCTACACCAATTATAAATCCTCCACAAAGCGCAATTCTTGGAATGCACGCAATAGAAAAAAGACCAATTGCAGATGGCGACGAAATAAAAATAGCGCCAATGATGTATCTAGCATTGTCTTATGATCATCGTATAATTGATGGGCGAGAAGCAGTATTATTCTTAAGTCTTATTAAACGTATTATAGAGAACCCTATCCAACTGCTTCTGCATTTATAACTATGGAAAATTCTAATTATGATGTAATAGTTATTGGTGCTGGTCCTGCTGGCTATGTCTGTGCAATTCGCTGTGCCCAACTAGGTTTGTCTGTTGCTTGTGTTGATGCCTGGTCCGATAAAAACAATAAGCCGAGTCCAGGTGGAACCTGTCTAAATGTTGGCTGTATACCTTCTAAGGCATTACTGGATTCTAGTCATCACTATTCATTTATTGAAAAAAATGCAAATGAACATGGAATAGAGACACAGAAATGCAGTATTGATATTGCCAAAATGCTTCAAAGAAAAAATAAAATTGTTAAGACTTTAACGACGGGCGTAAAAGGGCTGCTGAAAAAAAACAAGGTTACTTTTATTCATGGTAATGCTTCTATTGAATCTTCAAATGAAGTGCAAGTAAGTAATAACGATAGCAAACAAGTAGTCAAAGCTAATTCAATTGTGATAGCGACCGGATCCAAGCCTTTCGAGTTGGATTTTCTGCCAATTGATCAAGTGCAAATTGTCGATTCGACAGGAGCTTTAGAATTAAAGCAAGTGCCTAAACATTTAGGTGTGATTGGTGCAGGAGTGATTGGTCTTGAAATGGCTAGTGTGTGGAGTCGATTGGGCGCGGAAGTCACAATATGGGAAGCTGAAGATCAATTTTTACCAGCCGTGGATACAGATATAGCTGCACATGCAAATAAAATAATTTCAAATCAAGGTTTAGATGTGCAACTGAATAGTAAAGTTCAAGCGGTATCAAAACGCCAAAACTCAGTTGTTGTATCGGTGCAAGGTCCTGAGGGTGAGTCTCAAACTGAAATAGATTGTTTGTTAGTCGCTATTGGTCGTAAGGCAAATACCGAATCCTTAGGCCTAAATGCACTTGGAGTAAGTATAGACTCGCATGGATTTATTGAAGTTGATAGGCAATGGAAGACAAATATTGATGGTATTTATGCGATTGGAGATGTTATTGGTGGTGCTATGCTAGCGCATAAAGGTTCGGAAGAAGGTATTGCAGTGGCTGAGCAATTAGCAAATCATCATGGACATGTTAACTATAATGCAATTCCTTGGGTGATTTATACATGGCCTGAAATAGCCTGGGTAGGTAAGACAGAGCAGCAATTAAAAATTGATAAAATTGATTATAAAACTGGTTCATTCCCATTTATGGCACTGGGCCGAGCTCGTGCATTAGGTGACACTGAGGGTGTGATAAAATTTATCGCAGATGCTATTTCTGATAGATTATTAGGTGTACATATTATTGGGCCAAATGCTTCTGAGTTGATCGCAGAAGCTGTGCTTGCAATTGAATCTGACTTAACAGCAGAAGATTTGGCTCTTACAATTCATGGGCATCCGACTCTATCTGAAGGATTGCATGAGGCTGCATTGGACTTACACGGGCGAGCAATACATTTCTAATCCCCGATAGAATTTTTTAAACTAAAATCGATGTCTATTGACGCAAAATTGGATAGTAATCTGATTAAACTGCCTTTGCTGTTAATATTTTTGCTCCCACTTGCTATCGCTATCTGGGATTTTTATAGAGATCCTCTAAATATTAATCCAGTTGAAGATATAACACATACTACAGGGGTATGGGCCCTAAGATTACTATTAATTACATTGGTGATAAGTCCTGCACGTAAACTGCTAAGAGCTAATGGCCTGATTCATTTGAGAAGGTTGTTTGGTGTGCTTTGTTTTTTTTATGTCACATGCCATTTTGTAATTTATATTTTTTTAGATCAATGGTTTGATTGGTTTGCGATCGTTGATGATATTAAGGAGCGCCCTTATATTACTGTAGGGTTTGCTGCATTTGTTTTACTGATACCTTTGGCGCTTACATCTACCAACTCAATGCAAAGAAAACTTCAAATTGCATGGAATAAGTTGCATAAATTAGTCTATGTAGTTTCAATTCTTGCTATACTACACTTTTGGTGGCTGGTGAAAGCAGATCTGTTAGAGCCAATTATCTATGCTTCAATCCTTGCGGTTTTACTAGGTTATCGAGTATTTACTCATATAACGTCTAGGTAGCAATTAATGTTCGCAGGCAATGGCCATGTGCTATTGACTTTATTCCAGTGCATACCATGAGCAAATTTTTTCTATGAAAGAAAGTTCTTTAGTAACCAATGATCTTGTAGAAAGAGATTTAAATCATGTCTGGCATCCGTGCACACAGATGAAAGATCATGAGAATTTTCCAATTATACCAATCACTAGTGGGCGAGGTGTATGGCTAGAAGATTTTGATGGAAATAAATATATCGATGCCATTAGTTCTTGGTGGGTAAATATTTTTGGTCATGCAAACCAAACTATAAATAATGCAATTTCTAAACAGGCAAAAGAATTGGAGCATGTGTTACTTGCTGGTTTTTCACATCAACCTATTATTCATTTATCTGAACAGCTCGTTGAGATTACGCCTAAACCTCTACAAAAATGCTTTTATGCAGACAACGGTTCTTCAGCAGTTGAAGTAGCCTTGAAAATGAGTTTTCACTATTGGCAAAATACTGGCAAGGCAAACAAGAAAAAATTTGTCACATTGCAAAATTCATATCACGGTGAAACATTAGGCGCTTTGTCTGTGGGTGATGTTGAGCTATATAAGGATACATACAAGCCACTACTGTTAGATGTAATCACTGTGCCGGGTGCTGATAGTTATAATATGGAGCATGGTGAGGAAACTGAAGATTATGTGTTGCGCATGTTTTCACATATGGAAAAGACACTAAGTGAGCATCATGAAGAAATATCTGCAGTGATAGTTGAGCCATTAGTTCAGTGTGCAGGTTATATGCGTATGTATGATGCTAAGTATTTAAGTTTATTGCGTGCTGCATGTGATAAATATAATGTTCACTTGATTGCAGATGAAATTGCAGTTGGCTTTGGACGAACAGGAACAATGTTTGCTTGTGAACAAGCAGATATATCTCCAGACTTTATGTGTTTATCAAAAGGACTTACTGGTGGTTACTTGCCATTATCTGTCGTTTTAACAACTAATCAAATATATGACGCTTTCTATGATGACTATGAAACAATGCGAGCATTCTTGCATTCGCATTCTTATACAGGTAATCCATTAGCATGTGCAGCAGCTTTGGCAACCTTAAGTATATTTCGTAATAATGACGTTATTCAAAGAAACAAGGGGTTAATTAAACGTATTAGCGAAAATGGCCAACGTTTTAATAATCATCCAAATATTAGTCACGTACGTCAAACAGGGATGATATTTGCCATAGAAATGGTTGCTGATAAGTCATCTAAAACTGCTTATCCTTGGCAAGAGCGCAGAGGGCTAAAAGCATATAAGCATGCTCTAAAGAATCATATATTACTTAGGCCGTTAGGGAACGTTTTATATTTTATGCCGCCTTATGTAATAGAATATGATCAAATTGATTTAGTACTAGAAGTTATGGAAGAGGCAGTAAATGTCGCTGTGGCAGATTAAGTAAATAGAGTTATCCTTATGCAAATATCACGAGTATCAATATTCTTCTTGGCCTGTTTTGTTAATTCAGTATTAGCCCAAACCTATTCTTATAATCCTGCTGAAGATGTGGTAGGTAATATTTCAATTCATACGATTAAAGAGGGCGATAACTTCTTGCAATTGGCCCAAATTTTTAGAATTGGATTTAATGAGTTGGTTGATGCAAATCCTGAAGTAGACCCATGGATTCCTGAAGAAGATGCGCAAATTATTATTCCCACTCAGTATGTGTTACCCAATGTTGAAAGAGAAGGTGTCATCATTAATCTTGCTGAATTGAGACTATATCAATTCCATGGGATTGTTAATGATGTAGCAACTGTATCCACCTATCCAGTTAGTGTTGGTAAAGATGATCAATGGGAAACACCATTAAGTTATACACGTATCACTTCTAAAATAGCTAAGCCAAATTGGTATCCTCCTGAGTCTATACGTAAAGAGCATGAAGAGAATAATGATCCTTTGCCTAAGGTTGTTCCACCAGGGCCAGATAATCCGCTAGGAGATTATAAGCTTGGGTTAGCGTTATCTGGTTATCTTATTCATGGTACTAATGTTCCAGAAGGAATTGGGATGAGGGTGACTCATGGTTGTATTCGATTGCATCCTACCGGTATTGAAAAGTTATTTAAAAGTGTGGAAATTGATACCCCGGTTACTATTGTTAATCAGCCTTATAAGGTAGGTTGGAAAGATAATAAACTGTACGTAGAAACTCATTCAGAAATTGAAGAGCAAGAAAAAGCATCCTCTCGAAATCTAACAGAGTTTGTTCAACTGGTTGTTGCTCAAACTAAAGAGAAGGAAAAGGATAGGTATAAAATATTCTGGGAAAGAGGATATAAAGAAGCGCGAGAAAAGAGGGGTATACCTTTTTTAATGTCATTGAGAGATGAAAAAAGTTAAAACTTACAAGCAAAAAAAAGCCCCTTATTAAAGGGGCTTTTTTAATGTCATATAACGATTATGAAATTACTTACCTTTCATAGATTCGTGGAACATAACATTCATGCGGCGTGAGTTAGCGTCACAGCATGCTTGAGCAGCGCCTGCAGCTTCTAAAGCAGCATCAGCTGTTTCTTGAGCTGAAAGTGCCATGTCTTTTGCAGTTGATGCATTGAATGCAGCAGTGTTTGCTGTGCGAAGTGCTTCGTTTGCAATTTCACGTACTTCTGCAAGTGGGTCAGGAGCATCAGCAGCTTCTTCTGTACCAGTTACAGTACAACCAGCAGCGAATGCTACAGTCCCAGCCATAGCGAGAGCTTGAAGAGATTTCAATAACTTGTCTTGCATTTTTTATAACTCCGAAGTTTTTAAAAATATATATATAGAATTTTTAGTTGTTACAACAAAATATCAAAGGTAGATCAAGTTCGCGTAAGCTAATGGTTATGCGTAAATTCTGCTACTTCGATACATCAGGTGTATTTTAAGTAAAAATGTGACAGATACCAAGGTTTAATCTTAATAGATTACTTTCAACTGATAATTGCATCAATTTGCCTATTTTTGTCTATTAATGAAGCTAATTTTAGGTTGAAATGTGTACTATTTAACATAATCATGCGTCTAGAGGTCTGGTAGTATGCTATCGAGATACGTGAAGTGGTCGAAAATTCTTGCAATTAATCATGTAAACGCTTCAGTTTGCTGTATATTTTGCTAAAGTAACTTTATCCAATAACACTTATACGCCAATAAGCTATGTCAGCAAGAAAAAATATGGAGAGACGTCTAAGCGTCCGTCGCCCAACATCAGAAAATGTCTATTTATATTGTAAACAGCTAGAGCTGGAACGATGCAAACCTAGTAATATCAGTTCACGTGGCGTATTTATAGATTTTATACCCAAACGCGCATATGTGGGTAGGCGAATACAGTTAGTATTTGTGATTGATCGCGGGCGTACTGCAAAAATGATCCGTGTATTTGCGGTTATTGCTCACATATCTCAAGGAGGAATAGGCTTTGGATTTATTGGTAAGCATATTCCAAGTAAACGCGGAAATGGTCTCCCAAAACGATTGTCACCATAGTGTAAGGCGAGTGAATTTTTGATAAGTATTAGACTAGTTATCTAGAAACTAGATTAATATTAGTTATTATCTTGTTGATTTTAATGCCAGCGTAAAAATACGCCAACACTTACTACAAGCACTAACAATGCAATTATTAGATTAATTGTTATGGGCATGATGAATCACTTGTTATTATTATTCTTAGTTTTCTCTACAACACATTTACTTTATGCGTTAAATACTTGTAACGCAAGTAAACATTAATTATTTATTGCTTGTTTTATAGTGTTTTTATTACGCTACGATGAAATTAATTCTTTCGTTAATAAATACTATTGTTCAATCGCTAAAGCACCTAAGTTTTTAATTTTCCATGTTTGGAATTGAGTTGGTGTTTATATAAATAAACATGCATAGTACTAGGCACTATTTACCATTATTTATATATGTAGAGAATGCCATGGGGCGATTTGTAACAGTTCATAAAGCTGCCACCTTAGTTGGAATTTCTGCGCGTGATCTTCAGTCTGAAATTGACACAGGCCGACTACCTTGTGTGAGAGGCATGGTGCATATTGATGACTTAACAGAACTACACCCAAACGTCAGCTCTGAAGAAGCTGACATGGTGATGTGGGTAAATAAAATCAAGGATAGCTCACTGCAACATGCGACCGAAAAACTACCTCATGAGCTAACTAAAAATGAGTTGCGGCAAATGTTATCTAAAGCGAGTAAGCAGCTATCTTATCAGCGCGATAAGATAGAATCTTATGAAAGCCTTATTAATGAATTGCGTTATAGTTTGGAAGTGTTAAAAGAAAAATCATCTGAGCCAAATAAAATACAAAGTGTAATTGCTTGGCTAGATAAAAAATCACATTGAAATAATATCTTTTGTATTTTTGCAAAGAGTAAGTGTTGTTATCTACTAAAGAGTTAGCCAGGTGGCCAACTTAGTTCACGTCCTGCAATAATGTGTATATGCAAATGGAAAACAGTTTGTCCAGCAGCCTCCCCATTATTTATAACAAGTCTGAAGGCATCAGCATAGCCTTGCTGTTTTGCGATAAATGGTGCTTTTAACATTAAATGACCTAATATTGCTTGATCTTGAGATGAGCTATCAGAAAGTTTAGTAATGACTTGTTTGGGAATGAGTAGTGCGTGTAAGGGTGCTTGTGGATTGATATCTTTGAAGGCTAAACATAGATCATCTTCATAAATAATCTCTGCTGGGATATCACGATTAATAATTTTTGTAAAAAGAGTTTCTTGATTGCCCATGAAGTATATCCTGCTGCAAATATTTAAGCAGCAAGCATAGCAATTTAATAGTGATGTTGAATAGCGTTTGCTGGAACTTTTGTAAAAATAATCATGCTAATCAAACTTGATTCTTACAGCAAAACCAACTGCATCATCTTCCACATCGCCGATTTCTGGCAAGTAATGTATTTTTAGGGTATATCTATCTTTGGTTAAAAATAAATATGGAATCAAAGCTGGTCGCGGTTCCTGCCCATCGTTGTAACCGGTAATTAATCCGCCGATGGCACCTAAACCAATCCATTCAACATCGCCAAATGTTAGCTCTTTGCCTGCACCAATGTAAAAACTATCACGGTATAAACTGTTCCAGAAATAACCGCCAGCTAAAAAGAAAGAATCATAATAATATTCAATACCAATGCCTCGGTTGAATTGATTGTACTCACTTGCATTTCCAGGGTGGTATGAAGCTAGGTTTATTTGTAAGGCAAAATTTTCTAATCTTCCATCAAATAACCCTTCTTTCTTGACGCTATATTGGTCTTTTTCTTTCGCAACATAGATATCATCATCAGCAAATAACGTTGTAGAAGTAACTAGCAAAATAAAGATTAATGCATGACGTAGCATGATGATGTGATCCTTTCAGGTTATATGGATGGATTTATTATGAGAAGTTTGATTTAAGAATGTATTTGTACACAAAACTTAATGAAATTAAATTCAACTCCGATGACTGGTGTGGGAATTAAGATAAGTCCTTAGGCCAGTATTTTGACATTAATGATATATAATATAGAGAGTTAAAAGCTCCGATGAATGCGCTATTTTATATATAATTCAGGCACATTTTGTTTGCGGCGAATCCAATTTAGACTATTTAAGATAGCTGGTTTTTTGACTAAATATTGTTCGAATTTATACTTTCCTGGAAAATCTGAAATTAATATACCTAGTAAAATCGTGAGTAAACCTTGTCCAGGTAGCAGTAACATTAGTGCACCCACTCCGATGAGAAATATACCTAATAGATTTTGTATACAAGTCTTAACGGTAGCTCTGAATGAGGAATGTTTGATTTGATTTGAATTTTTAGTGCTCACAAAGTAATCACAAGGTATTTGAGCAACAAATTTAGGGATCAGCATTATGCTCACTACTATGAGCACAACTGAAGCCACTGCAAGGTAGGGTAGGAAGTGAGAATAGTTATTTAGTGAATATAATACAAATTCCTGCATCTATAGTTTTATACTATAGATCACACATATCGAAAAGCTGGATAGAAAATTTATAATACGTGTGAATTTAGTTTTATGAGCTTATCCTTTAAAGCTAGACGCAATCTTTCTTGGTATGTGTCGGTAAATGAAGGGATTTGAGTGATCGTATTCACTGCCCAGTCAACACCACCAATTGAGACTAGATCTGAAACAATTTTAGTTGTTTCTCGCTCGATTCTTGCCTGTTCAAAGTTTGTATATACTGTTCCCATATATAAATACCAAATGTTAGTGTGGTTACTTAGGTTATCGGTAGAATCTAATAGTCTTTAAGTCTTATGTGATCAGTTGATCGTGATTTTTTACCGATTATCTAACTAAGGTGATCTTATTTTTGGAAGTAAGGAAATTTTAATGTCGAATATTGCTGTTACATACCTGGTAATTGCTCATGAGAAAGAAGTATCTGAGCTGGCGCGAAAAATAGCTATAGAGCAAAGTGTTGAGACCCCCGAATCTTTAATTACTCCTGAAATCGAAGCGAGATTTGTTGGCAAGATAGAACAAATTAACCCTGTTGAAAATCACCTGGATAAATTTACTATTACACTTAGCTATCCAGAAGAAATACTCAGTCAGCAATATAATCAATTGATTAATTTATGCTTTGGCAATGTTTCAATGTATCAAAATGTTAAATGTATTGACGTGAGTTTGCCCGAAAAGTTACTCGATTGTTTTGCTGGCCCAAGATTTGGTGTAGAAGGAATACGCGAATGTTTAGGTGTCTATGGAAGACCATTGTTAGCGACTGCTTTAAAACCACGCGGATATAGCGAAGAACAGTTTGCTAATCTCGCCTATGAATTTGCGGTGGGCGGTGGAGATATTATTAAGGATGACCAAAATCTCATAGGCGATTTTGAGCAATTTAAACATCGAGTTACATTATGTTTAGATGCAGTTAAAAGAGCTGAAGACAAGACCGGTAAGCGTTGTGTTTACTTTCCATTTATATCTGCGCCCTATGAACACATACAAATGTATTTTGAGTGGGTTAAGAACAAAGGTATTGAGGGTGTACTGTTAGCGCCTTTAATTCTTGGATTAGATACCGCAAGAGGGTTAGCAGCCAAGTATGATTTAATTTATATGGCACACCCATCATTTACTGGTAGCAATTGTATTCCACCTAATGATGGGATGAGTTATCACTTATTGTATGGATTGTTATTTAGATTAGCTGGTGTTGATATTTCCGTATACCCAAATACAGGTGGTAGATTTGAATTTAAAGAAAATGACTGTAAAGCCATTGCTGAACAACTGCGTAAACCATTAGCACATATAAAACCTGCATTTCCGTGTCCAGCAGGTGGAATGCAGTATACCCACCTAAATGAAATGTGTCGGTGGTACAAACATGATTCTGTTTTTCTTTTGGGTGGTTCATTATTAGAGTATTCGCCAAAATTATCTCATTCAACACAGGCATTTAAAGAAAAAATATTAGAGGAATACTCTGAAGATATTAAACCACCTAGAAAATTACAAACTACCTCTTCATGTGATTATCCATTATCAAGTGCTTGTTTACCGCTGGAACATATAAGGTTTAATGATTTTGAATGGACAGATAGAAATAGTGTTGTTTATAAAGATACAAACAACACTTCATTTGAAGGTGTTCGTCGAATTGAGTTAGTTGGAAATAATGGAGAAATATCTAACTTTGATTTGCGTTACTTTGAAATCAGCCAAAATGGATTTTCAAGTAAAGAAAAACATAAGCATACTCATGTAATTATTGTAATACGTGGTGAAGGTAAAATCATTATTGATAATAAGAAATACAGAGCGAAGAAAAATGATATTTTATATGTAAAGCCTATGGCTATCCATCAATTAAAAAATATAAGTGAAGAGCCATTTGGGTTTTATTGTATTGTTGACCACGACCGAGATAGGCCGATCATCTCTGACTAGATAGCATTACTTATAATTAATATATATTGGCCGCAGCGTGATGCATTTACACCATTAATTATAGTGTCACCAAAAAAGCTATACCCTAATACTGAGTGCTTACTAACAATTTCACCATCATCTAAAATATGAACAGTGTGTGAACTATTAATGTACTCATATGATAATTCTGCGTCGAGTTCTAATTCAGTGCCATCGCAATGAACCTCGCAAGGTAAAGGAGGTGATGTATTTCCTGCGCGATCTAGCAAAATTACAGTATAAGCCATTTCTGATGCATCTAATTTAGTGAGAATGTTTTCAAAATATAATTGAGATAATAACTAAGCTCTTTGAAGCCTGTCAAAAAATTGCCTAAAAGGTTTTTTCTAGAAACTATTATTTTTTGACTCTAAATTAATCGATCAAGCAATAATTAGTTATGAAAACTGCTAAATATCTTAGTTAGCAGTGAGTTACCTGCTCCTAGAAAAGCTCAATTTCAGCATATTATTGATATTTGACCAGTTATCAAAGTATATGTTTGCTAAACATATTCTTTCACTATCAGTCATTTTTATTGAGAGGTCTTTATCTATTGGTGACTGCTGTATCAACCGCTCATAACTAGAATTACTTTCTTTCTTGTTACTAGAACTTGCAAGACCACACGCATCGATTGAAATTGAATGCCATGTATATGCTATCGAAGTAAAGGCATCTTTATTAGATTTGCGAAAATTAGATAAATCATTAGAAAAATCAATATCAACAGACATATTATTTGAGACATACAAATACGTTTGTTCAAACTCTGAATTGATATATTTAGCAACACTTTGATCATGTCCGTTGCTGCAAGCGCTGATAGTGAAACAAATACAGAGTAGCTTCAAAAAACGGCTTATATATTTTTTTTGCACAGTCATTATTTATTTCAGTTCACGGTACCACTTAAACATAAAAAACCCACAGTTATGAGGAATTATAACTCGCCTATCTTAATGATGCTTTTGGTGGCCAAATTTTGTACGTCTGTTTCGCCACTGAGAGGGAATTCTTAACCGTCTATCGCAGATCAAAATCAGAACTGGTTCACAGAGTTATACATACACCCACGCCGGAAGGTGATCAGAAATTCATGTTTCTGATGTGAGATCAGTCCACGGATGAGGCTGGAGGGGAACGTCTTGAATATTTTTATCAATAGACGTTTAAGAAGTATTTATGTAACGCTGAAAAGGTGCCGCTATGCGCTTACGCAATAAACTTGCTTATAGTTTAGTTATTACGTTGATGTCAGTAATGTTCACAATTTCTGCAGTTCATGCAGGACCACGTGAACAAGCGAAAAGAATGCATGATCGATTGGTGGGAGTCCCACCATCTGCTGCAGTTTTAGATTCAATGACAACTAAAATTCAAAATGGAGATACTGTTGGAGCCGCTTATGAAGCGATGGAAAATCCAGCATTCTATAATACAACACTGAAAGACTTCTCCACACCCTGGACTAATAGAGAAAGTTCAGTATATGAAGACTTGAATGATTTCTCAGCCACAGTGATTGGAATGATTCGTGATGAAGTTCCATTCACTGAGGTTTTGTCAGGTAATATTGTTTACATTGGCTCAGCTGATGCTTCAAATAATGTTGCATATTCACAAACCAATAATGATCATTACTTAGAGTTACAAGAGTCGAATGTAAATTTAGGTGATCCTAATAATTTGATTCAAACTCAACAGACATCTTTGCCAGGTAATATATTACCTGCAGCAGCAACCGCTGGTGTAATGACTACACGCGGATTCGCAGAATCATTTTTGATTGCTGGAACCAATCGTTCAGCAGTTAGAAACGCTATGTTTAACTTCTTATGTAAAGACCAAGAAGATATGCGTGACATTACTGCTAGACCAGATTTTATTCGTCAAGATGTCACTCGTTCTCCGGGTGGTGACAGTAATATTTTCCTAACTGATTGCTTGACTTGTCATGCAGGTTTAGATGGATTGGCTGGAGCATTTGCCTATTATGACTTTGATGAAGAGAACTTGCAGATTGCATATACAGCAGGTTCTGTTCAGCCTAAGTACTTACGTGATGCTGGAGTATTTCGTTTTGGCCATGAAACTGTCAATGATGGTTGGGTGAACTACTGGCGTACAGGTCCAAATGCATACATACAATGGAATGGCCCAGGTTCAGGCCTCGGTGCTAAATCACTTGGTGTTGAGCTCGCTTCAACGCGTCAATTTGCAGAGTGTCAAGTTAAGAAAGCATTTGAGAAGGTTTGTTACCGACCGCCCAACGGTGAAGTTGATGACATGCTAGTTAAAAATGTTGCAACCGTATTCCAAAACAGTAATTACAGCATGAAGCGTGTATTCGCGGATACTGCTACTTACTGTATGGGTAACTAAGCGATGCTACCGAGGAGAAAAGTAATGACTCAGGAAAATTTGATTGTATCGCGGAAAATGGACATCCGACGAATTCATAAATCGTTACAGTGGATTGGTATTATTCTAGTAATGATTGTAATGACAGCATGTGGTGGCGGTAGCGGTGGCGGCTCTTCTGAAGAAGGAGCTACACCAACTACTATAAGCAACACGCCCACTGCACCAACGGTACCTACACCACCAACTGTTCCACCACCGCCTGCACCTACAATGCCGCCGGTTAATGACCAGCAGTTATTTGCGGATACTGTTTATCCAATCATGACAGCAAATAGTTGTGTACAGTGCCATAGTGATCCAACTCCACTTGGACTTGTACCAGTACTACCGTATATGGCTCATGCCACTCTTGAGACGGCTTACAACGAGGTTATTAATAACCAAAAAGTTAGTTTTACAAATCCTGCTAATTCACGATTAGTCGATAAGCCAAGAGCAACTAATCACAATTGTGGTGGTCCTGTGGCATGTGAAGAATTTGCTGTTGCAATGGAAGCAGCAATTACATCATGGGCAGCTGATCGAGCTGCTGCTAATCCTCCATCAAATAATCTTCCACGTGTTGCAAGCGCGATGGCTAGTTTTGCAGATGGACAAGATGGTGGTGCTGCAAGAATAGATGCTAATGTCATTGCAATGTATGACTTTTCTGAAGGTGCTGGTGACATCGTTGGAGATTCAAGCGGAGTGGGTACTCCAATGGATCTTCTGATTGAAGGTGATATGCAGTGGGTTGAAGAAGGTGGACTGCGAAATGTCAATGGTAAAGCTAAAGCAGCTATGGCAGATAGCGCAAAAATGTTCAACTTAATCTCAGAAGATCAAGATGAATTCACTATCGAAGCATGGATTATTCCAGATGCAGAAGATCAGAACGTTGGAGGTATATCTGTTATTGCAGGTTATCAACGTAACAATGCTTCGATTGGAAATAACAACTTCATATTTGGTCAAGTGAACACCAATTTTGAACTTCGTACTAGAAGTGAAACAACAGGTAATAATGGACAACCAGCATTGACAGCGAACGGAAGTGTAGTTCGTACTGACTTAATGCATGTTGTGTTTACCGTAGATGGAACTTCGGGGCGTAAAGTATTTGTTGATGGTCAATTCGTTGGTGATATGGACGGTGCTCCATTAGGTCAACTTAATTGGGACTCTGACTTTGGATTTGCTCTTGGAAATGAGTATGAGGATCAAAGTGGCAACTTGTGGTTAGGTACATACAAAATGGTTGCCATCCATAATCGTGCATTAACAGATGTGCAAGTTCAGCAAAACTATGATGCAGGATTAGGTAACTTTGTCACTCTAGCATTTGATGTCAGCGACATTATTGGTGCACCTGCGACTGTTCAGATGCAAGCAACTAATATGGACGACAATGCATATTTATTTGCATCTCCAACACTTGTTACTGATGTGACAGGAGTACAAGTTCGAAATATTAGAGTTGCTGTTAACAATAATTTGCCAGTGGCAACTCAGTCATTTCGTTCGGTTGACATGATGGTTAATCAGAGTGGACAAGTTTTATCACCACTTGGAGCCGTAATTCCTAAAGATCAGGGACCTAACTTAGATATGTTCCACTTGGAATTTGAAGTACTTGCGGGTCAAACTGGAACAGGTGATCTATTTGTTGATTCATTAGAACCAGGAATACCAAATTACGGTGTATTGCCTGACTTCGGTGTACGCTCATTCTCTAGCGTCAATGACACAATGTCAGCGTTAACGACTATTCCTATTACTCAAAATACAGTACGTAATCGTTACGAGGAGTTAAGGGATTCATTGCCTGCTACTGCAGATATTCTAGCCTTTAATTCTGCGTCACAGATTGCTATCCAACGATTAGCGGTGACTTACTGTGATCGAGTGAGACGATCTAACGCGGCATGTAATACAGTGTTTGGAACAAGCTGTAATAACATTGCCAACGCGACTGACAAACAAAATCGTGTCAATGCATTATTCGATAGATTTGTCGGTGACTTAGATAACCAACCTGACCGTGCAGAAACAACCGCAGAAGTAAATCGTTTAATGGACGATTTAGGATGTGCGAATGGCTGTACAAATGCTACTAAAGATATTGCTCTGCAAGCGAGTTGTGCAGCAGTTCTTTCAAGTGGCGTGATGACAATTAACTGATCTATAAGCGAGGATATAACGATGGGTAAATATGTAGAGCAATCTCGACGTCAAGATGAGCAGCATCGTCGTTTGCAGCAACGTATCGAAGAAGATTGTCGCCAGTCAGGTCATGGTCGTCCGGTGACACGCAGAGACTTCTTAGGTAGAGGGTTGATTTCAGGCATGGGCATGGTGTTCGCGCCAACGCTCTCAACATTTCTAGCACGTCAAGCACATGCAGAATGTGACCTCTCAACACTTGTTCAAGGTGCAGGGAAAATTCCTTTCATCAGTATTGATCAAGGTGGTGGTGCTAATATTGCAGGATCAAACATCATGGTTGGTTCTTTAGGGCAAGAAAACTTTTTAAGCCCTGAAGGCTATGCAAAACTAGGACTACCTGAAGCTATCATACCAGACAGCGTGGGTGTTGATCGTACATTTGGAATTGCTATGCATCCTAACAGCGCAATGCTAAGAGGGATGCTGGATAAAACAAGTGTAGCAGCTCGAGCAGGAACTAATGGAATTGTTATTCCAGCACGTTCTGAGAATGATACTGGAAATAATCCACATAACCCTGTTTATGGTATAGCCCAAGCAGGTGCAAATGGACAATTTGTTGCAGCGGTAGGAACGCGTAACTCTGACACTGGGGGACGTTCTGATGCACCTAATTATATGATTGATCCATCTGTACGACCGACTAAAGTAAGTAATTCTAATGAAGCCATCGGTCTAGGTGGTGGTGATGATGATGGTTTCCCTACGGGTCGAGTGGCGGAAGCTGCAGCTATTATTAGTGAACTTAAATTAGGAAAAATTACAGCAGAGCAAGCAACTAAAGAGCTGGTTCAATGTGGTTACGATAAAAGTTCAGCAACATTCAATACTGCAATAACAGCGGCAGAATTAGATCCAAATCAAGATACAGACTTACAAGCTATTTTCCCTAATGGTGAATTAAATGATGGTGATTTCCGCAAAGCGGCAGCAGTTATGAAGACTGTGATTAAAGGTTTTGCTGGTGCAGGAACCATTGAATATGGTGGTCGAGATTATCACCAAGATCCACGACCAGAAACTGACGGTAAGGACTTTGTTGTTGGGCAGGTAATTGGTGCTACCTTAGAGTATGCCATGCGTGCAAACCAACCTGTGATGATTTACGTTTTTAGTGATGGTTCTGTATCTGCAGATACTGATAACCCTGAGGATGATGGAAATGGGGTTACTAAATTCCGATGGCGTTCAGATAATTCACAAACAGCAGCTAGTGCAATCTTTGTTTATCAACCAGGTGGAGTGAGACCAGTACTTCGTGGTAACGCAGCCGGTACGAATCAGTTAGGTACATTTAGAATGGATGGAAACGTAGATACTGCATCAAGTCCATTTGCAAATAGTGTGACTTCTCTAGCGGAACTTGTTGTGTTGAATTATTTAGGTCTACATGGTCAGCAATCAAGATTTGGTGTGGATGTATTAGCCAACAATGGGTTAGGTACGGGTGCTGCAGTAGACCCATATATAGCCTTCAATCCGATTGCTTAATAGTTAAATAAGTAGCGTAAAGTGAGTAAAAAGCAGGGTGGATTAACCATCCTGCTTTTTTAATGATAAAAGGTTGAAAATTCACGACCAAAGTCATTTCTTATATTTTTAATAATTCCAAAATAGTGCTTCACAAATACAGTCATTTTTATTTTGGGAAGCCAACTCGATCAATCAACTGAAACATCACATTTTTCTCTGTCAGTATATTTGCAGTGTCCGAAATGTGGTTCTTCCAAGTTAACTGAAAGTACAGATCATATTGATTGCGATAAATGTAATCAGTCTTATCCACAGTTTAAATTTGGGAATATATCAATACCATTTTTATTTGCTGACGTTGATGCGGCAATAGGTGCATGGTGTGCACGTATTAATGGTTTTAAGAAAGCAATTGAGCAAGAAATTGAGCACCTTAATATTCAGTCTAAAGATAAAAACAATAGTCGATTAACAACAGAAAGATTGAAAACGTCATTAAAATCTAAAAAGCAATACAAGCAGCAGATAATTGAGCATCTTGAATCTTTTAAAGCATATTCTTTAGACGAATATGCTTACAACAGTAGCGAAATCGATAAAAATCAGGGTGTTGAAAGTTATATTAATAATATATTTAGAGATTGGTGTTGGAATAACGGCGAAAATGAAGAACTTCTAAGAAGTATAAGTAAAGTTGTTGACTCTAATTTTCAAGCGGGTATTAGCTTAACTCTTGGTGCTGGAGCTTCAAGATTTTCATATGATTTTCATGAAAAATATCTAGCAAAACATTCGTTTCTGCTCGATATTAATCCAGTATTGCTTGGAAATGCTGCAAAAATTATTAATGGTATGGTGGTTGAGTTAAATGAGTTTCCAGTTGCACCTATATCAATAGACGATTTTACAAAACACCAGAAGTGTAAAATTGCTTGTGATACTCCAGAGGAATTTAGCTTTTTGTTGGCAGATGCATTAAATGCACCACTCAAAGAAAAAAGCTTCGATAGTATATTAACGCCATGGTTAGTCGACATTATTCCCATAGACTTGAAAGATTTTATTACACGAGTAAATCGCTTGCTTAAAGTTGGTGGTTTATGGATAAATTCTGGATCGTTAGCATTCTTTCATAAAAATCAGCAATGCAATTATAGTCAAGAAGAAGTAATAGATTCATTAAAAAAATTTGGTTTCGATGATGTGAAAGTAGCTAGGACTAAAATTAATTATTTGAATTCACCTCATAGTGCACATGGGCGTATTGAAGAGGTCTTTAGTTTTTCGGCTAAAAAGAAGTTTGATTCTGCAGTGCCTAATAATTTCACTTACTTTCCTGAGTGGGTAAATGACGTTAATTTGAGCATACCAAATCATGCTGAGCTAATGGCAGAGTCTTCAAAGCATCTACTTCAAGCTCAAGTGTTATCCGCAATCAATGGGCAACGTAGTATTATTGATATAGCCCAATTATTAGCCAAGCAATACGATATGTCTGAAGACAGTGCAATTTCTGCTGTGCGTCAAATTTTATTAGATAATCTCTAGTTAATCTATCAATCTTATTTCATTTAACAATATGAGTTACAATTAAGCACTATACAGTGCTTTCTTAAAGCAATAATAATGAAAAATTCTATTTCAGTCATGTTTGTAATCTTTGCCTTAGTCGTAGCAGGCATTGGTTATTATTTTTACCCTAAACAACAAAAATCTGTTCATGGGCGCGCATTAGTGTTGGTGTTCTCTAGCGAAACAGATAATCAAATAGAACTGATAGAGCGATGGGAGAAAGTAGACCTATCTGTAGAATTTACTAATGCTTGTGCAAGAGGAAGTGATGCGAAACGTATTAAATGTATAAGTAAAAAGATAGCTAAAGCATATTCTCGAGTTGAAAGCAGTGGTAAGTCATTACTATTGCTAGCTGATAAAGAATTTTCACCTGTATTGCTGAGCACATTAAATAAAAATAATATTCATCAAATAACAGCGCTAATCCTTTTACAGTTAAATGCTAGTAATAGTGTAGCTAGTAATTTTAATATTCCAAAGACATTGGTTATTAGTGATATTAATGATGCTGTTGAAGATGTGATAACAACACGTACCTTGGCATCAAATATTAGGAATAAAGACAAGTGGGCTTGGTCAACAATGTTGGTTGATGATGGTGGTGGTCTTTTATTTCATTCTGTTTTGCCTCATATGATTTCATTTTTGATAAATGAAAATGTAAATTCTGCTTATAAACATGAATTTAAGGCTGAATCACATTGGCAACATCCTATTGTTGATAACAGCAAGTTTTTTAAATTAACTGAATTTGTTGAAACATATCCAGTTGATAATGATATTCAGCGAATTCTTAAATCTTTTTATGCATATGATCAAAATCTTTTAAAGCAATGGCCTCTTAAGGAATATAAAGCATTTAATTTACTTAAATATAGAAATCATATGCTTGAAGATAAGCAAGGTCGGTTTGTCACATTTGTAAATAGAAAAGGGCATCGATTTTATTTAGATCTTCAGCGTTATGAGCAATATAAACCCGAAATCGTAATAGCAATAGACGATGAAGAAAATTTGTATCGAATGACATCTTTTTATATAACCAAAAGATACTACAGTTGGGAACAGGGTGGTCCTGAAGAGGATATGCTTTATTCGCACTCATTAGGCGCATTTATTCATTTTCAAATTCCACCACCACTTCATTTAGAACTGCCTTATTTGCAATATTCTTCAATTCTGTTTGATAGCATAGAATTTACCGACCAAAATCCCTATGAGGGGCTAAAAGGACTGAGTGATTCAGCATTTGGTGTGCTGACAATGAATTGTATCCCCTGTCATAGTGTTAATGGAATAGGGGGCGCTGCGCATCATTTGGATTACTTAACTCTCAAGCCTCAACCGGGATATGCGCATCCTTTACTTAGCTACTCTAAAGATGTGCTGGAAAATTTTTTCTTTAATCAAACTGCTACTGCACAGTTAATAGGTGTGAACCCTAATTATGTGGAAGAGACAATTGGAGAAGAGTTGCTTGATTGGCTGCTGTCTAAGCAATAGCTTTATATTTTCCGGGCATATTAACTTGTACTAATCTAGCTGTTGCAACACGGTCAACACTAATGGGCGAGTATTGCTCATATAGATATCTTTCTACACCGTCACGATATTGCTCTTGCACTGATGCCCATGTGACTAATAGGTCTTCTCCAAATCTTGCAATTATGGCGCTGTTTCTTAATCTTTGTAATTCAGAAGCGATATTTCCTTGGCCAATCCTTATTACATTATTTCTACTTTGAGGCATCCAAATGATGTAGTTGCCATTGGCTTTTACTTGTTCCAGATTGAGAGTATTTAATTTGCACCAACCTTGTTTCTTATACTTTGCCCATTTAACTGAGAGTTTTAATGGTTTTTGGGAGCTGAAAATTCCAGACTGAGATTGATAACGCCGATTTACTTTGGGCGAGCTGGCAAAGAGTTGTAATGCGGAATAAATTCTAGGGCTGTCTGCAAAGCTCATATTCTGTTTAATTTACGTACAATTGATTAGAAATTATACTCAAATAGAGTCACGTTTATCTATATATTGTGATCTAAGTAGCAAAATAATAGCAGATATTGTGATAAAGGCAAGCTTATATCATCTTCTTAAAATAATTATTAAGTAAGGTAGATAATTGAGGCTAGATACGGATGGACTCTACTAAATTGTACGTTTTATATACAAAAATATAGCGGAGGAGAATATTGTGCTCAATCTGTATTAGCAATTGATGCCAAAATTTTATGTGCTGTTGCCGGTGAAAAGAGTGGGGAAGTTTGAATTATTTAAAGTTCAGCTATTAATTTCTTCCAGCTACTTTTTTCGCGACTGGGTGTGAATAAAAGGCGACGTGAATTACATTGATGAACTAACGATTGGTAAAACTTATTATTAGATTCACATCGTAATAACATTTGTTTTAAAGAATCAGAATTTCCTACATTGAAATAACCAGAATAATTTTCACCAAGTAAGCCAATCGAGCCTACTATATTTGAAGTAACTACTGGAAGCTGTGCAATGATTGCTTCAGAAATAATATTTGCACCACCTTCCATAAGTGATGGGAGTACCAGCAAGTCGGATTGTGCAAATTTCTTTTGGAGTAGTGATTGAGATATCTCTCCGTACCAATGATAACGGCGATTTTTAGCCATTTCTAATCTGGCTTTATCTTCCCAGTTTTTAGAGTGTGCTTTGCCGTAATGTGAAATTTTTATAGCACTATAGCTAGGTAATGAACGAACAGCATAAGCCGGGCGTAAAGAGTCTTTTTCGGCACGTAAATGCCCTGCAATACAAACTTGAAAA
This sequence comes from Gammaproteobacteria bacterium, assembly GCA_033344735.1. Classification (NCBI taxonomy): domain Bacteria; kingdom Pseudomonadati; phylum Pseudomonadota; class Gammaproteobacteria; species Gammaproteobacteria bacterium. The sequence goes on from JAWPMW010000001.1 coordinate 454,813, forward strand.
TCTTTTTGTTTGTTTGTTCTGCGTGTCAGTTTTGTTTCTGTGGATTGAAAAATAACACGCACTTTTTCATTAAATTCTTGTGGTATTGAAGATGCAATATTGGCATGTAACCCTATTAATCTATCCGCATGTTGGATAGAAGTTAAAGTCTGTTGTGCATGACTATAGAGGAATCGATATACATCTGTACCAGTCAAAGCAACTAATAAAGGACGCGTTGGGAATTTCTTAGCAAATAATTGTATTGAGTCGGCACTACGCCAAGCGTGTAAAGCGAGCATAATATCAGCATCCTGTCCTAAATATTTTTGAGAAACAGTTACCCTGTGCCCTAAGCTTTGTAAAATATTTCTCCAGCGTACTGCTGTTGTACGATTACCATTTCGTGAATCAAATTTTGCTGGGCTAATGAGCTGTATATGCATTTTATAACTAGTATAGTGGTAATAACGTAAGCATGTCTGTGTTATCGTGACGATACATTAAGTTGTCTAGGAATATAACTGAGTTAACTATGGCGTTAGTGAGTCCCGAAGATCTAATACTGCAGCTAACTGATGCGCGTGCTAGGACGTGTGCGTTAATTGATCAATTAAGTGAAGAACAGCTTATGGGTCCGCGGCTTCCCACAATAAACCCTCTGCGTTGGGAAATCGGCCATGCTGCATATTTCTACGAATTCTGGATTTTAAGAAATCACTTTAAAGAATCTCCATTAATATCAGGGATAGATGAGTTGTTTGATTCTATCCATATCCCACATGAATCGCGCTGGGATTTAAAACTCCCGACAATGAGCGATACTATTAAATATATGCAACAGGTGAAAGATCGTGTTGTGTATTATTTGTCTAACGGGCAACAAGACCCTACCAGAGATTATCTGACGCAATATGCTATTTTTCATGAAGATATGCATTGCGAAGCATTTACTTACACAAGACAAACATTGGAGTATCCCGAACCTAAAATTTCTCTTGAGGGGGCTACTAAAGATGAAATTGAAATAGTTTTCGGAGATGCATCAATTCCAGGTGGGAAATTTTTCTTGGGAGCAGAGAAATCTGATAATTTTGTATTTGATAACGAAAAATGGTCGCATGAGCAAATAGTAAAGCCTTTTAAAATTTCCAAATTAGCGGTGACTAATGAAGAGTTTGAGAGATTTGTGAATTTGGATGGCTATAAAGAACGTGAGTATTGGTGTGAATCTGGTTGGGAATGGCTGATTAAAAATAATATTAATCATCCTGTGTATTGGCGTATAGATAACGACACGAATACTTGGCATGTACGCTTATTTGATAAATGGAAAAGGCTGAATGCAAAGTCAGCTGTAGTTAATATTAATTGGTATGAAGCAAATGCATATTGTAAATGGGCTAAACGACGATTGCCTACAGAGCTTGAGTGGGAAGTAGCAGCGTCTGCTATACCCAGTGACGATGGCCTTTCCTTGAAAAGAAAGAAAAGATTTTTCCCTTGGGGAAATGATCCGCTCAGATCTGATCATGCTAACTTCAACGGAGAAAGACTAGGCCCAGTTAATGTCAATGCCAAAGCAACTGGGGATAGTGCATTCGGTTGTCGGCAAATGTTGGGCAATGTTTGGGAGTGGACAAGCTCAGTTTTTTCTCCTTACCCTGATTTTACTCCTGATATGTATGAAGATTATTCGCAACCATTATTTGGTAAGACTCGGGTTCTGCGTGGTGGTTGTTGGGCAACGCGTGGGAGATTAATGCGAAATTCTTGGCGTAATTATTATGGACCGGAACGAAATGATGTGTTTGCTGGTTTTCGTACTTGTGCGCTAGATTGAATATAAATTTTTTATGTCTCAAAAAACAGTTCATTTTCATGATATGCACCCTACGGTTGAGAATTTATTGGAGGATGTGCTAGTAGGTCTGCGAGAAAGTCCTCGCTCAATATCACCCAAATACTTTTATAATGACATCGGTTCGCAATTATTTGATCAGATCACTGAAACCGAAGATTATTATCCAACTAGGACTGAAATAAGTATTCTTCAAAAATATAAGCAGGATATTGTGCAATCTTTAAATAAAGATTGCTTGCTGATAGAGCCGGGAGGAGGTAGCTGTTCAAAAGTACGTATTTTTGTTGATGATTTACGCCCCAGTATGTATGTGCCGATGGATATTTCTAAAGAACATTTGTTGGCATCAGCGACGCAGATGTCAAAAGAAATTCCATGGTTAGAAATACATGCAGTATGCAATGATTTTACTTGTAAGCTAACACTTCCCGAAGGTCTTTCAGATGCTGCGCGAGTTGTATTTTTCCCGGGCTCAAGTATTGGTAACTTTTCTCCAGATGCAGCAATTCAATACCTATCAGAAGTGAAAGATTTGTTAGGGATAGGTGGACAATTATTAATTGGTGTCGATTTAAAGAAAGATAAAAATATACTTGAAAATGCTTATGATGATTCAGAAGGGATAACTGCTCAATTCAATTTAAATTTGCTGACACGTTTGAATAATGAGTTATACGCCGACTTTGATCTGCAAACATGGGAACATTATTCATTTTATAATGCTGATCAAGGTCGTATAGAAATGCATCTTCGGAGTATGTGTAAGCAAGTTGTAAATATTTCTGATCATGAGTTTTATTTTTCTGAAAATGAAACTATTCATACAGAAAACTCACATAAATATTCCATCGAAGAATTTCAATCCCTTGCTTCTAAAGCGGGTTTTTCTGCTGAAAATGTATGGTTGGATGATAATGAGTTATTTAGTGTCCAGTTGTATTCAGTGAAAATTTAAGAACAATAATTATTATGCAAAATTCAGGGTCTTCTATTGTAAAGGATTTGATTCTTATTGGTGGTGGGCATGCTCATGTCTCAGTGCTGCGTAGATTTGGGATGAAACCAATTCCTGGTCTGCGTTTAACATTAATTACACGTGATATTCATACACCTTACTCTGGGATGTTGCCAGGTTATGTTGCAGGCCATTATGAGTATGATGAGTGCCACATTGATCTAGGGCCTTTAGCTCGATTTGCTAATGCGCGCTTATATCATGATGAAGTTACCGGTCTTGATCTTAATAATAAATTGATACATGTCGAGAACCGTCCACCAATATCATATGACTTGTTATCTATTAATTCGGGTTCTCGTCCATCCGTGAGTGATGTGCCAGGGGCTGATGAATATGCATTAGTAGCAAAGCCAATCGATATCTTTTTACAGCGCTGGCAAGTTCTTCAGCAACAAGTACAAGAAAGTAAGGGCGATTTTAAAATTGTTATCGTTGGAGGTGGTGCTGGAGGTGTGGAGCTCGCTTTGTCAGTTCAATTGCGATTGCAAACATTACTTTCATCTAATCAAGATGACCCAAATAGACTCAAATTTTGTTTGTTAACTCAAGGTTCTGGCATTTTATCAACGCACAATGCGGGAGTGCAAAAGCGATTTTCGAGAGTATTAGCTGACCGAAATATTGAAGTTTTGCTTAATCATTCAGTAAATCAGATAACACAGAACTATGTGAGCATAGAAAATGGTAAGCAGGTAGATGCAGATGCATGTATTTTTGTAACTAATGCTTCATCTCCTAGTTGGCCAAAGGCGTCTGGCCTAGACGTGGATTCTCAGGGGTTCATTAGCGTTAATCATTATCTGCAGTCCACTTCTCACCCTGATATTTTTGCTGTAGGTGATGTTGCCTCATTGATAAATCCTAGGCCAAAATCTGGGGTATTTGCTGTTAGACAAGGCCCGATTTTAACAAAAAATTTAATTTCATCGGCAACAAATAAAGCATTAAAAAAATATCGTCCACAGAAATATTTCTTAGGTTTGATAAGCACAGGAAATAAGTATGCGGTTGCTTCACGTGGTTCATTGTCATGGGGGGGTGAGTGGCTATGGATTGTTAAAGACTGGATTGATCGTCAGTTCATGGATAAGTTTAATCAGTTGCCTGAAATGTCTAATGAAGATCATGTGGAATTTGCTGATGGCTTAGCTGACAAAAATGCTATTAAAGAATTATCAACACTCGCAATGCGATGTGGTGGTTGCGGTGCAAAAGTAGGAAGTGGAATACTCACTAGAGTTATGCAGCGTTTACCCGTGTACCAGAGGGATGATGTACTAATTGGCCGTGATTCACCTGATGATTCTGCAATGCTTGCAGTTCCTGCCGGAAAAGTCATGGTGCAAAGTATTGATTACTTTAGAGCGTTTATTGATGATGCTTATTTATTTGGTGCGATTGCTGCTAATCATGCATTAGGTGATTTGTATGCTATGGGCGCAGAACCACAATCTGTTCTGGCGCTTGCAACAGTTCCTTATGGGCGTGAAAAAATAGTAGAGGAAAGTTTGTATGAATTGCTAGCCGGTGCTTTAAAAACACTGGAGCCTACTGGTGCAGTATTGGTGGGCGGTCATTCTGCTGAAGGAGCAGAACTCGCGTTTGGTTTAACTGTAAATGGTTTAGTGGACCCTGAAAAAGTCTGGCGTAAACAAGGACTCAACCCAGGTGATCAATTAATTCTAACCAAGCCTATTGGTACAGGGACATTGTTTGCTGCGGATATGAGGCGTAAGGCAAAAGGGCGGTGGATAGATAATGCAATTAATACTATGTTGTTATCAAATCAACATGCTGCTCAGTGCTTTCAAAAATATCATGCAACTTCTTGTACAGATGTTACAGGTTTTGGGTTGCTTGGGCATTTAGTTGAAATGACAAGAGCTTCTAAAGTTGATGCAGACATTTGCATTGATGCAGTTCCAGTTCTAGATGGAGCCAGACAAACAGTTGCTGCAGGTGTGTTATCTTCACTGCAGCCACAAAATTTAAGATTGCGTCGTGCTATAGAAAATTTACAACAAGCAGCAAAACATCCTGATTATCCTTTAATATTTGATCCTCAAACTGCCGGTGGACTATTAGCTGGAGTACCCTCAGAATATACACAGCAGTGTATCGGTGAGTTAAAGCAAACGGGTTACCCTTATGCATGTGTGGTTGGAGAAATAAGAGCCAGTAGCGATGCAGATGCCCCGATTAAAATTATCACATAACATTAAATCATTATGAAAAAATCAACACTACTAAATCCATTAATATGGTTATTTGTGAGTCTTACACTTGGGCTTGCTCCATTTACTCCAGAACCACATATATGGGAAAAGATTAAATGGGTATATGCTGGTGCTAATGGTATGCAACCTATTGATTGGTTCGATTTGGTTTTACACGGCACTCCATGGGTAATGCTGGTACTAAGTGTTATATATAGAATTAAAAAATAATTAAAATTAAATTTACTTCTGTGAGTCACTGTTTGTTTAGATTTATTCTATTCTTTTTATTCGTCACAAGCTCTGCGTTATCCTATGCAGATAATTTTCCAAAACCTGTCGAATTAGAAAGAGATGTTAATTTTTGGGTGCGTGTGTATACAGAAATTGATACGCGAGGTGGATTCATTCATGACTCCAGAAATCTATCTGTGGTCTATTCAACAGTAAGCTTGAAAGGTGGTCCACGCGCAAATAAAAGACAAATTAAAAAAATCAAAGCGAAATACGCTTCAATACTTAAAAAATTAGCTCAGGGTAAAAGAAATAATTTATCGAGAGATGAGCAGAAAGTACTGGATATGTGGGGTGGTGAGGATGTCTCTAATAAGCGTTTGGGTTCCGCTGCTAATAACATTAGATTCCAACGTGGTCAGTCTGATCGTTTTTATAGAGGTTTGGAGCGTTCTGGTGAGTGGCGAACTTATATAAATCAGACTTTTCTAGACCTGAATATGCCTGTGGAATTAGCTGTACTACCTCATGTGGAGTCATCTTTTAATCCTAAAGCATATTCGCATGTGGGTGCGGCCGGTATATGGCAATTTATTCGTTCAACTGGTCGACGTTATATGCAGGTTGATTATTTGATTGATGAACGAATGGATCCGTTTATTTCTACTAAGGCAGCTGCGAAATTACTTGGTCATAATTATCAGCTAACTAAGAGTTGGCCATTGGCTTTGACCGCATATAATCATGGAGTCGCCAGCATGCGTCGTGCCATTAATAAGCTTGGGACTAGAGATATTGCGACGATTGTCAGAAAGTATAAAGGGCGTTCATTTGGCTTTGCTTCTCGCAATTTTTATGTCGCTTTTCTAGCGGCTCTGGAAGTAGATAATAATCCAGAGAAGTATTTTGGTTCGATAAATTACGCTAAGCCGATAGAGTATGAGTTGGTAAAGATAAATAGTTACCTTTATGCAGCAGATATAGCTAAGTATTTAAAAATAAATAAATCGCAATTAGAACTTCATAATCGGTCGCTAAGAGGGACAATCTGGAGCGGTGCAAAACGTGTTCCTAAGAATTTTTGGTTGCGAGTACCTAAAGAACTGCTGTCTAAATCAGCTAAACAGCTGATCGCTGCAATTCCTGTTGAGCATCAGTATAAGGTGCAAACACCTGATTTGTTTCATCATGTGGTCCGAGGTGACACTATTTCCGAAATTGCAAATCAATATGGTTTTAAAGTTAGAGACATAATGGCTGCTAATGGAATGAGTAGCGGGCATTTTATTCGTGCAGGTCAGAAACTTCGTTTACCTGTAAAGGATAAATCTGGTGCAGTCGTGTTGGCAGCTAATCCAAATACTAAAAAGCAAGTTACAGAAAAGTCTGTGCCTAAGATTGAAGCAGTTAAAAAACTTGAAAATAAGCAAACAGAAATTGCTGCAGAAGAGAAGCAAGCAGTTGAAAATGGTCAAGCTATCACAATTGCGTCTGTGAAAATGCAACAAGAACAATTAGATGTCAGTGTTGTAGCGGAAGCAGAAGTTGATGTTGAAGAAGAGGTTTCACTGTTTACTGATCCTGCAGATTATACTGTTCGAGAAGATATGACAATTGAAGTTCAAGCATCTGAAACTTTGGGGCATTATGCGGATTGGTTGGATTTGCGAGCAAGTCGTTTGCGTGAGATTAATAAATTGAAATTTGGTAGGCCTGTGGTTGTGGGGAACCGTTTGTTACTAGATTTTAGTGATGTTTCCATTCAAGAATTTGAAAATAGACGTATTGCTTTTCAAAAGAATTTACAGGAAGAATTTTTTGCGCAATATCGTATTGAGTCGACCTACCAACATAAAATCAAAAATGGTGAATCTCTATGGGTATTAGCACTAAGGCAATTTAAAGTCCCAATTTGGTTGCTTCGTCAACATAATCCAGATATTGATTTTAATCGTATGCGAGCTGGTATCGTTATCGTTGTGCCAAAATTAATAGAAGTTGAACGCAATGTAGTCGCGCCGATAAGTGCTGGTTAATGAAGTTAAATAGCAGCAAAATGATATAAAAGGCCGACAAGAGGCCATATTCTTGACGAAAGCCTCAGTCCGAGGCGCACTTCTTGTTCATACTCACTTCTCAGTTAACCAATAGATGTGCCGATTTTAGGCTCTCACAAACAAAAATTATGAAATATATTTTTGCAATAGTTATTGGATTAGTACTCAGTGCGCAAGCGGCAGCTTGGCAAGGGTATAACCTGGATACTGGCACAGTCATCATGGTCAATACCGAAGGCAGACAAGATATAACAACAGGGAATGTTGTCTATTTTGACTACGATACTGGTTTAGAAAAAATTGGCTATCTTAATATGTACGAGCAAAATATTGGCTTGCTGGTAGATCTAGATTCAGGTGAATTAATTCGCGTAAAAATGGAAGGACGTTAAAGCTTTATATAATAATAAAGTACTCGAGAAACAACTGTTAGGCCACTGAATTAAATTTAACTCAGTGGCTTTTTTGTGTCTAAGTATTTAATCGATTTGCGATAATGTCTTGAACCACTGAAGGGTCTGCTAATGTAGATGTATCGCCCAAGTCTTGTATCTCATTTGCAGCCACTTTACGTAATATTCTACGCATAATTTTGCCTGAGCGGGTTTTAGGTAAGCCTGGTGCCCATTGAATAAAATCTGGTTTTGCAAATGGCCCAATCTCTTTTCTGACTAAGTCTATTAATTCTTGCTTAAGTGCTTCGCTTGGTTCTATGCCAACCATGGTAGTGACGTAGCAGTAAATAGCCTGGCCTTTTATGTCATGTGAGCAGCCCACTACTGCCGATTCAGCCACAGACTCATGTAAAACTAAGGCACTTTCTATCTCTGCAGTCCCTAAACGATGTCCTGAAATATTTAGTACGTCATCGACGCGGCCAGTAATCCAGTAATAGCCGTCTTTATCACGACGACATCCGTCACCACTAAAGTAATAACCTGGAAATTGTGAAAAGTATGTGTCAATAAATCTTTTGTGATCACCATAGACTGATCTCATTTGACCAGGCCACGGAAATTTCATGGCTAAATTGCCTTGGCATTCTCCACTTAGCTCATTACCTTCATCATCAAGAATGACGGCTTGAACACCAAAGAAAGGTAATGTGGCTGAACCAGGTTTAAGATCAGTGGCGCCTGGTATCGGCGTTATTAAATGGCCACCTGTTTCAGTCTGCCACCATGTATCAACAATAGGGCAATTACCGTTGCCAATTTTGTAGTAATACCATTTCCATGCTTCAGGATTGATCGGCTCTCCAACTGTGCCTAATAAACGTAAGCTGCTGCGCTTAGTTTTTTCAACAAATTCATCGCCAAGAGCCATTAATGCACGAATTGCGGTGGGTGCGGTATAAAATGATTTCACTTGATGTTTGTCTATCACTTGCCAGAAACGACTACCATCAGGGTAATTGGGCACGCCTTCAAACATCAGTGTCTTAGCACCATTACATAATGGCCCATATAAAATATAAGTATGTCCTGTCACCCAACCAACATCAGCGCTACACCAATACACTTCGTTATCTTTATAATCAAAAACGTATTTATGTGTAATCGCTGCATATAATAGATACCCGCCTGTAGTATGTAATACGCCTTTAGGTTTTCCTGTAGAGCCTGATGTATAAAGAATGAATAATGGATCTTCAGCATTCATTGGTTCTGGTGCACATTCATTGCTTTCAGCAGCGGTAATTTCGTGGTACCAACAATCTCTATTTTCTATCCAAGCAGTTTCATTGCCAGTGCGCCTGATTACTACAACAGTATTTACATTGGGGCATTCTTGTAATGCTTGATCAGTATTAGCTTTAAGTGGAATGGTTTTGCCGCCACGTACTCCTTGGTCGGCAGTAATTACAACACGGCAATCAGAATCTAAGATTCTGTCGCGAAGAGCATCTGGAGAAAATCCACCAAATACAACTGAATGAACGGCACCGATTCGTGTGCATGCAAGCATGGCGATTGCTGCTTCAGGAACCATAGGCATATAGATGCAAACACGGTCGCCTTTCTTTACGCCACGTGACTTTAAGGCATTAGAGAATTTACATACTTCAGCATGCAACTCTGTATAAGTGATAGATTTATCATCATTGGGATCATCGCCTTCCCAAATAATGGCTGTTTGATTCGCACGAGTTTTTAAATGACGATCAATACAATTATAGGAGACATTAAGAGTGGCTCCTTCAAACCAACGTATATGTCCTTTGTGATAGTCCCAGTCTAAGACTGAATCCCATTTCGTGAACCAGCTGACGAACTCGTCTGCTTGCGTGGCCCAAAAACTTTCTGGGTCAGTAATAGATTGTTCATACATGGATTGATATTTTGCTGAATCAATGTGCGCCGAAGAGCTAAATGATGTAGGAACAGGGTATAGTTTATCCTCAGACATAATTAAATTTCTCCACGTATTTTCTACTAAGTATATTGTTGTCACTATACTTAAAATTTATATAAATTTGTTTTACCTAAGTCATAAATTATTGGTTTTGCTAGATAATTGAACGTATAACTGCAGAGATTAAGCTAAAATATTATTAAAATTTAATTGATATAGAATTATTATGCCTATGATATCAGAATTCTCAAATAATAAATTACCGGGTATCAACGGTGAGTATGATTGGGGTAGTGTTGCTGCTGATTATGATCAGTATATCTTGAGCCTATTTTCGCCAGATGTGTTGAATATTGCTTGTAGTGTTATTACACGCGAGCTTCAAAAAAAATTGAATTGGCTAGCTTGCTATCAAAAGAAGAAATTTGAGATGGGGTTATCGTTGCTGAAATATTATTCATAAATCCTTTACGGCTGCAATTACTTCTTCAACATGGCCATTCACTTTGACTTTGCGCCATTCTTGTCTTAGCACACCTTTTTCATCAATTAAAAACGTACTTCTTTCAATGCCCATTACTATTTTCCCGTACATGTTTTTTTTCTTTATGACATCAAATTGTTTGCATAGCTTTTCTTCGCAATCTGATAGTAGGTCAAAATCGAAGTTCAGCTTTGACTTAAAGTTTTCATGTGATTTTATACTGTCTCTGGAAATGCCTAAAATTATTGTATTAAGTTTGTTAAATTTATTTATAGAATCCCGGAAATCTTCCGTTTCTTTAGTACAGCCAGGAGTATTGTCTTTTGGATAAAAATAAAGAACAACATTGCTACCTTTGAGATCAGTTAGTTTGATTACTTTATCGCCAGTCGCATGTAATTGGAAGTTTTTAACTTTATCCCCAATATTAATTTTGGTCATCGAAATATCCTTATAAAGAATTTCGTAAGGTTATGGTATTTTTGCAAGAGTATCTCGAAGAATCATGGCTAGTTCTGGGTCAAATAGTATACGTCTAGATTCCACCATCACTTGTGTGACATCGCCACAATGGTAGCGATTCTTTTGAAATTTTTTAATGAATAGTTTTTTTTCTTGCGGAGATAATGCATTAAATCGATCGCCACCAGATTGATGGTGTAGGTTTAGACGTTGAATTTCTTGTTCGATCTCTAATTTATAATGTAAAGCAGATTGTTTGTCTTGTACGTTGCTTAGTAGTATGCGTAATTTACCATACTCTTCTGCAAAACTATTATCTGTATTTAAAAACGCAGAGGCTGACAAGGTGTTTGTCAAACAAAAAAATAAAACCAAATATAAAATCAGTGCTCTCATAAACAATGCCTAAATTATGTGCTTTGTATTATAAAGTTTAGGTATATTTTATTCTAGAAAGTTTCTTTGATGATTTTTAGTTGTACAGTGCTTAATGGTGCTTTATCCAACCGAGTATGTCGATTTCTGGTTCTGCAAGCCATGCATTTCTGCTGCATGATTTCGGAGTTAATTCTGATAGTAATGACAAGTAGTTATTACGTGACATTTTGCTTCCACCTATAGAGCTTAAATGAGGTGATGGTAATTGAGTGTCAATGACTTTGTAGCCCCATGTATCTAGATAAGCCGACAAATAAAGTAAGGCGACTTTGGATGCATCAGTCATTCTACTAAACATTGATTCTCCAAAAAATATTGTGCCTATAGATATTCCGTACACTCCGCCGATCAAATTGTTTTCTTCATCCCATACTTCAAGTGAATGTGCTTGTTTAATTTCATATAATTTAACATAGGCTTGAATCATGTCTTGTGTAATCCAAGTACTTCTTGAGTTGTTACGTGGTTCAGCGCAAGCCTTCATTACTTCTAGAAATGCTTTGTTATAAGAAATTCGCCAAGAATTATTTTTGATTTTGCGTATCAAGCTTTTATGCGCAATAAAATCCTTGGGATATAATATACCGCGCGGATTTGGAGACCACCACAATATGGGTTGGCCTTCTTCGTACCATGGAAATAAGCCTTGGTGGTATGCCCGTAAAAGTCTAGTGGGCTCCAGGTCTCCTCCAGCGGCTACTAGACCCTCAGGATCTTTTAAGGCTGATTCTGCAGGAGGGAAGGGGGCATCTTGATTATTAGGATCCAGCCAAGGTAAATTAATATCACTCATGTTTCTAGATAGCTCATCATGATTACGTATCTAATCGATATGGTGATAAGCTAAGTAATTCTTTGCATTGATTATTCATAGCATTTTGTTCGCGTTGGCAAAATGTATAAATTGGTTCCTGAAACTCTTTATTGTTAATCCAATGTGCAGACCATGTCTTGGTTGGTAAGAAGCCACGCGTTATTTTATGTTCGCCTTGTGCGCCGGGTTCAAATGTTTGCAATTTGTTTTCAATGCAATAATTAATTCCTTGGTAGAAGCATGTTTCAAAGTGCAAGCTATTGAATTCTTGTTTGCAGCCCCAAAATCGTCCATACAAAGCATCATCACTACGCAACGTAATAGCACAGGCAATATATTCTTTTTCAAGTAACGCAAACATATAAACTACATGATGTCCCATGGTCTGGCATATTTCTTTAAAGAAATTTATGTTTAATGTTGGCACGCCAGATTTTCTATCAAAAGTATCTTCATAAAATTGTTGAGCAATCTCTATTTGCTGCTCACTAGCATCATTTCCCTGAACAATATCAATGACTATATTTTGTTCGTCAACCATGCGTCTTTCTCGTTTTACTTTTTTACGTTTACGTGAAACAAAAGTTGATAAGAAGTCCTCAAAGCTTGAATAATTTTGGTTCTTCCAATGATACTGACAGCCTAGTCTTAATTGTAAGTCATTGTGACTACAGATTTGAGTATCTTCATTGTTAGTGAACAGCCAATGCATGCCACTCATTTTTAGTTTTTCAGCAACTTTAATGATTTGTCTAACCATCACTGATTTTATACTGGCATCATTGGAGAGTAAGCGTGCACCAGTGACAGGATTATAAGGCACAGAGCAAACCATTTTTGGATAATACTGCAGTCCTGCTTGTTCATAGGCAGATGCCCATGACCAATCAAAGACAAATTCACCATAAGAATTTGTTTTTATATATATAGGGCATAAACCAACAAGTTGTTTATCAGAATTTCGAACAGATAAGTGATAAGGGAACCAGCCAAAATTTTCACCTACGCACTGATGATTTTCGAGTGCAGCTAAGAATTCATAACGAATAAACGGGTCTGAGGTTCCAGAAAGCGCATTCCACTCTATAGCAGGAATTTCATTAATAGAAGGATGAAAGCAAAGCTCTAGTGCTTTGCCATCTTCATTACTCATACAACTTTAGAAGGCTAGCTTAGTCTGACTCAAGCTGGTCTAAATATTTTTCAGCATCGAGTGCTGCCATACAGCCCGTACCCGCAGAGGTGATTGCTTGTCGATATACGTGATCCATTACGTCACCCGCAGCATAAATACCTTCAACACTGGTAGCAGTAGCATTGCCTGTTAATCCACTGTTAACTTTTATGTAGCCACCTTCCATTTCAAGCTGGCCTTCAAAAATACTGGTATTTGGTTTGTGTCCAATTGCAATAAACACACCTTGAAGGTCTATATCTTGAGTAGAGTTGTCTTTTGTGCTTTTTATACGCATACCGGTGACACCAGAATCATCACCCAACACTTCGTCTAGCGTATTATTCCAGGCAATAGTGACATTGCCATTCTTTTCGCGCTCAAATAACTTGTCTTGAAGTATCTTCTCGGAACGCAAACTGTCTCTTCTGTGAACAAGCGTGACACTTGATGCAATATTCGATAAATATAGCGCTTCTTCAACAGCAGTATTCCCACCACCAATAACGGCAACATCTTGTTGCTTATAGAAAAAACCATCACAGGTAGCACAAGCTGATACGCCTTTACCTTTGTAGGCTTCTTCGGACTCTAAACCTAAGTACATGGCAGAAGCGCCTGTGGCAATAATTAATGCGTCACAAGTATAGGAGCCATTGATATCACCATTTAGCTTATAAGGCTTCTGACTGAAATCGACGGATTGAATATGATCGAAGATTACCTGGGTTCCATAGCGCTCGACATGTGCCAACATTCGCTGCATAAGGTCAGGTCCTTGCAAGCCCTCTACATCACCTGGCCAGTTATCCACTTCTGTTGTGGTCATTAATTGACCGCCTTGTTCTAAGCCTGTAATGATTACTGGATTCAGGTTTGCACGTGCTGCATAAACACCGGCGGTATAACCCGCGGGACCGGAACCTAATATAATTAGTTTGTGGTGTTGGCTGTCGCTCATTGACGTTAAATCTCCATGTGTTTGTAAGAAGACACCTAATTGGCTCGATATCTTACGTAGCTCTTAAAGTGGGGGCAAATGTTGCTAAATTCAAATCTGAGTTAATTTTTCATCTGAATTGCTTTAAATTTATACTTGACAAGAATGAATAAAAAATCAATGATTTACATACTATTCTTGACCTACATACTTAAAAAGTGGCACAAGCAACATTTAAAAAATCAAAACGTACGTCAGAGTATCGACTAAATTTAAGTCACGGCCTTCGTGAAAGTGCCTTTGTGGTCCTTGTTGCGGTAGGAGTGTACTTATTACTGGCGCTAGTTAGCTTTGATCGCACTGACCCAGGATGGTCTGTGAGTGGATCAGGCAGTGAGATCGCCAATATGGGTGGCTCGGCAGGTGCATTTTTTGCTGACTTGTTTTTGTTCTTATTTGGTTATTTAGCTTATTTGGCACCGCTAATGGTGGCCTACAGTGGATGGTTGCTATATCGTGAAGTCAACGACAAAGGTCAAGTGGATTGTCATATCCTAGGAATTCGCTGGGGCGGATTCGTTCTTACACTTATAGCTGGCTGTGGTCTATCATCATTACACTTTGATCAAGGATTCCTTCCTTCGGATGCGGGTGGACTATTAGGTAATTTGGTCGCCAGTGCATTTGTATTAGCATTTAGCTATATCGGTACGACATTATTATTGTTGGCTTTGTTTTTTGCGGGGATCACTATTTTTACCAGTTTGTCTTGGTTGAAGGTGATAGATAGCACAGGCAAGATAACGGTGCTGATTTATGAATATCTTTGGAGACAAATAGGCATTTTAATTGAGATGTATCGTGCACATCGTGCGAATGCAGATATCAGCGCAGAAGCTGAACTACTGCGACCGGTTAAAAAGAAGCCCCTCATAGCTAAGTCACGCAGAAAACCTCGCATTGAGCCAACCATTGGACAAGCACCTGTCAGCGAGCGAGTACAAAGAGAAAAACAAATTCCGTTATTTGAAGGTAAATCTTCAGGCGAATTACCGCCATTGACAATGCTAGATCCTGCCCAAGAACAAACAACAGGTTATTCTGATAAGGCATTAGAAGCATTATCTCGTCAGGTTGAGTTGAAGCTATTAGATTTTGGTATTGAGGCGGAAGTCAGTGACGTGCATCCTGGCCCTATTGTGACGCGTTTTGAGTTGCTACTGGCCCCGGGATTAAAAGTCAGTAAAGTAACTGCACTGGCCAAAGATCTTGCACGTGCATTATCAGTGGTGAGTGTTCGTATAGTGGAAGTGATTCCAGGGAAGCCATCGGTAGGTTTAGAAATTCCTAACGAACAAAGAGAAATGATTAGTCTAAGTGAGATTTTGCAATCGAGCGAATACGATGAAGCTCAATCTCCTCTTACCTTAGGCTTAGGCAAAGATATTAGTGGTCATCCTATTGTGGTGAATTTAGCTGCCATGCCACATTTGCTTGTTGCAGGTACCACCGGTTCGGGCAAGTCGGTAGGTGTTAACGCCATGCTGCTAAGCCTTCTATATAAGGCATCACCAGAAGATGTCCGATTAATTTTGATTGACCCTAAAATGCTTGAATTAAGTGTTTATGAAGGCATTCCTCATTTGTTAACACCGGTTGTCACAGACATGAAAGAAGCGTCCAATGCATTGCGTTGGTGTGTCGCTGAGATGGAACGCCGTTATAAGCTTATGTCGGCATTAGGTGTGCGTAACCTTGCTGGTTATAACTCAAAAGTTGAAGACGCTGAAAGTAAAGGTGAACCAATCTTAGATCCGTTATTTAATCCAAATGATCAACTGTCTGAAAATGCTTGTGCTCAAGAATTAACTAAGCTTCCTGTTATCGTGATTGTGGTTGATGAGTTTGCCGATATGATGATGGTAGTTGGCAAGAAAGTTGAGGAACTAATTGCACGATTAGCACAAAAAGCACGTGCAGCTGGAATACATTTAGTGCTTGCGACACAGCGTCCATCGGTAGATGTGATCACCGGTCTAATAAAAGCTAATATTCCAACACGCATTGCTTTTCAGGTGTCCTCAAAAGTCGATTCAAGAACCATACTTGATCAAATGGGCGCAGAACAGTTACTGGGACACGGAGATATGTTGTATCTGCCGCCAGGCACCTCTATTCCAGAACGTGTGCATGGTGCATTTGTATCGGATCAAGAAGTGCATAAAGTATGTAATTATTTGCGTGATAAGAGCGAACCAAACTATCTTGAAGAAATTATTCAGGATCCAAGTGCGGGTGCAGAAGCGATTCCTGGCTTAGAGCCGCTTCATAATGCAGGAGATGATTACGATCCACTCTACGATCAAGCGGTTGCAATTGTGACCGAAACACGCAAAGCTTCTATTTCGTATGTGCAAAGACGTTTAAAAGTCGGTTATAACCGAGCTGCACGAATGATAGAAGAAATGGAAAACAGTGGAGTTGTTTCTCAAGTACAATCAAATGGTACGCGCGAAGTGTTAGCACCTCCTGCGCCGAACTAATTAGAGCTATACCGTTCTAAATTAAACATTTTTCTTTTAGTTAAACCTTATGCGCCATAGCAGCATTATTGTCCTATTGACCTGTTTTATCTTGGCTTCCACGCAAAGCTTTGCTCAATCCACTGAGGAAAAACTCTATCAATCAATAAAAACCCTATCTAGCCTAAAAGCGAACTTTTTTCAGCAGGTGGTCGATTCAGAGGGTGAAGTAATTCAAGAGGCAAAAGGGATTTTTGAGTTAAAAAAACCAGGAAGATTTCGTTGGCATTATGACCCACCGTATTCTCAACAAATTATTGCTGATGGTAAAAACTTATGGTTGTTTGATTTGGAACTAGCACAAGCCACTGTGCAGCCAATCGAGCAAGCACTTGGCAGTGCGCCAATAATCTTGCTTACAGACTTAAAACCATTGTCAGATGAATTTGAGATACGTGATATGCCTGAGTCATTTGGACTGGAGTGGGTTGCATTAGCACCAAAAATCCAAGACACTGAATTTTATCGTGTTGATATTGGTTTAGACGGTAATGTTATTCGTGAAATGAGATTGCATGATCATTTTGACCAGAAAACCATCATTCGTTTTTCAGATATTGATACAGTGGCTAACTTACCAGATTCGCGATTTATATTTTCTATCCCTGATGGTGTTGATGTGATTGGTACGGCGCGCTAACGTAGCGCTATGTCATCGAATACAGACTTATTCTCAAACACAGACGAACATTACCGCCCGCTAGCTGATCGAATGCGTCCGCGCAGCATGGATGAATTTGTAGGTCAGACTCATCTTCTTAAGCAGAACTCACCTTTGAGAGCGGCAATCGATTCGGGACGACCCCATTCTATGGTGTTGTGGGGACCGCCAGGTACGGGCAAAACCACTATTGCTCATTTGATCTCTATTCATTGTAAAGTCCCATTTATATCGCTTTCAGCGGTACTCAGTGGTGTTAAGGAAATTAGAGCTGCAATCGATCAAGCCAAACAATATCAAGCAGAGCAATATCCCACGACAGTGTTATTTGTTGATGAGGTACACCGCTTTAACAAATCGCAGCAAGATGCATTCTTACCCCATATAGAAAATGGTACTGTTTGTTTTATTGGTGCAACCACTGAAAATCCGTCGTTTGAATTAAACAATGCATTATTATCGCGTATGCGTACCTATGTGCTGAAGCGCTTGGAAGTAAATGACATTTGTGATTGTATTCAAGATGCATTGACTGACTCAGAGCGAGGGCTGGCAGAACAAAAAATTGAAATTGATGCTGCTCATATTGAAACCTTGGCAATGGCTGCAGATGGAGATGCCAGAAGAGCGTTAACATTGTTAGAAGTGGCTAGTGACTTAGCTAAAGAAAATGACAATAGTAAAGTCATTGACAAAGAAGTCATCGAGCAAGTTACACAATCAAGTTTGCGGCGCTTTGATAATAAAGGTGAGTATTTCTACGACTTGATTTCTGCTCTACATAAATCCGTACGTGGGACAGATCCTGATGCTGCACTATATTGGTATTGTCGAATGTTAGATGGCGGCTGTGATCCTATATATATTGCGCGCAGAGTAGTGCGTATTGCTTCTGAAGATATTGGAAATGCTGACCCCCGATGTTTGCAACTAGCATTAAATGCGTGGGATACATTCACTCGTCTAGGTAGTCCAGAAGGTGAGTTAGCTATCGCGCAGGCGATTGTATTTTTAGCTTGTGCTCCAAAAAGTAATGCAGTTTATATGGCTTATAACCAAGCTATGAGAGATGCTAAGGACAAAGGGACTTTGGAGGTGCCTATGCATCTGCGTAATGCGCCAACCAAACTGATGAAAGATTTGGATTATGGTAAAGATTATCGATACGCTCACAATGAAGAAGGTGGATTCGCAAGTGGAGAAAACTACTTTCCAGATGAGCTTTATGGTACAAGGTATTACTCTCCAGTCGAGCGTGGTTTAGAGATTAAAATTAAAGAGATGTTGCAAAGATTGCGCACTAAATGTTAACAGAATCGAAGGTAAAAATATGTCAGATGAGCTTAAGCTTTCAAAGGAATTAATCGACAATGTAATGAACGTGGTCATGGCTGTTGATGGCCGCGCTAAAGACCCTTTCGTAGGAAGTCAGTACTTAACGGCCATTGTTGGTTATGTGGTTGGAACATCATCAATCCCTAGCCAAGAGAAAAAAGAAATTATGGATGAGTTGAGCTCATTTATGCATCATGTTTACCAGGATGTATCTCAGCCACAGCAACAACAGCCTCAGTCGGCACCTGTTGCGCCTCCGGGCAGTGCCTTTGGTATTTGGAAGCCTGGTGACTCTTAAATATCTGCATTGATCTTATTGGTTCAGTCAGTATAATTTTCGCTTAGCTAACCAAATCAGTGCTTAAACAACAGAAAAGGGTATAAAGATGGATGAAGAAGCAATTAAAACGATCATTACAGTGGTAATTATGTCGATCCCAATTGTAATTATTTCTGTTGCGGTGATGGATAGATTTCTATTCTGAACGTATAGAAATGCTAATAAAAAAGCCGCATTTTATGCGGCTTTTTTATTTATAATACAATAAGTTAATATAAACTTATAAAGTAAAATCTAATCTCTTCTAAGTCGGTCTGATACAGCAATTGGAGTGGGGAATCTTAGTACTACTAGATAAGAAGAAAGCACGAAAGTAATAATAGTTGATACATGAATTAAGTATGCGGCTTTCTCACCAATTACACTAACATTTAGCGCTAACGCACCCAATAAAATTGAGAATTCACTTAATTGACCGATTCGATAGCCAATCTCATTGGCTACTTTAGGGTCTTCCTGCCCCAGCTTGGTAAGCAAAATTCTGAAAGTAATTGGTTTAATCAGCATAGCTAAGCCAGCAATAATTAAAGCAGGCAGGATTACTTGAGAAAGAATTTCAAGTTGGAAACTGGCGCCTATTGCAAAAAAGAAAATAATCAAAAAGAAATCGCGTAAAGGTTTCAAGCTTTCAGCAATAAATAAAGCAATAGGGCTGGTTGCGATGGATACACCGGCTATGAATGCACCAATCTCATGTGATAGCCCAACCCACGAGGCTAATTGTGAAATACCTAAGCACCAGCCAATAGCTACCAGGAAAACATACTCTAATATTTTGTCGAATTTTCTGAAGAGGTAGGATAATACGTACTTAGAGAAATAGAAGGTAAAGGCAATCAATATGGGTAAAGAAATGACCAGCATGAGTAAATCATTGGCGCCTGCTTGACTAGTGTCTGCTCGTGAGTGAAGAAGTAACAACATAATGATGGCGATTAAATCTTGTAGTAATAAAATGCTCACAATAACTTCACCAGTATGTCGATGATGCAAAACAGTTGTAGGTAATAACTTAAGACCAATAATAGTGCTTGAGAAAACCATGCTTCCTGCAATGACTACACATTCAATAGGCTTGAAACCCAATGCATAAGCAGCCACATAGCCCACAAAGGCAAAAACAGCTGAAGATACCAGCGTTAATAAAGTGGCATCTTTAAGTAAGCTAACTAATTTGTTCGGATTTAAACTGAGACCTAAGAGGAATAATAAAAACATAATGCCAATATCTGCGACTTGCTGAATAAAATCATGATTCTCAACAACACCAAGTGCAGATGGTCCTAATAAAACACCTAATGCTATGTAGGCAATTAATAATGTTTGTCGTGCATACAATGCAAGTGTTGCAAAAACCGCTGCACCCGAAAATATTATAAATATTGTGAAAATAATTTCGTCAGAATGATTCATTTAATTCGCAACCTCGATTAAATCTAACCAATGCATAACAGGAATTGGTGAGTTTTTTTGTAAATGTAAGATGCAACCAATATTGGCGGTTGCAATGATGTCGGGGTTAGATTTTTTAATGTCTAAAATTTTATTGCTACGTAATTTGTTGGAGAGGGCAGATTGCAAAATTGAATAAGTACCTGCCGAACCACAGCATAAATGTTTGTCTTTAAAGTTTTTAATCTCATAACCGGCATTACGTAAGATTGGCTCGACAACATCTACCACTTTTTGGTCATGCTGTAATGTGCATGGGGGATGGAATGCAATGGTTGATTTTGTATCAAGTTTTGCAATAAATTTTTGTTGAGCAAAAAATTCGCTTGCATCTTTAGTTATTTGGGTGATGACACGAGCTTTGTCTGCATAATCGCTGTCATGTGCAAGTAGGCGTTGATAATCTTTAACCATGCTTCCGCAACCGCTAGCGCTCATAATAATAGTACTGTAACCGTTTTCTATCATCGGCCACCAATGATCAATGTTTTGCTTAATAGTGTCTAAAGCTTTTTCGCTTTGACTATTGTGATGTTGAATTGCACCGCAACAAGAAACACTTTTTAGAGAAACTGACTCAATATTTAAACTGTGCAACAAATGGCTTAAGGTTTGGTTGATTTCAGGTGAGATAACAGATTGTACGCAACCATCTAGTAAAATAACTTTGTCTGAAGGATTATCAGTAGATGGATTGTTTCGTGAAGTATTGTTTGTTGTTGGTGTTATGCCAATTAAGCTGGCAAACCAATAAATTGGCTTAAAGCGGGCAGGGTAAGGAAGTATTGTACAAAGCCCCCAACGTTTGAAAGCCGATATTGTGTTACGAAGATTGCTTCGTTCTGCTGAATGTCTACCTATTTCTACTAATTCACCATAATTGACACCTGATGGGCAAGTGGTTTCACAGCTCAGGCAAGTTAGACAATTGTCTAAGTGATTGAGCGTGCTAGTCGTAGTTTGGTTGCCTTCTAACATCTCTTTTATTAAATATATACGGCCACGCGGTCCATCTAGCTCATCACCTGTAATTTGATACGTAGGACATGTTGCATTGCAAAATCCGCAATGCACACATTTGCGTAATATTTCATCAGCACGCTTGCCTCTGGGAGTGGATAATAATTCTTGGGAAAGTTTGGTTTGCATTGCTAACACCAAGAATACATGCGACCAGGATTTAATATCCTTTTGGGATCAAATGCTGTTTTTAAATTTAAATGTAGTTTCTGTATATTTGGATTAATGCTTGCTAAGCAATCTTTAGTTTTTGAATTGGTTTTAAATAAGGTGGCCTGCGCTTTCATTTTTTTGCAGAGATTTATAATTTGTTGTGTATTTTCATTCGATTTGATCCAGCGAAGGCCGCCATTCCACTCTAAGCATGATTCGCCATTGATAGGTAAACCAGGTGTGGTGTTGGGAATGATGATTCTCCACAAAGGTTTTTCTGTTCGAAAAAAGTCTGTTTGATGATTTTTTAGGTCATTCCAGAATTTCTCGCTATTTTCAATGATCTGTCCGCCTATTTCTTGATGAGCTTTCTTGGTGGTGCTTTCAAGCCCAGCAATTCGAATGTATAAAACTTCATTATTGAAATACGTAGCGCTAATAGGCAGTTGCGTTTGAGTCCACGCATTCATGTTTTCTAATGCTTCGCGTTGATTGATTTCAATTGCAATGGTGATTTCGCTATGTGGTTTTGGAGAAACTCTAAGTGATATTTGCGTTAACACGCCTAAAGTACCAAATGCGCCGCACATTAATCTGGATGCGTCATAGCCGGCAACATTTTTCATCACTTGTCCTCCAAATTCTAAATACTCACCTTTGCCATTAACAATGTTTACACCAAGAACACAGTCTCGCATCGAGCTTGCATAGGCTCTGCGTGGACCAGATAAAGCACAAGCCACTGTTCCACCTAATGTTGCACTTGGGCTGAAATGAGGGGGCTCGAACGGCAACATTTGATTATTGGCTTCTAGAATTTCTTCAATCTCAGAGAGTAAAGTTCCATTGCGCGCAGTGATGTATAATTCTGAGGGTTCGTAATCGACTATGCCAATATGTTTAGATACATCTAGTGTATTTGCAGATATTTTATTGCCATAAAAACTTTTACTATTGCCTCCTAGTATTTGCAAGGCCTCTTGTGTGGCATTTGCTTCTTCTATAACAGCGCTTAATGTTTGAATATAGTCAGATTCAGACATATCTAAAAACGTGGTAAATCTTTGAAAGGCATTTCTCCGTGATGAACATGCATTTTGCCGAATTCTGCACAACGCTGTAATGTTGGTATGACTTTTCCAGGATTGAGTAAATGCGTCGGGTCAAATGATTCTTTAATGCGTTCAAACTGATTAAGTTCTTCACGTTTGAATTGCACGCACATCTGATTTAGCTTTTCGATGCCTACACCATGCTCACCGGTGATTGTTCCACCAACACTGACACATAATTCTAAAATCTTTCCACCAATCTGTTCGGCTTTTTCTAATTCACCAAGGTTGTTAGCGTCATACATGATCAGTGGGTGTAAATTGCCGTCTCCAGCATGGAAAACATTTGCAACTGCTAAGCCAATTTCTTTTGAGTAATTCGAAATCTCACTTAGCACATGAGCTAAATGTTTGCGCGGAATCGTGCCATCCATACATAGGTAATCGGGAGTGAGTTGGCCTATTGCTGGAAATGCTGATTTGCGACCTTTCCAAAATAATTCTTGTTCATCAGCATCTTCAGCTTTATGCACAGATACCGCATTAGCTAAATTACATTGTTCAGTGACCTGATCTATTTCCCATTGCAAAGAATCACCATAGCCATCTAGCTCGCATAACAATATTGCCGCTGCATCAGTTGGATAGCCTGCATGACAAAAATTTTCCGCAGCACTAATAATGGCGTTATCCATCATTTCTAAACCCGCAGGTATGACGCCACCGGCAATAATTGCTGCAACTGCATTACCTGCATCTTCGACTTTGTTAAAAGCTGCGAGAATAACTTCCTTGTTAGTTGGTTTAGGGAGCAATTTCACTTTGGCCTCTACCATGATTGCCAGCATGCCTTCCGAGCCAGTTAATAACGCAAGGATGTCATAACCTGGATTCTCGTAGCACTCACTCCCGATAGTGATTAGTTCTCCATCAATTGTAACAAAAGTGATTTCTAGTAAATTGTGTACTGTGAGTCCGTATTTTAAACAATGAACCCCGCCAGAATTTTCTGCTATGTTGCCGCCAATTGTGCAAGCAATCTGCGAAGAAGGGTCGGGTGCATAATAGAGGCCAAATTCAGAGGCGGCATCTGAAATGGCTAAATTACGAACACCTGGCCCTACGTGGGCATATTGAAGCTCATGATTAATTTCTAATATCTCATTGAGCTTGGATAAATTGAGTAGAATCCCGTTGGAAATTGGGTGTGCACCACCTGATAAACCAGTACCTGCGCCTCGTGTAACAATTGGAATACTTTCTGATTGGCAAGTTTTTATAATATCGATTACTTGTTGTGTCGTTTCAGGCAATAATACTGCTAGTGGTAATGATTTGTAGGCAGTGTATCCATCGCACTCATACGGACGCAATGTTTCCGTTGATGTGAGTATATTATTCTTTGGCAAACAGTCAGAAAATAAGGTAGGAATTTCGCTTCTATTAGGCATATGCTTATAGCTTATTACATCCTGTGTGAATTGTTGTTTGAGAATACCTTAATTAACCTCAACGTGGCTATACAATGATATTAGTTTGGATTGCATTAGGCGGTGGAGTAGGTTCTGTACTCAGATATTTGCTCTATACAAGAGTTGATCAGCTGCATGGATATACCTTTCCTCTCGGGATACTCACTGTAAATCTTATTGGCTCTTTTCTCATGGGATTTTTGGCGTGGGCCTTTACTAGTCATATCACACTAGCTGAAGAGCATCGTGCAGCTATTTTGGTTGGCTTGCTTGGCGGCTTTACGACTTTTTCAACTTTTTCACATGATACTTTGCAACACTTTATCCAAGGAGAGTATGCGGCAGTAATACTGAATATTGTGTTAAGTGTAGTTCTCTGTATTATTTCCGCCGGAGCAGGGTTGCTAATGGCCCGATCATTGTTAACTTAATATTAAAAATTTATATGTTAGACCCTAAATTATTGCGTTCTGATTTAGAAAATGTTTCTAAACATTTACAGAAAAAAGGCTTTGAACTAGACCATGCTTTATTTTCTAATTTAGAGGAGCAGCGCAAAAGCTTACAAGTTGAAACTCAAGAATTACAGAGTGTACGCAATCAGCGTTCTAAAGAAATTGGAGCCGCCAAAGGGCGAGGAGAAGATATTGCTCCATTGAAAGCCGAAATGGATGAGCTGGCTAAAACACTTAAAGAAAAAGAACAACAATTAAATGAACTCCAGTCTCAGTTGCAAAACTGGTTGATGGGCATTCCAAACATTCCTCATGAGTCTGTTCCTCCAGGGAAAACCGAAGAAGACAATAAAATTGAACGGGTCTGGGGTGAGCCTACTCAATTAAGTTTTGAGCCAAAAGATCATGTTGATTTAGGTGAGGGTTTGCAGCAACTCGATTTTGAGACTGGTGCTAAAATCACTGGATCGCGTTTTGTGGTATTGCATCATGATATTGCTAAGCTACATCGTGCGTTAATTCAATTCATGTTAGATATGCATACAAAAGCGCATGGGTACACTGAAGTATATGTCCCGTTTATGGTGAATTCTGATAGTTTGCGTGGCACTGGGCAGTTACCAAAATTTAAAGAAGACTTATTTAAAATAGAAACTGATAGTGACTACTATTTAATTCCAACTGCTGAAGTGCCTGTTACTAATATATGGCGCAATGAGATTGCTAATATTGAGAAGCTACCTATTAAATATGTGTGTCATACACCCTGCTTCAGGTCTGAAGCAGGGTCTTATGGTAAAGATACACGGGGCCTGATTCGGCAACACCAATTTGAAAAAGTAGAACTTGTTCAGTTGGTTCATCCAGACAATTCATGGCAGACATTGGAGGAATTAACAGGTCATGCTGAGGCAGTTTTACAGACTTTGGAATTACCGTATCGTCTAGTTACATTATGTGGTGGTGATTTGGGTTTTTCGGCAGCAAAAACCTATGATTTAGAAGTTTGGTTGCCTGCACAAAATTGCTACCGCGAAATTTCATCATGCAGTAACTTTTTAGATTTTCAGGCACGTCGCATGAAAGCAAGATGGAAAGATAAAGACAGCAAACCGCAGTTGCTACATACACTTAATGGGTCGGGTCTCGCTGTTGGTAGAACTTTAGTTGCTATCTTAGAAAATTATCAGAATGAAGATGGGTCAGTTCGTATTCCTAAAGCGCTGGTGAGTTATATGGGAGGCATCACCGAGCTCAAAGTTGCAGATTAGCTTGCAAAAATAAAAAAAGCCTGCACGGGTTGGGGCGCGCAGGCTTTAAACTCATACTAGGTACGAGTTTTGGGGACTCGATATTATTGAATGCTTATTAGACAAATATATCGGTTTACACGTAGAAAATCATAACATTTTTAACATTAACATAAAAATATATATCTGTTAACAAATGTAAAACACTGTAATACATACTGATAATTGTATAAACAAACTAATTAGTTGTTTCTTGTTCATGTTTTGTCTTATACGAGTATAAGTTCATGTTATAAATACATTTCAAAGTACAGTAAGTCATGCAAAAAGTCGTTGAACTCAAACAACATTTTCCATATCCAGGCAAAGTAGAGTGGATAGGTGTACGTTCTCATAGAGAGGCTGAGATTGGGCAAATCTCTTCCGTTAAGGCAGTCACAGATCATGGTTTAGAGGGCGATAAAGCCGGAAAACGTTCTGGTGGGAAACGTCAAGTTACATTATTTCAAGCCGAATACATAAATGTCATTCGTTCATTGATGCCGAATAGCAACATAAACTTAGCTGATTTGCGGCGAAATATTGCCGTATCAGGAATCAACCTTAACGCGCTAAAAGATTGCACAATATTGGTTGGCGAGGCTAATTTAGAAGTGACTGGATATTGCCACCCTTGCAGTAAATTAGAATCTCAACTTGGCACAGGTGTATTTAATGCGTTACGTGGGCACGGCGGAATTACTGCTAAAGTGACTAAAGGTGGCCTAATTAACCTTGGAGATGAGATTCAGGTATTAAAGTTTGGTTAATCTCTATTTACTAAGCTTTTCCAAGCTAACCAGCACCACGCGATGATAAAAGATGTCCCTCCAAATGGAGTAATCATACCTAACCAAGTGATACCTGTAGTGCTTAAAACATACAAGCTTCCGCAAAACAATATTATGCCAAGATTCATCAATCCGGCAATATTTGAATAATTAGCTTGTGGGTTATTTTTAGCGATTAAGCCAACGAGAATTAGGCCTAAAGCATGCCAGAAATGAAAATCTGCAGCAGTATTAAAGACCTGAATGCTGCGCTCATCTATATGTTTTTCAAGACCATGTGCAGCAAATGCCCCTAATGTTATGGCTAACGCGGCATTGAAACTACCGACAGAAATTATTACATTGTGTTTCATTAAATTATTATTGCTTAAAAATAGGAGAGTATAGTGCCTACATTTGATATTGTCTCTGAAGTTGACACTCACGAATTATCTAATGCTATCGATCAAGCGAATCGGGAGATAGGTAATCGTTTCGACTTTAAAGGTAGCAATGCCAAAATCACACTGAAAGAGAATGTGGTTTCATTAGAGGCTGAAGTGGAGTTTCAGATTAAACAAATCTATGATGTTGTCACGCAAAAAATGGCAAAGCGTGGGATTGATCTAGAATGTGTTACTAAGGGTAAGCTGGTAGAAGCGAATAAACGTGCTACTCAAGACGTGGTGATTAATCAGGGTATTAATTCAGAAATCGCTAAAAAAATTACCAAACTAATAAAAGAAAGTAAGCTGAAAGTTCAATCGCAAATTCAAGGTGAAAAAGTGCGTGTTACAGGGAAAAAGAGGGACGATTTGCAGCAGGCTATGCAACTTTTGCGAGAACAGAGTTTAGGTGTGCCTTTGCAGTTTGATAATTTCAGAGATTAAACTTTATTGGCTGACTAGCCAGATAAGTAGCATAACAAATCCAATTACACCCAGTAATGGAAGTAATACTGCACTCCAATCGCCAGACTCAGCTTTGGGGCTGTTAAAAAACATCTGTTTGGCACGAGGAAATAGAAACACTAGCATTAAAACTAAAAATATTGCGCTGGCGATTTGCATTCCATCCATATTGTTTTTCCTTGTAAATAAAAAAGCCCGCTGAAATATTTCAGCGGGCTTTTTTTTAAGTTTTAGTACTCTTTAGTCATCACCGCCAAAGATACCTAATATGTGTAATAAGCTAACAAATATATTGTAAAGACTTAAATACAAAGAAACAGTTGCATTAATGTAATTTGTTTCTCCGCCATTAATAATACGGCTAGTATCGAACAGAATGAATCCACTCATTATTAGTATAATTGCAGAAGATAGTGCTAATGATAAAGCGGGAATCTGTAAGAAAATGTTTGCAACCATTGCAAGTACAGCAATGATTAGTCCGACCATCAAGAATCCACCCATGAAGCTAAAGTCACGCTTAGTAGTAAGCACGTAACCTGAAAGAGCAAGGAATATAATGCCTGTGCCACCTAGTGATGTAGCAATTAATTCAGGACCATTAGATAAAGAAAGGTAGTAATTTAATATTGGACCGAGGCCAAATCCTAATAAACCAGTTATGGCAAATACCACTCCAATGCCTGCCGCTGAGTTAGCTGTTCGTGGTAATACCAGCCAGATTAAACCTAGCGCGCCAAAAGAACAAACTAATGACACCATGTGGCTAACCTGGAGCATCATAGAAATGCCGGCAGTCAAGGCGCTAAATAATAGTGTGAAGGAAAGCAGGAAATAAGTATTTCTAAGTACCTTATTGATACTTACTGCTGATGTCGTCGAAACCGATGGATTGTAATTGTTCATGCAAAAGCCTCAATATAGATTTAAGTTAATTATTAGGTAAAAGTATATAAAACTAGTGCCTAGTTTACTACTTATGCAACAAGTTATCGGCAATAGTTTGATTATATCCACTAATATAGTGACGAAATCTTTAAAATCAAGTTATAGCTAATCCACATGTTTTTTATAGATTTATCAGCGATCGCTATATTTTGTAGTAATTGCTCAAAAATCTATAAGACTCAATTTAAAGCTGTTAGATCATCAGAAATAAACGAGGTTTTTGTATCTTCAATTCTCATACTTCTTATGCTGAATTTTATATGGCTAGTATGCTAACTAAAGTTTTTTAATCAACCTTCAGGATTAATTCTAATAATCTTGATTAATACTTCTAACGTCATTAAGTCATGCAGAATATGAAATCAATTTTTTGATGAGTAAGTGTTTAACTGGTCATTAATAAAATGACTAAATATTTTAATAAGCTTCTAGATATATACCCTGAACAGTGTTTCATACAATGACTCGTCAAAATACATTTAATTTATCCTTAAAGTTGTATTTTATAAATTTAGCTCTTATGAATCAGTCAGATATGAGCTTACCCATATATATTGGTCGATTTATGTGCGGATAGTGTTACTTAGCTATAGTGTTAAATGCATTGCATCAAATAACGGTAGCCCATGATGAAGGGTTATGGTAAAAAGCGTCTTCCCATTAGTAATACTAGATTATGCGCTCAGTAATCAGTAGCTTACTCATGTTACATGGACCAGATACGGAGAGGTGGCAGAGTGGTCGAATGCGGCGGTCTTGAAAAGCGAGAGCCGAAATGATAAGTCACTATTTCAAGCTTTAATATCAATATATTAATCACATCCGATAGTGGTCGTCATTAGATAACTACAGTTAAATACCGTCACAAACAGTAAGATAAATTTATGTCTTGGCACAAATTTGGCACAAATCTGAAAATTGAAAACGAAGCCTAGGATGGGGGGTAGGGGGCAAAAACGTTCCTATGTTTTTCATGAAATTGGGGCCCCATGTCTCAAAATCCGTAAAATTTTTTTGAAATTTAAAACCTATTATTAATGACTGCATTCGGTGCAATAGCGGTCATTAACGGTTGAGCTAACGGGCGACTGCATTAGCAGGCGTCCAGTTGAGTGACTTGTTATATGGCATGATTTTAACGTTTTGCATATGAATGGAAAATATAGAAAACACCAACGACTAAAAACGATAAGCCTATAAGGCTATATATGCCGAATATGTAATATTCTTGAGGACTGCCAGCTATACTGTTTATTAAAATAAATAAAACTCCTAATACAATTGAAAATTTCCCCATTTGGTTTTCTTTTGTCTTAATTTTGGTGGCACTTATTGATTTTCTGTTTTTCAGTAATGTAACGATAATCCACGCACCATAAACAATTGATGCAACTCCTAGCAACTCAGCAAAAAGACCAGCTTTATAATAAATACCCTTGTTACCAACTTCATGTGAGTAGATTGTCATAATGCCTATAAATATCATCAGAAATCCAAATACATGTAAGAGCGTATTACTTTCCTTCATTTATTGATTTGCCACATAATGGTTGAGCTAACGGGCGAGCGCATCTAGCGCGAGTCCGTAGTAGAGCGACTTGTTAGGCGTTACTTTGATTAGCATAGATAATTAAAGCCTCGTTGGCTGAAGATGCGGTAGTTTGATAAATTAATGAATAGCCTTTAGACAGCAAAGCTTTTTCTCTCCATTTGTTAGCTACAGCAGGGTAATAAATAAAATAAGCGGCAACCAAGTAAAGCAGGGTTAAGTATGCTCCTGTATTTGGATAGAACTCATTTATGAAACCTAAAATTGGCAACGGTAGTGCTAATAAAACGTATTTAAATAGTGTCCCATTAACTATTGCCCAAAAAATTTGAAGAATTAATGCAAATAAATTGTAGCCTTGAGGCACAGCCTCAAGAGACTCATAGAATTCAAATACTTTATAATTTCTATTTAGCATTTGTGACACCTAACAGTTAATAAGCGGACTGCTTCGATCCGTATATCATTATTAGAGCTTACCAATAGTGTTGCTCAAGTTATTGATAACCATAACAGTTGCATGATGTTGATGAAATATAGAAATCAGCAAATGCGGACCCCGTTATCATTTTTTACTCAATGTCCGCTAAGGGTCGCTAAAAGTCATTAAAGAAGTCTCTTGAATATATAGTCTGCTATCGGCGCAATAGCGGTCATTCGACGACCTTATTAACAAGCGCTGCCCAATCATTTCCACTACAAGATGACTTTCTAATTAAGAGCTTCTTTTTTTCATCAGGATGCTGGTAATAAAGTCGACCATCATTTACTGAAAATTCTACACTTGATTGTAAGTCCAACCTAATATTGTAAATGAAGATCACATTAAACAAGATAAGTTGAGTGGCTGTAATTTTAAAGTAAGGGAAATATAAGAATCTAATAGTCAAATATAAACACAAAAACATACTTATCAAATACCAGATTTTTAGATTCTCTTGAGTGTTTGGTGAAAAATAAGAAGCGGCTTGCCAAGCTAGCGCCAGACCAAGAATAATTCCATATTTAGAATTGTATTTAGCCGTCATTCGTAATATTGATTATCAAATATTGAGTCGCCTACCGGCGCAATAGCAGACATTTATTGTCTTTTATCATTGATAGTAACGCCAGCTTCTTTAGACAGTAACAGTATTTCAGGAAGTGCCGCTTTGACCAAGTCATTAGCCCTAATGATTTTGTCCTGACCTGAATATAGATTGAATTTAATTTCCAAATCTTTTTCTTTAGAAGATGACCTAGATGTTATCTCAAGAGTATATATTTCTTCGAATTCTATACGGTAGTCATGATTACCAAAAAATATGCTGTTCGGACTCAATACAAGCAGTTCATTATTCTTAAATATAGTAAATGCCATTACGAGACCTAAACCCAAGAACATCCATGTTTCTAAGCATCTATAAGTAAAAAGATTATTCATTGAAGACCAGCAACTATGCTTTATTAACTTAACTAACGAGATCAAAATCAGAATGCATCCAGCTATTGTAAGCGTTGGTAAGATCCATTCTGCATGACTGAAAATTACAAGGTCATTCTCTGCAGTTCTGTCTACAAAATATTTTAAGAGCATTCTGAAGAAGTGAAGTTAGTGATAAATTTAGACACACTCATTTCATTAAAATTAAAACTTAGTCGGCTTTCGGCGCAATAGCGGTCATTATAAAAATAATATAATTACTTACCATAAGAAACTAAATCCTCTTCTACCAATTCCTTTCAAGAAAAAATGAATTGCACAACCCCACCAAAAAATAGTTATACCAATAAAAAAAGGAGGAAAATCAAACAAACATCCCAGAGGAGATGAGCCTCGACCAGGCATAGATATACAAAAATCTCCCGTTTTAAAAAACGAATCAACTACCATATATGTATATGCACTAGCAGTAAATAAAGACGCAAGCAGGTCAGACCAGATTAATTTTTGACTTTTACTCTTCATTTCTCATTTTTTAGTTGCCCACTACTATCAACAACATAATCATCGGAACCTGTCATATAATTTTAAATTTCTAAACAATGTCAGCATTCGGCGCATTAGCGGTCATTAGTAAGTTATGCCTCTATTGCCGTTGATGCATTTGCATGATTGAGTGATTTAAATGCATTTTCTAATTCAGTAAATGTTGTGCTTTTCATTTTTACTACGAACCTCAGTTTGTAAAAATATAATCGCCTTACTTGAAGTATAAGCTCTCCTTGATCCTCATTCATAATTATTCTATTTACTGGTGATTTCCCCCAAGTAAAGCTAGCCAGTCCTTTAGTTCTGCATGCTTCAATAGTGTTCTCTATTTCTTGCTCAGTTATTGGAATTGTAGAGATATACTGTATGGGTGCTTTAGCTCCTGGCTTTGTTGCATAAATATATAAGCCTTTTTCTTTGGTTGGTTGATTTATTTTGGTGACGATTGCGGTTGTTACTTGAATAAAATTCCAGTTATCTCCTAGAGTCATCTTAGATAGACGATTTATAGTTCTATATTTATGTACTTTAGAAGCAATTACCGCAATAGATACATATATAAATAAGATAAACAATAAAAAAGAAACAAATTTAAATGCTATTTCCATATAGAATAATATCTTCTTCCGGCGCAATAGCGGTCATTTCTGTTTAAATGCGCCAACAGTATAGTAGGCACCCAAAATGAAAAAAACCAATGCAACAGGGTTTTTATGTTTGTGCAAATAAAGAGTAGCGTGTGTATGCTCATTGCCTGGAATTTTCCCAGTGTTATATATGCCAACGCTTAATAAGATAAATAGTAATCCCCATAATAATCTCATACTGGCATGTTTATTTGTCTTCATAATTTAATGCTCAATATGCACTCGGCTCAATTGCGGTCATTTCATGCCTGCGTAGAAAGTACCACAAGTTAATATAATAATTATTCCAAGAAAAGCTAATATCAATGCTTCGGTACTGATTATGCCCATCAATGATAGATAAGTAAGTAATATAATAATTAGTGTCAACCCTGACCAATACGGTGCGAATGCCAATAAGCGATGTTTGTGTTTTCTGCGAATACTGAAAATATGAGCAACTACCGTCACTAAAATCGGAACAAGTAAAAGTATAGGATTATTTTTAATTTGTGGAATAAGCAGTATTAGTAAAAATGAAGGAATTAGATACTTTAAGCACCTTTGTTTTGTGCTAATAGCCTTAGTAGTTTGCTCTTGATACTCTGGATCGTTGTATCCATAGGTGTTACGTAACCCATCTTTTGTTCGATTCCACCAATACTTAGTTTCGTCCGACCACGTCATAATTCATATAAGATTTTTATGTTCAATTCTATCTGATTGAATTGGCAATATCTCTAGATTGACGAATGTCTGCTAAGGGTCGGAACCTGTCATATAAATAATATACGTCTGCTTTCGGCGCAATAGCGGTCATTTAGTATCACTCTATATACTCAATTCTTATAATATCGAATTTCAATAACATTTCGATCTGGATCATTTATATAAGATGAACTGACAGCGTGGCCTTGAGCACCAAAAGCATTCTCTCCTCCAGATTGAACTTGAATGCCACTATCCGTTAAGCGCTTACATATTGATGCATATTCGTCTCCACTCACAGATAGACAAACATGATTAATTGGTACGCCACCTGCATCATCACTTCCTGTAAATTTTTTAACTAGTGGTAATAACTCATCACGCTCCATGATATCTAATATAGTGCGGCTATTGATGCGCACGCTGGGGAATTTTGCATTCCCTGAATGAAACTCATTTAATCGTACAGCCTCAAGACCTATTATCTTCATATAAAATTCAAGCGATCTTTCTGCGTTATCTACCCACAGCACAATATGATCAATATCCATATATAAACCTCGTATAATCAATCTTCATTTTACAACATCTATGTCACCTTTCGGCGCAATAGCGGTCATTCAGATTTATCCCAAAACCAACGAAGCAATATCATTGATACTAATAGTGGCACTATGAAATATAAAATCATATGCATATTAGAATTTACCTCAATAATGCTGATTTGTTCTTTGCTCATTTTTTCAAATGGTAAATCTGCAATTGGGTAAAGCCAATTTGTTACATATTGAGAAACAAGTATCGCAAAAATATATCCTAATATGACTGATAAAAACCAGTATCTAACTCTATGAGCAATGTTGTAATTTAAGATTACAAGTATGAAAGTAGTTACAATTATTGGCCACAAAAAAGCAGTCCAGATAAAAATCACACCTTCAACGCCTACATTCAATCTAAATTTCCTATATTTCGCATTAGTTAGTCAGCTTCCGGCGCAAAAGCGGTCATTTGATATGAAAATTAAGATGATTCGAGGCTGCGTAAATACGAAACGATTTCTTTAGCTTTTACCCAATACTCAACAGTGTTAATTTCATTGTCTCCTGATTCAACAAGTTTCTTTTCCAATCCATTTGGTGGAGTAACAAATTCTTCTGGGAATTTTACCGCTTCTTCGTTATTAAACTTAGTCGTCCAGCTAACTTCAAGTGTTGATACTCCATGAAACATCTCATGTAGCTCTGGAATATGCTTATTACATTTCTTAAAGTGCTCTTGTTTTGCATTCATTTGCACGCTATTTGAACTAGCTACTGGCTCATAAATCGAATCTTTTTTGGATAGGAATACCAAATAAACCCCACCTAGTTTTCTACCAGAATATGGTCCAAATTTAAGTATAGAGTCCTTATCTACATCACCTTTCAGTGGTTCTAGGACACGTGATTGATACTCTGATGCACATAAGTACTTATCTTCAATTTCAATCTGTTTTCCTTGAGTGATTTCTATAATTGCAACTACTTCTGCATTCTCATACAGCTCTTTTATTTCTAATTGAGGAAGCGTCGTTGATCTAACTGAAATAGAAATCAGAAGGATACTTATGAATACTAGGTACTTAAACATCGTAAAATTATACCATTGTCTGAATGTCCGCTAAGGGTCGTTAGCAGACATTAAAATCTATTGTAAATCAGTATATTTGATTTTGCTAATATATAGTATGTTCTAATGACCGCTTTCGACCCAAAGCGGACACTAGGGTTAAGAGTACTTTTACTTAATTTGCTTATTTAACATTCATGCTGTAACTGTTACAGTTTTCAATAATATGGACAGATAAATATGGTTTTGCTAATAATGATATTTGAAACAAAGCTAACCGTTTAGTAACTATTAGGCATTTAATAATATTAAGTTAATACTTAAGATCAGTTTGTTAGGTGATAAAAATGAAAATAATATCTTGTTTAGCTTTTTTGTTGTTTTTATATTCTTCTTGTGTTTCTGCAGAAATAGACATTCTCCAACCAACCCAAAACCCAGAAGCAGTCTATAGATTATTTAATACAAAAAATACATACACTTTATTAGAGCTGAACACTCGTACGGGACAAATATGGCAAGTGCAATGGGGTTCAACTAGCGAAAGATTTACCACACCTCTTAATGAGGAGCCAATTGTACTTGATGGAAAACCAGGGCGTTTTACTCTACACCCAACGGCTAATATTTATACTTTTATACTCATAGATCAAGTAAACGGTAAAACGTGGCATGTGCAATGGGGTGGCAAAGAAGATAGGTTTAGATACCTAATCGAATAATTTATATTATTTGACTATTCAAGTACACCTAACAAATCACTAAAGCAAGACACACGTTAATGACCGCTATTGCGCCGGAAGCTGCCAATTAGTTAATGATTGGAAAAAAAGAAAATGGCAACAATCAATAAATATGCAATAACTAGAATTTTACTTGGCTTGGTTTTTATTGGGGCGGGGATATTCTCAATATCATCTGGTACAATTTCACTTTCACTAATGACGTATAATTTATTTGAGTTAACTAACATAGTTGGTTTTACGTTAATAGTATTTGGCGTATTTATAATTATACGTGCATTTGTAAAATACTGAATGACCGCTATTGAGCCGAAAGGTGACGAAGCTTAAGAAAGAGATACTTATGAGAATATTAGACGTAGATACAGATCGAGCAGTTCTTCAAGCACAGCTTTACTTTACAGAAAATGAGGCAAGGCAATTAGTCACGGATTTGCAATCTCTTTTGGCTGATCCAGATTCAATTAAGCACCATCACTTATTCTCAGACGATAGTGGATGTGAGATCTCTTACTCTTTGATTACGCCGACCAAGCTAGAGAACATTTCTAGCTACACAAGTCGAGAGCAAAAACTGCTGTCGAAGCACAAATGAATGACCGCTATTGCGCCGATAAGCGACGTATAAATAATGAAAATATTCTTAATAGCAATATTGATTTTAATCCCTACTTTGGTGAGCGGGCATGAGTCAGCATTTTTTGAAAAACAAACTGAGTTATGGGAGCAATTAAGTTCAATGCCACCATATCCTTCTCGTAAAGATGGTCCTTCATACTCCGTGAAAGACAAACTACGGTATGTAAACATCTCTGATGAAGAAGTTCGGCAAATACAAGCTAAAGCCTTAGAACTTAACCCTGGTATGACTGTAAATATAGGAGGTGTAACTGTAGGGTGTCCATGCGAGGATGGCCCAAACTGTAAAGATCAAGTCTGGGTTGTTACGTCTACATCGGTTAATAGTATTGGTTTAATGTATTCAAAGATAGATGGGAGTTGGGTAATAGGACCAGTACAAAGTTGGTGGATGCAGTACGAAATGTTATTTGGAAAAATTGATAGTCCAAAAAGCTGGGGGAAATCAATTGATTGGTATAAGCAAAATGAAGATAGCCTCACAAAGCTATATGACTCCAAGCCAAGCTGTTTATCTGATAATACCGACTCTATCGAATGACCGCTTTTGCGCCGAAAGCGGACAACAGCCTTAACGAAACTAATATTATGAATTTTATGGAAGTAGCATAAGTGTTAAAGAAAATCGCATTAATATATGTGTTGATAGAATTAACAAGTAAAGCATATATAATTTATAGAGCAATTAATGAAGAATTATTCTATAAAGCGATCAATGAAAATTTAGCTCATCCTCTTATGCCTTTTCTAAGTTGGGGAATTAGCATTGCAGGTTTGGTCGCAGTATTGGGTTATGCGTTAAATAAACAATTATTGAATCCGATAATTTGGAAAATTCTGCTTATCGCATTTTTGCTATTGCGACTTATTGAACTTATGCCAAATGGATTATTTGTTTCAACCGCCTCTTTAAGTGCAAATATATATGTCGGTTTACGCTATCTATGGTTAGTAGTGCCAAGTATTGCAGCAATGTGGTACCTAGGATTTAAATTTGAACAAAACAAGATGTAATATGGGAATCGTTGAATGACTGCTATTGCGCCGGAAAGCGACATATTTCGGTAAAGGAATATAATGCAAAATTATATTATCAAACTTAAAAATCTAACAGTATTATTCCTGGCTTTAATATTTAGTACTTGTGTACTTGCGGAAAGTATAAAGATATTAATTTTTGATGGCAGTTTATTGATACCAAATCACTACGTTCTTAATAATGAGGAATTAGATAACCATACTTTTATATCAGTGAATAATGATGATTCAAGCAAATCAACAGGCAGAATTACAACTGGATTAATCAATGATATTACAGATTTTTCAGAGAAATCTCCCTTCAGGATAGTAAAACGAGATAAAATTTGTAATCTAAATATTCTTCACTTCGTTAACAAGCAAGATACCCCGTTACCAGGAAAGGTGGGTTATGTCCTTATGCATGATGAAAAAGAATACATCAGAGTCTTCGATGATAATCTTAATGTCTGGCGGCATATCCTAAACTCCTATTGCGACTCAGTTGACATAAAATATGAAGCTGCAAACCAAAATAAAAATTTACTGCAGTAACTCGCCTAATAGAAATACGATATATAGTTTTGCTACCAATAGAGATAAAATAGATAAATGACCGCTTTTGCGCCGAAAGCAGACGTGTTTTTTAATTTAGCTATAAATGGCTGGTATTGATGAAATCAACATCGCGTTATATATTCTTGAGGAATAATCATGCTTTCTGCTGGTGATGAAATATCAGCTATTCATACCATAACACCGTTATGGATGAGAAATATGATTCCGTTCTGGGCTATGTTGATACCAATATATTTAACACATGCTGAGAATATATTGGTAATAGTCACTACAGGAATCGCCACATCATTAACTCTTCTATTAATAGCTAAAAAATATTTTCGAAAGTATAACTATAAAATTATTGATTTCGGATTTGAGTGGTGTGCATATAATTTAGGTTTGGTGTTTTTTGTTTATCTGACTTGCCTGAATATCGACAATATAAAGTTTTTCATAGCGTATTTATTTGTGCCTACAATAATGGCTTCTATTTATATAATGTTAGATAAAACTTTATTAGCTAATGTTCTTGATAAATCAAATAAAATAACACATGACTAGTAAAACGATTGCGGAGATAAGCAAAGAATCGCTAATTGACTTTTCTTTGTCAAATGTCCGCTTTTGCGCCGATAGCAGACATGAAGACTGCTATCAGAGATTTTTAACTATGCTTCAGTTTGTTCTGCCATTTCAAGAGCATCATCAACTTCTATCCCTAAATATCTAATTGTATTCTCAAGTTTTGTATGTCCAAGAAGTAATTGAATTGCGCGCAAATTTTTTGTTCTACGATAAATTAATGATGCCTTCGTTCTTCTCAAAGAGTGCGTACCATAAATCATAGGGTTTAATCCAATACTATGTATCCATTGATCAACTAAGCGGGAATATAGTCGAGTAGATAGGTGAGATCTTTTGTTTATTCTGCTTGGAAATACATAGCATTCGTGGGTTAGTTTTGCATGTTTTACCCAACTTAAAGCGGAGTGTCTCGTTTGCTCTGTCAGTTCAAATTGGACTGGCTTCATCGTCTTTTGTTGCATTATCATTGCTCGATCAGTTATCTTTTCTCCATGATATATGTCGCTCACTCGTAATTTTACTAAATCACAAGCTCTTAATTTGCTATCAATTGCTAAATTAAATAATGCTAACTCACGAATTTGATTGGCAATTTGCAAGCGAATACGAATATTCCATACTTCCTTAAGTTTTAGAGGCGGTTTTTGCCCTACCAACTTACCTTTATTCCAAGGTTCATATTGTCGATTTTTGCATAAATATAGATACATAGTTCAGCCTTATTTTTCATTAATAGACTATGTATTTTCAATCAATCTCCATGATAAGTGATAACCTCTTATAACAGTTGCGATAACTATTGATCTCACCATCAACAAGCCAAGCTAGGCAATAAATATAATATTCAGGCTAAAAAATTTATAAGTTGTTTAATTTTGATAATTTTTTAATTCTTTTAAGAAAGTACTTATGTAAATCAGAATGATTGTATTCAAGATCTTCCTCGTAAAGAATGTCTAAATAAGCTGCCTTTTGTTGATGCGATAGACCCGTTCCATAATTTTCAGAGTAGTCATCAAGCGATTCTAGAATTACCGCGATTATATTTGTTTCAAGGTCTCTAGAATTATGAGTGCGTTCCATGCTTCCAACTCCAAATATTAACCACTCGGCTTCAATATTTAGTTTCTCGCAAAGTAATAAAATTTTTGACGCAGACGCATTAAGAATTTTTTCACCAACTGACCAAGAATGTGCAGTCGGCTTAGCTATGTCTAATTGATTTGCTATCGATGTGTAATCTTCTCCAGCTCTATCCAGTGCATGATCATATCGTTTTGCCGCATCAGATTGAAATTTCTTATTGTGAGTCATTATTTTAAATATTCAATATAATAGTCGCTATAAGGTTAATAAAGCATATATTATTTGTTATAGTAGAAATATATAGTAAATTATCTATATAAATAGACAATGAATAGTATACAGGCAAATTGGCCAAGATCAAGGATCAGTCTTAATGCTAGATATTGTTAATTAAACTGCATGGATAGATCCACGTCGCAAGGAGGCGACATTTTAATGAAGATAAATGAGTGTCCACAGTACGAAAGTTGTAACGCACCCATTTGCCCACTAGATGAGAATTGTCTCAATAGTACTCATCTCGAAGGTGAAGCAGTGTGTTTGTACTTGAGAGAGTACTCAAAACTTGCAACCAGAGACGATCTAAGGGGGGTTATATCGAAAGAACATTATCAAGTTATAGATAATGCTTACCCAAATGTATCAGAACGATATAACTATATAAAAAAAGCATTAGCAAGATCTGCAAATAATCCTTCCAAGCTTAAATTAGATAGTAAGAGGAGTGTGAACTAATGGGTAGATGCAAAGTTTGTGATGATAGTATGGTGAAAATTCCTGAGGGAAAATACAAAGTACAGTTTGTAGAATATGAAACAAAAGTCTTAATTGCACCTAAAGCAATATGTACATTTCGTATTATCCAGCCAGGTGAATATTTAGAAACCAAGTTATCTAGACACTACAATGTGCTTAATCATATTGGTAGGCCATCAATCAATGGAGATTTTCAGTCAGGGCGTAAGAGCGATTTAGTTCGTGAATACTTCACTATATTTGGAGACAATGCTGATATAGATAATATTGATCTAAATAAGTATCGGGAAATAATAGTAATTGGAAAAGTACATACAGTTACAAAAAGCTCAGACAAAAAGGAGATACACCAAGCTCTCCAATACAGTGTGATTAGTGAGCTTATGCCAATTGAACAAGACATTATTAGTGCTGATCGAATAGAGGCAGATATGGATTTAGCTGTTCAAGTAGATCCAAAGCCATGGTCTCCATGGAGTGGAACAGATGAGTAATATTAATCATGTGATAGTTTCAGTAATTGTTATAGATATTGTTAAGGTTGCTCTCAAAGCAACCGTAATTGTTATTCCTCTAGTTAATGTTATAGCTATTCTTACACCTATACCTACACCTAGTAAAATCGATGTGAAATTCAGGTACACATCGATAATAAATATGGTTGTAGAAATTCCATTTAGTCTAATGATTGACTAAATGGGTGATGAAACGATTAATGTTAAGCAGGCTGCTGATCTCTTGCACGTTCATGAGGAAACGGCAAGAGACTTGGCGCGTCAAGGTCAGATACCTGCAGCTAAGTTTGGTCGTTCCTGGGTATTTATCAAGCAAGACCTTCTCGATGCGATTCGGTCTCGCTATACTATCCAAGACGATCGCTGTCGGGTGTTTGAAATAGGAGATATTCGATGGTTAGAAAACGAAACAAGGTCTGGCATATCGACTTCCAATTCAATGGAAGACGAATACGCCAATCTGCTCAAACGACAGTAAAGAAGGAGGCAGAAAAACTCGAGCACAAGTTGCGCACACAATTGTACTCTCAAGCGGTAATGGGTGATCAACCGCGGCGTTCCTGGCAAGAAGCGGTGATTCGTTACAGTCGGGAAGCCCAATCCAAACGTACCTGGAAAGACATTCAGCGTCATTTGATCTATTTTGATACAAAATTAGGTCAGCTGTATCTCGATCAAATCAATAATGATGTGATTGAGGCGATCATTGATGAGAAGCTGAGTGAAGGCGTTACAGGAGCGACGGTCAATCGTTACACGACGACGTTGAAAACAGTGTTGCGTAAGGCTTATCTTCAGTACGAATGGATACAACGCGTGCCTGCGATTCGATCATTACCTGAATCAAAAGGTCGCTTGCGGTGGTTAACAACACAAGAGTATGAACGTTTGATAGCAGTGCTGCCTGAACATGCCGCATTGGTCGTAAGATTTGCGGTGCATACAGGACTGCGATCCGCCAACATCTTTAAACTGTCATGGGATCAAATTGATTTGGAGCGAAAAGTGGCCTGGATCCATGCTGACCAGCATAAAAATGGTCGTGCACGGTCTGTACCATTAAATTCTGAGGCAATGGCTGTCTTGGAGGCCATCAATCAAGGACCCCATCACATAAAAGCGGTGTTTACCTATCAAGGTCATCCCATCAGTACGATAAGGACAACCTTAAAAAATGCCTGTGAGTCACTTGGATTGGAGGAAGTGACATTTCATACATTTCGGCATACGTATGCGAGTTGGTTAGTGCAACAAGAAGTACCTTTGAGGACAATCCAAGAATTGGGTGGATGGTGTAGTGTAGATATGGTACAACGCTATGCGCATCTAGCAGGTGACGACTTGCAGGCCTATCAAGAACGTTTAGTCGGCCGGCACAAAACTGTCACAAACCCATTAACTGGAACTAGAAATAACATTCATTAGATGTTATAAAACGTTGATATATAAAGACTTGGAGAGGTGGCAGAGTGGTCGAATGCGGCGGTCTTGAAAACCGTTGACGGGTTAAACCGTCCGGGGGTTCGAATCCCTCCCTCTCCGCCAGATAACTATATGGTCTCTTTTTCAAGAAACTTTTCTGTGCCTTAAATTTATTAAAAATTATTATATTTCTGGATCTTTTTCACAGTAATAAAAAGATTATTTGTGTAAATTATGTGTCAATGGAGAGGTGGCAGAGTGGCCTATTGCGGCGGTCTTCAAGACAGCTGTCGGGTTAAACCGACCGGGGGTTCGAATCCTTCTCTCTCCGCCAAATTTATATCAAGCCCCTCATTGTAGGGGCTTTTTTGTGTCTGCTATTGATTCATAATGACTCAATCCTAAACAAATATACAATTTCTCCATGTTATTTAATTTTGATAATACATACGCAAAGCAATTAGAAGGGTTTTATAGTTCGTGCCAAAGTGCAGTTATCCCTTCACCAAAGCTTATTAAGCTAAATGGTGACCTTGCTGCACAGCTCAATTTAAATCTAGATAGTTCAACATTAATAGAACAACTGAAAATATTCTCTGGCAACGAATTGCCTCAAGAGTCTTCGCCTTTAGCTCAAGTATATGCTGGGCATCAGTTTGGAGGATTCTCTCCTCAGCTTGGTGATGGGCGAGCACTATTATTAGGTGAGGTGCTGGATAAGAATGGAAAACGATTTGATATTCAATTAAAAGGTTCTGGTCGCACGCCATACTCACGAGGCGGTGATGGTAAAGCGGGAGTAGGGCCGGTATTACGTGAATATATTTTAAGTGAAGCGATGCATGCGCTAGGTATTCCAACGACACGTGCATTGGCAGCTGTTGCTACAGGTGAAATGATAATGCGTGAAAGGCCGATTCCAGGTGCGGTCTTAACTAGAGTAGCATCAAGTCATATTCGTATTGGTACATTTCAATTTTTTGCTTCGCGTGGAGAAGTAGATAAAGTTCGCCAACTTGCAGATTATACAATTGCGCGTCATTACCCAGAGATAATGCAGTCTGATAATCCATATTTGAAATTATTAGAAAAAGTGTGCGACTCTCAAGCATTGTTAGTATGTAAATGGATGTTAATTGGATTTGTGCATGGCGTGATGAATACAGACAACATGACTGTTTCTGGTGAAACAATTGATTATGGACCATGTGCATTCATAGATAGTTATAATCCTGAAGCAGTATATAGCTCTATTGATAAACAAGGTCGCTATGCATTTCAAAATCAACCGCCGATAGCACAATGGAATCTAGCCCGATTGGCTGAAACTTTATTGCCATTAATAAATTCTGATCAAGAACATGGCATTGAGCTAGTAACAAGTGTTTTAAATAAATTTCCAGAGAAGTATTCTGAATATTGGCTAGATGGTATGCGATCTAAATTAGGTTTAAAGAACCCTCAAGAGGGGGACATGGAAATAATGAATGATTTGCTAGCTCAATTGCATGAAAACGAAGTGGATTATACTAACTTCTTCCGTGAGTTGGCGGATGTGCTTCTAGATAATAGAAAGGCTGTGCATAAAAACTTCACGGACATTATGAGATTTGAACAATGGCTAGTTCGTTGGAAAGATCGATTGTCTGATGAGAGTATTATTGCTGAAGAAAGTGTTCAGTTAATGAATCAAGTGAATCCAATTTATATTCCTCGTAATCATAAAGTTGAAGAAGCTATTGAAGCGGCAATATTAAATGAGGATTATTCAAAATTTGAAATGCTTTTAGAGGTGTTAAGTCAGCCATATTTTGTACAGTCCGGTAAAAATGAATATTCTCAACCTGCACCTAAAGAATTTGGTATCTATAAAACTTTTTGTGGTACTTGAGTATTCTAATAAATAGAACCGCTGTTTAATTTAATTACTGTTTTTTTATAATTTCCTCTTTTATAAGTTAAATAATCCAACTATAAAATAC
The DNA here is from genome assembly GCA_033344735.1 of Gammaproteobacteria bacterium. NCBI lineage: Bacteria > Pseudomonadati > Pseudomonadota > Gammaproteobacteria > Gammaproteobacteria bacterium. The sequence goes on from JAWPMW010000001.1 coordinate 499,060, forward strand.
CTTATATTTTAAGTGGTTTATTTAATTTTCAAGATTGCTGTTAATCTAGATGATTATATTGCCAGTCAAAGTTTAAATAGTTAAATCTCTTTGCAAGCAATATCGATAAACTATGATTCTAAGCTTATATAAAGGTTTATTTCGGCTTTAATCGTTAATCTTGCAATCTAGAGATACTTAATCAATAAACACCGATACTAGTGGAATTAAGGCGGTTTAAGGGGCTATAAATATTTATTGACAGTAAATGAATTTTATTGATAATAAATTTAACATACATGGAGTGAATCTAACCTCGCTTGAACATTATGGGTGGTTTTATTTGCCTCTTTATATCAATGTTAAATTCAAAAGGTAGCCGTAATGAGTAAAAGCGTAAGAGAATTAGCTGAGAGATTTTATGAATTAGTCAATAGCGGAGGAGATTTATCCGAAGTGCTATCTGATGATTTTGTATTTGGAATAATGCCAGGTTTTCCATATGGGGGCGATCAAAATGGCTTGGCTGCTTCGTTAGAATTTTTTGATAAACTGGGTAAACATTTTGATTTTTGGGAAGTCATTCCGCAGAAGTACATTGAAATCGATGACACTAATATTGCTGTTCAAGGTTTGTATCGCACGAAGGCGACTGAATCTAGGAAAGATGTTGAATTGCAAACTGTTCATTTCTGGACATGCTCAAATGGCAAGTTGAATACTTACAAACATTATTGTGATACGGCGATGCTATGCGAACCGTTAAACTATTCAATTCCACACTAAGATAATAATAAAATCTTATTTATGTTGTAAAAGTTTTATATGTTTGTGTGCTGTAAATGCCTTTAATGACTAACTACGAGAAAGGTAGTGACAAAAATTAGAACTGCTGAAATTAATGATATACCTCAGTTATGTACACTTCTTCAAATTCTTTTTAATCAAGAGTTAGAGTTTGCACCAAATGAAAAGTTACAAATAGCAGGTCTGAGTGAGATTATTAATAACCCTGAAGTGGGCGATATTGTTATAGCGACAGAAAATTCTATAGTAGTAGGAATGGTTAATTTGCTTTATACAATATCGACGGCTGTTGGTGGTGTAGTGGTAATTCTTGAAGATATGGTAGTTAGTCCGACTGTGCAAGGTAGAGGTATAGGATCTAAGTTGATTGATTATTCATTTGAATTAGCTAAAAGCAAAGGTTGTCGTAGAATCACATTGCTGACAGATATTGATAACGAAATTGCGCATCGCTTTTATAAAAAGCATGGATTTAATCAATCTTCGATGGCGGTATTTCGAAAATCATTATCATAAATTAATATTCATAGTGATGAATGATGCTAACAATCATGTTTTTATCTATGGGACGTTAAAGCGGGGATATAGAAATCATAAGGATTATCTAAAATTCGAGAAATATCTCGGTGAATATCGCACTGTAGATTGCTATCCGTTGGTTATTGCTAATGAATGGTATGCACCGGTGCTCCTACAGGAAAAGGGCATAGGTCATCAAGTGGTGGGCGAACTTTACTCTGTCGATGATATAAAACTTACTGAACTAGATAAATTAGAACGCACGCATCACATTAGAGGCTACAAACGTATATTAATCGCTATTCAGAATATTATAAATGACGAATATGTTGAGGCATATACCTATATGAATGAACGAAAAAATCTTAAACATGTTGGTTCGGAGTATATGCCTAAGTACACTGATAGTCGCTATATTCCCCTTAATGAGAGATAGTATTTTTGATTAAGCTTGAGTTATAGAATATTGTGTAGATTTTGAATCATTGGAAGTAATTACATCTAGTAATTGCTGTGCAGTTGAGTGTAACAAGTTTGTAGAGATTGCTTCATTCCCTTGAAGTATAAATAAGCATGACTTAGTTTTGTTTGATGTTTTAGTCTTTTCGCACTGTCTACAATCAAGCCGACAAATAACTTCATTTTCGTCTAAGTAACAATACTCTCCGCTATTAATAGTTTGCGACTGATCTTTACCTAATGGAATAAAATGTTCGTCTCCTTTTGTAAGTCTAAGCTCCACGTTGCCAATGATATTCGCTAGGTCATGCGCGCCAATGGATATTTTGTTCTTAATAGAAATATAATTGTAAGTATCGACAATTGGGTTAATGGATCTTAATGATTTATGTTTCAATAGAATTTTAATGATACTTTCTGGGGAGGCTGTGAGTAATTTATCTGTCACACCAACCTTGTTGTGTAATTTTTTATAGCCAACAATATTGTGATTATTATCGAAATCATTGAGCGTGTATTTTTCTGAGAAAATTTTATAATAGTCATCGATTTCATTTTTCAATGCTTGAGTGAAAAATGAGTTATCTATTGAAGTGACGGATAAGAAAATGACATTAATGCCTAGCGCAGATACTTCTTCAGAAACCTTGAAATTCATTACAAAAAGACGTGTAGAAGATAAGGCTAGATTATAGGAAATGTATTCATTTCTAAGCTTAAAGAATAAAGCATTATTATTCCTATTAAAAAAGCAATCGCACCGATGCCAATATTATTATAGCGTATGGGGAATATACGAATTTTATTTTGAAGGGGCACACTCATTAAGATTGAGAGTAATGCCATGCTCACGATCAATAAAAAGCTAAATATGGCTATATAGGTAAATTTCCAAGAAATTGAATCTATTTTTGTAGTGATAATTGCAATGATTACGCCCGAACCAGCAGCCCCATACAATAAACCAATAAAAAATGATTTAAATGACAGCGTGTTCTCTTGGCATGTCTTCCAGGATGAGTGTGCAGCAGCGATCATTATCTTCTACTATTTTTTAATGTAATGGTAGATTATGCCGCCAATAATAAACAATGCTAAAAAGTACTCAATGCCTGAATGGCTATGAAAGATAGATGTATGTCCCGAATGAGAATGTGCTGGTGTAGTAATAAACGGTAGTGTTAAAGAAAGGCAAATATATGTTAATTTAATGTTCATAATTTTCTCCTAGAAATATTTTATATCTTCAAGTATTTATCGATTAATTGATCGTCTAACTTATTCGTGGCGCCTTGTTTTGCAGTTGCTTTAGTAGAGTTAGATTGTGAGGATAATATAAGTACGGCTGCCATATGGTCAGTTTCCAATGCATGGCGTATACCGATAGTAATAACAAGAATTAATAAGATAGCCATATAAATTTATTTTTCTATTTTCGTCTTATTTTTGGTTTTATATTGACGAGAGTTTCTCTTATTATCATCCATGATTGAATCATAGTTTTCTTTAGCGCAACACCGTCCGGCGCTAGATACTTGATTATGATTCCACAGTTATTAGGTAATAGCGTTGCGCCACCATAGATGTCATTACTATTCTGCATTAATATCTGTAGAGATGTTAGTAATGAATTATCTATAATGTTGCGGTCTATTACTGAGATTGTTCCCATGCTTATGTGCTTACGATGATTGTGGGCAAAATTTCCTGGATTCGCTAAATATACGTCTTTTGTCAGAAGCTCGTTATCTTCCGAATAAATACATAAGCTACTTTCATATTGCCTAAATAAATCTTCTTCATCATTTAGGAAGTGTAATAGAAAAGCATCCGCAACTACGACTGTACTTGTTCTATCTATATGTACATTAATGTTGGAGCGTAAACTTGAGTCTGGGAATAAAATCAGGGGATCTGAAACATATTCTGTATAAGCATAATCTGATGCATTTATATTTATATTTTGATGTGCCATGCCATTTGGCATGCTATGAACAATAGTGGAAGCTTGTGTTGTAACATGGCTGTTTGACTTTGCTCTTGCAATCACATCAGTAGACAAGTTTTCATTTTCATAGATGCCTCCTGAAGCGGATTGAATATAGACACTTGCCATACCATATGGGTCGTTTTCATAATATTGTGTTCTGCAAATATGAAACGGATATGAAGCATATTGATTCTGAAGATAAGTTTTACCTTCGATATCGTTTGCAAACTGTAGTGCTAATTTACTCATAATATAATTTAAGTTTAGCTAAAAAGGACGTTGTTAATAATATGTTCTGCGACTTCTTCTATTCCTTCTCCCGTTTTGCAATTGGTTAGTACGAGTGGCTTGTTATTTCTTACTTCTGTACCTTCTTTTACCATTAAATCAATATTTGCTCCTACATAAGGTGCAATATCAATTTTGTTGATTACCAATAGATCTGATTGAATAATCCCGGGCCCCCGTTTACGTGGAATGTCGTCACCTTCAGCTGTATCTATCACAAACATCCAATAATCAACTAGATCTAATGAAAAGGTCGAGGCAAGATTGTCTCCTCCACTTTCAATGATAATAAGATCAAGGTCGTTGAATTTGTGTTGTAGATTATCGGCGGCTTGTATGTTGAGTGTTGGGTCTTCACGAATCACCGTATGTGGACAAGCACCGGCTTCCACTGCAACTACGAATTCTGGAGCAAGCAACCCTGACTGTTGTAAACGTATAGCATCTTCTTGTGTGACTAAATCATTAGTGACAATTGCAATTTTATTGCCCCTTTTAATGAAATAAGGAATTAGTTGTTCTATCAATGCGGTTTTACCTGAACCGACTGGACCACCAATTCCTACACGTGCAGCGCCATTTTGTGTTGTAGATGTATTCATCTCAACATGTACCTTTGTGCTAATGGTAAAGTCTCAGCAGGTTCACATGTTGCGAGTTCACCATCGACATAGACATCAAAGGTTTGTGGGTTAACAGTCACTTTAGGGCAACTGTCATTATGTAACATATTACTTTTGTTTAGCTTGCGCGTACCATGAGCTGCTAAATTTTGTTTCTGTAATTGTAATTTTTCACCTATATTATTGTTTACTGCTGTCTGATTAACAAAATTGACACTGAGATTTTGTTTGGCGTTTCCAAATGCTCCCCATTGTGGTCGCATGGCAAGAGGTTCACATGTCATCAGAGATGCTGCACTATCACCCATTGCTGACCAGACAATAAATCCACCTTTGATTATTAGTTCTGGTTTGATCCCAAAAAATTCTGGCTTCCATAAAACAATATCAGCAATTTTCCCATCTTCTAAAGAACCGATGTGCTCCTCGATTCCAAAAGTCCGTGCTGCATTGATTGTATATTTGGCGATATAACGTTTTATTCTCTCGTTGTCGCCCATCTTGGTTTTTTCTTCATCAAGCCGACCGCGTTGATCTTTCATTTTGCTAGCTAATTGCCAGGTTCTACAAATGACTTCTCCAATGCGTCCCATACCTTGACTGTCAGAACCGAGCATAGAAATAGCGCCTAGATCATGCATCACATCTTCAGCAGCAATAGTTTGTGCACGTATTCTACTTTCGGCGAAAGCAACATCTTCTGGTATTGCTGGATTTAAATGATGGCAAACCATTGTCATGTCTAGATGTTCATCAAAGGTGTTGACTGTGTATGGATTGGTTGGGTTTGTAGAAGAGGGTAGGCAGTTAGATTCTCCTGCCACTCTAATAATGTCAGGAGCATGCCCGCCACCAGCACCTTCAGTATGGTACATATGGATAGTGCGACCATTTATTGCAGCAAGTGTGTGCTCAACAAAGCCACTTTCATTGAGTGTGTCGGTGTGCAGTTGCACTTGAAAATCTAATTCATCAGCCACTGATAAACAGGTGTCTATTACTGCAGGCATAGCACCCCAGTCTTCATGAATTTTTAAACCTAAGCAGCCTCCTGCAAGTTGATCAAGTAAAGATTTTGGTTTTGATGAATTGCCTCGACCTAGAAAACCAAAATTAATTGGCCATTGTTCTGATGCTTGTAGCATCTTGCCTACATTCCATGCGCCACCGCAGTCAATTCCCACAGTTATTGGGCCTAAAGATCCACCAATCATGGTAGTAATGCCAGAGCTTAATGCATGTTCGCATAGTTGGGCACTATCGAAGTGCACATGGACATCAATTCCTCCCGGTGTGGCTATCAGTCCCTCTGCATCACGTACTGTAGTTGCTGCACCACAGACAAGATTCGGGTCTACATTGTCCATAATCGCGGGATTACCCGCTTTTCCAACTCCAGCGATTTTGCCATTCTTAATGCCAATGTCGGCTTTTACAATGCCTAGAACTGGGTCAATTACCACAGCATTGCTTACCAACATATCAAGCGAGCCTGCAGCACTATCGTAGCCAGGAGTTAATCCAAGACCATCGCGTAACGTTTTGCCGCCACCATGTAAACATTCATCACCTAGCACAGCATAGTCATGTTCGACTTCTGCTAATAAAGAAGTATCGCCCAATCTGACTGCATCACCCTTAGTGGGGCCATACATAGTTGCATATTCTTTTCTCGAGAGTTTTATCATTTTTAGGATCCTTTAAAGTGACGAATATTTGCTTCATGCAACGCTTTAGTTTTATTAGTTTTGCTTGATGTTGAGCCATTAGTTAAGCTGTTGAGCCCATATACTTCGCCAGCACCACCAAATACCACTAAATTAACTTCTTTGCTCTCTCCAGGTTCAAATCTGACTGCGGTACCTGCAGGTATGTCTAAATGTTTACCAAATGCACTTTCTCGTTTGAAATCTAAAGCAGGATTGACTTCAAAAAAGTGAAAATGACTACCAATCTGGACTGGTCGATCTCCTGTATTAATCACTTTTAAAGTAGTAGATTTTTTATGCTCGTTTATTGATACATCACCATCACCTGGAATAATTTCTCCAGGAGTCACATCATTTTTACCTTTGGCTTTTTTCTTGCCAGGTCTTATAGGTTCATGCACTGTGACTAACTTTGTACCATCCGGAAATGTGGCTTCAACTTGAAGCATATGCATCATGTCATCGACACCTGGCATTACATCATCTGTATTCAATAGTGTAGATCCGTAACCAATAAGGTCTGCTACAGTACGTCCTTCACGCGCTCCTTCTAAAATTTCATCAGCAATAATTGCAGTCGCTTCAGGATGATTTAAGAGCAGACCTTTTTTCCTTCTTTTTCTGGCTAATTCAGCCGATGTGAAAATAGTTAGACGTTCATATTCTGTGGGAGTTAGTAGCATAAGTGCCTCCAAATTCTTATATAGATCATAGATTAATTAGCGAATAGTCGAGTGTTAGTATTTTCATGACGCATTGACGCAATATCAGCGTACGGAGTGAATGCATAAATATTTTCTAAACTGGGAATATCTTGAGTGGTTAATTCAGATATTAATGGGCGAAATTTGTTAAGGCTCTTTTGGCAATCAATATGCCCTATAATGCCAAGTCTTATTGCGGCACCAAGAATGGCAACACAAAAATTATATGCAGAGATAATTAATGCTGAATTTTTTGATTGACCAATAGATTTTGATATCAATCCATGGATGACTGGCAAATGTCCATGAGCAGAATTTTCTTGTATCAGGCGCTGATATTCTTCAGCACCAGGGGTATTTAATTTTGTATGAGTGGCTAATAATGCACTGCCTAATCTCTTTGAGCCATCTCTTAATTCACTAGTGACAGTCATACTTTCGACAAGTTTATCAATAGCAACAACGTCATTAATTTTGTCGGCACTTAAATATGTGTGAGCTATTACGACTCGCTCAAAAGTTGCCCATTTATGTATGAGTTGATTTTCCAGGAAATCATTCACACCTTTTTTTGACATAATAATGTTATCTTCCTTGAGCATTTCAATTCCCCAGGAGAATGAGACTGCGCCCGATGGAAAAAAACTATCACCAAATTGTAAAACAGTAAGAATGTGTTCTTCTTCAGTCATGATTTATTCGTGTTATTTTATTGTTATCAAAAAATTCTTTTAATCGTTCTAGATAAATTTCTTCTGGATTATCAAGTGCAACATTAAGATGCTGATTATCAAATTTAACGCGCCAATGCATATTTCCAGCAAAATAACCCAGTTCGATAGCAGCGGATAAATCTTTGGGTCGTAGTGACAGCCATTGATCATCAACCATTTTCACTACAATAGCTCTATTTTCATCAAGTACTAAAACGGCACCGTTTGACAATTTTTCATCACGTGAGATTGTTATTGCACAATCAGTACCCTTGTTGGTTTTAGCGCGAAATCTGCGTCGCTGTAAATTAGCATGATCAAGAGATATGTATTCAACTTGATTGTTATGGGCGAGGTCGTGAAGTTGATCTGATAATTTAGAATCATGTGTATGACCTAGAATGCTATTAATTTCAATCATTTTCATTGAGCCGTTACTAAATTTGGTGCATTTAATGCCCCGTCAATTCTGAAGTTTAAATCTGATTTGATTGTTGAATTTAGATAATCTTCTAATGAGTATTTTTGTGTATTGCTCGATAACAAGACTTCGTGACATTTAACATGACCAAGTGCATTGATATTTTCCTGATTTAAATCATAAGTGCCATTAAATGAGATCGAGGTATGACGAAATAATTCATCATTGTTTTCAATGCAATATAATTCTTCAGAATTAATATATTCAAACCAATGAGGCAATAAATCTAAAATAGAATTTCCTTTGATGAATGCATTTAAATTAATATCAAGTATGCTCTTATCGATTAAAATTAATGCTTCTGCTTGTATATTATTTTCTTTGAGATCTATCGATAACTGATCTAATTCAATATGTGAAAATTCATTTAAAGCTCTTCCGATCACATGTAACGAATTTATTTCTAGGTTATTACCTAGTACTTCACTTACTTCTAATGTTCCGTTGTCACTTGTGATATCGAATGTTGCCATCTTTGCATTAAGTAAGTCATCAAATTCTAGTTGTATATTTCCTGATAAATGGACTTCCAGTGGTGTGAGGTAGCTGAATTGAGGGAAAAATTCAGTTAGTAATGCTGGTCTAACTTTATCGGGTTGTATGGAGAGACTGAAACTCTTACTTCTAGTATTGTAAAGACAATCACCTAGGATGTTTATGTATTCACCTCTGGCAAATACATTAAACTTATAATTACAATTTACACCGTTAACATCAGGGCTTAATTCAATATTCGCATTTGGCGCATGTAATAAAGATCCAGTAATCTCATCGCCCAATGTTAAATCAGAGCTAATAATTTTAATGTTGGTTGATTCGTGAGTATTTTGGTGATGAATCTTAGGAGTTGTTGCTACATGAATTAATATTGTTTCTAATATTCTGCCAGACGAACCATCGTGAGTGTTGCCAATATCAAACTTAAACGCTCCACCATGTGAACGTATTAAACTAATTTTAGGGTTGTGTAATTCTACGGATTGTAGCTTTTTATGTTTTCTGAATATTGTGTCAGTGTCTACTACAATGATGACTTCGGGCACAGTAGCTATATTGTTATTACCATAGTCTACAGCCTTAGCTGAATCCAAATGAAATTCTATCTTTCCTTCAAATGGATGCCATCGAGTTCTTAATGTATCAAAATCTACATAATATGTATGAAAATGGTTGTCTAATTGATTTCTAACAAAATTAGAAAGAAAAGGTAGAGATATTGGATAAAGTGAAATTAACAATAATATTGTTGTTAATATACTAATCACCGTTAAAGCTATTATGGTTACAGAAGTTTTTGCTGTAACTCTCATTTTTTATCGTTCTAAATTTACAGTTATATCATTTAAATGATGATATATAAGACTAGTTGCTGGAATGACTATCACGGACTTGTCCGATTACTTTTTTTGTATAAAAACACACAGTCAGTATCTTCAGTCCCATTAATAACTGATTTGCCATCAGTATTTAACTTTTCAAGAAAATATTCCTGTACTGTTTTACATGCTTTAAATGTCAAGGCTTGTTTGTACAGCCATATATCATCTTCTTTATCAACATGATGTTGATTAAACATTTCATTCTTTGGATCTGCAGAAACCCCTACATACCAATCGCTAAAATCGCCCCCAAATTCTTTTATGTATGCAAGTATTTCATATTTTATTTGTTGTACGCTATAAATCATATGTTTTCACTGCTTATATAAATTAATTGGACGGCGTGGGGTTTAAAGCAACTTGCATGCGGTCAGAACCAGTTTTATTTCGCCATTGTTCAACTAATGTTGCACCCATTGCTTTTTCTTCTGAAGACATGCTTTTGACTACAGTTTCTAGAGCGGCTAGCGCAGTTCCTATTCCATGCTGTGAAGCTAGTGTTAACCATAAATATGCGAGAATACGGTCTTTCTCTACTCCTTGTCCGTGAGCATACATATAGCCTAGCCGTGACTGTGAAGGGTAATGCCCTTGTTCTGCTGCTTTACGGTATAATTCTGCAGCTTGTTCTTGATCCTCATCTACATCTTCGCCCTTGGAATATATTACTGCTAAATTAAATAAACCATTTACGTCATTATTGTCCGCTGCTGCTTTAAGCCATTTGATCGCAGAAGAAACATTCTTTTCTGATCCTTGCCCCATAAAATACATTGCGCCAACATTTGCTTGTGCCATTGCATGATTTTGATGAGCAGCTTTTTCATACCAAGCCAATGCTGTTGTGTTGTCGACATCTACACCATCACCATTTGCATACATAGAGCCTAACCATGCTTGAGCTTCAGCAGTTCCAGCTTCGGCTTGTGTTTCCCAAATGTCTCGTGCTTTTTTAAAATCACCTTGTGTGTAAGCTTGTCTAGCTTGTTCTAACTCTAGATTATTTTGCTCACTCATCATGTATAACCTCTCTTTATCTATTTCTTAAGCGACTGGATTATTTGTAAACAGCGGTGCATTCCAATAATACTCATGCATAGTAGTAACTGTTTTAGCGACGTATTTCTGAAATACATATCCAGCTATATTATTTTCTAGTGGCATTGTTTTATTATTCAGTTCAGAAGAACTTGGAGAATTTATTTTTCCAGTTATATCCTGAAAAGATTTTGTTCTAGATTGTATTAGTTCAATAAAATTTAATATTTCTTTTGGTATGGAATCATTTCCTTGGTCAGTATCATTTTTATTGAAAACACATGCACGTAATAAGCTTTCTTGCATGCTGGTTGGCTGAAGGATGACACTGAAAATGTGAGTTAATGTATCAACGATAAGCAAATTGGGAAATAACCAATAAATATCAGCTTTTAAAAGATTGTCATTATTATCTGCTTCAGATATTAATACATCTGTTGCGTGAAAATGAGTTGTATCTTGAGAGAGTTCTTTTACTTCTAGATTTTGTTTATTGTTATCTGAATCATAAAATGCTCTACCAATAAGTTTCCAATTTGAAGCACACTCAAACCATTGATCTGTTTGTAGATCAAGGTTAGTGATGCTGTTGAAATCTATACTTTCAGGTATGCTGGAAAATTCTTCGTTTAAACTTTTACTGTCGGGGTCAAGATTGACAAAAATATATGGTCCTAGTGTTTCTACTTTGACTGGCAATAATCTTTCAGGGATAAGACCAAGATACTGATGCATTGTTGGTGTATTTTCGCCTATCTCTTCTACTCGAATTGTCTGACGGTCACGGCTATAGCCACATGAGGTAAATGAGCATTTGGTTTTTTTGCCTGTTTGGCATTGTGCAGGTATGGCGCGACAACCTCCATGTTGGGCTTTGTTGAAGCGTCCTATCAGACTGCCATCTTCTTGTCTTTGTACATGTAGCCCATGGCGACCTACTGTAAATGGTAACAAATCACCAATGTTAGGAATTTGGTGCGTTGTGCCGATAGCAATCCAACTGCGTGTCCATAATTTCTCGTCTTCTAGGTCACTGAAGATTTTTGATTGATATGAAAAAGAGGGCAAGATAGTGGCTTGGCCAAAATCTCGAATTGCAGTTTTATATAATCCTGTATCAGTAAAGTCGATCCCATTTTCTACATAGCCAAGATCTGGGTGATAGACCATAAATTTACACCTCGTTAACTTTATTCCTTAATTAGAGCTTCAGTGACATTTATGTCACTGAAGCTCTAAATTACCGACAAGAAATGCTAAGAGAAATGAATCTTAGTCACTTGTTGATTGCGCTTATTTGTTCTTCTTATTCATCGCTGGATCATGATCAGCGCGTCCACGATGTATGTATGCATCTTTAGGAGCATCTGGTAATGGACCATCTTTGGAGAATCTATCAAGCACATTACCTACTAGTGTAGAAATGTTATTTTTTCCATTGTTCCAAGGAAGAGATCCACAAAATGCGATGGAACTAAATGCGAAACAACCACCTCCATTTGGAGTTTCATGGAAGGCAATATCGGATCTAACTCGTGGATGTTGAGTACCGTCGATACCTTGTTGACTAAAGCCGTAGTCCTCCATCACTAAAAGATAGGCTTCAGTGTGACGCCCTGCGGAAGTAGCGCCTACTAATGTATGCGGTGGTGAACCTAGCATGGTGTCGACAATATCAAGTTCGGTTCCAGCTGCTCCGCCACCTACAAGACCAAAGTTACCGATCTTCTCATCGTAGTCGATGCCATCAAATGCCCAAGAGATTCGAGGGTCATTACTTTCATAGGTTCGTGAGTAGTAAGATGAAATGTCAAAACCTTCTGATGACATTCCTGTGCCAGCAACTGAGTGTAAGTATCTACCACGATAACGCCACATGCCACCAAGTTCACCAGTACCTTGGTGATAATACTCACCAGGGTCTGCTCGCCAAGTACGAATACCTGATTCGCAACGACGCATCTCTGTAATAACTCCACGTCCCAAATGCTCGTAAGCAGGATGGTAAGAATGAATCCAGTACCATGCATCAGCACCCATATACATTAAACGTCCACCTTGTTGAGTGTAGTTATGTAACGCATCTAATTGTGGACCACTATTATGCTCTGGGTGAGAGCCAGTTATGACGACATTGTAATTTTCAAGTCTAGCAAGGCCATCATAATTAACATCTTCATCCATGATGCAATCATACTCATAGCCCATTTCTTCTAGCCAATATATTAAATGCAGGTCAGCTGGATACTGCCAAGGAGCTTGCATTAAGAAGTGATCATACTTAGGTCGAATGCTTAAGATTGGACGTAATCGTGATGATAAACATAAGCCACTACCATCAGTATGTGTATCGTAAATTGAACCTCCATACTCACGATGCTCACTTAAGAACATATTTTGATCTTGCATAATTGGTACGCGGTACACAAGTAATTCTGCACCACCAGCATTATTAGCTAAATGCTCATTTGCATAAGCCATGTAGCTAATTGTTGGGACCATTACAGCAATTTTGGATTGTTCTTTACCCACTTCAGGGACAACCCAAAATGGTATATAGTCTTCATCACCATCACTGGTAGTGAGTTTAGCCGCGTAGAATTTACTACTGGTACCTTCTGGAACATTCCACTCAAAATCAACATCCCAACGTGCATCATCCACATCGTCATCATGAAAATGTATTGCACCGTATTCCTTTGGAGCATGTTTCCAATCAAAATTATGACCAGAAAAATTATAACCAGTCATTGCACGAGTAGGGCAGTTAACAATGTCTAAGTGATATAGATATGGGCCATGATCGGTGCCAACAGCAGTATTAATACCATCAGAAAAATCCCAAGAACCTACGAGAGCTTCTGATAGAGGGCCAGTAGGTCCACTATGCCGTCTTTCCGTTAAACCAGGTTGAGCACCTAACTTCATGGTTTCAATTTCTTCACGACTTAATGCTCTACGACATAGGCGAGGACTATCAATTTTTCCATTGTAATGTCCCGCCATTACCATACCTGCTGGACGAGATGCCTGAGCTTGTGGGTCAGAATCCGCACCGCCTGCATAAGCTGCTACTGCAAATGGAACACCTGCTGTATGACTTACTTTTTCTTTGATTTTCTTGCTAACAGGTGGGATGTCAGGGTCAAGTGCGTATTGAATTTGTGGCTCATGATACAAGGTAGCTTCACCAGTGGACGCATCAAAAGATGCGGCTACAAAATGCCATGCATGGTCTCGTACTGGCGCACCTGTTGTAATAGTTTTTCCATTGATTCGTAGTTCAACACACCCGTCTTCATTCAGAAACAATCCATAACCTTTGCCATCACACCATTTAGTCATTAAACCTTGAGCGCCATGACGCCAGTATTTAGGATGAGTTTTTGGAGTGGTGGGCCATATCCAGCACTGCATAGTGAATGATTCAACTTGCAAGTGTTTGTTATCTTCTACATATCCATAAGAACCACTATAGATCGTTTGTGGGCGTCCTTTATATTGCCCGTTACAATCAGCATCAACTGCTTCTTCTATTAATCCTGGTCCTCGAGGGTTGGTGTCAGCGTGAATCATTTTTACAATTTGACAATCGTATTTTTTTGGGCCATCACAATTGACATGGAATTTAATTGTTTTACCTGGATTGACACCGAATTTGTCAGCGTAACCCGTTAATCTCATAGCACACATATGCTCATTCCCCTTATATAAAGAATTATTTGTTAAAGTGCCGTATTAGGTTACGGTCCAGTTATCGTTACGACGCTTCCAGCCTTCATTGAAGTGTTCTGGATAACCATCTTCCGCGTCTAACTCGTCTAAGCGCATTAAGAAAATGTCGTGTTGAGGGTCTTGCTCATTGTCGTAAACTTTGTCATTAACAAATTCTGGTGGTACACCACGTACACCAGCTAGGCGCGCAATTCGCCATTCTTTTTCTACTTTTGTACAAACGACTACAAGCTTTCCTCCAAAGTTTCCTGGCATTGCTGTGCGCATGCGGATTAAAACTTTATTGAGTAAAGGATCTTCTTGAAAACCGCCACTAACGACAGTGGTATCTCCCTGAGTTTCACACTTCATGATGGTGCAACCTGGTACACCTTTCATTGACTCGATACATTCCTTGTGTGTCGCGATAAGTCTTTCTCGCTCAGGAGTTCCTTTTTTAGGTATAGAAATCATGTTACTGCCTCCAAAATTGTTGAATGATTCAACGCCGATTATGTTGTGACATGTCTGTAAATATAGGGTCCATTTGCAGTGATATTTGACGTCAATATGATAGACCTTTAGCACTAAGAACTGGCCAGTAGGCTACTGTCTTATGGCATAAGTGAATCATATATTCGCGTATGGGTCAACAAACTAGGTATCAACAAACCAGCTACTATAAAAATGGAAATCTTTTAATCGAATTTTAAGCGGAAGAGTTCTTAAAGTACTGTATAGATAGGAATATACGTTTGAAAAATAAACGCTTAATGAATTAAAATTATTATCTATATCAATCAGATAACAATGTCACTTAAAAATAAGTTTTAAAAAATTCTATAAGTTAAAATTATTAACTAAGTAATACTTAATGAATTATATGGTCAGATGCTGATTGATGAGTTCGTCCGTTAGTTCTTCAATTGGCCCCTGAGCTACTGCTCGACCAATATCCATAATAATAAAGACGTCAGCGAGTTTTTTTGCAATTTTTATATGCTGCTCTGTCAATATTAATGTCATGCCCATTTCTTTATTTAAATGATGCAATGTATTTTGAATTTCTTCGACAATATTAGGTTGAATACCTTCAGTAGGTTCATCAAGTAATAATATTCCGGGATCTGTTGCTAGAGCTCTTGCAATGGCAAGTTGCTGTTGCTGACCACCTGACAGTAGACCTGCACGTTTATCTAGATTTTCCGCAAGGTAAGGGAAAAGCTTCAAACAGGAACTTGGTAGAGTATTATTATTATCATCTCGCGCGAATGTCCCCAAAACAATATTTTCTCGTACGCTAAATTTACCAAGTATTCTTCGGCCTTGTGGTACATAGCCCAATCCAGCATTCGCTCTTAAATGCGTTTGTTTTTTTGCGTAATCAGTCCCGTTTATTAATAGTTCTCCATCCATGCTGGTAGTTAAACCCATGATGGTGCGTAGCAATGTAGTTTTACCTACTCCATTACGACCTAATACACATAAGCATTGGCCCTTTTTCAAAGAAAAATTAATGCCCTGTATGATTGGGGTCTTGCCATAATATGAGTTTACATTCGCAAGTTCTAACATATTAGTGTATGCCTTCTGTTCCAAGATAAACTTCTTTGACTTTCTCGTGTTGCTCGATTTCAGTCACTGTGCCTTCCGCGAGCATTTTTCCTTGGTGCATTACCGAGATTCTATCTGCAATGCTTCGAACAAATTTCATGTCATGTTCAACGACAACTAAAGTGTGTTCGCCCTTTAATTCTTTGAATATTTTTGAGGTTTTTTCAGTTTCTTGTTCAGTCATACCCGCAGTAGGCTCATCCATAAGAAGTAAACGAGGCTTTTGCATTAGCACCATACCAATTTCCAACCACTGTGTTTCTCCGTGAGAAAGAAAACCTGCTGGAATATCAAGGCGGTCACCTAAATCAGCTAATTCAATGATATCGTTAAAATGTTTCCTTCCCCGATTTTTTTGGAATGGATTCATGTTCTGAAATGGTCCACGTTTATCAGTTAGAGCGACTTCAAAATTTTCACGCACAGTTAAATCTTTAAATACTGCAGGCACCTGAAATTTTCTTCCTATGCCATGAATACATATTTCTCTTTCCATCAATTTTGTGATTCTTTTTCCATCAAAGTAAACTTCACCTGAGGAAAGTTTTTGCCGGCCTGTGATTAAGTCAATCGAAGTTGTTTTGCCGGCGCCATTTGGGCCAATTAAACAACGCAATTCACCTTGGTCTACACTGAAGTTAAATCCATCAATAACTTTAAAGTCATTATAAGCTTTAGTAACTTCCTTTAATTCTAGTATAGGCATTGTTATGTTGTTCCTGTTCCATTAGTTGCACGAGAAAATTTCCCAATTATTAATTCAAACAGCCCAGTCAGGCCTTTGGGTAAGAATAAAACAACAATCAGGAAGACAATTCCAAGTATGATTGTCCAATAAGTCTGAAATTCATCGCCAGCATAACTTTGTCCAAGGTTAATTAAGAATGCGCCAATTATTGCACCGAGGAGTGAAGTGCGACCACCTACAGCAGCCCAAATTACCATTGAAATACTTAAAACAATTTCCATAGAAGTAGGAGACACGTATTGAGTAATCATTACCCAGAGTATTCCTGCACATGCTGCAATAAACCCAGAAATAGTAAATAGCACTGTTTGGTAATAGGCAACGCTATAACCTAGAAAACGTGCGCGCTCTGGATCATCTCTCATCGACTGTACGATTAGGCCAAATTTTGTATGCAGAATAAATTTAGATGCCAGTGTAATCACAACTAAAAATCCCACACAGATCCAATACGCCGTAGTACTGTATGGGTCTATTGAAGTTCCGAAAATTTCAAAGTAATTGGGCGGTGAAATTCCATTGAAACCAGCGGTAAAAGGCTGCATGTCGTATACAACAGCGTACCAGGCGGCAAGCATAGCTAATGTCATTATTGCTACAAAGACACCTGCAACACGAGCTTGAAACATCATGTATCCGAAAAATAAAAATAATAATGTGGGTATTCCTACAGCTAGTGCTAAACCAATCGGTGTTGACCAGAACGGTTCCCAAATTGTTGGTAATGTTTCTAATTCGTTGGTTAGCATAAATGTCGGTATTGGATCACTCTCGGGATCCTGAAACTGCATTTGCATTGTTGCTGCCATTCCATAGGCACCCATTCCAAATGCAATGCCTTGACCTAAGCTTAGTATTCCTCCGTAACCCCACACTAAGGAGACAGATACTGCAGTGAGCGCCAGAATGATATATCTAGCAAATTGATTTAATGTAAAAGGGTTATCGGCGAAAAAAGGAAGCAAAGCCAGTGCAGCAAATATTGCAATATAAACTGCCCACTGTGCCTTGCGATTGTGATACAAATTTCCAGTCATTTGTTTCTCTCTCCGTCGAGTTATTAGTTTTATGATTAACGTCTCGTGGTGCCATCAGTGATGAGGCCTTGAGGTCGAAACCTAAGAAACACGACTACTAACGTGAATAGTATAAAGCGAGCAAATGTTTCATTAGTGAAGTAAGAGAAGATCGAGCTTAATTCTCCAAGAATACCGGCACTAAACATACTACCCACTAAGCCAATTCCGCCTACAACTACAACCAAAAAGGCTTCGACGATATAACCGCTTCCCATATCTGGAAATAATGTTTTTAAGGCGCCAAATAATGCGCCTGCCACTCCGGCTAATCCTGCGCCATATGCAAAGGTAATACTGTAAATTTTATTTGCATCGATCCCAAAAGATGCTGCCATTTCTTTATCTTGCATAACAGCACGAACACGAATACCCATGGTTGTTTTATACATAAGGAACCATGTGGCGGCGCCAATTACTATGGCGAATATAATAATAAATAATCGCACTCCGGAAAGGTGTATAAAGTTTGCTTCAATCTGGAAGTCCAGCCAACTTGGAACGCCAACGTATTTAGGCTCTCCACCAAAAATAATACGTATGCCTTGTATAAGAATTAGTGAGAGACCCCAGGTCGCTAATAATGTATCTAACGGCCTTTGATATAAGGTTCGAATAATTCCTCTTTCTATGACAAGGCCAATGACTGCTAGCGCTATAAAAGCGATGGGTAGGCAGATTAAAAATGGTACTCCAAGAAATGTTTGAAATACATAAGTGGTGTATGCACCAAGCATGATGAATTCACCATGGGCCATATTAATAACGCCCATTGTTCCATATATAATTGTTAGCCCTAGAGCTGCAATGAAAAATATACTAGCGAGGCTGATCCCTATGAATAAGGAATTTAGGAAAGGGAATAATGAAAACGGAGTCCAAAAGTCATGTATGCTCATTCGCTAAATTCTCCTTGTAGAATTCTGTGGTAGCAATTCCTATAGCATTTGTTTTTTATCAGTGAGAGCTTAAGCCTAAAGCATAAAATCCTGAGGCTATATTATTAAGTTTCTTAATTCGTCTTGCGTATTTTGTAAATGTTTATTAATTAGCGTGAGTAGTGAGTACTACTCACGCTAACAACTACTAGTTAAAGAACATCTGTCTTAATTTTACCATCTGGAGTATGTAGGCCATCTGCCTTGCAAACGCCTCTTTCTGGATAAATAGACATTGGGTCAGGTGCGACATGCTCGTCAGCAGCTTTAACAATCTTGAACTGACCGTCACTTCCACACTGACCAATTTTTGGTTTGAGCCAGCAATTAAAGTTATCTGGGTCAATCCAAACTTTACCTTCAGGTGAAACATCGTCTTCAACAGCAATTCCTCCAGATACATCTCGAATCATACGTGGAGTGATATCTTCAATATTGCCTGTCTGTGCCAATGCTTTCTCTAAACCGTACTTCCATACATATAGTGAAAGGTAAGTTTCTTCCATGTTGTAGTGTGTTACACCACCACCACCATATTTGCTGGATAGATAGCCATCAACAAATTTGTGATTAGTTGGGTTGTCGAGAGTTTGGAAATATGGTGCTGATAAGAAGTGGCCTGCACCAGCTTCGGCACCCATTGCCCGAATCTCGATTTCGCCAGTAGTTAGTGCTGCAATTGGCAATTTATCTGATTTGAATCCTTCTTGTAAAAATTGCTTATGCATTGCGATATCAGAATCACCTACCACGGTAGAGAATATGAAATCAGGCTTAGCTTGACGTACTTTATTGAAAATAGGTGTAAATTCAGATCCACCCAATGGAACGTAATCTTCACCTACAATTTCACCGCCAACGTTCTCTAACCAAACTTTTGCATTTTTATTAGACTCTTTCGGCCAAATGTAATTAGAACCAATTAAGTAACATTTAGGACCAAACTCTTTCGCCATGAATGGAATTAGATCAAATGAGTGTTGGTTGGCTAGAGGTCCAGTATTAATAATATTTTGTGTGCACTCACGGCCTTCATAACATGTTGGGTAGTAGAACAAATGATCTCGTGCCATAACTATTGGAGCTACTGCACGACGGCTTGCTGATGTGTAACCACCAAACGTTGCAATTACTCTATCCTTTAAGATTAGCTGGCTGATTTTCTCTGAATAGACTTTGATATCAGATTTAGCATCAATCACCACTGGCTCTATCATTCTGCCAGCTACACCGCCTGCAGCATTGATTTCATCAATTGCATATAAAGCAACTTGAGTAGAATCATTTTCGATTACTGCCAGATTTCCTGTTTGAGACCAGAGTAATCCAACTTTAATTGTTTTATCTTTTTTCTTGATCCATGGTGCTGCTGCTGATGCATTCTTTATGTATATCGATGGGAAACCTAATGCAGCTGCTGATGCGGCGACAGCAGATCCCTTTAAAATTTTTCTTCGCTTGTTACTAATTGGTTTGTCTTTCATGGATGGAATCTCCTAAGTTATGATTGACTTATTTAGTGGCAATCCAAGACGCACACGTATTTGGAATTCTGCTGATGTTTGTTTTTACTGTCTCAAAATTGCTTTTTCTTGTTTTAGAAAGATGGTTCAACTACACATAGACTAAAGTATATAGACTAATGGTTGTATTGAATCATATGAAATAATCATCGTCAACATATACTCACTAAAGTACAGGTATAAAATTAATGACATTTATTTTCGATGAATATCGATTGATGATTATCTAGATTATGAAAATTTTTGAAATGTATATCTTAAAATTAATCGATAAAATGTACATTAAATTCAATTGGTTAAGATATTTATTTAATGCTGTTAATATTATGCAGTGAGATTGTATTTGTCAGATATATAAAAAATTTACTGATTGAAATGATAATGTAATTGATCAATCAAAATCGGCTAATTGATATTGGGTTATTTACTAATTGTCAGCAGTGATATATCTCTCTATCCTTAATGTTTGGGTAGTAGCATTTGCCTGGCTTGATTTATAACTTTTAGCTAAAGTTCAATGCCAACATCTATCTTGATATAACATCATTAGGACAATATTAATAAGTTCATGGTTGCTGAAAATTCTGTATTTAGAATAATGGTTGCGGATGACCATGCCTTAGTCAGAGGAGGGCTGGTTCAATTAGTAAAACTAGTTGAAGAAAGTGTTGAAATTATTGAATCAACTGATTTCAATCAAACTTTAGAATATCTTGCTAATGATCAAGAGATAGATCTTTTATTGTTAGATCTAATGATGCCTGGTATGTCAGGAATGGATAGTATTAAGCAAATATGCGAAGAACATCCTGATGTTCCGTTAATTGTTGTCTCCGTGCGTGAAAATATTGCTTCTATACGTAATGCGCTTGCCGCTGGAGCTGTTGGCTACATTCCTAAAACATCATCACCAGATGTGATGATGAGCGCTATAAAGTTGGTTCTGTCTGGTGGAGTCTATGTCCCGCCACATGTGCTTGGTTTGACGTCTGCTACTGAAGATACTCTAAAAGATCAGGTGATTGATGAAGGGATTGACAACAGTAGAGGATATTCCATGCTGACTAAAAGACAACAAGAAGTGCTAGATCTGATGGCGCTTGGTAAGTCAAATAAAGAAATTGCAGATGAATTGGGGTTAACGACAGGTACTGTAAAAATGCATTCATCAAGAATTTTTAAAACGTTAAATGTCCAAAATAGAACTGAAGCTGTTGCTAGGTTTGCAAAATCTTAAACAAGTTTAATGCGATAGTTTTACTGTGCGTTGCTACGCCATAATTTGATTTTCCTCTAAGCAAGTTTTTTATTTTTTTCTGAAATAACTAGTAAGTGTGAAATTAGAGCTCTTAGTTTTGCAGGATGCACTGGCTTAGACAAAACGCGAAATCCGTAGTCTGTAATCTTTCGAATCTTACCGGTGTCTGCTTCACCTGTAATAATAAATGCGGGAATAGGGTAGCCAACAATTTTGCGCAAAGATTCAATTGTTTCAACTCCATTCTTTTCACCTGGCAGGCTGTAATCAGCAAGAATAATGTCTGGTAACCTTGTTTTGTCTGAAATTACTTGTCTTGCTTCAAAAAAGGAATTTGCACAATTAACATCACAATGCCAAGAAGTAAGAAGGTTTTGTGTTGCATCTAATACAGTTGGGTCATCTTCAATTAAAAGAATAGAAATATTTTTTAAGTTAAATAAACCACCATCAATTTTTTCCTCAGTTGATACTGTTTTTGGCTTTTTAGTTAAAGTGGTAACTACAGCAAAACGTGATCCATGTTTCAATTCTGATGAATGCTCTATTGTGTGATTTAAGCAGCTAGAAAGCCTTCTGACAATCGCAAGTCCTAATCCTAAACCTTTTCCTCGATCTCTTTCTTTATTATCTAATTGATGAAAATCATCAAAAATAGCTTCGCTTTGATGTTTGGGTATACCTGGGCCTGTGTCTAATACTTCTATGGATAGCGTACTTTCTCTACGTCTACAACCAAGTAATACACGTCCTGTTTCAGTGTAGCGAATTGCATTAGCAACAAAATTTCCAATAATTTGTTCAAGCAAAATAGGGTCGCTTCGTACATATGCGCTTGAAGGGACTATATGCAATGAAAGTCCTTTTCGATAAGACATTGGTCGAAAATTGCGTGCAATTCTGTTTAATATTTCTTGTATCGCAAAATCTTCTATTTGTGGTTTTACTGCGCCTGCTTCTAATTGCGAAACATCAAGTATGGAATTAAGTAAGCGACCTGTAGATACTGATACAGCATCAATATCTGAAACAATTTTCAGCATTTCTTTGTCTTTGATTTTTTGTTGCAATGCCGTAATGTACATTTGCATCGCATGCAATGGTTGGCGTAAGTCATGACTTGCTGCAGCAAGAAACTGGGACTTGGCACGATTAGCTCGTTCAGCATCTTCTTTTGCTTGACGCAGGTCTTTATCTTGTGCGCTTAAATCATGCTTTAAATTATTAAAGCTCCGGCTCACAATTCCTAATTCATCACCACGTGACATAAGCTGCTTTTCTATTGGTGAATCTTCAATATCATGTAGAGCACTGACTGAATTAATTGTATCGGATAATGAATGTAATGGATTTGAAATATTTTTCTTTACCACATAGTAGAAAATAGTAATTACGATGCAAAAAGTTATTATAGAGGCTAGTATCGTGAATGCAGTGGCCGTATTTTCAACACGTACAGCGTATTTTACAGAGGCATCATTGAGTGAATCTAATACGGTGACTAATGCGTCCAGTTCTTTTGTTAATGTATTTTCGCTGGCTCTGACATCTGAAATCATTTCCATGCCCATAAGAAAAGAACCATCCTCAACATGCCGAAAAACTTTGCCAGCACGGATGCTGTTAATTCGATTAGCTTGCCTTACGCTTGATAATTGGCGTAGTAAATCTTGTCGGTAATCACTGATTAGATTAGCTTTTAAGTTCTTATTGTTAGTAGCTTTTGTGATTAAACTGAATGAGCTATCAATTTCAGCATCTATATTGCTGTTATTTTCTTGATACTTCCCACGTGCAGCAATGTATTGTTCTTTTGCTTCTTTGTCATAGACCACGCGATCACCGACAAAAATGATATCTTTTAAATTTAATCTGCCTTCTTGAATTTGAAGGCGAACAGTCTCTGATGATGTAAATAAAGGTAAATATAGGTCAGACATCTGTTTTACAACATTGCCTACTGAGCTGATCTGCGAGATAGCAATAGTAGTTACTAAGGAATACGAGAATATCTCGAGAAATAATACAACTAGGACTTTTTGTCCTACTGACATATCATTTATAATTCTTTTAAACTTATATCTCATAACTTATTTAGTACTTAAATTTCATTTATGATGATGCCTTAATTAATTTGCCACTAGGGAGTAGTAGTCCTGCAGCAGTACACTCGCCTCGTTGTGGGTATAATACATATGGGTCCGGAGGTATTTGATGTTGTTGCTGGAACAATAATTTGATTTGACCATTAGCATCAAATCTTCCTATTTTTGGCGTTAACCAACTATTGAAATTTTTGCTATCAATTTTTACTTTACCTTCAGGTGATTCATCTGCCGATAACTCCAAGCCCGCAGAAAATTGACGAACATTGTTTGGGCTTATAGATGTTTCTCCTGCTTGTTTGACTAATTTTTCAACTGCTTTTTTAAAGTATAGAAAAGTTAAGTAGGTTTCTTCCATATTATAATGTGTAACTCCACTGCCGCCGTGCTTGCTTGATAGAAATTCTTGTACAAATTTATCGTTAGTTTTAGATCGTAAACTTTGAAAATATGGTGCAGATAGAATATGTCCCTCTCCATATTCAGCGCCCATTAGTTTTACTTCCATTTCTGAAGTAGTGAGTGATGCGGTAGGTAAAATATCAGGGGTAAACCCTGCTTTGATGTACTCCTTTCTAAAATAGATGTCTGAGTCTCCTACCACAGTCGAAAACACCCAGTCCGGCTTTAGATCTTTTATTTTTTTGAAGATTTTATCAAATCCTCCCAATCCAAGCGGCATGTATGACTCACCAACTAAACTGCCTTTAGCATTGTTAAGCCAACGTTGGGCATTTCGATTTGATTCACGAGGCCATACATAATTTGAACCTACAAAATATGCTCTTGGTCCAAACTTGTTAACCATGTATGGGATTAAATCGTATGAATGCTGATTAGCAATGGGGCCAGTGCAAATTATATGCTGCCAGCATTCTCGACCCTCATAACATGTCGGATAATAAAATAAACCATTATTTAGTGTCACTAAAGGCATCACAGCGCGTCTACTTGCGGAAGTGTAACCACCAAATGTAGCTAAAACATTTTCTTTTAACATTAAATCTAGAATGCCTTGCCGATATGATTTCATATCTGATTTAGCATCAATCACAATTGGTTCTATCTGAAAACCTGCAATACCACCGTTTTTATTGATGTTGTCTATGCAGAATAGTCCCACATCTCGTGACGGTTCTTCGATAACGCTTAGGTGACCAGTTAACGACCATAGCATTCCAACTTTAATTGTATTATTTTTAGTGATCCAGGGTGAGCGGGTATTGGCAAAAGAGTGAGTTATCATTGGTCCGCAATTCAGCATTGCTGAAGCAGCGCAAGATGCAGCTAGAAATTTTCTGCGATTAATAGCCATTATTTATTTGCCTGAATTTCTAAATATTTAATAATTAAAGGTTTACTAATATCAATTAAATTACATTTAATTGATATTATTTCATGCAAAAGATTAATGCTGACATTATAATATAAGTCATCGATCATAATGCTATTGTAATATATGAAATTTCCTGGGTAATCATGTATTTTTCTTTTATTTTGAATTTTTGATAATTATTGAATCGATGTTGGTGAATTTCAGGTGATGATTAACGAGAGAGAGTTATGAATCGAGCAGAGCGCCGTCGCATAGAAAAACAAAGAAGAAAGGATAAGACGGGAAACATTTCAAGTTTCGAAGAATTATTAACATCAGCAGTTGCTGAATTACAAAATGGTAATTTTGCTCATGCTGATAAATTGTTTGCCAAACTCATATCTAAAAATCCACAAGAACCAACTTCTTTGCACTTTGCAGGTGTTACAAAATATCATCAGAGATTATATGGTGAAGCAGTGGATCTACTTGGTGCAGCAATTAAGATTGCGCCTAATTATGCGCAAGCCTATAACAGTTTAGGAATAGTATATTTTGATCAGCGAGAGTTCAATCAAGCACAGCAATCTTTTCAAACAGCAATATCAATTAAACCTGATTATTCAAATGCTCATACTAATTTGGGTAATACTTTAGTTGAATTAGATGAAATATCGGAAGCTGTGAGTTGTTATGAGGCAGCTCTAACTTATGATCAGCATAATCTTGAAGCTGGCTATAAATTATCAGCTGCGCATTTAACAATGGATAATCCTGAAGATGCTCTTGCTTCTGCAGATAACTGCTTGTTAAATCATCGCTATTGTCAAAATGCTTATGCTTATAAAGCAATTGCCTTATCTAGGCTAGATCGAAAATCTGAATGGCTTGAACTATATAATTATGAAGAAATGATTCATAAAGTGAATATATCTATTCCCACTGAGTTCTCTTCATTGGAAAGTTTCAATAGTAAGTTAGAACATGATATTCGCGATCATCCAACATTAACTTGGGAACCTTTAGATAGAGTTACTAATGGTGGGGCAGTAACAAAAGATATAGCAATTAACCCAACAGTAGCAATTAAGGCTTTTGAGAGTGCTTTGCGTCGATCTATTGATTTGCTCATTGAACAACTTCATCATCAATCTGGACATCCGTTTTATAGCCGTATTCCTAAGAAGCGCTATAACTTGACATTGATCGCATCAATTTTACGTGCTCGTGGCTGGCATCCACCACATATTCATGAATCTTCATGGCTCAGTGGTGTTTACTATGTGAAAGTTCCATCAATTGTAAATGCTGACAATAAACAGCATGAAGGTTGGTTGCAGTTTGGTCTTCCAAATATTGAGTTAAGTGAAAACTGGATACCAGACACAACTGAAATAAAGCCTGAAGAAGGGAGTATAGTTAGTTTTCCCTCTTATTTCTTTCATGGGACTATTCCATATCATAATGATGACGAGCGAATAGGTATTGCTTTTGATGTGTATCCCGCTTGAGTGCTAATCTGTATTAACTCATTAAGTCAATTAAACATGATAAGCCAATAAGCTGCCCTGAATAATCTTGCATTGCATCCATTAAGCTGTCCCAACAATATTCCGAAGATACGTTTTCAACCAATACATAAAATCCTGGGGTTTCTCCTGCATCACAACGAATTATAATTGCATTAATTCTGGCTAGGGATGTTTGTGCAATCATTAAGTTGTTGAATTTATTTATGCGTAGATCTACTGCGCATAATGTTGAGAACATTTCTGGTGCATTAACCCCACACACATAAAAACATGAATGGCTGTCTTGTCTTGGCATGATATAGCCACAACTATGATTATTTAGTGTGTAATCATGATTCCATTGTTGTTCTAATATTGGTTTAATGTTCGTTTTGTTTTCAAGATGATCCAGAATTAAGATATCTTGAGCGCCAATTCTTGCTGCTAAGCAACCATTGCTTGAGATCTCTGCTGTGTTTATATTTTGTGGAATAGTTATTTGTTGTGATGATAGCCACTCAGTTGAGCCGTCACCTTTGAATCCTATTCTTTGTAAATGACTTAGGTCACATAGAGCCATTTTTTGTGCGTATTCAATTTCTAATTCTGTATCATTGATTGAAACTACAGCAGCATATCCATTAATATCAGACCACGTGACTGATAAATTATCAAACTTACGATAAACGAAACTTCTATGTTGGCAGTATTCTGGCTGTACTTCAGTGTAATTCATTACTATAACTCTTGACGCTGGTTATCCGGATCATAAAATGGTGTTTGGCATACAATTGCCTCAATTATTTTTGAATTGGATAATTTTATTTGTATCAGCTGGCCTACAGCTGATAATTTAGTGGAAACAAATGCGAGTCCAATAATTTTATCCAAAGTAGGTGAATAAGACGCTGATGTTACTCGACCTATAATTTCATTGTTATTAATTATTAAATTACATTCTTTAGGCAATGGAGATCCATTTGGTAGAGTGAATCCTACTAACTGGCGTTTTACTTCTCTTGCATTGATAGCCTGTATTGCTCGTTTACCTTGAAAGTATGGCTTCTTTTTTGCGATAGCCCATTCCATATTGGCTTCTTGTGGAATAGTTAATCCATCAGTATCTTGTCCGACAATAATATGTCCTTTTTCTAATCGTAATAAACGTTGCGTTTCTACACCAAATGGTTGTATATCAAATTGTTTTCCTGTTTTGATTAATATATCCCATAGTGCTTCACCCTGGCTTGCTGGAACATGTATTTCATAACCTAGTTCACCAACAAATCCAACTCGTAATAATCGTGCAGGAATATCAGCAATATGACCTACACGTACTTCCATATAAGAAAATTTATCTGCATTTAAATTTATGTCATCTGTTAGGCAATTTAAAACATCTCTTGATTTTGGGCCAGCAATATTGACGGCAGCATAGGCACCAGTGACGTTAGCAATGTCTACTTCTAGATTCCACTCTGCATTCCAACGCAGCATATTTCTATAAACACCATCAACACCACTCGTTGTAGCAGTTACATAGAAGTGGTTTTCACTTAATCTGCAAGCAACACCGTCATCAATAATAGAGCCAGTTGAATCTGTCATTAAGACATAGCGTGATCGAAAAATTGGCTGTTTTGAATATGCGAACGTATACATTCGATTTAGGAATTCTGCTGCATCTGGTCCTCTTATTTCTAATTTACCTAGAGTTGAAACATCTATTATTCCCACGTTATTTCTTACTGCTAAGTTCTCTTTTCTTACACATTTATCTTGTGCTTCGGGGTTTCCATAGAAAGCTGGTCTATACCATACGCCAGCAGTCATCATATGTGCGTTATTTTGAATATGGCGATGATGCATGGCCGTGTATTTAGCTGGTTGAAATGACTTTCCAGCGAGATGTTGAATATATTCAGGAGAGAAGGGAGGTCTTTGTGTCGTGACTGTTACGCCTTCCAATTCACGTTGAGTTTCTCTGCAAACAATTCTTAAATTATTTAATGCTGATTGCTTTCCTTGTGAAGGGCCCATAACAACAGTTGAGTAGCGTTTTACTAGCTCTAAGTCGTCATAGCCATCTTTGACTGCATTTATAATATCTTTAATTTGTAGGTCTTCATCATAGTCAACAAATTCTTTACCATCCGGGTGTGGAAATATTGGCCATGGGTAATTTTGTCCATGTGCACTTTTTTCAGTGACTGCATTAGATGGGTTTCCATTGTTTAATCCAATAGCATTTGTTGTGGTCCAGCCTGCATATTTACCATCAGATATAACATCATTGAGATTGAAAACAGTATTTAATGATCCTGCTGCGACAGATAAACCATGGGTTGGAAGTTGGGATAATTTCAGCATGGCATCTGTACTATCGTATTTTAGCTGACCGCCAGAATGACAAAGTAATTGAGCTGCAGGACTATATCCCGCTGTCATACATATTAAGTCACAATCAATGAGCTGCTGTTTTTCACCAATCTCACCATTTGAAGATAGTTGGTGAATTAGTGCACCTTTGATATTGCGCTTTCCTGGACCAGGGATTGCTTCAAAAATGGCATGACCTTGCATAATTGAAATATGATTTTCTTTTACTAAATCTGCTAATGGGCTATTACTTGGGTTATGTCTCATATCAACAATTGCTTGGACATTGACACCATTGTCGTATAAATCAAGTGCGACTCCATAACCGTCATCATTGCCTGTCAGCACAACAGCATTGTGCCCTGGCGCAATACCATAAAGATGTATAAGTCGTTGTGCTGCTGTGCCAAGCATTACTCCAGGTAAGTCGTTATTCCGAAATACAACAGGTTGCTCTATTGATCCTGTTGCTGCTACAACTGCTTTAGCACGAAGTTTAATTAATCTTTGAGGACACATAATGGCGAGCCAGTTATCTGCAAACCATCCTGTACATAAAGCCTTTGTATAAACAGTAATTGATTGATGATTATTTACAGCATCGACCAATTCATTCCTAAGTTTCGTGGTTTGATTTATATCAACATTGAATCTTGCATAGTTTAATGAGCCTCCTAGCATTGGATTTTCATCGATGAGAATAACTTCTGCGCCTGAATCAGCAGCTTTAATTGCAGCGCTTAGTCCTGCTGGACCTCCTCCTAATACGGCGACATCACAGAAGCGATAGGCTTTATCACTTTTGTATGGGGTTGAATTTGTGTCAACGGTTCCCAACCCTGCAAAATTGCGTATTACATTATCCCAAAACTTCCAAATACCTTTGGGCTTATAAAAAGCTTTATAATAAAATCCTACTGGTAAAAATCGAGAAAAAGATTCAACTAGTGACCCTTTATCTTTCTCTAGACTGCCAAATATATTTTGTGCATAAACTTCTAGACCTTCGGTAATTGGGAAAGTATCAGCACGTGCGCTAGGTTCGTCATTAATTTGTACAAGTGTATTTGCATCACGTCCGGCCATTGTCAAAATACCACGAGCTCTATGATATTTGAATGAACGTGATAATAAGCGCTGGTTGTTCGCGGCTAAACTGCTTGCTACGGTGTCACCATAAAAACCTTGGTAGGACTTTCCTTCAAAGTTGAAATTTATTAGCTTTTTGCGATCAAGGTATAGGCCTTTTGGCTCAGGTAATCGCATATTGGAGTTGTCAGACATCAGATGTATTCGCTTGAGTAAACTCTACTCTTTGGTTAAATAATTCAGTACTAGGGTAGGTTGCAACAATTTCTTCTGTTGCTGTATTACGTTCAGCAATGAACCAATATGATGTAGGGGCATGCATCCACCATTCACGAACAATTCCTTTAGCGTTGTTTTCCATAAATAAGTATTCAGCCCACTCATGGTCACTTCCAGTATCAGGATTTGGCATTTCTTCTACTTCTCCACCACATATAAATTCTGAGATGTTTCGTAGTCCGTTAACAGGACAAGGCATTAACTTCATTTCAATTTCTCTCGATATATATAGTCATAATTAGTGGCCAACAGAAGCAGCACCACGTTCACCTACTTGTTCAAATCTATAAAATCTTTCTAACTCAAACGGTTTGATCAGCTCAGGTACTTTTCCAGTTGCTATAGTTTCTGCCATACGTTTGCCGCATACAGGTGTGGCTTTAAATCCCCAGGTTCCCCAGCCTGCATCAATGTAATAATTTTGAACTGGAGTTAATCCCATCACCGGGCTAAAGTCTGGTGTCATATCAGTAGTGCCTGCCCATTGCCGAAGTATTTTGACTTTGCCTAAAAATGGAAACAGTTCTAATAAGTGTGTCATCAATTCTTCTTTGAAATCTAAAGTTGAACGAGTCGAATAAAGAGGATATGGATCACTCGTAGAGCCCATTACTAATTCGCCACGAGATGACTGTGAAACGTATACATGTAATGAACCTGATACCACAATAATATTTAAAAATGGTTTTACTGGTTCAGATACACAGGCTTGCAGTGGAATTGATTTAATTGGTAGTTTGAATCCAGCAAGTTTTGAAACTTCTGAGCTAGCCCCGGCAACAGCTTGTATAACAGTGCCACAATTTATATTTCCTCGATTAGTTTTAACGCCTTCTATTTTTCCATTTTGTATATCGAAGCCGGTTACTTCTGTATGAGTATGAAGTTCAACGCCACGTTCAAAAGCACCTTTTGCATAACCCCATGCAACAGCATCATGTCTTGCTATTGCTCCCGGTGGATGGTACAGAGCACCCATAATTGGATAACGCGTATCTTGGCTTAAATTTAAATGGGGGCAGAGTTTTTCTAATTCGTCTGGATATACAACTTTTGAATTTATGTCTAAGTGTTTGTTAACTTCGGCTCGCCAGCGAGATGTGCGTATGGCAGCATCTGTGTGAGCTAAAGTTAAATGACCTCTTTCGGAATAAAGGATGTTGTAATTTAATTCGTTACTCAATCCTTGAAATAATTTTACTGACTCGTCATAAAATCGAACTCCTTCGGGGGTCAAATAATTTGAGCGAACTATTGCAGTATTACGCGCAGTGTTACCACTAGCCAGGTAACTCTTCTCTAAAACTGCAACATTAGTAATCCCCCATTCTTTTGCAAGATAGTAGGCGGTCGCTAATCCATGTCCACCGCCACCAACAATTACGACATCATAACTGGGTTTGAGGTCAGAGCATGTATTAAAATGCCTCTTAGATGGGTGAGCTTTTTTTAAGCCGTATTTTAGAAGTCCTAGAGGCATTTATGTTCTGCTTGTTATGTGAATCTGTTTAACGCAATTGATAAGTTAATGGTTGAATGAAAATATTGCAAAGTTGTGTACTGCATAAGGTTAATCAGCAGTCGAGTGTGGCCTGCCGTTCCCACTCACTCAGATGGCTTGTGTATTGTTCCCATTCCACCATTTTTAACTTTGCGTAGGATTCAATGAGTTCAGCACCCATTTCCTCTTTAAGTACTTTATTTTTTTGCAGTAAACGTATTGCATCCAATAAATTTGTGGGCAATCTTTTAACTGACTTCAGCTTATGGCCTTCTTCGTACATGTTTATATTGCTTGGTTTGCCTGGGTCGCGTTTGTTTCTAACGCCTTCTAATCCCGCTGCAATGATTCCAGCTTGAGCTAGATAAGGGTTCATTGCACCATCCATTAAACGCAATTCAAATCGACCATCATCTGGCACACGAATCATATGTGTACGGTTGTTTCCAGTATAAGTAATAGAGCTAGGGGACCAAGTTGCACCTGATGTGGTGCGAGGTGCCGAAATTCTTTTATAACTGTTCACTGTAGGGTTGAACAATGCACACATTGAATCTGCATGCTCCATTATTCCGCCTAGAAATTGATAGGCTAACTTAGACAAACCCAAGTCATCACTTTTATTTAAGAATAAATTTTTCTTGCCAGATTTATCCCAGATAGAAATATGTGAGTGACAACCATTACCAGTTAGGTTGGAAAATGGTTTAGGCATGAAAGTAGCGCGCATATCATGATTTTCAGCGATCGTTTTAGTCATAAATTTAAAAAATACATGTCGATCAGCTGTTAGTAATACATCGTTATAATCCCAATTCATTTCAAATTGGCCATTCGCATCTTCATGATCATTTTGATATGGGCCCCAACCTAGATCCAACATGCAATCACAAATTTCTTTTACAACTGGATAACGTCGCATCAATGCCTGTTGGTCATAACAGGGCTTAGATTGTGTGTCATATTCATCATACAATTCAGTTCCGTCTTTATTGACAAGAAAAAATTCACATTCAACACCGGTCTTAACACGAAAGCCTTTTTTTTCAGCTTTAGCAATTTGTCTCTTTAGTGCAACGCGAGGTGAAGCTTCAACTTCTTTTCCATCCATCCATAGATCGGCGGCTAACCAACCAATTTCAGGATTCCATGGTAGTTGAATGAGACTATCTGGATCAGGGACGCCAAACATATCTGAGTCGGCTGGACTTAAATCTAACCATGCGGCAAACCCAGCAAAACCAGCACCGTCTTTTTGCATGCCTTTTATTGCACGTGCGGGAACTAACTTTGCGCGTAATACGCCGAATAAATCAACAAAACTTACTAAAAAATACTTAATACCTTTTGCTTTTGCTACTTGAGCTAAATCTTGTGGCATGATCTTTTCCCCTTGAGATATTTTTCGATAGTGTTGCTAAATACTACATGCCATTGACACCTGGAATCCAGTCTGTACCTGCTAATGGTACTTTTGCCATTGCTGCTGCTTCCGGAGTCAAAGCAACTAGATCCTCTGGTTCTAGATTATGGACATGATTTTTTCCGCAGGCACGAGCTAGTGTCTGTGTTTCTAGCGTGAGCACACGTAAGTAATTTGCCAGTTTTTGACCGCCGACGATTGGATCAAATCGTTTTGCTAGTTCTTCGTTTTGAGTGCTAATTCCAGCGGGGTCTTTACCATCTTGATAATCATCATAATATCCAGCTGAAGTACCAAGTTTCCTATATTCTTCTTCTAGATCTGGGCTGTTATCTCCTAAGGCAATTAATGCAGCAACACCTATAGATACAGCGTCAGCCCCGAGGGCTAAAGCTTTAGCGACATCTGCACCACTTTTAATGCCACCTGAAACGATTAGCTGCACTTTACGGTGCATGTTCATCTCTGTTAACGCTTCAACGGCCAATCGGACTGCAGGTAAGATCGGAATACCAACATGTTCTATGAAAACATCTTGAGTGGCTGCTGTTCCACCTTGCATGCCGTCAAGAACAATAGCATCTGCACCAGCTTTCACTGCCAACATGGTGTCGTAATATGTTCGGGTAGCACCAATTTTGATGTAAATCGGTTTTTGCCAATCTGTGATCTCACGCAGTTCAAGTATTTTAATTTCTAAATCATCAGGTCCAGTCCAATCAGGATGTCGACAAGCACTACGCTGATCAATACCTTGCGGCAAGTTACGCATACCTGCTACACGTTCACTAATTTTTTGTCCTAACAGCATTCCGCCGCCGCCAGGTTTAGCGCCTTGGCCGATGACAATCTCAATAGCATCTGCTTTTCTTAAATCATCAGGATTCATGCCGTAACGAGAGGGGAGTAATTGATAGATTAGTTTAGATGAATGTTCTCTCTCTTCTGGTGTCATGCCACCATCTCCGGTGGTTGTACTTGTTCCTACTGCATCAGCACCCCGTCCTAATGCCTCTTTGGCTTGTGCTGATAATGCGCCAAAGCTCATTCCTGCTATTGTGATAGGAATATCTAGTTCAATAGGTTTTTTTGCAAAACGAGTACCTATAGTGACATTGGTAGAACATTTTTCACGATATCCTTCTAGAGGATAGCGCGACATACTTGCACCTAAAAAAAGTAAATCATCAAAACTAGGCACATGGCGTTTGGCGCCATAGCCACGAATATCATAAAGACCAGTTTTTGCTGCGCGTTGAATATCTGCAATTACATTCCGAGGGAATGACGCAGATGCTTTTAACCAGGAATGTAATTCTTCATCTGACATTGATATTTCCTTCTAATATGATCCAACGTTATCAATGTTAAAGTTATACAAGGTTCTTGCAGACCCATAACGATGAAATTCTTCAACATTAATATCAGTAATATTAGCTCGTTCAAGTAATTCTTTTAATTCAGTTTTGTGTTCTTCTTTCATAGGTTTTTCAATACAGTCAGCACCTAGACTTGCGACTTTTCCACGGACATAAAGTCTTGCTTCATAAAGTGAGTCTCCTAATGCGTCACCTGCATCGCCACAAACTACTAGTCGGCCGGTCTGTGCCATGAAAGCGCTCATATGACCAATGTTTCCTTTTACGACAATATCAATTCCTTTCATAGATATACCACATCGTGAACTTGCATCACCTTCAATGATGAGTAAACCTCCATGTGCAGTTGCACCGGCATATTGAGAAGCGTTGCCTTTTACAGTGACAGTTCCGGACATCATATTTTCTGCAACTCCGGCGCCACAATGGCCATTAATAGTAACGTTGGCTTTTTGATTCATGCCTGCACAGTAATAACCTACGTGACCATCAATTTGTAAGTTCAAAGCTGAATTAATACCTACAGCTATAGCGTGTCTGCCTTTAGTGTTAGTCACTTTCCATGTTGACTGATCTGTAGCTTTACTTGGATTGTGTAATGCTGCGTTGAAATCGCGAATTTTGGATTGGTCTAAGTCAAATTCATTCATTTTAATTTACTCAGAAGTTCTAGTGTTTCCAACTATATATTTTGCTTGGTTCAGGTTCCCAAGTGGTTGCATCTTTTGCACCAGGCAAAACTGAAATTGCTCGATATTCTGATGACATTGCTACCCAATCTTCAGTTTCAGCAATAATTGCGGGCTTGCATGCTATCGGGTCACGCATCACAGCAAATCCATCTTTGGTACCTACAGCAAATGTATAAAAGCCGTCTAAGTCATGAAGAGCTGCCTCAAGTGCTTGGTCTAAGTCGTCACCTTGTAGTAAGCGTGATGCAATATAGCCAGCAGCAACTTCACTATCATTGTCAGTATGAAAGACGATACCTTTTTTACTTAATATTCTTCTTAAACGATTGTGATTAGATAAAGAACCATTGTGCACTAAGCATATATCTTCACCGGTAGAGAAAGGGTGAGAATGATGTGTAGTGACAGCACTTTCAGTTGCCATACGCGTGTGGCCCAGAGCATGTGTGCCAGTTAATTCTCGAATATTAAATTTTTCAATTACACGTGTTGGAAGGCCGGTGGCTTTGTAAATTTCAATCGTGCTTCCAGAGCTAATTAGCATGAGTTCAGGGTGAGTTTGATTAAACCAATTTGAGATTCCTTCTTCGCTACCTGGCACTATGAAAGTCGCTTGGTTGCCTCTCACTTCAAAAGCAACCTCGCCATCGTAGTGATGGCTTAGGTCGGTTGAAACTTTTTTCCAATTGTAGTCATCCTTTGGGCAGAGAACCGTCAACTTTGTGTGGCCATTGTCTGTTGGATTTCTATAAACAGCGATGCCAGCGCTATCAGGTCCGCGCTCTGTCATTTCTAATAACATCTCTGACAAGTAATGGCCTAATTGGGATTCAATCTTGTTTGATTTTGAAAATAAGCCAACAATTCCGCACATAATTAGCATTCCTGATGTAGATGCATTATTACTATACGTAAAAAAATGTTACTGTCAATAAAATTATTGAATATAAATATTCTTTAGAATTTGAGCTAGATTTCAACGTGTCGGCGGGCTAGAGGATTTGTGACAGGAACGCTAAAAAGCGTATAGAAATGAATATTAAGAGCTTTAGCTTGTTTCCGTTGAATAGTTAATAATAGCTAAGATTTCAATAGGGACTTTAATTAACTTTTCTGGGCCGTGAGGAATATCACCAGCAAACATTAATGAATCTCCAGGTTGTAAGATATATGTTTCACTTCCATGTCGATATTCGATTTTACCTTTTAGAACATAGATTAACTCAGTCCCTTGATGCTGGAAGCTTGGAAATTCTTCGCTAGCATCATCCATAGTGATCAAAAATGGTTCAAATGACTTTGCCGGACCTTGTTCATATGCTAACAACTGATAAGAATGACCTTTTTTAGTGCCTCTGCGCACGACTTGCATACCTTTACCTTTTCTTACTAATTGAGCACTTCCTTCTGGAGCATCGTAATCACGAAAAAATAACGATATAGGCATTCCCAGAGCAATTGCTAATTTCTCAAGTGTTTCCAAGCTTGCAGAGACATCACCGCGTTCTATTCGGCTTAACATGCCGGGGCTAATTGTGGCTAATTCTGATACTTCATTAATAGTTAAATGATTGAGACTACGCTGATTGCGTATAATGTTGCCTATATGATGTTCAATTGAAGAAGCAGACGAAATTTTTGTGTTAGAAATTTTCGATGCTTTTTGTTTGATTGCGGTCTTCTTCTTGAGTTTAGTATTAGGCATTATTCAATGAGATTTTTTTAATGGATATATTATGTATCTATTTACCTTAGATGTAGAGGCAATACAATTAAACTTTGTATTGGATTAAGATTGAGCAGATTGATTAAGATAGAATCTATGAGTCAATATTACCAGCCATGACACTATTACAAATGGAGCAGTTAACGATGGCCAGCCGATTAGAATGAAGGCTTGGGTGACAAAGACAGTAATTATAATGCCGCTAATTGGGAATATGAGGGGTTTTATATTTTGTAATGCAATCGCTGTTAACACCGCGCTAAAACCATATAGACCATTTTCTATGTTGACTGCTGGATAGTTAAGCGTATGAGCAATCAACCATGCTAAACAAGTGGCAGCCATTGCCCAAATAAAGTCTGATTTAGCATAAAGCACAATCGCAAGTAAGATAATTACACCTGTGATGCCATTTCCTTGTAGATAGACTTGGCCGACTGCTTCTCCTAGTCCTAGCGTATAAATATTGTCATTAAAGTTTAATACATTACCTGCTGGCAAAAGATGTAGCAGATTTTCAACACCAATTACCAACCATGTGATCAAAACAAAGGGAGCTGTGAAAGTGGGTACTTTTAAATAGGCAGGTATCCATAGACTAATATAAACGGACAAGATGCTACATATGAAAAGTATAAAAATACTCAAGTAGGTGACTTGGTATAGATATACAAAAGCGATCCCTATTAGTGTTGCATTGTAACCATAGAGTCCTAAAGCTATTATTTTTTGTTTTTTCTTAATTAATATCGCGAACCCGGTGGCGATTGCCGTAGCAAAAAAAGCACTAATTGCCATTTGCCAAGAGTGAATAAGTATAGCTAGTAAAATTAATGTGCCGGCTACTGGGTGGGATTGGACGATAACTTCCGCGATGCCTGACATCGTGTACTTCAGAAAATTAATCGCCCTTGTCATTATGAAATAACCTCATTATTACTGTAGAGCATAAGATATACCCTATAGTAAGAATAAATTATTTTTATTGAAGTGTTGATTTACCCTCTTTTTCGCACAATCATGGTGCTAACTTAACGCGAAGCATATGACAATTAAATTAAGTTTGGTACTTATTTTTAAACCTTATGCTACATTGTATGTGCGTTTAGAATTTTAAGTTCTATTGGGAGCATTCGCTAAATGAATCATTCATCATGGAAAGTTGGTGTATTATTTTCTAAAACAGGCGTTACATCAGTTATAGAAAAAACACAATTGAATGCGACATTGCTTGCCATTCGAGAAATAAATGCTATGGGTGGTATTGAGGGGCGAACAATAGAGCCGATTGTTTATGATCCTGGATCAGATCCAGAAAAATTTTATCTTTATTCTAAAAAGTTAGTTGAGAAAGACCGTGTCAATATAATCTTCGGTTGTTATATGTCCAGTGCACGAAAAGCTGTACTTCCAGTAGTTGAGAATTTTAATGGCCTTTTGTGGTATCCAACATTATATGAAGGTTATGAATTTTCAGACAATGTCATATATACAGGAGCTGCTCCGAATCAAAATAGTGCCTTTCTTGCACAGTACCTAGTAAATAACTTTAGTGGTCGATTCTATTTAGTGGGATCAAATTACATTTACCCTTATGAGTCTAATCGCATAATGCGAGATTTAATTGAAAATAGTGGAAGAAAAGTTGTTGCAGAAAAATATATACCCTTAAACCCGAGTGACGAAGATATCTCTCTTATTCTCTCGGATATTCTTGAGAAGCGGCCTGATGTGATTTTTAGCACCATAGTGGGGTCTGCCACTCGTACATTTTATAGAAAATACTGGTCAGCTGGACTGCAACCAAATCAAATGCCGATTGCAAGTCTGACTACTTCTGAAGCTGAAGTTGCAGATATTGGTTTGCAAGCAGCATGTGGGCATATTACGGCATCTCCATATTTTCAATCAGTTGATACAAATATTAATAATCAGTTTGTCCAGAAATATCATTCCATGTTCGGTTCTCAGCAAAGTACTAATGCTTGTTGTGAATCGGCATATTTCCAGGTCCATATGTTTGCTAATGCATTATGCAGGGTAGGGAAGCTGGACACAGAAGGTATTCGTTCTGCCGCGCTTGAGTGCATATTTGATGCGCCTCAAGGCAAGATAAAAATCGATAAAGATAATCATCATACTTATTTATGGCCGAAAATTGGACGAGTAAATAAGTTTGGTCAGTTTGATATAATTGAACAAGCGGACACTTGGGTGAAACCAGACCCTTACTTAGTGGATCTTCATACGAATAAGTCTTTATTCAATATGAGCTCACCTTATTACTCAGAATATGAATCTAGTACGAGACATTAGGAGCTATTGATATGGCAATTAAAATATTACAAGAATTGAGAAATCTAAATACTCTTATTGTCCATCCTGATGATCGCCAGAGAAGTGAACTATGTAAGCATGTTGAGAGAATTGGTTGTAATGTCACTATGGAGTGGCCATTTCCTAAGTTTATTACTTCGCAAACAGACCTGATATTTGTAGCAATGATGCAAGATCATCCTTTGTTTGAAAAGCCATTACTGCTGCATAAAGGTGATACACGGCCCACGATTATTGCAATTGTAGATTATGAGAACCCGACGGTATTGCAAACTGCTTACGATATTGGAGTTCATGCAATTATTAATGCACCTTTCAAGCCGTTTGGATTATTGTCAAATATGGTTGTAGCTAGAATGCACTGGCAACAAGAAGTGTCAGATTTCAATAAGATTCAAAAATTGGAAAATAAAGTACGTAAAATCCATTGTGTTGAACAAGCGATTTCAATTCTAGGCCGCAATAATGAAGTTGATCGCCAAAAAGCCTACCAATTCATACGTAAACAAGCCATGGATAGGCGTATATCAACCGAAGAATTCGCTCAAAAAATTGTTCAAGCAGATAAAACATTAGATATTACTGGGGATAAAAACTAATGGATATCAATTGCATATGCTCACATTGTTATCGCCATAACAAGTTGGTACTTGACGGTGTTGGAGATATAGTCTAAATATGAAAGTATAATTTAGCAGAATCAACAGCGCTTCTGCACAGACTAGGCAATAAAGCCTCCACCGAGTTTCCTCTGTGGAGGCTTTTTTTTGTGCTGAATATTAATGTCTAATCAGTTAAATCAGTCATATGTATAATTTTTTTAGAAAAAAATTACAACTTAGGAGAATGGATTATGTATCACGGTGATATATCAAGTAGTAAAGACGCAGTCGGTGTTGCAGTTGTGAATTATAAAATGCCTCGATTACACACTAAAGCAGAAGTGCTTGAAAATGCACGTAATATTGCTGAAATGATTGAAGGCATGAAAGTCGGTTTGCCCGGATTGGATTTGGTTATATTTCCTGAATATAGCACTCATGGAATTATGTACGATGAAACAGAAATGTATGAAACTGCATCCTCAGTACCTGGTGACGAGACTGAAGTTTTTGCGCAAGCATGCCGCAATGCAAAAGTATGGGGAGTATTTTCATTAACCGGTGAACGACACGAAGAACATCCCAATAAAGCACCATATAACACCCTGATTTTAATGAATGACCAAGGTGAAATTGTTCAAAAATATAGGAAGATTATGCCATGGGTTCCGATTGAAGGATGGTATCCAGGAAATTGCACTTACGTGTCAGACGGACCCAAGGGGTTAAAGATCAGCTTAATTATCTGTGATGATGGAAATTATCCTGAAATCTGGCGAGATTGTGCAATGAAAGGTGCGGAATTGATTGTTCGCTGCCAAGGTTATATGTATCCCGCAAAAGAGCAGCAAGTTATGGTTGCTAAGGCCATGGCATGGATGAATAACACATACGTTGCTGTAGCAAATGCAACTGGTTTTGATGGTGTCTATTCTTATTTTGGCTATTCCGCCATAATTGGTTTCGACGGGCGTACGTTAGGACAATGCGCAGAAGAAGATATGGGTATTCAGTATGCAAATCTTTCAGTATCGCTAATTCGTGATGCACGTAAGAATCAACAATCTCAAAA
Organism: Gammaproteobacteria bacterium; assembly: GCA_033344735.1. Lineage (NCBI taxonomy): Bacteria > Pseudomonadati > Pseudomonadota > Gammaproteobacteria > Gammaproteobacteria bacterium. The sequence goes on from JAWPMW010000001.1 coordinate 540,030, forward strand.
CCACTTATTTAAATTACTCCACCGCGGTTATACTGGGTTAATTAACTCTGGGGAAGGAGATAAAGGTGTTGCAGCATGCCCATTTGATTTTTATAAGAAATGGGTAGAAGACCCTGAAGCGGCTCGTGAAATGTCTGAGTCAATCACTAGAACAACTGTGGGCACAGATGAGTGTGAAATAGAAGGCATACCAAATCCTAAAGCGCACCGTTAATTTAATTTAATAAGCAATAGGCGAAGATATTTTTATATCTTCGCCTTATTTTTTTATGATGTACAAATGAAATTTATCAAAATTAAATAAATGGATGTTCGTGATGAATCTTGATAGTTATTTAATTAAAGAAGAGCCATTTTATTCGCCTACACATAACGAAATTGCATTGTTCGAAGCAGCATCCGCCAGTCGTATGCCAATGATGCTTAAAGGCCCAACTGGTTGTGGTAAGACTCGCTTTGTCGAATATATTGCTTGGAAGTTAAAAAAACCCCTTATTAGTGTTTCTTGTCACGAAGATATGACAGCGTCGGATTTAATTGGACGATATTTGCTAGATGCCAACGGCACTGTCTGGCATGATGGCCCACTAACCTTGGCTGTACGCCATGGAGCTATTTGCTATCTTGATGAAATAGTTGAAGCGAGACAGGATACAAGTGTAGTTATTCATTCATTAACTGACGACCGTCGGATGCTTTCTCTAGAGAAGAAAAATGAAATTGTTAAAGCGCACCCTGATTTCCAAATCATAATTTCATATAACCCTGGTTATCAAAGCGTTTTAAAGGATTTGAAAGAATCAACTAAGCAACGATTTGCAGCTATAGATTTTAATTATCCAAAGCCAGAAATCGAAGCAAATATTATTGCGCACGAAACGGGTGTGGATAAAGATATTGCGCAAAAACTAGTACAGATTTCTGAGCGATCAAGAAACTTGAAAGGCCATGGACTGGATGAGGGTGCATCTACACGTATGTTGATATATGCAGCGCAGCTAATAACCCAAGGTGTATCAATAGAAGAAGCTTGTGAAGTGGCGTTAGTGCTTCCTATAACAGACGATCATGATGTCCGTAATGCGTTAAGTTCTGCAATAGCAGCCTGCATGTGATTTGAATTTTGACAATCTCAAGTACTCAAAGTGAGTGCAAAGTAGCACCACAAAAAGAAGAACCTGGAGATATTAATGAAAGATTCTCCTATTTAATTGATCAAGGTAAATCTTCATTTTCTGGAGAATATTTTCACCAATGGGAACAAGCTTGCAATAAGCTTGCAAATGCAGGATACGGATCATTAATACCGTTATCTTATGTTCGTGAATCACCAAAATTAGCAAATCTATTGAGTGCTGAAATTGCTATCAATTTTGTATCATTAGTTTCATTGTCAGCGATAAAATTAAATCGTGCTGCCTCAGAATTGTTACCAAAGTCAGCTATTGTCGCCGCACAAAAGCTTTCGACCATCCCAGAATTTTTATCTTGGGTGTCTACAATTGAAGTGCTTATTAAAGCAGCGCCTGAGTCTGTTTTACCTGTTCTTGAGCGAACTCAAAAGATATTAACAACTTTGACGCCCGAGCAATTTCGTTCTTGGGCGTTAGCTGGTTTGCGGTCTACAGATGAAGATAAGAACCGTCAAATACAATATTTTTCATTTGCTGATCCGGAGTCTGAAAAATGGTTTCGTCATGAAGCTGGAGATGTTGTATTTACGGATATTGACCGTCGCTTAAAGTTATATTTGGTATCGTTATGGAATTTGCGTCCACCAATTCGTGATCTTCCAGCATCTACTTCTCCATTGTCGTTGCGACGAATCTCAATATCTAATGGAGTAGTGCGAATCCCAGAAGTTTTTCCAGGATTTCATGGCGATCAGGCGGAAAAAATTTTCCGTGCGGGATTGGCGCATGTTGGCGCACACCTCGTGTACTCGACTAAGGTATTTCCAGTAGCTGAACTAAAGCCAATCCAGATTGCTTTGATATCTCTTTTAGAAGATGCACGTGTTGAGTATCTTGCTATGCAAGCATTTCCAGGTTTGAAAGAATTATGGTTGCCTCTACATGTTGCGAAAGCGAGTGGACCTAAGCTGGTTCCTCATTTACTTGCACGATTATCACGCGCATTAATTGATAGTGAATTTAAAGATAGAGATGGTTGGGTGCAAAAAGGTCGAGATATGTTTTTTGATAAATCTAATAATATGTCAGATCCAATTATGTGCAGAAAGTTAGGTGTACTGTTAGGTAACGATCTAGGACAGATGCGTGCACAATTTAATTCTAAAACATATGTAGTAGAGCCGCCTTATCGTGATGACAATTTGGGTTTATGGGATTTTGGTGATCAACAAGGGGATGAAGAAGATAATGAAGGAGTATTCATTGAAGCCGTACAGATGGATCAAAAGGATAAAAATGACGACACCTCCTCAGATCTGGATCGTAATGAGGAAGATCAAACTAGTGAACAACAATATAATGCTCGACAAAGTCAAGATGACGAAGTTCGTGAATCTGAAATTGCAGTTCGTTATCCTGAGTTTGATTACCTGACTGGCTATGAACGTCCTAACTGGACATGTGTTGTTGAATATTTCCCAGATTTCGGTGATGCATACTTGATTGATAGAATTTTAGAAACTCATAGAGATTTAGTGAATAGAATCACGCAGCTCATTCAATCTGCCAAAGTCAGTTTGCCAGAACGACTGCATCGTCAAAGTGTTGGTGAGTCGTTGGACATAGATGCATGTATTGATGCTGTTGTCAGTCGAAGGATGGGACAAACTCCAGACCCAAGAATATATAGTACTACGGAACGAAAGCATCGTGATCTTTCTGTTCAAGTGTTGCTTGATATCTCTAATTCTACTAATGACATTGTGCCCAATACAAATGAATCTGTTTTACAAGTGGAAATCCAGGCAACAAGCTTGTTGGCATATGCCATGACTGAATTGGGAGATCCGTTTGGTATTGCTGCATTCTGTTCGGATGGTAAAGAGGATGTTCATTATTACCGAATTAAAAACTTTAATGATGAATATGATAAGACTTCACGTGCATATTTGGCGGGTTTAAAAGGAAAATTATCTACTCGCATGGGTGCTGCTATGCGTCATGCGGTAAAAGAATTGACAGTACAACAGACACATCGTCGTTTATTATTAATCATTACAGATGGGGAGCCTTCAGATATAGATGTCCAAGATAAAAACTATCTGGTTGAGGATGCGCGAAAAGTTGTACGTTCTGCCTCACATATGGGTATAGATACATTCTGTGTAGGTTTAGAAGCATCAGGGGAAAACTATTTGACTAAAATCTTTGGCAAAAAGAATGTTGTACTTATTGATGAAATTGATCGTTTGCCACAACGCCTGCCAATGTTATATCTGAGATTGACCGCATAAATATAATAATTACCTGTATTTACCTATCAAATATTTGTTTGAAAACTTTCAAGCATAAGAAAATTAATGTTTATATGTTAAAACTGGCTAGAATGCAGATATTTATGATTGAACGGTTTTCTAGGATATAGCACAAGCATAGCCTTAGCGTAACAATGTGAACTTGTTCACACTAATAGGGGTGATTGAATCATGAAAATCATATTGTCTTTTTTATTTGTTGCGTTATTTGTGTCTTCCTTTGCTGTGCTCGCAGGCGAAGATTTTGTTTGTGATAATAACGGCGAAAAAAGAATCATTAAAATTTCTTATCAAAATGATCAGCAGCCTGTGCCTTGTGAAGTAAAGTATGACAAAGGTCAGGGTGAGGAAACATTATGGAGTGCTCAATCTGAAGTTGGATTCTGTGAAGCTAAAGCTGATGAGTTTATTCAGAAGCAAGAATCTTGGGGCTGGTCATGTGAGAAATTTCAAGCTCCAGTAGATGAAGTGCCACTTGAAGAATTGCATACGTCTTTATATTAAATAGTTATAACTTAACTAGACCATAAATAAAACAGCCACCCCGGTGTTACCTGGGGTGGCTAAATTACACTCAGTGGCAGCTGAGATTAATAGTAATACATCTCGAGAGTATAAAGTGTTGTTGTTCCACTTACCTCATTTGCAACGGCTAATAAAGGCTTGCCAGTAGGGCTTTTGTGAGCCGGAATATAATCTAGTCCTTCCGGCCCAAGATCTAATCCAGGTCTTACAACTAACTCATCGTCATCATCCTTAAGTTCTTTAGATGAATTCGCGCCACTCACTCGATTGCCGAATAGTTGAACAAGTTTTGGTTTTTCAGGCCAGCTCAAATCAAAGATAGCAATTAGAGAGGCACGCTCTAAACCTACGAATGCGTACGGGACACCATCAATAAATTCAATGATTATTGCTTCTGGTTCTGGACCTTTGTCATCACTTCTGCTGTCTATTCCATCCTCGTCATTGTTTGCATTGAATAAAGCTGGGAACTGATCAGCCACAGCGCGTTCAATAACTGAGCCAGTGTCTGCTACTTTGCGTAATTTACCTCGATGGTTAAATCGCCACACTGTGATTGAGCGAGCGCCATACATGTGGACCTTGTCAATATCACCATCATTGTCAATATCGCCATCTTGATCAGTTACGCGAGGGCGACCTAAGTCATCTTCATCCGCAAAACCAGGAAATTTTGCAACTAAGTCTGCATCTAGTGTTAAATCTTCAACGCGTACTTCTTCACTAAATCCGTCATAGTCACGTGCATCACCTTCGTTAGCAGTAACAATATAAGTTTCACCATAGTAATTAAAAGATGCAACAGCATCTGGTTGATACATGCCAACAAGAGGAGCCCGTACAATGTTTATTGCGTCATCTTCATTAGTGTAGTCTAGTGCGTTACGTTTGCGATTGAAATTCTTAGTACCAAAAGAGTTGATCGATAATACCTTGGCTTTATGAATATCAACTACAGCAAGTGCATTGTTCTCTTGAAGAGTGACATAAGCTAAGCCATTGGATGTTGTGATGTATTCTGGCTCTAAATCCATTGAGGCGTTCGCATTTGGTCCAAAGATTCTGACTCCTTTCTTACGGAGTTGTTCTTCTTTTCCATTGAATTCATGAAAATCTGCAGTTGCTACAGTGGCAGAAGCAACTCCTGAGCTGATATCGATAATACTAATTGAGCCTTCAGGATCAATATTATAGTCATCATTAGGTTCGCCTTCATTAGCAACGACTACTTTCATGCCATTCTTTGTAAACGTTAACATGTCAGGTAATGCGCCAACTTGGATTGAGCTAATAAAGCTACAGTCCATAGCGTTATAAAATGCTACTTCACCAGGGTTTTGTTTGGGATCATCCTCAACGGCTACAGCAACTAATCCATTATAAACAGCAACACTGTTTGGGCCGCCACTGACGTTGGTAAGTGATAGATCTAAGTTGCCATCAGTACATGATTCATCTTTCGCAAATACAAATTCATCATCTATGGCTAATACGTCTATAGTATTACTTTGTGCATTGACAACAAAAAATTTCTGGCTTGTTGCATCAAATGCAACAATCTCTGCGGCACTCTCATCAAATTCCACATCTTCATTGCTAAACGTTGCAAATGGGGTAATTTTGAATGGTTCGTAGCTTGCGTGAGCAGTACTAGATAAAGCTAGCACGCCAGCTAATAAGCTTAGTTTAAATTTCACAGCGTAGTCTCCCTCTGTTTTGGGTATTTTAAACGCCGCAAGGTATCAATCTAATATTATGATTTTGTGACGCAAAATATATCTTTTCTCTGTGAAAAATATTTAATTAGTTGAGTTTGAATTGATTTGACTTAAAGTCGTTTATAATTGTAAAGGCTTATGCTTTGTTTTAGTGTGTGTTAATCTGGAAATGTTGATGTGAATGTCAATTTGGGACTTACTCATAATCAACCATAAGCAAATTAACCATGCTCTGTAAGGTAAATAATATTAATATGCCAAGACTTACATTTATTAAAAAACATATGTACTTAAATAGGTGTAATTTTGTTCATGCTTATGTTTAATGTGAAAATCGGCAACGAAAATGTCGTTTCAGAGCAAGATATTTTGGTCAATGTTTGTTGTATTGCTAAAATCGACAGTCATCTGCAATCACGATCCATGCAAGGTTTATTGAGTTAATATATTATGGTTGCCTTTATTAAACGAATATTTATATTCTTATTCATTGCGCTTTTAATTTCTTTTGTATTAATCCCGCTATATGAGATATTTGTTGGAGGGCATTCATTTACCTCAATTAAGCAACATATTATTGATAATATAAATTTTGAATCTTTAGATATATGGAAGCAGGTATTCATATTTTATTTGGCATTATGGTGTGGAAAAGCAATTTTATGGGCGCTAGCAACAGCTAGGGTAGATCCTCCAGGGTAGAGGTAAAGTAGTGGCTGAAGATAAGAGAATAAATGTACTATTTGTATGTATGGGGAATATTTGTCGTTCACCTACCGCAGAAGGAGTATTTCATCATCTAGTGAGAATACATGGGCTGGAGGATATTATTCGTGTCGATTCTGCAGGTACGCATGCATATCATGAAGGTGAAAAGCCTGACCCTAGAGCATGTGCTTCTGCACTAGAAAAAAATTATGATATTTCATTTTCTAGAGCACGCAAAGTTAAAGATAAGGACTTTGAGGAGTTTGATTATATCCTGCCGATGGATAATGCCAATCTAAGTGCCTTGCAAGTGAAATCCCCGTTAATGCATCGCGATAAAATTGAACTATTCTTGAATTTCCATCCAGAAAAATCTGGTCAAGAAGTGCCTGACCCATACTATCGCGACAGCGATTTATTTGATGGCGTATTTGAGATGGTAGAAGAGGGTTGTTGGAATCTATTAAAGGTGATGCGTAAACGTCACCACCTTTAATGCCTTTAAGAAAAGCTAGTAAATCAACTTTACGTACTAGGCTCTTTTTCCTGAGTCTGAGGTTTTTGCTGGCTAGTAGTATTGCTGTTATTTGATTCGTTCTGTTGAGGTGCAGGGTTGCTGTTAGTACTTTGTGTATTACCATTTGCCTGAGGACTGTTACCTGAAGAGTTTCCTTCTTTAGGACCCTGCGTTTGCTGCTTATTGTCACTGCCAGAATTATTCTGCTTATTATTCGATTGATCAGCATTTTGATTGCGATTCTGGGAGCGCTGGGAATCTGAGCGATTTCGATTGCGGTTTCGGTTTCGGTTACGATTTCGATTGCGGTTGCTATTATTGTCTGACTGATTTTTTTCACCGTCTGCACGCGGCTGGTCATTTTTATTTTCGTTTCGACCGCCTTTACGATTTTGTCCGCGCTGATTAGGCTTTCTACGACGATTGTTATTACGATTATTGTTATTGCTGTATCGACCGCGAGATTGATTTTTACCACGAGAATTTGATTCAGCTTTTTTAGCTTCTTCTTGTGATGTGTCTTCAAACAACCAGCCAAATAATTTTGCAAAGATACCTTTAGATGCTTTCTTTCCTTGAGCGGAAACTTGGCTTGGTACTGGAGTTGGTGCGGGTGCATCCATGCTAACTGTAGATACAGCTGGTTTATCAACCGGCCTCTGTGTAGTTGTAGTGATTTCTATTTCTTCTTCTTGGCTAGTGCTTAATTCATAACTGGTTTTACCCTCAGTTTCTTTGTCGTCATCGCGTACACGTTGTACTTCAAAGTGAGGGGTTTCTAGATTTGCTTGCGGTACGATTATTAAATCAATTTTATGCCGATGTTCAATTTCTTGTAGAGATAAACGTTTTTCGTTAAGCAGAAATGTGCCAACATCTACAGGAACGCGCGCTATCACTTTTCCTGTTTTATCTTTCATTGCTTCTTCTTCAAGTAAGCGCAGAATGGCTAGTGCTAGAGACTCGCTGGTGCGAATAGTGCCATGACCAGTACATCTAGGGCATACAATTTGACTGGACTCTCCTAAAGAAGGGCGTAATCGTTGGCGAGACATTTCTAATAGACCAAAACGAGAAATACGTCCAAGCTGAATACGTGCACGATCAACTTCGACGGCATCTCGTAATCGATTTTCTACTTCACGTTGATTTTTATTAGCTAGCATGTCGATGAAATCAACCACAATCAATCCACCTAAATCACGCAAACGTAATTGGCGTGCAATTTCATCTGCTGCTTCTAGATTAGTTTGTAGTGCAGTTTGTTCAATGTCGCTACCTTTAGTAGCGCGCGCAGAGTTGATATCAATAGAAAGCATTGCCTCCGTATGATCGATAACAATAGCGCCACCCGAAGGTAAATTCACTTCGCGCTGAAAAGCAGATTCGATTTGCGCTTCGATTTGATAGCGATTAAATAGAGGCACATGATCTTCATATAATTTAAGTTTGCGAAGATCATTAGGCATTACTTGTTCTAAAAAATGGTGCGCATCTTTATAAACAGCATTATCATCAATGATAATTTCATTAATATCATTACGGAAGTGATCACGTAGAGCACGAATCATAGCGTTGCTTTCTTGGTAAATTAAGAAAGGTTCTTCTTTCTGAGAAGCTGCATTTTCAATCGCCAGCCATACTTTCTCTAGGTAAGAGATATCCCAACCGAGTTCTTCACTAGTACGCCCCACTCCTGCGGTTCGTACAATCGCACCCATACCATTAGGAATTTTGATCTGGCTTAACGCCTCACGCACTTCTTTTCTATCATCGCCTTCTATACGTCGTGAGACACCACCTGCACGTGGATTATTAGGCATTAATACTAAATAGCGCCCAGCTAGACTGATGAATGTCGTAAGTGCCGCACCTTTATTGCCTCGTTCTTCACGTTCTACTTGAACGATAAGTTGCTGGCCTTCTTCTATCAGGTCTTTTATTGGTGGGCGTTCACCCGCAGGGGTATTGTTATCTTTGAAATAAAGCTTGGATATTTCTTTGAAAGGTAGGAAACCATGGCGTTCAACGCCATAGTTAACAAAAGCAGCCTCTAAACTCGGTTCAATCCGAGTGATAATGCCTTTGTATATATTGGCTTTCTTTTGCTCTTGTGAAGGAACTTCGATATCGAGATCGTATAGCTTTTGGCCATCGACCATCGCAACACGCAATTCCTCTTGCTGTGTAGCATTTACTAGTATTCTTTTCATATTGGTCTCGGTTTTCTATTTCTGCTTTCAATTGCATATAGGGTGTCAACCCATTTTGCGCAACGTGTCCAACCACAGAATGGCGTGATAAGCCATCTGTACACAACGTAAAGAGCTCTTTTACAGAGTTCATTAATAAATTGCAGATTGAAAGTAGAATGAACATTCTTTTAATTATTTACTTTGTCCGTCGTGACGGTAGTAAAATCTATTTAAACTCTGACTGCTATGTTATTACAGTCAGAAATAAGGGTAATTAAGCTCTTTTGCGCTGGTCTGTTTGGGGCGCTGAGAGTGGCTTGAGCTATCGCTAACTTCGGTTCTCAAGTAACTTAATGACGCCAACTATATCAATCATTTCAATGAGCGGCAATGACCTCAGGTTTTAAATATAAGTGACTGTCAATAAAGCAAAATTCGTAGAGGTCGATGAAAACCATGCTGGTCAGCGTATAGACAACTTTTTACTAGCTCATTTTACTAAAGTGCCTAAAAGTAGAATATACCGAGCACTTCGTAGCGGTGAAGTTAGAGTCAATAAAGGCCGGGTAAAACCCATTTATAGAGTTAAACTAGGTGATATGGTCAGACTGCCGCCAATTTCGACCGAACAGAACATCAATTCGCAAGCTAGCGTACCTAAGAATTTGATAGGTCAATTGGAAGACCAAATTATATTTGAAAATGAGCACCTTCTAGTGATCAATAAACCTGCTGGAATTGCGGTACATAGTGGGACTGGTGAACGTTGGGGGGTGATTGAGGCATTTCGTGCAAGCAGAGAGCATCAACCATTTCTAGAATTAGCTCATCGCATCGACAAAGATACCAGTGGATGTTTGGTATTAGCTAAAACTCGGCGTGCCTTACTAGATGTTCAAGATGCGCTACATGCTAAAGAATCGCGTAAAGAATATATTTTTCTTGTCAAAGGTGACTGGAAGATTAAAAAGCATACAGTCGAGCATGCGCTAGAAAAGCAGGCAAATAATAGCATCGGATCTAAAATGGCTGGCTCTGAATCGGGTAAAGATGCCATTACCATATTCACAACAAAAGAGCGCTTCAAAAAGCACTCGCTTATGTCTGCAAGTATTTTGACTGGTCGTACCCATCAAATTAGAGTCCATGCTCAGCTCGAAGGCCATCCCATCGCGGGAGACAAGCGATATGGCGACTTTGAATATAATCGTGAGTTACAAAAATTAGGATTACAGCGTATGTTTTTACATGCAGATTATCTGAAACTTTGTCTATCGGCTCTCAGTCAGACATTAGAGTTTCGAGCACCACTTCCCGAGGAGCTGAAAAAGCTGTGTAAACGGCTGCGCAAAGGGGAGTAGTGAAAGCGAATTAAGTCATTCACATGCTACAATTTAGACAATTGATGATAGCTATTTTTTAAACGTATTCGAGGTAACCTAGTCACATGGATGAATCCAAAACTAATTGGGAACGTGATGCCATTGTTGAGTTAGCCAATGCAGGACTCAAAGAGCAACGTCGTGCCAGACGATGGGGAATATTTTTTAAATTATTCTTTGTTGCCTATTTAATTATTTTTTTGATTACGTTTGTTGGTTCAAAGAAGGCTGATAGCTTGATGTCCAATGAACGCCACACCGCACTAGTCAGCTTATCTGGTGTCATTGCCGATGGCGAAGACGCTAGTGCAAATAATGTTGTTTATGGATTACGTCAAGCCTTTGACAACGAAAACTCTGCGGCTGTTATTCTAAGTATTAATAGTCCTGGTGGTTCGCCAGTTCAGTCTGCGTATATTTATAATGAAATTAAAAGATTGCGAGAAGAGTATCCAACTAAACCTTTATATTCAGTAGTATCAGACATTTGTGCATCGGGCGGTGTATACGTAGCAGTTGCTGCTGATAAAATTTTTGCAAATGAATCAAGTATAGTGGGTTCTATTGGTGTACGCATGGATGGGTTTGGTTTGGAAGGAACCATTGAAAAACTAGGCATTGAAAGACGGTTATTAACTGCGGGTAAGCATAAAGCATTACTTGATCCATTCTCACCGGAGAATCCTGTCGAAAAGCAACACGTACAAACCATGCTAAATGAAATTCATCAAGAATTTATTGATGTGGTTAAAGAGGGGCGTGGTGATCGTTTATCTGATGACCCAACATTGTTTACTGGGTTGTTTTGGACGGGTACTAAAGCGATGGAGCTTGGCTTGGTTGATGGCTTAGGTAGTGCCGGCTATGTTGCTCGTGAAGTCGTTGGTGTTGAAGAAATTGTTGATTACTCATATCAAGAAGACATATTTCAACGTTTTGCAGGACGAATTGGAAGTTCTATTGGTTCACAACTAAGACTTTGGCTGGAAGGTGTAAACATTCGTTAATTGGATTAACTACATAATGTACCCATGATTTAAAAAAATTAAGGTACTTGTAATCCAAACTCTCTTAAATACTGCGCGACGCTAATTAACGGTAAACCAATTAAGGCGGTGGGGTCATCACCGTGCATGGATTCGCACAAAGAAATTCCTAATTTCTCAGACTTGAAACTACCTGCAGAGTCGAAAGGTTGTTCAACATCTAGATAGCGATCGATTTCAGACATCGATAATTTTCTGAATTCTACGGTGAATACATCCACCCATTCTCGGTGCCAATTAGATGATGGATGTTGAATAGACACGGCTGTGAGAAATCGAATTTCTTTGCCTGAAGCAGCTCTGAGCTGTTCGATGGCATTATTCCGATCTTTAGGTTTACCGAGAATAATATTGTCATTAACACAGCACTGATCAGATCCAATGATCAAACTGTCAGCGTGTGTTTTGCCAATTTCAGCGGCTTTTTCAATTGCTAATCGCTGAACATAGGCACCAGGTTGCTCATTTTCGAGGCTAGATTCATCAATATTGGGGGAGATACACTCAAATTTGATATGCAGTCTTTCCAGTAATTCTTTTCGATAAGGTGAGCTTGAAGCAAGAATTAGACGGGTCATGAGTTATTTTCCAATTTATTGAGTGAAACAAGCCTAAGAAGTGGTTGATTTCAGTAAAAACTTTGACGAAACTTAAGTCAATCTATACACTTGGCCGCCGAATGAGCAACGATCTACCTTTGCGTTTTGACCCCGTTTTATTTGCTAAACGTGGGCGCCAATTCGCGGGAAATCTTCCTGTCCAGGATATGCCTAGAATTATGGAGTTGGCACCTAACTCGGACGGTGAATTTCGTGTAACGATGGAGTTTTCTACCTCTTCGCTACAGTTTCCAATGGTCAAAGGTACTATTGAAGGCGAGGTCGTGCAATCGTGCCAACGGTGTATGGGTGATGCAGCTGTCCCAATTAGTGGAGAGTTCCAGCTGTTATTAGTATCACCAGACTCATTAGAGATGGCCAGTGAAGAAGGACATGAAATTTTTGAATATGACGGGCAACAAATTACAACTGCCAGTTTAATTGAAGATGAAATTATTCTGTCTATGCCTATTGTTGCGAAACATTCGGACGTAGAAAAATGCGAATCCACTGTCAAGCAATGGATGCATGAATTTGATGAAGTGCCAACGGATGAAAAAGAAAATCCGTTTGCAAAGCTGAAAGACTTAAAACTTTAAAGATAGATCGGAGATCACCAATGGCAGTACAACAGAATCGAAAAACACCATCGAAGAGAGGCATGCGACGAGCACACGATGCATTGAAGGCTGAAACTCTTTCTATCGAGCCTACTACTGGTGAAACTCATCGTAGACATCACGTTAGCCCTGATGGTTTCTACCGTGGACGCCAAGTTATCAAGCAAGACGAAGTAGACGAAGACGAAGATTAGTTCGTCACTCGCACCACTATACAATTCAGTGTTAATCAATTTTAACGCGTCACTAAGTAAGTGTTGCGTTAAAAACCTCTATTCTCATGACTAATACAATCGCACTAGATGCAATGGGTGGAGACTTTGGTCCCAAAGTTGTTGTGCCCGCTGCATTAAGTGCATTAAAAAAACATGATGATCTCAATCTTATTTTGGTGGGAGATCAGACGAAAATCGAAACTGAGCTGGAACAAGCATCAAGTGAGCTATCTCACCGACTCATAATTCATAATGCAACACAAGTAGTAGAGATGAATGAGCCTCCGGCGCAAGCATTACGTTCTAAAAAAGATTCATCAATGCGTGTGGCAATTAATTTAGTTAAAGAAGATCAAGCACAAGCATGCGTTAGTGCCGGTAACACAGGTGCTTTGATGGCGACAGCAAGATATGTATTGCATACTTTGGCAGGCATAGATAGACCTGCAATAAATACAACTTTGCCCGCTTTGAATGGTCATACTCATATGTTAGACCTGGGTGCAAATGTAGACTGTAAAGCAGAAAACTTATTTCAGTTTGCTGTCATGGGTTCAGTATTAGCAAGTGCGGTAGATGATCTTGTATCGCCAAGGGTTGGTTTGCTCAATGTTGGTTCAGAGGCAATTAAAGGTAATGATCAGGTAAAAGAAGCGAATGTGTTATTGGAAAATAGTGCATTAAATTACATAGGCTATGTTGAAGGTGATGATATATTCTGTGGTGATGTCGATGTCATAGCCTGTGATGGCTTTGTTGGAAATGTATCGCTTAAGACAAGTGAAGGTGTGGCTAAACTTATTTCCAGTTATGCTAAAAAATCATTCACTAAAAACATTTATACTAAATTTATAGCGTTATTAGCAACACCAATATTGAATGAATTTAAAAATTCTATCGACCCAAGGGGTTATAATGGTGCATCTTTGCTGGGGCTTAAAGGTATAGTGATCAAGAGCCATGGTGGCGCAGATGCTTTTTCATTTGAGCATGCTATTTATATTGCTTATATAGAAGCAAAGAAGAGTGTACCAACGCTAATTGATAAACAACTAGAAAACTATTTGGCATAACTTGACTATGAAATACTCAAAAATCATTGGAACTGGAAGTTATTTGCCAGAAAGAATTTTGACTAATAAAGATCTTGAATCAATGGTGGATACTGCAGATGATTGGATTCAAGAACGTACAGGAATTAAAGAACGTCATATTGCAGCAGAAGGTGAAACGACTGCAGACTTAGGTGTTATTGCAGCAAGACGCGCAATGGAAATGGCGGGCAAAACTAAAGAAAATATTGATTTAATTATTGTTGCAACAACCACGGCGGACAAGGTTTTTCCAAGCACTGCATGTTTAATACAAAAGCGTTTAGATATTCATGGATGCCCTGCATTTGATGTTCAGGCAGTATGCACTGGTTTCGTTTATGCATTAGCTATTGCTGACAACTTCATTAAGGCTGGAACAGTGAAGACTGCATTAGTTATTGGTGCAGAAACACTTTCGCGAATTGTTGACTGGACTGACCGCAGCACCTGTGTGTTATTTGCTGATGGCGGCGGTGCAGTCGTATTAGAAGAAAGTGAAGAGCCTGGTATTTTATCAACTCATTTGCATGCCGACGGCAGTTATGAACATTTATTGCATGTACCGCGAGGTATATCTGAAGGCTATGACTTATTGAAGAAAGGTGAAGCCTACATATATATGAAAGGCAATGAAGTGTTTAAGATGGCAGTGAACACGTTAGGTAAAATTGCCGACGAAACATTAATTGCAAATAACTATGATAAATCGCAAATTGATTGGTTGGTTCCGCATCAAGCGAATACCAGAATTATTCAAGCGACTGCTAAAAAGTTAAAGTTATCTATGGATCGTGTTGTTGTCACGGTTGATAGACATGGCAATACCTCAGCTGCCTCAATACCATTAGCGTTAGATACTGCGGTGCGCGATGGTAGAATTAAAAAAGGTGAATCAATTATCTTAGAAGCATTTGGTGGTGGATTTACTTGGGGTTCTGCGCTACTTATTTATTAGTAAGGGTGTGCAATTAATCTGAAGTTACAACATTGCTAAAATTTTTTATTGCTGAATCCTCATCTACACCTGGACGATGACAGATATTTAAATAGTGGCCACAAAAAAATTCTCCACGCGCTGTAAACAATGTCCTCGACTTGCTGATTTTCTAGCAGAGTCAAAGCAAAAATTCCCTGATTACTTCTGTAAACCAGTACCACCGTTTGGTGATGATAAAGCAAAATTACTAATTGTCGGTTTAGCGCCAGGGTTGCACGGAGCAAATGCTACTGGAAGACCATTTACAGGCGACTATGCGGGTATTCTACTATATGAAACGCTCCATAGATTTGGTTTTTCAAGTGCACCAGAATCTAAGCATGTAAAAGACGGCTTGCAGTTACTAGGTGCACGTATTACAAATGCTGTGAAATGTGTGCCACCACAAAATAAGCCGACTCCTGCAGAAATAAAAACCTGTAATCAATATATACAACAAGAATTGCTTAGCTTATCGTCAGATAATATTGTATTAGCGCTTGGGCGTATCGCTCATGAAACAACATTGAGATCGCTGGGTTTGCGTTTAAAAGACTATCCATTTGGACATGGAACAGTGCACCATCTGCCTGATCAATTCATATTGGTAGATTCATATCATTGTAGCCGCTATAACACATCGACCAAGCGTCTGACAGTCGATCAATTTGAAGCAGTATTCGTTAAAATCAGAGATCTAATTGACTCGTAGTGACTTAATGATTTCAATATGCCTGAGACACCTACACAATTTGATAATAAGGCGTTTCTAAAAACGTTGACTCAACAGCCCGGCGTGTATCGCATGTTAAATAGCGATTCATCTATTCTTTATGTAGGCAAAGCTAAGAATCTTAAAAAGCGAGTCTCTTCCTATTTTAATCGCAGCAGCATAAGTCCACGTATTAAGCAGATGATTCAACAAGTGACAGCCATGGAAGTGACTGTGACAAATACAGAAGCAGAAGCTTTGCTGCTAGAAAATAACTTAATTAAGGAACACCGCCCAAAATATAATATTTTATTGCGCGACGATAAAAGTTATCCCTACATCTTGTTGTCTAATCATGAATTTCCTAGTTTAAGTTTCTATCGAGGATCAAAGAAAAAGAAAGGTGAATATTTTGGTCCTTATGCCAGCGTTGGCGCGGTACGTGAAACTTTAAGTTTATTGCAAAAAACGTTTAAGGTGCGTCAATGCAGTGAAAGTTATTATCGCAATCGTTCACGCCCTTGTTTGCAGTATCAAATTGAAAGATGTACGGCACCTTGTGTGAATATGGTTAGTGAAAAAATTTATGGTAATGATGTAGATTTTGCACGCAAGTTTTTACAGGGTAAAAGTGAACAAGTTGTTGACCATCTTGTGTCTGAAATGGAAAAAGCTTCTAGTGATTTGGAATTTGAACATGCCGCTAAATTGCGTGATCAAATAGAGGCATTAAGACAAGTCTCACAACAACAATACGTCAGTGACTTGTCTGGAGACTGTGACATTATCACTTGCCGCATGCGTGACTCTTTAGCCTGTGTGCAAGTGTTCCAAGTGCGTAATAAAATGAATCTGGGCAATAAATGTTTTTTCCCTAAAACGCCTGCACATTATAATGAGCAGCAATTACTGTCAGCTTTTATTGGCCAATACTACTTGCACCGTAGACCACCAGAAGAAATTATCACCGCACATGAACCAACAGAAAGTGATGTGCTAGCAGAAATGCTATCAAATCAACGTGAAGCAAAAGTGAAAATAACTTCATCAGTGCGTGGCAAACGAGCACGCTGGTTAGAGTTTGCCAATAAAAATGTCGTTACTGCCTTTGAATCTCGTTTGGCTAGTCAATCTGGTATGGAACAACGTTTTAATGCGCTGGAAGATATCTTTAAGTTATCGGACCCAATTCAACGTATGGAATGTTTTGATATTAGCCACACTTCAGGAGAACTAACGGTGGCTTCATGTGTTGTGTTTAATAGAGAAGGGCCAAGTAAATCTGAATATCGAAAATTTAATATAGAAGGTATTACACCTGGCGATGATTATGCAGCAATGTTGCAAGCCTTAACGCGTCGTTATACAAGAATTAAAAAAGGCGAGGGTAAGTTACCCGACATCTTGTTTATTGATGGTGGTAAGGGCCAACTCACACAAGCCGGACAAGTGATAGAAGAACTGCAGGTGACAGGTGTATTGGTTGTGGGTGTGGCTAAAGGTGTTGAAAGAAAGCCCGGTATGGAACAATTATTTGTATTGGGTGATAAACAACCGATTCACTTGAGCAGTGATTCATTGGCATTGCACCTGATTCAGCAGATTCGTGATGAAGCACACCGATTTGCCATCACAGGACACCGGAAACGCAGAAATAAATCACGTACAATGTCTCCATTAGAAGGAATTGCCGGACTAGGGCCCAAGCGTCGCCAAAGTTTGTTAAAACATTTTGGAGGGTTGCGGGGTATAGAGAGAGCAAGTGAACAAGAACTTGCCAAAGTCACGGGAATCAGTAAACAACTGGCACAGACCATACACGAAACATTGCATAGTCATTAAACAAAATAATGTCTTACACCATACCTAACATGCTCACGCTACTACGTATTGGCTTAATTCCATTGCTAATCGTGGTCTACTTTTCTTCCATTCCTTATGCCATGCCGATTGCAGCAATTATTTTTACAATCGCTGGGCTGACAGACCTATTGGATGGTTACCTGGCAAGAAAACTTAACCAAACCTCTGCTTTTGGTGCATTTTTAGATCCTGTGGCGGATAAGCTTATTGTCACCTGTGCTTTGGTGATCGTTGTGTATAAGCATCCCAGCATGCATGTGTTGATACCGGCGCTTATTATCATCGGGCGTGAAATAACAGTCTCTGCATTACGCGAATGGATGGCAGAGCTCGGTAATCGCGCCAAAGTGTCTGTGTCTTATCTGGGTAAAATTAAAACCACTGTACAAATTATCGCTATTATATTTTTGTTATGGCATCAACCGTTTATTGGAATTCCTACCTTTGAGGTGGGTCAGTGGTTGTTAGATATTGCGGCTGTATTGACGGTTATTTCTATGATTGATTATCTAAGAGCAGCATTTAGATCAGATTAACGCCAATGGCCAAATTATGAGAGCAGATTAGCAAAATCGGGTAATTTAACGGCAAGTCTGTCACGAAAATAACAAATATAAACAAACACTTCGTTGACAGACCTATGAATTACACTAGAATACCCGCCTACACCAAATTGCGGGAATAGCTCAGTGGTAGAGCACAACCTTGCCAAGGTTGGGGTCGCGAGTTCGAATCTCGTTTCCCGCTCCATTCCAAACTCAACTCAGGACGTTTTGAAGGAGTCTTCAAAACACTCAATCAACCACTTATCAAAAACCGTTACAGTTCATCCTCAACTGGATTCGCCCGTCGCCAGGTCGTTTACTACCAGTACAACCGGGTGCAACCACAAGTGGTAGTATGGAAACTGGATAAATTTCCGATACTGTATGAATTATTGTACACATAAATTTACATAAGGCTAGGTTTCCTGTTGCTATGGAAACGTCGCTTTCTTATGCACATAATTCTGTGAATGACACGGATGATTGAATGAGTTTCCGGTTTCCAAGCAGTAAAGAGAAGAAACTGGAAACTTGAATTGAAAAAAGGAGTATGCGAGAGGGTACGAGTACCCCTCGAAGCGGAGTGTTTTACTACAGGGCTATAGTGTTAGCTCTTGCAGCGCTCGCTCATCCATTGCTTCTAATGCTTGTTTTTCTTTAGCTTTTTGAACGCTGTTAAGCCACTCGCTTTCAGTCAGTAAACCTTGAATCATGCATTTTCTTATTTTTTTATTCGCCCAAGCCTTCTGGTGGCCAAAATATTCTCCAAGCTCGGCTTGCGAGATATAGGTACATGATCTTACGGCTTCGGCCACTTGTGTGAGTATTTCATCTTCATCACTTTGAATCGTCCAGCCCTCATCGGGATGGAGTGCAAAGATGCGGGACTTTAATGTTTCATCGCCCAAGTAACGGTTCTTTTTGAATTCAGTATAAAAACATGCGCCCGTGTCTTTTGGTTTTTTGTGGTCTTCAACTTTAGAGATGTGAATCCGTTGTTCAAAGATGGCCGCCATTTTGCTGCTACCTCGATAACCTTCACTGGAATCTTTGGTGGATCCTTTTCGGTCATGGTGAACAAGAATGCCTGTGCGTTCTTGTTTGAGTCGCGTGAGAAACTTAAAGATAGAGTTATAAGAGCTCGCGGCATTCTCATCAGGCAGATCTGCCAAAGTAGAGAGATTGTCTAAGATGACAACTTCAGGGTTTAATGTCCGAATATCATCAAGAAGAATTTCTTGTCCTTCAGGATCATGTAAATCAGGAAATTCTGTATCGAGTGCTTGGTCTTGTCGTGCAATTACCAACAGATTGTTCTTCAAGACTTCTTTTTGCTCATCACTAAGCTCAAGACAGTGCATTAAAAATTTCAATCGGTCCTGTAAGTCATCCGGTTGCATTTCGCCATCAATGATCAATACTTTTGCAGGATTTTCGCATGCCCAATCTGCAAATCCTTTGCCAGATGCAATGCCAACGGCAAGACTCCAACAAAACCAACTCTTACCCACGCCTGTCGGTGCATGCACCAGTACTAACATTCTTTGCTTGAGCCATGGAGAGAGTATCCAATTACGGGCGGGATATTTGACGTTATGTAAGTGCACAGCATTGCGTACTCGCATTGCTAAGGATGGTGTAGTTAATTCATTCGTTGGAACTCCAGCCATGATGGATACCTATACTATGACTTAGATATAACAGCGACATTTGTGGGATTCAAATGAGTTATTTGCGACCAGATATTCATTTGATCGGCATCAATGGGTCCTCATGACCCCGTGAATGACTTACCCCATCACTTAAAAGAGAAATATTTAGGTCGGCACTGTTTTAAAAAATAAAAACAGCTGTAAATTCCGGCTTGGTTGCATGAGTCTGGCACCATAAGAAAGCCTGAATACAACCCCAAACTCTTATATTCAATGACTTATCTCCATGCGAGAAGAAAACCGAGGAGATGAGAATTATTTGGTTACATATCCAAGCGGAGTTAGCTAAGGGGGTAGGGGGCAAAATTGATCAACTTTTTATCGAAATAGTGGGGCCCCGTGTCTCAAAGTTTGCCAAAAATTTTAAAATTTGAAAAGCTGATTAATTATGACCGCTTTCGACCCTTAGCGGACATTGACACAATATCTAATTAAACAAAATTTTTCTCAAGTCAAATTGAATGGAGCATAAGGAATGCTGAACTCTACTGGTGACACTGTCCCGACATACGAGGAGCGATATATCGCATTTTTAGATATTTTAGGTTTTTCTAATCTTGTTAAGGAATCATTAGATGAAAAGGTAGGTACCAATAGAATTTACGAAATAATCAAAACTTTCCAAGAGCAAAAATATTTTTTAAATGAAATAATGCCTGTAGGTGGCGATAATCCACGCGTATATATGTTTTCTGATTCAATATGCCTTACTGTTGCACCAACAGCAAAAGGGCTTAAAAGGCTATTTGATATAATATTTGTGCTTAATAATTCGCTGATTCATAACAGTGTATTGTTGCGTGGCTCGATAGTTCAAGGGAGATTATATGAAAAGGATAGTATAATTTTCGGCCCAGGATTAGTTGAAGCCTATGAAGCTGAATCAAAAGCTGCAAAATATCCAAGAGTGTTGATAAGTAATTCTATCTACAAAGAATCACAATCAATTGATTATATTGTAACAGGACGTGAGCCAATGCCTTTATCAGCTCGAACACGAAGAGATTTTGATGGTTTATATCATCTGAATTGGCTATGTCATTTTTGTATCAAAAGGAATCCAAGCAGTCGTGGTGTACCAACCATTATGACTGCTCCATTAAATTATAAATGGATTAAAGAAAATATTGAGTCCGGTTTAATAGAAGCTAAAGATAGAACCGACATTCTATTAAAATGGCAATGGCTTGCTAGTTATTTTAACGAAGTAATTGCTACAGGCGAGGAATTAGATATTTTAGTAGGCGATAATAAGTCAGTATCTCCAATAAAATTCTAAGTTTATCTTATTTTTCTGTACGCTAAATATTCAATGACCGCTTATGAGCCGAAAGCAGACGTGATTTTACGATTTAGCTTTTAATGACTGTTTCCGACCCATAGCGGACATTTGAATAATTATGATCACATCGTCTTTCTTCTATAATGAATTATTTTATAGCTAATGGGTGCTGGGTAAATGGCAATATATGAAATTAATAATAAGCAACTAGTCAAGATAGACGAGATGAATTTCTCTTCACTCGGAATGCGTGAGCGGCAAGATTTGCAACAAATATTGAAAGAGTCATTCGCAGCGATAGACCCAGACATATTAATCATCTCTGAAGAATTTGGTGACTGGGAAGATAGCCGCCGAAGAATCGACTTACTAGGTATAGATAAGAATGCAAACTTAGTCGTTATCGAGTTGAAAAGAACTGAAGATGGCGGGCATATGGACTTACAGGCAATTAGATATGCCGCCATGATTTCAATACTAACTTTTGAGAAAGTCGTCTATATATATCAAGATTATTTGGATAAGAATGGTTCTGAACAAGATGCAGAAACTACATTATTAGACTTTTTAGATTGGAATGAAGAATCTGAAGATGAATTTGCGCAAGATGTTCGGATAATTCTCATTTCAGCAAATTTCTCTAAAGAGATTACTACTGCAGTAATGTGGCTGTTAGATAAATTTGTAGATATTAGATGTATAAGAATAATTCCATATCAGAAAGATCGTGACGTTATAATTGACGTCCAACAAATAATACCTTTGCCTGAAATATCTGATTATCAAATACAGGCCAGAGAAAAAGAAAAAAAGGAAAAAAGTTCTAAAGCGAGTAAAAAGGACTATACAAAATATGATGTGACTGTCGATGGCGTTCCTTATGAAAGACTAGCTAAGAGGAATGCCGTATTTAGGATAGTCAAGTCATTGTGTGATAAAGGCGTATCACCAGATGATATTTCAAAGCAGATACCTTGGAGGGGCACTCTATTTAAAGTTTTACCTGGAAGGTTATCGTCTGAAGAATTTAAGAAGAAAATAAAAGTGGTTATTGAGTCAGAAGGGAATATATTTAATCCTCGCAGACGATTTTATAATGACGACGAATTAATTTATTGGCAAGAAAATACTTACGCTTTGACAAATCAGTGGGGGCGGAGAACATTAGAATTTATTGAGAACTTAATTAATAATTTTTCTGATTATGGAATTACTGTAAAGGAATCAGAGAATAATTTTTAGTTGAATATAAACAAACTAATTTATCTACAATAGAATCATGTATAGATTATAACAAGCCAATTAACCATAAAGCATGCTAATGACTGCTTTCGACCCTTAGCGGACATTGTTTCTATTTTAGGTGCTAGTAACTCTAGTAGCTACTATCGAATAGAAGCTTGGTGGTAGCTATCGTGTAATTGTTAGGATTGTCTGTGATAAAGAGGTAAAAAGTTTAATCTAGATCAATCTATAGGTTTAAGATTTGCAATAAAATATTGCTATGAAAGTCTGGGAGTCAACTGTCAGTCAAGTTGTTCGCATAGTGACAAAGCGGCCGTATTGGACGTTACTCATTACAGTAGTTGTAATGTCTCTAATGTCATGGCCAGTAACACGTTTATCGATAGATGCATCACCAGATGCACTATTGCTTGAAAACGATCCTGATTTAAAATTTTATCGATCCATACATTACACCTACGGAACAGATGAATACGTAGTCGTTGCCATACATTTGGATAAGTCTATTTTGATGTCTTCCTCTGTGCGCAGAATTGAAGAGATTACTCAAAAGTTTAAAGCCATCGAAGGTGTTTCAGACGTCACTAGTATCACTACTGTACCGTTGATTTACCAATCTTTAAAGCAAGATAAAGAGTCCACGATAACTTTTCCAACTTTATTATCTAAAGATGTGGATATTAGTATAGTAGAAAACGAATTTTTAACTAATCCGCTATATGAAGGTAATCTTGCAAGTAATGATTTGCATATTGCTGCCTTTAAAATAGATTTTTTAGCTGTGCCTGAATACAAAGAACTTTTTGATCAGCGTTATATATTAATAGAACGGCAAGCAACGGGAATACTTGACTCGCAAGAACGAGAAGAATTAGAGAAAATTAATAACAAGCTTGAAAAGCTACTTTATAATGAGAGTCAAAGGTACGCATTTGCAATAAATAAGATACGCAGCATATTAGATGTTTATAAAGATACGCAGCAATCCTATCTAAGTGGAACTCCATTAATTGCAAATGATATGAAGCGTTATGTGTTGCAAGATATTAAAGTATTTGGTGTTGCTGCACTATTATCCATGACGATCATATTATTCATTATTTTTCACAATTTTGTATGGGTGTTAATTACGCTGTTTTGCTCATTTGTGAATGTTTTGTTGGCATCTGGGTTAATTGGACTATTTAATTTTAATTTGACGGTTGTTTCATCTAATTATGTAGCGATATTGCTAATCTTTTCTTTGGCAATTGGAATACATGTGGTGGTTCGTTATCAAGAAGAGATGGTCGTACAAGGAGCTGCAGACTTTAATGAAAGGTTAATCATTGCCATTCAGCATATAAGTACACCATGCTTGTATATGGTGCTGACCTCTACGGTAGCCTTCATTTCATTAATTATAAGCAATATACAGCCAGTAATAATATTTGGTTATATAATGGTAATTGGTTTATGCGGTGCGTATATCGTCTCTTTTACTATTCTGCCTGTGCTAGTCCAGTTATTAAAACCAACATCGAGGCCGCTACACAAACATTATTCACATAATATTCTTAAGAATTCATTATCGTCTGTTCTTGAGCATAAAATTATTGTTATGGTGGTGTTAGTGCTTGGAATTATTGTTGGTGGGTTTGGTATTACCAAGATCACTGTAGAAAATCGATTTATCGACTACTTTAAACAAACCACTGATATACACCAAGGCTTACTCGTCATCGATCAAAAATTAGGAGGCACGGTTCCCATTGAGATTGTTTTGAATGCTCCTGATGAAATCGATCTAAATGAGAATGAAAATATACTTCTAGGTGATGAGCTAGATGAATTTGATGATTACTTAGCTGAATTAGAGAATTCAGATGGGGGGTACACTTCTAAAAGTTATTGGTATAATAGACGTGGAATTGAAAAAATTCGATCCATCCATGTTTACTTAGAGGGAATCCTGCAAATTGGAAAAGTTTTATCTCTATCAAGCACTGAAAGTGTATTTCAACATGTCATCAAAGAAAAAGTATTAGATGATTTTGAATTATCGTTAATTTATTCGAAATTACCTCAGGAGACAAAGTCAATTTTGATCCAGCCTTATCTTTCAGATACTGGAGATCAAACTCGAATTGTTGCGCGACTTAAAGATTCAGATCATTCCTTGGTGCGGAACAAACTGTTAAATAAAATAAAAGATGATTTGGAAAAGCACTTTGTAGGAAGAGATGATATTGAAGTAAAAATATCGGGCATTGGCATACTATATAATAATGTATTGCAAAGCCTATACCGTTCTCAAATACTTACCATTGGTTTTGTTTTTATCGGCATATTTTTAATGCTGTCTATTTTATTTAAGAGCATGAAGTTTGCTTTAATTGCGATTTTGCCAAATATATTTACATCCATCCTCATTCTAGGATTAATGGGAATATTGAATATTCCTTTAAACATAATGACGATTACAATAGCCGCAATAACTATTGGAATAGGCGTAGATGATGCTATCCATTATATACATCGCTATAAAAATGAGTATGCAAAGCGAAATGATATTTATGAATCTATTATGACTTCTCAGATCACGGTAGGTAAAGCCTTGTGGTTTACGTCTGTTACCATAGCAACAGGATTCATCTTGCTAATATTCTCAAATTTTATGCCAACGGTATATTTTGGATTGTTTACGTGTCTTGCGATGATTATTTCAATTTTTGCTACTTTTACTTTGATACCTTTGGCTTTATCAGCTTCATCTCAAAGAGGTTTGCCTACCTAGATTTATTTTTAATTTCCGTTATTGGCGAAAAGCAGACATACAGATATCAAAATAAGGTGATTCTTGGTTGGAATCTAAAAAACAGTCTTAAACTGTCCGCTTACGACCCTAAGCGGACATTTATATATGTGGGTCACCACGTTCTACTTAACGACTGTTATAATGCTGACAATGAAAAATAATAATGATTTCAAGCCGCCATTTAAATTAGAAGTCATGATGATTACAATCGTAATTGCATTATTTCTGGGCACTCTCCACATAAAGCTAGGCATAGATTGGTTAAAGCCTTTCTCTTTTATTGCAACACTAGTTGGCGCTTATATGGTCTTCAGAAACTGGTATGCATCTATTAAATACGAGTTTAAAAAGTAAATATGTTTCCTTTTCAAAATGTATCCAAATAACAAATTTTAGAAAGGATTACGTTTACTAATGACTGCTAATGCGCCGATTGCAGACATTATATTGATTAGCTAATTTAATTTGATGCATCATCCTTGATGCAATCTACATCCATGTTTCTGTATGAAGTTTAGTAATCTAATATTTTATCTGCATCTACCATTACTTTTAAGAGACTGTCACTATTTGCTAGCTTAGCTCCATCTCTTATATCTGAGACACCAGCCGCTTTTGCACAATGTGGACAGACTAATACTTTACCGCCTGCTGTAATAAATTGATTATAGAGAGACATTACTGAATCTCCATTTCCCCAAGTTAAATCTTGAGGCTGATTTTTATCAACTAGTCTTACACCTTCTAAATCTAGAAATAGAGTGACAGACTCTCCTGACTTTGAAAGCAGATGTCCAATTTTTAGAGCCATATTCACTGAATGTAGGTCATTAGTGTAGTTACTCAAATGAATTACAATGTTTTGCTTATCACTATGATCGGAAGCATGGGTCCCGCCAAAAAACACAACTGACATTAAAATGAGTACTGATATTAGTTTTTTCATATAAAACTCCTTAGTAGAGAAATAAAATCATCATTCATAATTAGCTATCAAATGACTTCAAGAGCTAATTAATTATATAAGTAAATTCTAATATAGATTCCTATCAATTGAATTGATATAAATCAGTTGTTAATTTGAAATTAAGAGACGCGAGATATCTTGAAAATATTTATTGGACGACCGCTATTGCGCCGATAGCTGACATTCTCTTTCGCTATGCAGAACTGGCACTATGAGGAAGTTTGCAAACAACCTTAATCACATATACTCAATGACTTATCTCTGGGTGATGAGAGAAATAAATAAATGAGAATTTATAGGCTCTTTATCCAGACTGAATGAATCATGGGGGGTAGGGGGCAAAACTGCCCAACTATTTATCTAAATAGAGGGGCCCCTTGTCTCAAAATTTGCAAAATTTTCAATATTTGAAAAGCTGGAATTTTATCGCCACTTTCGCTTCAATACATTCATATAAACTTTAGAGAATTTTTAATTCTAGTTTTCGCAAACAATGAATTTTGACAAACAATTCTTATAACTCACTGAAATAATATTCATATAACCATAATTTGTATGATGAAAATTTTATAGTTATAATTTCATTTAAATAATTAATAATTTAAAAGAGAAACTTAATATGCGGTCTTTTAGACTTGTAGATATTGTTGCCACCTCGTTTACTATATTTTTATTTATTGCACTTGCAAGCATTGCTAAAGCTGATCATTGGGAGTCACGTGATAGTCAAGATAGAGTGTGTAAAGAGGATCGTAAATATAAAAACTACAAAAATATATGGTCACAGAAAAAAATAAAAACTGAACTTGTGCCATCTGAAACAAGAGAATTTGATTTAACTTTCAAAGCGCCCAAAAATTTAAAAACTGCATCGTTAGTTGCCTCTAAAAAAATTGACCCTTTTATAGAAATCAATCCTTCTGAATTTAATAATATTAGAAGAGGCGAGGAGATTAACTTCACGGTTAAAATTACAGCTCCCACAAATTATTTAGATGAAAAATTGAAAGGTAAGATTTGGCTAGAAAGGAAAAAGAAAAGAATTGGAAATAAACTGCCAATAAAAGCGTACATCTCTGGTATAAGCGAATATGAAGGTGATAGCACAACCAATCTTTCTTTCAATTATCCAAATTACGGCAGGACCACTGAAGTTATCAGTCTAAACAAAACTATTGGGCATGAAGTAATTGTAATTAGAATCGAATTGCCTAATAGCACATTTTTGACAGATGAAATTTATATTGATGTTATTGATAACACTGAAGGTTTGGATACCTGGTTTATTACGAACATTGACCCAGATGGGTTATTAGTCGGGATCAATAAATATGTGCGTCAAAATTTAGCAAATGGTTTAGATGCTTATATTGTGCAGCCTGAAATTGAAACACCTGATGAATACCTTATGAACTATGGTCTTCTCTCTGCTGCATATGTGACTTCTCCAACAGCAGACAAAATAATAGTTATTAATATACCTGAAGACTCAGGCACAGTCGCGACTTCTGAGCAAACACAAATCTCAGCTTTTATGTTGAACTTTTTATCAAGCTTTAATTTTAATTAGGTAATAGATCATGCGATTTATTTTCATAACACCATTAATATTATTATTAATATTAAATTATGCAATAGCTGCTAAGCCATGTGGCACCACTATGAATTCTTTTAATGGCATTGAAGCTAAATCAAACGGTATCTACCAAGGAGAAGGTGGGGCCTGTGACGATGATGCACCTTATGTATATGGTAACTTATATCAATGCGTTGAATATGTAAGACGTTATTATGGAGAAGAGTTAGGACTTAATACTGACAGCGATGCTTGGAGAGGAGACGCAAGATTTTATTGGGCTGAAGCGTCTAATCGTGGATTAGAAAGTTATAATAACAATGGTGGTTTTGCTCCTCAGGTAGAAGATATTATAGTTTTTGATGGTGGTAGATGGGGCCATGTAGGCATAATTACAGACGTAGAAGGGGATGAAGTTACAATTATTGAACAAAACTGGGATCCTAGAGGAGAGTTTAAATTAGATTTAACAATTAGCTCTAATGGCCAATATTTTGTAGGAAATAGATCACGCAGATACTCAACGATCGGCTGGTTAAGAAAACCAGGGAATGAATACGATACAAGGAGTCTGCGTGGGGATTGGGATGTGAAGATCTACTACGATGGCAGATTGACTTTCACACCTGTCTGGGAAATAGATAGAGATGGTACATACGAAGAATGTGAAGATGGCTTTGCATGTGCATCAGGAGAATGGTTTCAATTAGGAAGTCAAGTATATTTCACAATTCCAGGTTTAGCGGACTTTCATGGCTTAGTAAGTACTAAGGATGAAGATAGAATGGAAGGCACTTTATTTAATTCTTTCTTCGGTGAAGGAACTTGGGAGGCAAGAAGATAAAAATGAAAAAATATATAACCTTATTTCTACTTTTACTTTTCAGTCATCAAGCTTTTGCGGGGTTGTCAGGATCATACAGAGTTAGTATTACTCAGATTTGTGGTGGTGGTTTCACTACCATATTTACATATGACCTGACACTTTCAAAAGATAAAACTTTTACAGCTAATGGATACGGAAGTTATATAGATCCATATACAACTGCCAAAATTGATTGCGGAGGAACGTGGTCTCGAAATCAGAGACAAGTCACTTTAGATCAAACAACATGTACGGTAACAGATTTAGCGATTTATAACCCTTCTACTTCACCTGAGCCTTCGCCTAGAGTGCTGACTACTTATTTTGACAATAGCATTGAGTATATTTTACATTTCCCTCCCAATGATAATTCTACTTTCATGGTTCACAATGATCAGTCTGAGCAAGAAGAATTAATAATTGATGGAATAACAACATTTCGACCATGCGCTAAACAAGGAATGGGTGTAAGACTTAAGAATAACAATAACACTACACTTCCAACGTTAGAAGGACCGATTTTGTCTCCACCACCTGCTTGTAACGATAGTATTGATAATGATGGTGATGGTGATATAGATTTAGCTGACGCCGGTTGTGACGATGCTAACGATGATGATGAATACAATGCTCCACCACCTGCTTCATCCATTGACTCATTCTCAGCTCAATTAATAGATCCTAATTTTAGTGAAATTCAATCAGCTTGGAATTTCACATGGACTACTTCAAATATGTTTTGGTGCGCAGTAAAGCCTTTTGATGCCAATATAAGTCAACGACCAGCTAACAGTTCAAACTCTTTTGCAATTCTAAATACAACAACCGATAGTGGACTAGATGTTAATATGGAATGCGAATCATTAGTTGATAATAGTACTATAGTAGGACCAACTCTTACTATATTCACAGATGGAAGAGTGCAGTAGTATTGTGTTTCTGTTGGCTTATGAACTTTTGTTCACTTCTGAGCCAATAGTGAACAGCAATTAAATATCTCGTTTAGGCATAATTGAGCTATATACAAGTTGTCAGTTTGCTAATGCCTCTTTTTGCATGTAATTATTCCGTAACTTTTCGGATACTTGCTCCCACAAGTTTTGCGAATATATTTATCAAAAATTAATCCTTTTTTACTGACAACGTAATAATCTTCTTCATTTACTGATTGAGTGTCAGAGTCGTCACATTTTGCATCAATGACTTCAAGAGAGTAGAAATTAAAGTATGCTTTTTTTATGTTGTACCTTGTAAGTGTGCGAATTTTTGGTAGTTTTCCATTTTCAAATTTCTCTGTCTTTAACAAAGATTTAGCTTGATCTGCAGCATTAATAAGTGCGCAGACCCCATCGGGATGAGAATCGTGCCAAATTGGGAATGATTTCCTTATATCTTTTAGTCCAATCCTTGGATTTATGTAATTGGTTTCTTCGCCAGCTCGCTCAGTCTCTTCTATAGTAATAACCAGATTATCAAGAGGTACAATACTATCGTCTGCACATACGTTGCTATATATAAGCATTACAAGAAGGAATAAAAACGCATGCACTAATTTATATTTATTCATAAAAAATTATTCAATATTTTATTTAGACAATAAATTTATATATAAATATTAAATAATGCAAACGATGAGAATACTCATGTAACTCGTTGAATGTCCACTATGTGTCGAAAGTGGTCATTAATAACGATTCTAGATTAGTATATTTGAGAATGCTAATATTATCTAAATTTTAATGATTATTTATGAAAGTAAATGACTTAATATTAATACAGAGTAATATTATGAAAATAATTGATTAATAATATTCTTGGTAGCTATAAAATTTACTGGCACAGCAAACTCTAATGTATTTGTATGTTATTTTGATAATAAATTCTAAATGATTGAAGAAATAAATCTTAAATTTGGCCGAGCAGCTAAGCTTGAACCTGTCACGATTAATACATCAGCAGTGACAGTGTTTGTTGGGCCCAATAACTCAGGAAAAAGCAAAGCATTAAGAGAAATTTTTGAGTATTGTAAATCGGGAAATAAAAATCCAGATGCTGTAATTATCAATAATATAGCATTTAGTAGTTTCAGTTTGCATAAGGCTGAAGAAATATTAAATAAAGTAACTTTAGCACGTAGAAAAAACGAACACCTAAATCAAGGGAGCATAATAGTTGGCAAACGAGGAACTAGACATCAAATAGACAAAAGTCAATTATTAGATGCACTTCAAAATCCAAATCAAAATCAAAGAGTAATTTGTCCATATTACCTCGAATACAATACATTACTGCTTGATGGTAAGAGTAGAATAGGATTGGTAAATGAGCAAAATGCAGGTGACTTACAAGAAAATCCAAGTACAAGTCTACAAGTATTAGTGTCAGATGACTACAAACGTAAAGAAATAAGAAGAATAGTTTATGACGCATTTAAAACATATTTTGTAATAGACCCAACTAATCTAGGTAAGTTACGTATTCGTCTTTCTGATACTGAACCTAAAAATGATATCGAAGAAATTGGAATTCTTAAGCCATCTACTGAATTTCATTCTAGAGCAAAGCATATTAATGAAGCGAGTGATGGAGTTAAGGCATTTACTGGTATGTTGACTGAAATTATTGCGGGAGACCCGAATATTTTACTCATTGATGAGCCAGAAGCGTTTTTACATCCAGCTTTATCATTTAATTTGGGGAAAGAAGTTTCACAAGCCAGTTTAGAGGCTGAAAAAAGATTATTTATTTCAACACATAGCCCATCATTTGTTATGGGTTGTATTCAGTCTGATGCACCAGTCAATATTGTTAGGCTCACGTATAGAGATAGCGTTGCAACAGCAAGAATATTACCAAACGATGACATATTAAAACTGATGAGAAATCCGCTATTGCGTTCTACTCGTGTAATGTCGGGTTTATTTGCTGAATCAGTAATAGTTACAGAGTCTGATACAGATAGGGCATTTTATGAAGAAATAAATGAGCGATTATTAAGATTTAACCCAGATTTTGGTATACCAAATTGCTTATTTATAAACGCACAGAATAAACAAACAGTTCATACGATTATTCGACCACTTAGAGAGTTAGGAATACCAACTGCAGGAATTATAGATGTAGATATACTTAAAGAAGGTGGATCAGTTTGGGCTCAATTCTTGAGTGGAGCATTTGTTCCAGAAATAGTTAGAAATGCATTTTCTCATTCCAGATCTGATTTAAAGAAAAAGCTTGATGAATCTGGATTAAATATGAAGAAAGATGGCGGTATTGATATTCTTGATTCAGATGATAGGCAAGCTGCGATAGATTTATTTGATCAATTAGATGAGTATGGACTATTTGTTGTTAGAAATGGTGAGTTAGAATCATGGTTAAAGACATTGAATGTGACTGGCCATGGACCTAGCTGGCTAATAAATATTTTTGAAGAAATGGGAGAGGATCCAGACTCTTCTAATTACTTAAAGCCATCAAATAATGATGTATGGATGTTTATAGGTTCTATAAAGAAGTGGTTATTAAATCAAAGTAGAAAGGGAATACCAACTTAGTATGTATAAACTGGTATATTTTTAGTTATTTTTAATATTTATAGGGTATTGCTGTGGAGCAAGATCATTTAGATAGTATTTGGAATGAAAAGCCTAAAGTCATCCGTAAGTTTCTAGATTTACTTCCATTACATGAGCGATTATGTGAGGAAGTTGAGTTTATTTTGGAATGTTTGTTAGAAAAATATGATATCGAAGTATCTACTATTTCTAGTAGAGCTAAGTCTTTGAATAGTTTTTGCGAGAAAATGTATAGAAAGTCATATGATGACCCATTTTCACAAATGGGCGATCTATCTGGAGCTAGAATTGTTTTTTTGTATATGGACGACTTGAAGCGTATTGAGAATTTGATTGAAGAAGAATTTGAAATAATAGAAAAAGAAAATAAATATAATGAAGAGGAAGTCGAAAAATTTGGATATGGAGCGTTGCATTACATAGTAAAAATTAAAAAAGATCAAAGCGTAGCAATATATGATGATCTAAAAGATATAGTATGTGAGATTCAGGTTCGTACAATCCTGCAAGATGCATGGGCAATAGTTGCTCATCATTTAGCTTATAAACAAGAAACTGATGTACCAGTAGCACTCAGAAGAAAATTAAATGCATTATCTGGGTTATTTGAAACCGCAGATGATCAAATTGATCAATTGAGAGTCGCTAGGCAAGAATATATAACAGCAGTTGAGCAAGATATATTATCGGAACATAAGCTATCATTAAATCAAGATATTAATTTAGATAATTTAAAAGCTTATTTACATTCAAGATTTCCTGATAGAGAGCATTCTGAGTCTGACAGTGTTTCAGCACTATTCGAACAATTAAAAGAAATCAATTATGTAAAGCTTAAAGAACTTGATGATAAAGTTGACAAAGCAATCAATGCAGTCATAGCTAAAGAAAAAGAAGATCCACCTGAAAATCAAACTACAAAGCAAAAAACAAAATATACTGATGTAGGTCTAGTGCGTATGGCATTAACATTCTCAGAAGAAAAATATGCGAAATTGATCTCTTCAGGCTTTGCAGCTTTAATGAAAGAAAAATATAAACACTTGCTATAAATCAGATAAACATATCAATTATATGCCTGCTGAAAATAGTCTAGAGGATTTTCGAAAAAATCATCCTCATCCAGATCAATTAGGAATAAATACGCTGTTTAAGTTTTATGCAGGTACACAATTTATAGAAACTCTTTTTATTTCTAAAGAATTGTATCATTCTCTGCCAGAGAAGTTTAATGACCCTTTTGAATGTAAGCCTAATTTTTCATGGCCAAAACAGCCAGCAAAAATAAAAAAAATAAGAGAACATTTAATAAAAGTAATTCGGGAAAGTGGAATAACTAAAAGGCAATCAGAAAAAATTGTATCCAATGCAATGATAGGATCTCCACATGAAATGATTGCTGGTGCAGCAATTGAAACATTCAAAAAAATTAGAATTTGTTGTTTTACTAGTGATAACAAAAATTTACTTTTTTGGGCTCATTACGCAAATTCTCATAAAGGATTTTGTATTGAATTTGACTGTACAAAACTACCAATTAGTAATTCATTTAAAGTTAATTATCAAAATGAATACCCAGAAGTTACCTATCCGCCTCAAAATGATGAGAGAGCATTTGAAACCGTATTGATGAAGTCTAAGCACTGGCAGTATGAGAATGAGTTCAGATCCGTATTTATACCAATAAATATAGTCCAGCAAAGTATATTACAATCGATGATTAGTGATAATTTAGAATCACTAAAATTGAAAGGAGATGAGATAATAAATATCTACTTGGGAGCGAGGATAGAGGAACATACAGAAAAGACGATAATTAATTTAATTAATAAGAGTTCATTTAACCCAAAAATATGGAAATCAAAATTATCAGATTCCTCATTTGAATTGAAGTTTGAAGAATATATTCCAAAATAAGAACTTTCGTTTAAATTTGCTAATTTATATCTAAAAATGACTCCTGATAGTATGTTGCACGGTGTTCAGGTCTGTTTCGCGTATATCGATCGTTCAACACGCGTTGATCTAAATGACCAGTTTGACGCTGACGTAATGCATCGTCCATTCCACGCTCCACTAATTGAGTTGCATTCTCTACACGGATGTTATGCACGATCAAATTAGGTCGACCCAACACATCTCGACACGCATCTTTAAATAATCTCCAGACATAATTGCCTTTACTTTTCTCTTTGAGTTGCGGAAAAACAAACACACGCCCATCTTCGGTGTCACGATCCCAGACTTTCATCATGGCATCCACGGCTAACGGAGTCAGCATAACGATTTTTGCTTTACGATTTTTGTGTTGCTTGCCAGGGATTTTAATGTGAGCTGGGTAATCGAGCTGTACCCAATCTTTTTGTAACTTCACGACCTCGCTACGTCGCATCGCCGTTTCATACAAAACAACTAAAGCCAGCATCACATCATGATTAATCGGTTTGATGTGCTCAAGTACAAGTTTAAATTCCTGTGGGGTGATGGGTTCTTGGTCTTTGCGCCCACGGACTTCATCATCCGCACGGGTATCCATCGGGAGTTGGGGTTCGAGTGGCCAATCAAATGGATCCATGGGACGCCAGCCATAGTTTCGCCGGGCATAATCCAAGACACGTTTAATCGCTTCGATTTCTTTTTTGGCGGTGACCACACTGACACCATCATCATCGACGCGTTGGTAGGCATACTGTTCCAAGCTGCCAGATGAGAATTTGTGGAGTCGCAGATGGCCTAATCGCTTTTGTACACCTCGATAGAGGTTAGCCCCATTGTCACGATACGACTTAAATCGCATCACGCGTTTCTTAATGTAGTCTTCACACAAGGCGCCGAACTCATTCTCGGTCGGGAGATGACCTTTTTCTAAACACAGCGTGGAATAGGGAGCAGATTTGGGTTTGAAGGTGCGGATGAGGTCGTATTCCAGGTCCTCGGCCCAGCGTCGAGCGAGCAATTTATCGTCAAAACGTTTCCCAAAGCGTCGGCCATCGACACTCACTTGAGCAAACCACTTTTTGCGTTGTTTATCGAAAAAGACACTCGCCATAAAAGCCTCCTTCTGGCTATTGTTATCGGGTGGTAGTAGTTAATTGCCACCAGGGGCGCCTCAGCGAAGGAGTAAGCGGTTGATTCAGTTGACAATGGGTAGGAGCAAGGTATTCTTCCCGCTCCAAATCGAAAATTCCACATATTTAAATTGACGCTAAACATTGCTTCTGAAAGAGCATGTTATCGTCAAAACGTATGTGAAATGTCGAAAATGCAAAGCAGCAATAACATATTAAATAAACCAAACAGTTAGAAAAATATTGGTTATAATTCGCAGCTTCGTGCAACAGCTCAGAGCTAAATTGCTGGCTTTGCCTAAGTATATAAGTGTATTAAAAACAGGAAGTTACCAATACTTCCTAAAGTAACTAATCATGCAAAAAACTGATCTCATTCAGAGCATGTGGAACCAGTAACAAGTAAAAACCACGGCGAGTTGGCAGAGTGGTGATGCAGAGGCCTGCAAAGCCTTGTACAGCGGTTCGATTCCGCTACTCGCCTCCAGTTACTTTGAAAGCAAAGTAATAACCGCAATACCCAATGCCCGGGTGGCGGAATTGGTAGACGCAAGGGACTTAAAATCCCTCGCCTTCACGGGCGTGCCGGTTCGATTCCGGCCCCGGGCACCATATTTACAAGCGGATATTATTTGATGATTTACTACTTAACTATCGAGTACTGTTCCGCAAGCGACTAGGCGAACTTCTGGCGGCGGTTTATCTGAAGGGGTGTCGTGATCAGGGTTTAGTAAGTGTAAAAATTCTTTTGCCTGTTTATATAATTTCTGATCATCGTAAATTTGCCTTGTTTCTGATTTTTTAGAATAGTCATTAACTGTTTCTTGCGGTACTTCTATAACTACTGTCCTTGATTTCTTTCCTGAATATTTTGGATTATTAAGCTTCCATGATGCAGTAACAAGGAAATCATTGCTTTGACTGTTGGAAGTCAGTAATGCGTTTTCAGGAAATAATGGATGGAGAATGGTTAACCAACGAGAATGTATATTTTTGTCCATAGAGGGTCCCATAAGAGCATTACATTATGTTCATTATCCGATATAAAAATAATACTTAATTGATTTAGAGCAATTACACTAAAATTTATGAAATAGAACTGCTGAATCATTATTAAAACTATTATATGTTCCTATAAATATTATTATTTGAAGTTAAATTGCTATATATCAATGTCGCTGACAAAGTATCTTGTTATAAAAGTAATAACGACATTGATAAGAGGCACTTATATGTCTGACAATAAAATTGTATGTACCAAACCATATTTTACAATTAATACATCATGTGAATGTGCTGGTAAGACAAGTTTTAATCTGAATAACGCCAATAAAAGAAATAAAATAAAATTATATAAATTTAAAAGAGCGCCAGACCGCGATTACGTGGGAAAATATTGTCTTGTGGATTGGGTAGACGATACTGCAATTATTGACTGCTCATTAATTCATGAATGGGATTAGCAATTATCTTTAATAAATTTATATGCAGATAAAAAAGCTAAAATAAAACTCAATTTGAAACAAATAATGGCATGGTTGAGTTTTCAATTAAATATTTAGTGGTGCCACCAAGTACAATTTCTTTAAATTTGGAATGTCCATAAGCACCCATTACAATTAAGTCAGCATTATATTCTAATGCAGTTTCATAGATTGTATGTCCTGTTCCTTTTAACAATTTGTTAGGAGTGAATATCTCACAGTTAATAAAATGATGTTTTAGGTGCCTTTGTAATTGTTCGCACCTTTTCATATTCTCTTTCTCCTTTTTTTCGCTCTTTGAAACATTTACAATTTGAATGTTTTCTGCTTGCCTTAAAATGGGGAGGGCATCATGAACGGCTCTGGTTGCTTCATGGCTTTCATTCCATGCAATAATTATTCTTTTAGGCAAGTTAAAAACTTTTTTTAAATCCGGTGTAATTAATAAAGGACGTCCTAGTCTCGTCGTGAAGTAATCACATAATTGATGTGATGTTTCTACACTGTAGTGAGAATATGTCGCTGGAGCAATTACGAGATCATTGTAGCGTGCATTTTCAATAATAAAATTTAAGTCTAAGCCTTCTATAGTTTTCCATTCATGCTGTATATGATGGCTTTCTGCGATCTTGGTAAATGAATCTTCAAGTTCTTTAGCATGTTTATTTGCCCGATCGATTTGATCGGCAGCAGTATACGATGACGCATCCGGATACATGCCCCCATATATTGGAATCACAGGGAATGGGATCATATGCACACCTGTTATGTGTGCATCAAATGATTCTGCATAACATAATGCTGTTTCAATTCTGAATGCATTGGAATCATTGGAATCACACAAAACAAGTATATCTTTCATTGCGACACTCGCATTTGTTTGAATTTGAAAAAATGCTCTTCCTCAAGGCTATCCTGCTTTGAGGAAGATGCAAGATTACTTAACATTAACAGATATCTTTTTAGGTTTTGCAACTTCAGCTTTTCCAACCTTTATTTCTAAGACACCTTTATTTGAAGTTGCTGACACATTTTCTAAATCAGCTGTTTCAGGGAGACTGAATCTCCTATAAAAGCTACCATGTAAGCGTTCTACACGTGAATAGCCATCTTTTTCATCCTTTGATTCGCTTTCACGTTCACCTTTGACAGTTAAGTAGCCATTTTCCATGCTGACTTCTATATCTTCAGGGTCCACTCCAGGAACATCTGCTTCAATTAGAAAATGGTCTTCCTTTTCAGCGATATCAACTGCTGGCGTCCAATTGCCAGATGTTAAAGTATTATCATCATCCATTTCCATGTTGAAAAATCTGCTTAGATCTTTCATTTGAGGAAATGCATTAATGAATGGGTCTCTTGGTACAAGTTTCATTATTTACCTCCGTGCTGGTTAAAGAATATTAATAACAGTCGTTATTATCGAACTTCTACGGCAGTAAATATTGATAAAGGTCAATTTATAATGTCATTTCCATATGGTTAAATAATTCATTATAGAATTGATATAAATCAAAAAGAATTCTTATGCTAAATATTATGCTAAGAACATCATTGACGAATCAAAGTCAAGAATGATAAATATTTATGAACAGTAATATTATATATACATCAAATTCTATATGTTCATATTACGGTATTAATAAAGATGTATTATCTGATATGGTCTTATGGGGTATTGCTTCACCATCTGGTTGCTCACCTGATACATGGTTTTTTAATCAAAGCGATTACGATAAAATAGGTCGTGCATATAGATTTCACAGAGATTTGGAAATTAATATTCCTGGAGCTGCAATGATTTTAGAATTGTTGAGTGAACTAGATAAAGTAAGAAT
Source organism: Gammaproteobacteria bacterium (assembly GCA_033344735.1). Classification (NCBI taxonomy): domain Bacteria; kingdom Pseudomonadati; phylum Pseudomonadota; class Gammaproteobacteria; species Gammaproteobacteria bacterium. The sequence goes on from JAWPMW010000001.1 coordinate 578,605, forward strand.
TGAAATTCATCAATAATTATCTGTTAAATTATATTTTTATTATTTTTCTCTTGAGTTATTCTCCTTTTAGGCCATTTATTTTGCAATATTTTCGAGTCTTTCCATATCAACTACTCTAATGTGCCTGCCTTGAACTTCAATTAATCCTTGATCCTGAAAGCGTGTAAAAATTCTACTAATAGTTTCAACCGCTGCTGATAAATAATTACCAATGTCTTTTCTAGAAATATTTAATGTAATTTCACTATCAGAAAATTCATGTTGTGAATTTCTCTTTATCAATCTAAGTATAAAAGTAGCAAGCTTTTGTTCAGTGTTCTTTGTTCCTAACATAAGTGAGTGTTCTTCCTCTTCGATTATGCGGCTGCTCATGTGATTAAGCAGCCTTCTGTAAAGCTTAGGTGTTTGTGATGCAAGATTTAAATATTGTGCTAATGATATACTACAGAGAAAAGTAGTCTCTAATGCTTTTGATTCTGTAATATGTTTTTGTTTATATAGACCTTCAAGTCCAATTACGTCACCTTGTATGGAAAAATTTAGTATTTGTTCTCGACCTTCTTCATCAATCAAGGTGTTTTTAAGAGAGCCACTTCGTATTATATAGATAGCATCAAACTTATCTCCAGACTTGTACAAAAATTCACCGCGCTGAAGTTTTTTGGAATGCTTGGCGATAGAATTAAACTCCAATAATTCATCGTCATTTAATTCACCTGATAAGCAGTTTTTATGTTGCAGACATCCATTACAATTAAGAGTTTTAATTGTAGACACAGATGTTGATTTACTGTCTGAGCATTTATATGAACTAGCAATAGTCATTTGATGAATTCCCTCGCTAAATATGGCCAATTCCTACTTATATTGTGTCACGTATGAGAAATTTCAATTTATAAAGTCATATTATTACTTGATATATATCAATTTCGATAAAATAATTTGTGTTAATTTTAGGAAAATTAAATGAAAGAACTAATGTAAATGCTAGCAGGAATCATTTTATTAATATCTGGAATACTCATAGCGTTATATCCACCTTTATTATCGTTAATTGTCGCTTCGTTGCTTATCACCAGTGGGGTCATAACGTTAATAATTGCATTTCAAAATCGACGATTGCCACAAGAACTTCAAAATCCAATACTAAGAATATTCTTCAGAATATAAAATAATCGATACAAAGATTAAGTACATATAATACTCTGTAAAGAAATCTATACTTAATTGATGCATATCAATTCAATAAAATATAAGTATTTATATAATAGTAAGCATGTCGTTATTAGTCATACTAGTCGCGAGGTGATACTGATGTTTCGTAATATAAAACAAGATATTATTGTATGGACACTTATGGTTATTTTATTCATTGCTTTGGCTCTCATGTCACAAGTCGTTAGTGGCTAAAATCTACTATACTTAATTAAGTGGTCCTGAGGTTATCATATCTTTCTAATTTTGAGGTTATACAAAACTAATCTCAGAATTTATATACTTCATCAAGCATCACTGCTTTGGCTTTAAATTAAATCTAATAAATACAAATTATTTCTAATAAAATTATTCGCTAGTCGAATCTTGTAAATAAATGTTGATTGATATCAATCGTATCTCAATCGATATATGTCAATATAAATGTGCATTACAAACTTTACTCAAGAGAGTCGGCTATGTTCGCAAATTATGAGGAATTAGAGAAGTTAAAAATAAGCAAAAAAAAATTAGAAAGTAAAATTCAAGCTATAGAAGATGATCTAAGAAAAGGCTTGAATAGACGTGGACATGAACAGGCGATTCAACTGGAAAATTATGAGGTTTTATTAGAGTTGCTCAGAGTGACTGAAAACAATTTGCACGATGTTAACAGGAAAATTTATCAATTAGAGAATGCGGTCAGTTAATGACTGCAAAATTTAGAATGCTACAGTTAATCTGCAGATTCTATATCAGTATTGATTGGAGGTAGGTAATGACGGTTTCTCAGAAAGAACATTTAATAGAACAAAGAGTATTAGAATACGAGTCTAAATTAAAACACATTGATGAACTGATAAATCATGCAGAAACACAGGTAAAGTCATGTGACGTTCCTAGTCATGTTGAAGATGAACTTACAATGATCAAGTCCATGCGCGATCAGCTAGCAGACAAGCATGAATATATTGATGAGTTATCTTCCTCTAACTGGCAAAGTGAAACAATAGAGCACGCAGGTCCTATGGCAATATGGGATACTGTTGCTCAAAAAATTGAGATGCTTATAGAGAAATTTGATTCTCAACATAAAAACTAAGCTGCCGCTATTCGGCAAAGATCGTACTATTCTACATTGTTAATGGTTGTAGGCTCTTCCGTAGAAGGGCTAAATCCACGCGCACGTAATATTGATATCACTTCATCAGTAATATCTGTTGAAGGGTCAAACCAATGTGACTAAACTACTCAAACATAATGCAATAATGGCGTTTTGATAAAATTATTTTAAAAATAATCTATAAAACAGGAAATTATGCAAGCAGATTTACTTACAAAAGTAATTCTTCCCATCGCTCTCTTTTGTATTATGTTTGGGATTGGTATTTCTTTAAAGCCTATAGATTTTAAAAATATTATTAAGTCGCCAAAAGTCGTGGCAATTGGTCTTTGTGCGCAAATACTGTTGCTTCCAATAATTGCTTTTATCATTGCTATTACATTTACGCTTTCTCCAGAAATTTCTGTGGGCTTGATAATCATTGCTTTAGCACCTGGCGGTGCCACATCAAATATGTTTGTTTATTTGTCTAAGGGCGATGTGTCTTTATCGATTACCTTGACTGCTATAGCAAGTTTAATCACACCTTTCAGTATTCCTATTTTTGCTGATGTTAGTATGAATTATTTTATGGGAAGCAATACAGCTTTTAGTTTACCTATTGCTACAACAATTGTGCAATTATTCGTGATCACTGTAATTCCTGTTGTTTTAGGCATGCTTGTTTTGTCTTATTGGAAAAATTTAGCAAGAAAAATAGAGCCTATATTTAAATGGCTGTCTATTTTATTTTTGATATTTATTATTGCTTTAATTGTTGTGAAAAATGCAGGCAATATGGCGAGCTTTTTTGCTCAGGCAGGATTAGCAACTATAGTTCTTAATGTGATTGCATTGTTGGTGGGGTATCAACTTGCTAAATTCGCAAAGCTTTCTCATCCTCAGTCTATCACTATTGGTTTTGAAGTTGGCATTCAGAATGGAACCTTGGCTTTAGTCGTTGCGGGTACCTTAATAGGTAATAACGTTATGATGATTCCCGCTGTGACTTATTCATTAATTATGTTTTTCAGTGGGAGCATATTTGGTTGGTTGATGAATAAGCAACTTTCCAAACAGGAGTCCTAGTATTTAATCAAAGTATCACTTCTCTAGTTCGAATGATCACCGTGTGAGAAAAATCTGCAATTCCTGCTAATCTACATATACATCTAATTGACCTATATCAATGTATAAAATTCTTTAAGTATTAAATTAGAATGGATTGAATGAGTTTAAAGAAGCATGAATAATTTATTAGATAAATTGCATAAGGATCATATAAATTTCATTAAACTGTTTGCGTTTATTGAGTTACAACTTGAACGCATTAAGAATTGTGAAGTAGTAGATTTTGAAACAATTCTAACTTCGATCAAGTACATGAAAGATTATTCTGATGAGATCCACCATCCACTTGAAAATATTATTTTTAAATACTTTCTTGATCATTATGATGCAGAGCGGGATGTAATTACCCAGTTAATGGGTGAACATGAAAATATGCCACTTTTGACAGAAAAACTTATAAATATGTTGCAATGCGTCATAATCGAGATGCCTATTAAAAGAGATGAATTTTGTGATGATTTGTCAAACTATATTTGTATTCAAAAAGAACATATGAACTATGAAGAGTCTAGTATCTATCCAGCTCTATATGCACATTTAAACGACAATGACTGGCAATCATTGAAGAGTGAAGTAGATGATGTCAACGACCCATTATTCGAAATCCCAAGAAATGAGAGTTATCAATTACTGTTTAATAAAATTACATCATCTATATAGTAGAGGTGATTATGAAGATGATCTGGTTAGATTAGACTGCGCTCCAAAACTCCATTCTTATCAATTTTACTGAAAAAAACAAAATTGGCTGAAAGCACGTAGTTTAGATAATATGGCTATTACCAAAGAATAATCGATCTGATTAATCTGCATGGTAATAGTCATCTTCACCAAATTGGAGCATTGAGCATTGAGTAATAGTATCACCTTACGAAAACCAGACGATTGGCATGTGCATCTTCGTGATGGAGACATGTTGGCAATGGCGCTGCCAGCAACGGCAGAAAATTTTGGCCGAGCCATAGTCATGCCAAATTTGACGCCTCCTGTGGTCACAAGTGCTCAAGCATCTGCATACCGGGAGCGTATTCAACAACTGTTGCCTGAGAATAGTCGATTTGAGCCTCTTATGACATGTTTCTTAACCGATGCAACAGACCCAGACAATGTTGCTAAGGGATTTGCCGATGGAGTACTAACCGCCGCAAAAATGTACCCGGCCAATGCTACAACGAACTCTGCCTCGGGTGTCAGTGACGTCAGAAAGATCTATCCTGTACTTGAGCGTATGCAGCAAATTGGAATGCCACTGCTTGTTCATGGTGAAGTAACGGATAGAGAAGTAGATATATTTGATCGCGAAAAAATATTTATTGATAATATCTTGACCAAGCTGCGTTCAGATTTTCCAGAGCTCAGGATCGTTCTAGAGCACATCACCACGGCAGATGCTGCACAATTTGTGAGTGGAGCAGGGGCCTACACTGCCGCTACGATTACCCCACATCACTTGATGATCAATCGCAATGCGATGTTTAATGCTGGTATTCGTCCACACATGTACTGTCTACCAGTCGCAAAACGTGAACGACATCGGTTAGCTTTGCGTCAAGCGGCGATCTCTGGAAAGTCATGTTTTTTCCTTGGCACGGATTCAGCGCCACACTTGCGTACAGAAAAAGAATCAGCCTGTGGTTGTGCCGGAATTTTTTCTGCACCCGTCGCGCTAGAATTATATGCGCAAGTGTTTGACGAGGAACAATCGCTAGACAAACTTGAAGGATTCGCATCTATTCACGGGCCAAAGTTCTACAATAAGACTGTGAACGAAGAAACAATCACATTAGTCAATATTACATGGCAACCTCCAGAATCAATAGTGGTCAGTGGCAATGATGACGTCTGTGTTTTCGGTTCAGAGCTAGAGCTTAATTGGAGACAGGAAAAATAGGAACAAACAACAGAGTCACTTCAAATAATTAAACTTTTATTTATATTCAAGCTGAAGATTTGGAGTCAAGAGTGTTTTCTCGCTGTTCTATATATTTTGCAGCATATTCCAAGAATTTAATATCTGTGAGTGGCTTACTAAATAAGTATCCCTGGCCATAATCGCATTTTAATGCACGTAGAATATCTTTTTGAGCTATTGTTTCTATACCCTCTGCGACGATTTTCTTTTCTAGTGTATGGCCAATATCAATAATAACTTTAACAATGTGTTGGTCTCGTTGATCTTTATCAAGATCCATAATAAATTCACGATCAATTTTTATAAGGTCAAATGGAATTTTCTTTAAATAGTTTAATGATGAATATTCTTTGCCAAAATCATCTATTGAAATAGTGACACCCAACTCGTGTAGTTGATTTAATTCTTTAGTGAGTGCATTAGTGTCGTTTATGAAAGCACTTTCAGTGATTTCAAGATCTAAGCACTGTGCTGACATACCTGTTTCTTGTAAGGCAGCTTCAACAATGTTTGTGAATCCATTGTTAGCAAGTTGTCGTGCAGAAACATTGACAGCGATAGACTCTAGTAATATACCTTTTTCTAACCAGTCTATATATTGATAGCAGGATTTTCTTAAAATCCATTCGCCGATTTCATTAATTAAGCCAGTTTCTTCAGCAAGTGAAATAAATGCTTCCGTGTTCACCATACCTAATTCAGATTGATGCCATCTGGCTAATGCTTCTACACTAACAATTTTTTCAGAGCCAAGATGCAATTTGGGTTGATAACAAAGTGAGATCTCATTAGATTCTAATGCATGATGTAAATGATGTTCTAATGACAAACGTTGGTTACGCTCTTTTTCAACGGTATTGTTAAACAAAACATATTTACTTCTACCATCTTGTTTAGCCTTAAACATGGCCATATCTGCTTTTTCTAGGAACTGTTGAGGACTATTACAACCTTCAGGACCTATAATAATTCCAATACTTGTACCCAAATAGTAAGACATATCCATTACGATAAATGGATGCTTAAATTCTTTGTTAATTTTTTCAGCAAGTTGAATAGCTTGTTGTTCACTTTCTAGATTTTCAATAGCGATACAAAATTCATCACCACTGAGTCTTGCCAGGCAATATTCTTTGCGTATACATGCATGTAAACGTTGTCCTACTTGAATAAGTACTTCGTTACCTACACTATGACCAGATAGATCATTGACGCTCTTAAAGTGGTCGAGATCAATATAAAGCAAGGCAATAGTTTCTTGTTGTTTGACCGCGTGATGCCATATCGCGGTTAAATGAGTGAATAAGTAACTACGATTCGGCAGGTGAGTGAGACTATCGTAATTGGCCTTCTTATATAACATCGATTGATGATATAGAGTGGAATAGATAACTGAAAAGCGCTCTGATAAATCTTGTAAAGAGAATGCTGCACGTTTATTCAATCGAACTGCATTGCTTCCTATGTTTATGTAACCAATTGTCTGTCGTGAATGTTCAATTTTATGTATCCATACATATTTGTAGTCGTCATATACAGTTAATGGATCAAGTTTCTGTTGAAATACTTCTCGGTCTAGCAGGTATAGCGAGTTTATAGATTGACTGGAATTGTCTATTTTATGTTTAATGTTTTTATAATTATAATTTCTTTTATCATAATCATAGCTTGCGATATGCGAAGTAAACAGTTCTGGTTGAAGTGGATTCGCTATTGAAATTACTAACCAGTTGGCATCAAATACTTTAAGTAATAGCGGTAAATTGTTCTTTATTGAATAATGGATATCTGCTGTTTGTAAAAAGTCTCTTTCTAATCTCGAATAAACATCTGTCTTGTATGATTCGTGTTGTAAGTTATTAGACATAGTATTGAATGACTGGCCTAACTCCATGAACTCATCATTAGTAGAAATTTCTATGTCTACATCATAATCACCAGCAGCAATCTTTTTGGTCGCATTAGATAAAATATTTAATGGGTGTAATAACTTTGCACTAAGTCTGAAAACAATAAAACTTGCGATGAGAAAAAATAATAATGAGCTTGGTATTAAATAGTATTCAAAACTCCATAAAGAAGAAAGAATAGTGCTTTCTTGCTTTAATATCACAAAATGCCATGGTGGAGATTGGAAGAAACTTGGTAAGAATAATTCTCTTGAAATTAAACGATATTTATCGTCTTCGAATATTTGTTCAATCATATGCTCTTTGGCATTGATCAATGTTGAAATATTGGACAACTTAACTTTTTCTAGTGCTTTTTGATTGTTGCAAAATAATATTTCGAGTTGCCCTGTGATAATACATACGGGTTCGCTATAAGGGTTGTTAGCCTCATTGCCGAATATTGATTCACTATTTATGGTTGCACGTAAAACAAACATGTCTCCAATATTTGATAAATGAAGTTTCTCGATATTGAAAAATAAATTATCTTCATCATCTCGGTAATAGATTAAGCGAGGTCGTATGGAATAACCGAAGCCAGCGCTTTTCACATCTTCAATTGGAATGAGTTTTAGATTGTCAAATGCATGAGTTGAGTTAGTAGAAATTGAGTTATTCGTGCTTGCACTGACAGAGTCTAACAGATTGCTAAATACTTTGAGTTTGTTAAAAGTCAATTGCTCAAATGACTTTGCATTTTTAATAAGATTAGAATTCACCTCTTGTTCTACAAAATTTGTAACGTAGGACTTTGAGAAAAAAGTTTGTAAAGATAAAGGTATAAATGCAGCAATAAAAAATACAATAAGTATTTTTACACTAAATGATTTAAATATAGATGTATGAAAATTCAAAATCGGCTCGATTTAATAATTATTGCCAGATCCAATCCACTTGCCATTGTTGGCGCGAATAACATCATCTAGTGAAGACTTCTCAAATACAGCAGTAGTAGTAAGACCATCTTTACCGGTGCTATATAAGTCGTAATCATTATTAATTAGTCTTAAATTTTTATCTTTGCGTCGTTTCTCATCTGAAGCTGATTTGTGTGAGATGTATTGATATGGCTTTCCCCATGGGTCTTGCATGTTGTCCAGGTCAAGTATTGATAGATCATCCGGCAGTTTATTATTAGCTAATTGATACTTAGCAATGACAATACTTATGTCACTAATATCTTTAACGGCTTGTTCGATATCTCTATGATTCTGATGTTTTTGGTATGCAGGTATTGCTAGGACTGTTAGTAGTCCGATTGCAGCTGTAATTATGAGTATCTCAATTAGCGTAAATCCATTACGAAAATTACGAGATAGTGAAAAATCGAGAAATGCCATAGAAAAGTGTGTGGTTTGGATCTATATCCTTTTCTACTTTATATAGGTATATTATTTCTATTAAACACACACTGTGACAGGTGGTATTTTCTTGTCACATAATCGGATAATTTTACGGATGCGACTGCCTAACAAGTTGATATAAATGAATAAAATTTATCCATTCAAAATGATTCTATTGTCATCTTGATGAGTAATAGCGGCATTAACTTCTGTTGGATATGAAATAAGAAATGCTAATCTAAAATTATAGAATTTTGTTGTTTTTCATCACGTATATTTCATATGCGAAAAGTTCATCGAATTGTTTTTTAAATATCGAAAAATAATGGATACTAATTTAATTCAATACGTTAATTTATTTAAAGCAGCAAAGTTAACATCTGTGTCGATTACTAAAATATACAGGTTTATACATGCAGGTGAATTAGAGGTATATAGTAAAAATGGTGAATATGTTGTGAATGTTGAAGATCTTTTGAGGATTAATAAGTCTATTCAAGATTGTGAATTGTTTGAACCCACATTTATGACACTAATATCTACGATTAAAGATACTAAATAATTGAAATTAGATTGTTTATCAACAATTAATATCTCTGAAATTTCCTTCATACCAAATAGAAGGTGTTCCTTCGTTGACAGTTGCATGTTGTACTTCGCCGACTAGAATTTCGTGGTCGCCACCTGGATATGTGTCTTTAATATTGCATTCAAGAGTAAAAATGCTGTTTGATATGATTGGTAGTCCACTTTTACCATCATCAAATTCGCCGCCATCAAATTTATCGACACCCTTAGTAGCAAATTTGAACGCTAATTCGTGCTGTTGATGACCAATAACGTTCACAGCAAATTTATCGCATGTAACAAATGGCTCAAAGCAATCAGCTGTATTTGCCAAGCAAACTAAAATTAATGGTGGATCCAATGAAAGTGATGAGAATGCAGATGCTGTAAATCCATGTTTCTTTCCACTAGAGCTGATTGTAGTAACAATGACTACTCCGCTTGGGAAGCGACTCATCGCCTTTTTAAATACTTGATTATCCATTTTTGACATTAAATTTATTAATAGAGGTTAAATTTTGACTGGTTAAAGATTATTTAGCAATTAACATACCACGGAATAATATTCTGTAAGTATCTGATTAAATAGCTAATTTTATTTGAATCCACTATTTATGTGTTCCATTTGGAAACTTTGTTTCTCTTGTGAAACAATATGAGCGTTGATTATAAAATTATGTTCAAATAGAAACAATTCTAATAAAATTTAGTTAGATCTAATAATAAAAATAAATAGAAGCTCTGCAAGACTAATAATTTTTGAAATAAATAAAAATAATTAAAAAATTATAAGGAGTAATACATTATGGCTTTTGCACACGTTCATAAGATATTAGTTGTCGATAATGATGTAGATTTTGCTGAGTCAGTTACGCTAACACTTATAGATGAGGAATTTGCTGTAACTCATGTTAAAAAAGTAGAAGATGCAATCAATATTTTGTTGGCAGAACATTTTGATTTGGTTCTTAGTGATTTGAAATTAAGTGGAAAAACTGGATTAGATCTGCTCAGAAAAATTAGATCAGAAAAACTAGATTGCCCTACCATTATTTATACCAGTTATACTTCTATTAAATGTGCGGCACAGGCATTGCGCCTTGGTGCTGCAGATTACATTTTACGTCCATTTACTGATTCATACTTATTGCATGCTGTTGTTCGTGTAATTAATGAAAAGTGTATCAAAAAAGAAAATAAAAATCTCAAGCGTGATTTAAATAATGCGCTACAAAAGGAGAGGGTAATTATTGGTGAGAGTCAATCAATGAAAGAGCTTAAATCTTTGATTGAGCGTGTCGGTCCTTGTGAGGCTACAGTTTTAATTACAGGAGAAAGTGGTACAGGAAAAGAATTGGTTGCTCAAGCAATACATAAAGCTAGTCCTAGAAGTGAAGGAAGGTTCGTCGCAGTAAACTGTGGCGCAATTCCTAAAGAATTGATGGAATCAGAATTTTTTGGTCATGCTAAAGGAGCATATACAGGTGCGACAAACGAAACTGAAGGACTTATAAGGCAAGCAAATGGAGGAACTTTATTTCTAGATGAAATAGCTGAATTAGATCTCTCTTTGCAAGTGAAGTTACTCAGGGTGATTGAAGAAAGAATTGTGAGGCCGGTAGGTAGTAATAAAAACTACAATGTTGATATTAGAATTATTGCTGCAGGAAATCGTGATCTGCACTATGAAGTTAGTCAGGGAAAAATGCGAGAAGATCTTTATTATCGGCTTAATGTTGTGCAAATACTTGTGCCACCACTTAGAAATAGAGGAAATGATTTAGTACTGTTAGTTGATTATTTTATAAATACGCTCAATAAAAAATTAGGCAGAAAAGTAAATAGTGCCAGCAAAGAACTTATTTCATATTTATTTGAATATGAATGGCCTGGAAATATTAGAGAGCTTGAGAATTCTATTGAAAGAGCAATAATTTTAGCAAGTGATGATGAGTTGAGTGTTAATGACTTTAAGCATCTAGCAAATAATAACTCGTCTAATGTAAATTCATCATTGTCTGAAGGTAAAGAAATAGCAATCATGTCAATTGAAGAATTTACTAAGAAGATTGTTAAAACCTATCAACATAAATACAGCGAACAACAATTAGCGTCTTTGTTAGGTATAGGTAGGAAAGCGCTATGGATGCGAAGAAATCGTTGGGGTTTGTTTCGTAAAACCAATCAAGACTCTTTAAGTTACAGCGACTAGGAATTATCTAGGCAAAGCTCCTATAATTTTCTTTAATAAGCATCATAAGTATATATATCCGCGTTTTAATTATATTAGTAAATCTGATTATCATTCAGAAACGTTCTGATTCATTTTGAAACTTCCAACTATTGCATCTGTTCTGTATCACCTTGAATTTATGACTTAAATTCTTAGGCATGGCAATTGCTACATAATTAAGCTGACAAAGTAGTTAATTACATTGTTCAAAATTAGTTCAAACATTAAGTTTGGACTAATTTGATATAATAACTACTAATCAATAACTTAAACGTTACTTAATTAACTGTCTAATAAATACAATTTGTTATAAGCGCAATTGATTAGTATTAATCAAAATGCATAAGAAAGATGGCAGTACTAATGGAGGAAGTAAATATGTTTCATAATAAAGTTGCCAAAATATCATTCTTGGTCATGATTTTTTCGGCATTATTTGCATTAACTACACCTGTATTTTCAGAAGAAAGTATGTATATACCAATTCCAAGCTATAGAGTAGGCCCTTACGCTGCTGGTGGAACTGGTTACTACGGCGGGATTTTAGACTACTACAGCTTGCTTAATGAGCGAGATGGTGGTGTCGGAGGCGTAAAACTTACTTGGTCTGAGTGTGAAACTGAATATTCAGTTGAGAGAGGCGTTGAATGTTATAAGAGAATGAAAGATCGTGAAGGCGGTGCTCTTTTCTTTGATCCATTAAGTGTCGGTATTGCTATTGCCTTAAATGAAGTGGTTCGTGCAGATCAGATTGCACAAATTACAGTTAACCATGGCATGAGTGAAACAATTGATGGTGAAGTTTTTCCTTTCGCATTTCCACTAGGAATGGGTGTACCTGATGAATACAACGCTACGGTTCGATTTATGGCGCACTTAGAGTCTGATGAGGATCCTAATACAGTTGATATTAAAGGTGCTCTTAATGGTAAGACAATTGTAACTCTTCACCATGGTTCTCCTTACGGAAAAGAAGCTTTAGACTATATGTCTGCAATGGGCGAACAGTATGGCTTTGAACACGTAAGAATTGAGGTTCCACATCCTGGTAATGAGCAACAAGCACAATGGTTAAAAATCCGTAAGCTTAAGCCGGACTTTGTATTCTTGCGTGGTTGGGGTGTAATGAATCCTGTTGCTATGCAGACTGCATCTCGTATGGGTTACCCAGTGACTCGTTTAATCGGGAATATTTGGAGTAATTCAGATGAAGACGTAATCCCTGCTGGTGCTGCTGCAAATGGTTATCAAGCGATTACTACGCATCCAGCTGGAGTATTTACTAAAGTTCAAGATGAAATTATCAATGTGCTATACAACAATGGTAAGGGCGATCTAGAAGATAAAAGTAGACTAGGTAGCGTATATCATAACTTGGGTATCACAGCCGGTATTATGCATGTTGAAGCAATTAGGAATGCACAGAAACGCTGGGGAGAAGGTAAGAAGCTAACAGCTCAACAAGTTCGTTGGGGTTTCGAAAATATCCGATTTGATGATGCACGTATTGCAGAGCTCGGTGCAGAAGGCTTATTGGGTCCAATGCTGGTTACATGTAAAGACCATGTTGGTGGCCATAACTCTAAGTTTCAAAAATGGGATGCAAATAAGCGTCAGTGGGAAATTGTTACTCCATGGATAAGAAGTCAAGCACCTACTGATAAGCTTTTTGCAAGCGCTGAAAATTATCGTGTTGACAATCAGATAGAGAGTCGTGATTGTGATGATCCGCAGCAACGTGATAATTGGAAGTTGTCTAAGGATGAGCCTGCAGTCCCAGAAGGTGTTAGCACTTGGGGCGGCTAAGATAATTTATTAACCTCTTGGTTGATCTCTCTTAACTAAACCATTAAGGAGGAAGTAAGTTTAAATCTTTATATTAAAAGTGTTTACTTACATTGAGCTGGAGTATTGATATATCGATACTCCAGCTATTTTTGTTTCAACTTGGCTCCTTTAAACTTGAAGCAAGCTCTCAAAAGAAACATCCATATTTAATAAAATTCATCAGGTCAAATTCTATATATTCTATTTTATTAATATATCAGAAGCTTATGAAAGTACATTCCTGGCACAAATCATGCTGTTTAATAAATACTGCTGATAATTTATTGGAGTAGCATCGGTATGAAAATTAATTCCATCAACAAAGTTGTAATTGATTTACTTGGGTGTAAATTCATGAAAATTGCAGGTGATGAAAATCGGACATGTTATTAAAAAAGATTAGTTAAGTTGATAATAATACCTTACTGATCATCAAATATTTTACTACATGGAGAACTAAACAAATGAGCGAAAAAGAGTTCACATTTAAAGACGTTACTCCAGAAATGATAAAGTCTGTTAGAAAAGAAACTAGAGCAGGAACAATAGATTGTAGAGATGCGATTATTGAAAGTTGTGGAGATGTTGAGAAAGCAATTCAGATATTAAAGGAAAAGGGGATTGGAACACCTAAAAAAGTATGGACATAAAAGTTATTAGTTGCATTATAAAATAATGTATCACTCCAAAGTGATTGCAAAAAATATACTAAGAGTATGGAGGTGAAATAATGGCGACTTATCCTGATTTATTGCCAGATTCGAAAAATCCACTAAAGCCATCTGCATGGCTGAATTCCGACCAGGTTGAATTCGCTTATTGGGTGCCTAATATCTCCGGTGGCTTAGTTATAACTACCTTGCCTATGGATACAGATTGGACACCAGAAGCCAATATTAAATATGCACAAGATGCAGAGAAAGTAGGATTTGCTACAGCATTAGCTCAAACAAGGTGGTTTGCGAGTTATGGTGCGGATCATCAACATGAAGCATTTACGATCGCAAATGTAATTCTTCAGCATACAAAAAAACTTGAAGTAATCACTGCTGTACATCCTGGTTTATGGCATCCCGCAATTGTTGCAAAAATGCAAGCTTCACTTGATGTATGTAGTCAAGGTAGAACATCAATTAATATTGTAAGTGGCTGGTTTAAAGGTGAATTTACAGGCTATGGATTGCCTTGGCTTGAGCATACTGAGCGATATCGTCGATCAGAAGAATTCATACGAATAATGAAAGGCATGTGGACAGAAGAAGAATTCACTTTCTATGGAGACTTTTATCAAATTAATGGAGCACCAATGTTACCAAAGCCTTTACATAGACCCGTTGTATTTCAAGGTGGTAATTCAAAAGATGCTCGAAGAATGGCAGGAAGAGTAACAGATTGTCTATTTATGAATGGAAATACAAATAAGGGGTTTAAAGAAATTATGGATGATTCAATATCATCTGCAATTGATGCTGGTCGTGACCCAAGTGAATTGAAATTTGGTGCAAATGGATTTTGTATAGTTCGAGATACTGTAGAAGAAGCAACAGAAACACTAAGAGACATTATCGTGAATGCAGATGTTGAAGCGGTAAAAGGTTTTGGTGAAGCAGTTAAGCATGCTGGTAGAGAGTCAAAAGAAGGAGAGGGGATGTGGGCGAACTCTACATTTGAGGATTTAGTACAGTATAACGATGGGTTCAAGACTGGATTAATAGGTACAGCAGAAACAGTTGCTGATCGAATTATTGAATTAAAAAAGCTTGGTATGAAAGTCATATTATGTGGTTTTTTGCACTACAACACAGATCTTAAAGCATTTGGAGAGAAGGTGATTCCACTCGTAAGAGAGAAGGAAGAAGATTTGCGTAAAGGTAAGTCTGTTGGTAAGAAGAAGTCGGCTTATGTTTCATGACATTAAATAATAAAGTAGGAAGTGATATTTCAATAGACTGTAGCGTCTCCTATAACTGTAATAATTTTGAGTGATAAATAAATGAAGCTACTTGGAATATCAGGTGGACCAACGCAAAGCTCTAAAACTTTAATCGCAGTAAATACTGCTTTAAATTATGCGCATAATTATGATTCCAGCATAGATATAGAAACATTAAATGTGAGCCAGTTTAATGTGCAATTTTGCGATGCCCGAGATCCATCACAATACGAGGGCGATGCAAGAGTTTTAATTGATAAGATAATTAATGCTGACGCATATATTATTGGAACACCGATGTATCGAGGCACATATACAGGAATTCTTAAAAATCTATTTGATTTAATTCCAAATGAGTCAATGATTGGTAAACCAGTAGGTTTGATCGCAACTGGTGGTAGCGATCATCATTATTTAGCACTAGAGCATGAGTTGAAACCATTACTTGGGTTCTTTTTAGCAATTGTATTGCCTGGTGTGGTGTACGCTAATAATAATCATTATTCCCAAGGAAATATTAGTAGTGATGAGATAATGATGAAATTGCAACAACTGGGCGAATCAGTTGTAAATTTCCAGAAAATACTACCTGATGACAAGTTAAGTATTATAGGTGCTTTAGGACCAACGATAAAAAGGCAATCATTAACAGATGCATAATTAGTATAGATTTATAATATTATGCAACTAGGAGAAATTAATGACTAATAAAAATGTAAATTACAAAATATTGCAACAAGTTGTAGATGAAGAAACTTATCGTACAGATACTTCAACGTTACTTGCCTATGACCTAAGCAATGAAAAATTTTTATTCAGAGCATTGAATTCTAATTATTTTTTACAAGATGACAGCGCTGAAAATATTAGTGTTATTAATATGGATGAAGCAGAAGAAATTTGGAATGACATGCCAGAAAAATACGTAGTTAATATTACCGCTGCATTTCCAAAAAATCATGGTGGTGTAGGCATGGATACATACACGAATTTATATGATGATTAAATATTTATTGTAGATATTAAGTTATAAGATCATGAGTTGTAATTGAATCTATCGATGATGATTGAATTTCCTGAAGTTCCCTATGGATGACATACAGAATGAAATAAATTACTGTAGCCGTTGCGGTGCAAAAATTGAAAAATCTAATCATCTGAAAGATGATGTTTCAACACATATGTGTGTAAATTGTAATGCCGTATATTATGAAAACCCTAAAATAATTGTTCTTAGTTTGATAGATTACAGAGGTAAAGTTTTATTATGCAAACGTGCAATAAAACCTAGACTGGGCTTTTGGACTCTTCCTGGCGGTTATATGGAAAAAAATGAAACTGTAGAGGAAGCGGCTATTCGTGAAACACAAGAAGAAACAGGTGTGATAGTCAATAAGTTGCATTTGTATACTTTAGTAAATTGTCCAAAAATTAATCAAGTATATTTTGTATTTCGTGGTTCTGTTAACTCAGATTATACCGAAGCGGGAGAAGAGTGTATGGATGCTAAATTCTTTGCTGAGTGTGATATTCCTTGGGATACGCTTTCTTATAAATTAATGAACCAAGTTCTAGATTGGTTTTATGATGACAAATCTAATGGTAAATACTTATTTCGTACACACGACACATATGAAATATGCCCAGATTAGTGTTTTTTTGAGTAAAAAAGAAACATGAATTTATATCAATTTTTAAATTTAAGTCATTTAGAAACAATTCAAATTGAATTGATTATTAATGAAAATATAAATATCGACAATTCATAAGCTTAAGACTTTGGCTTATTTATTGCTTCTATTATCCTAGTTCCATAAATTAATTTTACTTGGCAATACACTTAATCATAAAAGAGATTAAGTGTATTTTAATAAATAGAAATATTTAAATTCATAAATTAAGTAGTACGCAAAATGAGTGACGAAAATATAAAAAGTTTAGAGTCTGTAAAAGTTTCTATCAATAATATGATAGAAAAAACACAGAGTGATCCTGAGTTTGGTAAGTTTAAATATTATGTCAATACGCAATGGGAAGGTGGCACATTATGCAAAAATCAAATTCGTCGAGCGCATAAGTTGCTAGTTGATGAACCATCATCTTTCGGCGGTTCTGATTTAAGTGCGAGCCCTGTTGAATTAGTTCTTGTTGCATTGGGATCATGTCAGCAAATTATGTACTCAGCTTTAGCTTCTGTGCGAGACATACCGATAGAAGAATGTGAAGTAACATTAACCGCCAACCTTAATGTGCGTGGCTTGCTTGGCCTTAATAAGGAAGAGTCGATATTTCCAGGTTTTTCATCAATTAAATATGAGACTAATCTATCTAGTAGTGCTGATCAATCAATATTAGATAAATTAATACATGATGTAGAAGAACAATGCCCCGTAATGGATATGTTAACTAGAGTTGTCGAAGTTGATGGTGAAACTAAAATTAATGGAAAAAGCATTAGTGCTAAGCCTCAAGTAGATGAAAAAGTATCTCTAATGAAAAAGATTCTAAATATATTTACAAGAAAATAAAAATTATACATATTTTTATCGACACAAGAATAATTTATAAATAAAGACAAATTTTATTAGTTAATTAATTTCTATGAATAAGTACCCTGTAAATGAAAAATATCAATCTTTATATGATTGGTCTGTTCAAGATCCTGTTGGATTTTGGTCTGAACAAGCAAGCTATCTTATTGATTGGATGCATCCTTGGAATGAAGTGAGAAGCAACAATAATGATAAAACACATGCAAAATGGTTTAGTGGCGGCAAGTTAAATGTATCGTCCAATTGTTTAGATCGCCATTTATCTAAAAGAGGCGATAAAACAGCAATTATTTGGGAGGGTGATAATCCTAATGATTGTAGAAAGATATCTTATGCAGAACTGCATAAAGAAGTTTGCATATTTTCTAATGTACTTAAATCTTATGGGGTATGTAAAGGAGATAGAGTCTGTATATATATGCCAAATATTATAGAAACTGCTGTTGCTATGCTTGCTTGTGCAAGGGTAGGAGCTATTCATTCTGTAATATTTGGCGGGTTTTCATCTAATGCATTAAAAGACAGAATTGTTGATACTCAATGTAAAGTTGTTGTTACAGCTAATGAAGGCAAACGTGGAGGAAAAAATGTCCCAATTAAAAGCATTATCGATGATGCTTTATTAAATTGCCCGTTAGTGGAAAGTGTAATCGTTATAAAGCACACCGAAACAAATGTGAACATGATTACTGAAAGAGATGTGTGGTATCACGAGGTCAAGAAGAATGAGTCTGATGTGTGTAATCCTACACAAATGGAGTCAAATGATCCTTTATTTATTCTTTACACATCGGGTTCTACTGGTAAGCCAAAAGGTATACTTCATTCATCTGCTGGTTATTTATTACATTGTAATATTACATTCAAATATGTGTTTGATTATAAAGAAAACGAGATATTTTGGTGTACTGCAGACTTAGCATGGATAACAGGACATTCTTATGTATTGTATGGTCCATTATCTATGGGTGCGACAATTTTACTTTATGAGGGCGTCCCAACTTATCCTACTGCAAGCCGCTATTGGGATATGATTGATAAATATAAGGTAAGTACATTGTATACAGCTCCTACTATTTTAAGAACACTTGTAGGAATGGGTGACAGTCACTTAACTGATTCAACACGTGAAAGTTTAAGGTTGCTTGGATCTGTTGGTGAGCCTATAGACCCTGAAACATGGCATTGGTACTTTGATAAAGTAGGAAAACAAAAGTGTCCAATTATTGATACGTGGTGGCAAACTGAAACTGGAGGCATCATGCTTTCACAATTACCACATTCAATAACACATGAATGTGGTGACGACGTAAAGCCAATGTTTGGAATTGTTCCAGACTTGGTTGATGATAATCATAAGCTAACATCAGATGAATCAGGAAATTTAGTTATAAAAGAACCATGGCCTGGGCAGATGCTCACTATTTACAATGACGAAAAACGTTTTCGAGAAACGTATTTTATCGATAGTAAAAATGGTGGGTATTATATACCGGGGGATAGAGCGCAGTATAATCAGCAAAAGACATTAAGAATTACTGGAAGAGCAGATGATACATTAAATGTTGCTGGTCATTTGTTAGGTGCAACGGAAATTGAGGCAGCACTGATTAAGCATGAGGCTGTAGCTGAAGCAGCCGTAGTTGGATATCCGCACCCTGTGAAAGGTCAAGGAATTTATGCATACGTTGCATTAATTAATAATTATCAACCTGACGAAGAAATGATAAATGAATTGCTAGGTTTGGTTAAGAGTGAAATTAGTGGAATAGCTAAACCAGATGTACTTCATTGGACACCAGAATTACCAAAAACACGCAGTGGCAAAGTAATGCGAAGGATTTTGCGTAAAATCTCTAATAATGAATTTGATGATGTTGGAGATACCTCTACTTTAGTGAATCCATCTATAGTTGAATATTTGGTAACCAGTCGTACTCAGTATGGAAGCTAGCACATGAATCTTAATTCCTTATTCATGCGTCCCTCAATTCTAAAATAGCATATGTTAAAAAATATAAATGTACCTGACTTAGGTGAAGCTGAAGGCGCAAAAGTACAAGAAATTTTAGTTTCTGTTGGCGACACCATAAAAAATGGAGATATATTAGTAATTTTCGAAACTAGTAAAGTTGCTATAGAGCTTGAATCTCCAGGTAATGGTATTGTTAAAGAAATATTAGTTTCAGTTGGTGAAGAAGTTAATGAAGACCAATTGTTAATGAATGTTGATCTAGCGGGAGATCAATCTAACGAAGGTGAATCGTTAGATAATAATCATTTAAATGAGCTTGAAGAAGATGTATCTGTAGAAGTTTTAGTATTGGGTTCTGGTCCAGGAGGATACTCAGCTGCATTTAGAGCAGCAGATTTGGGCAAAAAAGTTATTTTAGTCGAAAGGTATAATACATTGGGTGGTGTATGCCTTAATGTTGGTTGTATACCTTCTAAAGCATTATTGCATGCTGCAAAAGTCGTTAGTGAAACAAAAGAAATGAATAATCTTGGTATTAACTTTTCTTTATTAGATATTGATACTGATAAATTACGTGGATGGAAAAATAAAGTTGTTACTAAGCTAACTAAAGGTTTAGCTAATTTAGCAAATAAGCGTGACGTCCAAATAGTGAATGGTGAAGGATTATTTGTTTCATCAAATAAGTTAAAAGTTATATTTCCCGGTGGTAGATCAGCATTTATTGAATTTGAGAAAGCAGTAATTGCTGTAGGATCTGAACCAATAGAAATACCAGATTTCCCAAATGATGATCCTAGAATGCAAACTTCAACTGATGCATTGGAAGTCAAAGATGTTCCTGAGCGATTATTAATTGTTGGTGGAGGTATAATCGGATTAGAAATGGCCACGGTTTATCATGAGTTAGGCTCTAAGGTAACAATCGTAGAATTTGCTGATTCCTTGATACCAGGTGCTGATGAAGATTTAGTTAAACCTCTTCATAAGAGAATAGAAAAATTATATGAGAATATCTATTTAAACAACAAAGTAATTAGTATTGAGTCTACTATCACAGGTATGTATGTGAAATTTGAAGGTGCAGATGGACTTAAAAAAGACTTATTTGATAAAGTACTGATTTCTGTTGGTAGGAAATCAAATGGGAATCTCATTGATGTTGAAAATGCAGGTGTTAATGTAGACGAGCGAGGATTTATTTCAACTGATAAACAAATGAGGACTAATGTTGATAATATTTTTGCTATTGGTGATGTCGTTGGTCAACCAATGTTGGCTCATAAAGCGGCACATGAAGGTCGAGTAGCGGCAGAAGTTATTGCCGGGATGAATTCGAGCTTTGATGCAACCTTAATTCCATCTGTCGCATATACGGACCCAGAGATTGCCTGGGTTGGGATGACTGAAAAACAAGCAAAAAAATCAAACATCAAATACGAAGTTGGAGTTTTCCCCTGGGCTGCTAGTGGCCGCTCATTAAGTATAGAAAGAAGTGAGGGTATTACAAAAACTTTATATGATCCGGCGACAAAAATAATAATAGGTGCTGGAATAGTTGGTACCAATGCAGGAGATTTAATTTCAGAAGCAGCACTCGCAATCAAAAAACAATGTACCGCAAATGAATTAGGTGAATTAATTCATCCTCATCCAACACTTTCTGAAACGTTAG